>DUQR01000047.1 GCA_012837715.1 Bacillota bacterium | reverse complement strand
TCGTTCCAACCTTTATCCATGCCATGCCTAAATTTTAACTTTCCAAAGATCGGGTGTCAAGTTAATAAAAGAAAAAAAACGGCTGACACCGTTATTTTTTGGTGCGAGAGAGGGGACTTGAACCCCTACGGTTGCCCACTAGATCCTAAGTCTAGCGCGTCTGCCAATTCCGCCACTCTCGCAAACCTATCAATAAAACTTACTTTATAATACTACCATAGAAAGTAGCGGATCGTCAATCACCTGCCTAGAAAATAGCCCGAGTTGCGCTTTAGAATAGGCCAAAAAATTCACCGGGAGAAGGAAATAGCATACGGCTCCGGGAGAAGACTTAGCTTTAGACCGCAAAGACATGCCGACCAATCCGCGTGGTCACAGTGCGTGACCAGATCCAGGTGGATGTTGTTTTACTCGGATTGTAGAAATATAAAGCACCGTTGGTCGGATCCCAACCCGCCTTCGCTAACCGGGCAGCCCGGTAAGCGGTGGCATTCGGCTCCATCCAGACCTGACCGTCCCGGACCGTGCAAAACTCGCCTTTCCTAAAGACTACGCCCCACAAATCATTGGGGAAATTGGCATTACGGACCCGGTTAATCAGTACGGCGCCAACGGCAACTTGTCCTTCCAACGGTTCGCCCCGGGCTTCCGCATAAATCACCCGGGCCAGTAAATTAAGGTCAATCGGATCCGGTTGCCGGTTAGCAGCAGGAGTAGGTGCCGAACTTTGGGTTGGAGCTTGAGTTTGCCCCCCCTGCAGCGCCGGTTTCGTCACCGGCTGTCTTTGACTGGGCTTTTCTTGCTCCAGCGGCGCGACCGGATCGGCTTTCGGTTCACTTGGAACCATTGTTTCTTGTTCCATTGCCGTTTTGGCGCTATCCCGTTGGTTGACCGCCGAAGGCGGGACCATTATACTAAAACTTAGCATGCCTAAGAAAGGTAAAACCCAACATAATAAGAAGAATAAAGCCACCCACCGTTTCTGGATGGATTTCATGAAAGACAAAATTTGCACCTTTATCACCTCCGCGCTTGTTACCATTATGTACAATGATGATAACATAATAACGGGGAGGTGATTAACCCCTTATCCTTTGGTAATTGGGGAAAGGTTAACCATTCTGGCTAGTTCTGGGTGTTTTATGTAGTCCTTGGCTTCAATAATTCCATTTATTGGATCAGAATCCTTCTTAACGGATACAACAGGAAAAAGCTTAGTTATAGACTAAACCCACCCCAAAAAATATGGCGTTGGCATGGCTATTATAACCCAGACGGACCAGTAAAGGCGGGAGAATCTGATAAAAAGCTTCTATGTCATACACAACGAGCTGCGAAGGGACTAAACATTTTACCCCCCCACTTAGTAAAAAAGGGGAATAACTATTGTAGTAATTAAAACCGGCGCCAAACACAAAATCCAATTTATTACTGATGTTCGCCCCCACCATCGCGTACAAACCCGAATCATTGGTAAAATGGGCTAGAGTACTACTGATTTGGATCTCTGAGGTAAAGACCCCGTCCACCTGATTGGAGATAATTTTAGTCGCAACATCATCCTCGTGGCGGTACCCCATTTCCCGGCCGGTCTGGCCCAAATCCACTCCCAACCAGACCAAATTCTCCCAGACGCCATAAGCCGCGGTCGCCATTAAAAAAACCATTGTCACCGTAAGAACCAGTGTAAGCAGACCCTTCATCACGTTCACCTCCAAAAAATCTTAGTTCAATCCTCAAGAATTGCCTTATTCATTACTGCCATATTTGGACTGTAAACAGAGCAACCACCCAAGCCCAGTCAGAATAAGATAATTATATATTAGCTCATTTTTCCATGATCAACAACCGTTTTCTTGCCAGTCTTGGCCGTCCAACCCAACCTTTTTTGTAAAGCCCGGCGCCGCCGTTCAAAACGGAGCGCTTTTTCTTTGTCCGGATCAACCGGTCCGTAACGGGCTTCTTCGTAAAGATCGGTAACCAGCTTGACCGTTTCTTCCTCTTCCGGCAGCAGGGAGGTGAGCGCCATGCCGATCTCCTTTGGAGTCTGACTGGCCCGCCAGGGCAGTCCCTGTTGCCGGGCACTTGTCAACAGGCGATAATATCCCCGGCGAACAAGCGCCCGGAAGCCTTTTCCCCAGGTGAAAGCCGTTTTTCGTTTACGGTGCAGCGTGGTTTCCCCCTCCCGGTATGCTCCCCCTTCCCGTTCAAAAAAGCCGGACTTTTGCCGCCAGCTCGCCCAGAGCCGACGTAAGAGCAGATAGAACCGGACCAAACCTTTGGGTAGACCGCGTAACTTGTCAATTTCTCCAGACAGTGAATGGTACAGAAAAGAACCAAGGAGAAACAGGCAAATACTTACGAGTACAACCGCCAGAAAGATTAGGAGCAAGAAAAAAAAGAGGGAAAATACGGTACCCAGTAATCCTGGTTCTCCACCGGGGGAAACGGGTATTTCCGCTTGGGGCGCCGGAGGGGGTAAAGATCCCATCTCAACCGGCGGCTTTAATTTAGGCCACAGAGAAACCAAACCGGTGTAAAGCCGGACCAACCCGCGCCAGCCCACCGCCTGAAAATTAGGGGGTAACAGCCAGGTCAGAACAGATAAGAAAAGGAGAACCTTAGCCGTCTGCCCCCGCCATGCTTGGCGCAGGGAAGAACTGATCTCAATCCCTTCTTCAAGCCAAAAAGCGCATTTATAAAGATAATAGGCCTCGGCCAGGAGAAACAGACCGGTACAGGTTAGGAGCCACAGTAAGATTTTTCCCCTCGTCATCACCGATGGCCAGAGTTCCTTGTCAAGATGGGAAAAAAGGGCTAAACCGGCGACCGCGCCCACCAAGATACTGCCCATAGCCACTTGAAACCGCCGCCAAGATTCGATCCAGAAAGTCAGATCCGTCGAACGCTCATCCCACTGCCGATCCCAAGAACGCGCCGTCCGGCACGGACGAAGCTGCAAGTTGTAAATTAACCGACCCAATGTCTTCCCGACCACCAAGCAATTACCGCTGTAATCCACCAACGGGCAAACCGGCGAAGGCCTTGCCAAGGAACAAGGAGGGGACCTAATTCTTCCCCTCCGGTCCAAGCCCAGAAAAGAAGGACACTCCACTGCAGCAACAAAAAGAAGATAACCCGCATCATAACCGGCAAGGCATGCAGCGGTAACAACGCCGCATAAAAGCTACCGCCCACCGCCAAAAAAAGCAACAGCAAAGTTGGGGCTAGGAAATTGGATCCGTATAAGTCCGGCCATAAGAAAAGGGTAAGCAATATCATAAACAGCCAGAAAAAAATGGCGGTTAATAACTGTAGCCAACCGGAAAATACTCTACTTTCCTGTTGTGCCTGGTGTAACGGTGAATCCATCCCAGTCACGCCCTTTACGTACAATATGCCATTGCAGATGATGATTTTTTAAATCCGTCGCCGGAACCTTTCCCTCCGGAAAATAGGGCCATAAAAAGACCGGCTGAAAGCCATTTTTCCGCAGACGGCTGGCTATTTCCACCATCCTTTGGGTAATAACCGGTGTTAGAAAGAGCAATACGGACCCGGCCGGCAAGCGTTGGGCTTCCAATAAGAGGGCTTCCTCTTCCAGCTCATGCCCAGGCGAGACCCCGGCCAAGTAAGAAAGGATTTTTTCCTCTTGATGCTTTCCCCGTTTCGGCGGTAAACGAAAAATACCCTCTTTACCGCCAAAAGCCTTTCCATTACAATAAAAACCAATGTTCTCGTCTTTTTCGGCATAACAATGAAGGAGGGAAGCGGCCAGTTCAATTAAGAATTCCGATAAATAATACCATTCGCGCACGGGTAGATCTTTTTCCCGCAAATTTAGAAAGATACCGTAATCGGTTTTGAGGGTTGTTTCCCATTCTTTCACTTGTAAGCTGCCGGTCCGCGCCACATTCGGCCAATGGATTTTTTTCAAACTGTCACCGGGCAGATACTCCCGGCAGCCCTGAAGCCTGGTAGGGTCTTCATATAAGCGACAGGAATACCGGTAAGGCCCGTTTGGCATCCGTCGGGTCAGGGTAAGCCCGCGGAGCGCCCGCAGAGTCGGAAAGACCATTATTCTTTCCTCCCCGCTTACCGTGATCTGTTGTTCCGTTAACCCCCAGGGATCACCATAAACCAATTGACTGGGGGGCAAATCATAAATACCGCGGCGTTCGGCCCGGATCTTGAGGATAAACTCCCGTTGCCGGCCGGGAGGAAGAAAAAGTAAAACCTTATTCCGGTCGGTGCTCAGTTGCGAAAAAGAATGGTAAACCGTACACCAGAAAACCGGAAACCAAGTAGGGTTTACCAACCGGATCTTGACTTCAAGATCATTCCCGACAAAACCCTTCCCTTTGGTTACTTCCCTGGCCAGCTGGAGCTTTTTTGTGACCCTTTTCTGCCCCCACCGGGTGACCAACAATAGCCCGGTAAGAAGATAGAGGGTTACGGCCGGGGCAAAACTAACCGCGGTGAACAGAAATACGGCAAAACAGAACAGACCTAAGTTCCTACCCATGTAGCGCTTCCTCCGTCGGAACAGGAGTGGAAGCAAGAATTTCCTGTAAAACACTGCTGCTCTTCTCACCCCGCGCAAAGGCTTCCGTGGTCAACACTAAACGGTGGGCAAGAACAAAGGGGGCTAAATATTTGATATCTTCCGGTAGAACAAAATTTCGGCCCCGTAAGACCGCAAGCACACGGGAGGCCTGGAACAAAGCAATGCTCCCGCGGGGACTGGCCCCCAACTCCAGGCAGGGGTGACGGCGGGTTCCGTTAACCAACTCCACAATATAAGCCCGGAGACTATCCTCAACAAAGACTTCCTTTGCCGCCTGGATCAAACCGGTAATCTCTTCGGGGGAGACGACTTGGGTTATTTTACCGATTGGATGCTCCTTTTCCATCCGGGATAAAATCGCGGTCTCTTGGTCGGAACTGGGATAACCCAATGAGATTCGCATTAAAAATCGATCGAGTTGCGCTTCGGGCAGGGGAAAAGTCCCCTCAAATTCAATGGGATTGTTCGTCGCGATCACCATAAAAGGAGAGGACAAAGGATAAGTCTGGCCGTCAACCGTCACCTGTCGTTCGCCCATTACTTCCAAGAGACCGGACTGGGTACGGGGTGTGGCCCGGTTAATCTCATCCACCAGAACGATATTGGCCATCACCGGCCCCCTGCGGAAAGAAAAAGACCCTTTCTGGGGATTAAAAACGGAGACGCCGGTTATGTCCGAAGGCAACAGATCCGGAGTACACTGAATCCGGCTAAAAGATAAACCCAAAGAACAGGCTAATGACCGGGCTAACATGGTTTTGCCTACCCCCGGAACATCTTCAACCAATAAATGTCCTTCGCATCCTAAAGCCACCAAAGAGAGCTCCACCGCTTCTTCTTTTCCAACTAAAACCAGGCCGATATTACGGATCATTTTCTCCGCAATCACCCGAGGATTAGGCTGGTTCATCGCCAATCCCCCTTTAAAAAGAACTTTTTCTAATAACTTCGTTATCTTTTTCGGGTCTCCTCTTCATGACCAAAATTTCCCAAGACAAGTGGGACTAATGAAGGAGGAGCGACTACCTGAAAGGAGCTTTTTCGGTATGTTCGATTGGCGGTCCGGGCGGAAAAGAAAGGACCCACTGCTAACGGTGGGTCCGGCCGGGGAAATCTCCCACTCAAGATGTTTACCGTTGGACACGGGCATTACCTTCCCAAATACTCCAGACTTGGTCTTCATCGGTGGGTTGGGCGTAGTCGGTCAGGAATGTAGTAGCCATGGCCCCGGTTGCCCAAGCAAACTGGATCCACTTGGCCGGCTCCCAACCACGGAGAATGGCGTATAAGAGGCCGCCGACAAACCCGTCCCCGCCGCCAATCCGGTCTAAAACAGTGATCGGCCTGGGTTCTACCACATGCCAATTCTCCCCCTCCCGCATCAGAGCACCCCAAAGATGATTGTTAACGTCAACCACTTCCCGCAGGGTGTTGGCAAAAACGGAAGCATTGGGGAAAGCTTCCTTTACCCGGCTGATCATTTCCTTAAAGCCCTCAATCTTCGCGGTCAAATCTTTACCACCGGCTTCGGGTCCCCTAATCCCCAGGCTAAGTTGGAAATCTTCCTCATTACCAACGAGAATATCCGCCAGTTCAGCTATTTCGGTAAAGATCGCCCGCAATTCCCCTTCGCGTCCTTTCCAGAAAGTCGCCCGGTAATTAAGATCAAAGGCGATTCGCGTCCCATACTTCTTAGCCGTTCTGGCCAATTCCTGACAGAATACCCCGGTTTCCGGAGATAAAGCAGCAATTAAGCCGGAAAGGTGAACAATTTGTACCCCTTCCTGTCCAAAGATCCGTTCTAAATCAAAGTCCTTTACATTAAGGGTCCGCCCCACTTCACCCGCACGGTCGTTATGAACCCGGGGTCCCCGGGAACCGTACCCGCTATCGGCAATATTGAATTGGTGCCGAAAGCCCCACGGACCGCCTTGAGGTACTTCCGGGCCTTCATACACCATATGTCTACTGGCCAAATCATCCTTGATAAACTGCGCGATCGGGCTACCTTGCACAAACGTGGTAAGTACTTTCACCGGGAGGCCAAGATAAGAAGAGATACTGGCCACATTCGTCTCCGCGCTGGTGGCATGCATGAAAAAGGTGTTACTGGAATAAACGGGCTGACCATAAAGGGGAGAAATCCGCACCCCCATACTGGTCGGTACCAGCATGGCATAGGAAAAGTCTTTTCTAAGTTTGATGGTCAAAGTAAATCCTCCTTTGCGCTAATGGTTAGATTTACCTTCCTAAAGGATACCATAATATTATGTTAAAGATCCAGAACCAAAAGACTTTTTCCCTTTCCATATAAGGTTAGTGGGCCGCGTTTTCTCCGGCTACATAGCCGGAAGACCAAGCCCATTGCAGGTTATAGCCCCCGCAACGGCCGGCCAGATCAATAATCTCCCCGGCCAGAAAGAGTCCGGGGACCAGTTTTGATTCCATGGTTTCCGGATTCAGTTCGTCGGTGGCCACCCCTCCCACCGTCACCTGGGCACTGGGCCAGCTCTTCGTCCCCCGGACCGGAAACCGCCAGTCGGTCAGGATCCGGCCAATCCGGCCGATCTCCTCTGGGGTGAGCGTAACGGCTGGTCGTTTCAAATCCTGAAAACCAGCCACTTTCAATATAACCGGGATCAAGCGCTTATTGATGAACCCCACCAGACTAAAGTCGAGGCTCTTCCCGGCGGCTTGCTGGAAACGGGCGTTTAACAAGGCGGTCAACGCCGCCCGGTCCATCCGGTCGATGATGGTCAGTCGCAATACCGGTTCCTTCCCTACCGCCAGCAACCGTCCGACCAGCGAACTAAGTTGAAAAACCGGCGGGCCGGAAAGGCCGTAGTTCCCGAAGATAATATCCCCCCGTTCCCGGCTGAGTTCTACCGTCCCGTCCAACAACGCCACCGTTCCGACCAGTTTAACCCCTTGAATCTGGTGAAAAAACGAACCGGCCAATTTTAACTGAACAAGGCCGGGGTAAAGCGGGGTGATAGTATGGCCGAAACTCCGGGCTAAATCATAACCATTCCCGTCGGAACCCGTTGACGGTTTGGCCTTCCCCCCCGGAGTCAAGATCAAGCGGTCCCCCTCGACGATTGAACCGTCGGCCAGCTCGACCTGGAATTTCGCCCCCTGTTTCCGGACCCGTCGGACAAAGGCGTTCACCATCACTTTAACACCGCCCGCTTCTAACTCATGTAAGAGGAGATCGAGCACACTGGAAGCCTGGTCAGACCATGGATAGACTTTCCCCTCCTCTTCTAGCTTGGGGACCACCCCCAGTTCCTCAAAGAAAGCCATTGTCTCCCGACTATCAAAACGCCGGAAGGCGGCTGCGGCAAACTGGGGATTCTCCCCCTGAAAACAATGGTAATCTAAGTTTGTATTTGTATAATTGCAGCGCCCGTTCCCGGTTACCAGCAATTTCTTTCCGACCCGAGGGTTTCGTTCGATCAGAGTGACGACCGCCCCCCGCCGGCAGGCAATAATCGCGGCCATCATCCCGGCAGCCCCACCACCGATCACCAAAATCCGTCTTTTCATTGTTCCCCGCCCTTTCTGCCCAAAAAATAACCGTATCTAAATTGGATCAACCCGGTTAGTGACCACACTACCAATGACCAGCTACGGTCCGTTAGATCCGCATCACTCCGCCGAGGCCGGATCCTATTCTCCGCATGATCTGAATTTCTTTGGTCAAGGCTTCTGCACGAAGCGCCATTTTTCCCCCATTATTCTATCGTACCCGGTCTAATAAGGAAAGTCCCCTTGCTCGGCAGGCCGGAGCAAACTATTGCCTGTCCCCATTCGACCCTCCAGGACGCCCTTCTCCGGCTGGAGCAGACCCTGGAGAAACTGCTTTCGGCTAGGCAGAAAATTACTAAATCCCCATAAAAAAGAAGCCGCCTCGGTCACGGCTTCCTCGCCCCAAAAGGATGATCTAAAATTAAAGCAAGCGGGTTAAAAGGTGTCCTCACCAAAGTTTTTCTTTGTGACATTTAGAGGATGCCAAGACATTTATACGGGGCTTTATACGTTTAGTTAACAACCACACTGAGCGCGGCATCCGGACAATAGTAGGCACACGTTCTACAAGTGACACAGCCGTCGGCGTCAACCGTCACCCGGTTGGTGCCATAAGCGCCGAAATCCGAGGCCCAGCTAATCACTGCCACTGGACACCTTTCAATACATAGGCCACAACCTTTACATAGTTGAGGAAAGATGGTCCATGAACCCCGCGCCGTCAGCCACCGTTCGCCGGTAAACCGTTGCTCTTGAGCACTGGGAGCAGTAGTCGCCAACTCCTGAAGCTTGTTTTCTGTCGCCATTTTGGTCCGTCTTCCCTTCGTAAGTCTTTATGCTGTCGGTACCGGCACCATTGCTAACCCCTTAGTTAAAGCCTGTAAATTCAAAGCTCTCAACTCCGGATTTGACCGGAACTTCTCCCGGAATTTTTGTTCGATGGCCGCCTCCACCTGGGGAAGGGATAAATCCTGAATCAGTCTTACGATCGCCCCCAAAACAATGATGTTAAAGACCCGGGTGGTCAATTCCCCTTTAGCTACCTGGGCGGCAGGAATGCCTAAAGCCCTCACCTGGTCTTTGGCCGGTGGTTCTAGGGGCGACTCCGTTTCCGCCCCGACCATCTGAGCAAAGCCTTCCGGCGCTACTGTCTCGTAACCCTGAATCCCGATGCTCCTGTCGTCGATGGCCAGCGCCTGGAGGGCCGATTGGTCATAGAGGTAGATCGACCCCGGTCGGAGATAACCTTTGGTCCGCTCGGCCGCTCGCTTACTTAAGACAGCCAAGAGGTCGGCCTTTTGAAATTTGGGCGCGCCAATCGCCCCGTCGGCAATCTGGACATAGGCCACGGAGACACCGCCCCGTTGTTCCACCCCAAAGTTGGGGATATAGAGGGCTTGTTTTCCCGATCGGAAGGCTGCTTCCGCCAAGAGCTCGCCGATACTCTGGACCCCCTGGCCCCCTTCGCCGGCAATGATGATCTTCCATCGTTTATTTTCAGGCATTTACCTTTCCTCCCCTGCCGGGATTGTTTCTGCCGCCCGGAACTCGCCCACTTTAAAATGGCGGGCCATCTCCCCCTGAAGAAAAGCCCAGGTTTGTTTGGCATTGGTCCGCCAGTTGGTCGGGCAGGTCGATAAAACTTCGACAAAGGAGAAACCCCGCCCGGCGATTTGGTTGTCAAGAGCCTTCTTTAGATACTTCTTTAATTGCTGGTACTCTCCGACGGTCGCCCGGGCCACGTAAGACCCTTCCGGCGCTATGGCGGCGACCAGCTCCGGCCCTTGCAGAGGAAGACCGGTCTTTGTAACTTCCCGCCCGTAGGGGGAAGTTCCCGTTTTTTGCCCCGGCAGAGTCGTTGGCGCCATCTGTCCACCGGTCATCGCGTATAAAGTATTATTGGCGAGGATCGCCGTAATCTGCTCCCCCCGCTGCGCGGCGTTGACCAAATGTTGGGCGCCGATGGCATAACCCCCACCGTCACCCATATAAGCGATGCCGACCGTCTCCGGACGGGCCCGTTTGGCGCCGACAATTACGGGGATGGTCCGCCCGTGATGGGTCTGGATACTGTCAAAGTTAAAAAAATCCCAACTCAGCAGGGAACAACCGATGTCACAGCCATACAGGACTTGATCGAGAATTCCCAGTTCATCGACGACTTCTCCTAAAGCCTTCAGGGCGATCCCATGGCCGCAGCCGGGACAAAAACGATGGGGTTTCGTCTCTTTCCGCCAGGAAAGAGGCATATTCTCGTTCACCAGTGGTTCCCGGATCACCATCCTCCCGCTTTCCCTCATGAGACCGCCTCCTTTTGTCCGTGTTGCGTAACGGCTTCCTCAATCTCTTCCGCCGTAATCCCAACCCCCGGTCTTAATAAGGAGTCAAGCGGATTGGTGAACCCATACAGCTCCGCTTTGACCAGCGCCAACAACTGTCCGTGGGCCGACTCCACGACCAGGAGGCGAAGGTTGGGGTTAGCCGCCACTGCTTGACGTAAAGCAGAACCCGGAAAGGGCCGGACCGTAATCGGCCGGAAATAACCAACCTTTTTCCCTTGCCGGTTCAGGTTTTCCTGGGCTTGTTTCGCCGCCCGGGCGACAATACCATGGGCCACTAATAGCAGCTCCGTTTCGGGCGAAACCTCCGCTTCCCACTCAATAACCTCCGCCGTCATACGATCATAAGCCGCCAGCTGATCCACTAAACGGTCATACAACTCTTCCTCAATATTAAAGGTGTTCCGGAGATGGACCGGATCGCGATCCCGCGCCGGAACGCCCGGCGGACGTAAGATGGGCTCGGCTGGAATCAGCCTCCACCCTCTGGCCTCCGGACGGAAAAGGGTGACCGCTTCCCGCATTTTGGCCTGATACCCGTCGCCAAGGACGAAAGTGGGAAACCGGTACTGCCAAGCGGTATTAAACGCCTTAATCGTATATTCGAAGAGTTCCTGGTGGGAAGCGGTGGAATAGACGATCCGGAGCCCTTCCCCATTACCCCCGGTGGTGGTCAACCGCAATTCCTGTTGGGAATAGATCACCGTCGCCGTAGAAGGGCCCCCCCGCTGCTGAATAATCCAGACTCCCGGTATCCGCATCATCTCCGCCATGGAGATGGGTTCCTGCATTAAAACATTACCCGGTCCGGCCGTGGCCGAAAAGGTTTTCTTCCCCACCAAAGCGCCGCCCAGCATCGCAAAACCGGCCGACATTTCATCCTCCGTTTGGAGAAAACCCCGGCCGAAGTGGGGCGCCAGGCGAGCCCAATAATGCATGATTTCATTCTGCGGTGTAATCGGATAACCATACATAAAATCAGCCTTCGCGGCCAGGGCCGCCCAGGCCACCACTTCGTTTCCCGTCATGAAACTACGCTGTTCTTTCCGGAGCACCCCTTCGTATTCCTCACTTAACTGGATGTTTGCGATTTTTCTCCCCACCTTTCTCTCTGTTGCCTCATCATTAATGGGTGCCTTCCCTCTTTCACGGGGCTTTTTCCATTATCCATTAATTTAAAGATCCCAATACCATCTATTTCACCAGAAAGCATCCGGCATATAGCGCTCTATTGGCCAGACCGGATTGGCCATCCGGTCTACGGGACCAAGCTGGCGGGCATAAGGACGTAAAGCCGTAGTAGCTACCACTGGACAACCAACCCGACGGGCAGCAGCAGTCACCAGCCCGGCCCCTTCTTGAATAAGCTCAACTGTTGTTTCCTCCCCGAGATGGGTATTGTTGATTAAACCATCCACGGGTCCAAACTCCGCAAGATAGGCCAGGAGTAAGGGGAGGGAAGAAGTTACCGGTCGAGTCGTGTTCACCACCATAATCAGTTGGAGGGATTCTCCCCTGCCCGCCGGGGATAAACTACCCGCAATTAAATTTAAGAGCCTGCGACCCTCCACCCCGTAACCTAAATCGATAATCACATCCCCGGCAAACGCAAGGGCTGATCCCATCTCCTTTTTGAACGGAATCGCCGCTTCCCCCAGACCAATCAGCTCCCTGGTCTCCCAAGCTAAAACCTGAATGCCTTTGGCTTCCAGTTTCCGCTTGAGCGGGCGCAGCGTATAAGTGGGCTCCACCAAATCCAAATCGACCAGTCGCACCCGGCGGCCGGCCTTGACCAAGCGCAGGCTCCGGTTAATAGCATTCTCACTTTTTCCGCTGGCATACTCCCCGACATAAGCTTCCAAAATCCGCGGCATCTTTTTCCCTCCCGCCGAACCGCCCGCCAGCGTTCGGCCTATTTACTTTCATCGCCAAAGAGGCCACCTTCCATCGCTTTCCAAAGCTCCCCCATTCCCCACTCTCAGCTTCTCCCTTTCAACGGCATAAAAAACTCCGCCTTGGAAAAGTTAAAAGAGAGGTGAAGGAGATGGCCAAAGCCAAATTGACCCCAAAACAACAAAAGTACCAGACAAAGGCCAAAAAAGCAGAACCGAAACCCCCTTATCTTCGAAACGCTTTCTCCGCCTTTGTCAGCGGTGGCCTGGTTTGCCTGTTGGGACAAGCTTTGATCGATCTTTATAGCCAAGTCCTGAAAGTTCCCCCTAAGGAAGCCGCCAATCCAGCCACCGCCACCATGATTTTGCTTGGCGCGCTCCTGACCGGCTTTGGGGTCTTTGATAACTTGGCCAAATACGCCGGCGCCGGACTGGCCGTTCCGGTCACCGGTTTTGCCAATTCGGTGGTCTCCTCCGCTTTAGAATTCCGGGAAGAAGGTTTGGTCTACGGCGTCTGCGCTAAAATGTTCACCCTCGCCGGCGCCGTCATCACCTTCGGAGTCATGACCGCCTTTGTCTTTGGGTTAATCCACGCCCTTTTTCATTAGTCCGGCGATTTATAAAAGCGAACAGAGGGAAAAGCGTGAGCAAGAAAACGGGAAAACAAACCTACCAATTTGGTAATCCACCTAAGATCATCAGCACCGGCACCGTCGCCGGTCCCTTTGAAGGGCTTGGCCCACTGCATGAAGATTTTGATGAAGTTCTGACCGATCCACGGAATAACGAAGCAACCTTTGAAAAAGCCGAACGTTCCATGTTAACCAAAGCCTGCCAATTAGCCTTGGATCATGCTTCCTACTCCACCAGTGAGGTCGATCTTTTTCTGGCCGGCGATCTGTTAAACCAGATCATTTCCGCCAATTTTACCGCCATTACCTTAGGCATCCCTTTCCTTGGACTCTATGGCGCCTGTTCGACCGCTGCCCTCAGTCTTGGCCTCGGCGCCATGCTCCTGGATGGGGGGTTCGCCGGTACAGTCTTGGCCGCTACGGTCAGCCATAATTCCACGGCGGAAAGGCAATACCGCTATCCCACCGAATACGGCGGGCAACGCCGTCCTTATCAGCAATGGACCGTAACCGGCGCTGGCGCCGCCCTGCTTGGCTACCATGGGGAAGGGCCAAAGATCACCGCCGTCACCTTCGGTAAAGTAGTTGATTTGGGTTCAAAGGATCCGTTAAATATGGGCGCGGCCATGGCTCCCGCCGCCGTCGACACCATCCTCCAGCATTTTGCGGATACCGGCTGGGATCCAAAGACCTTCGACCTTATTGTCACCGGCGATCTGGGCAAGGTTGGGTTTGACCTCTGCCGCCAGGAATTATCGGAAAACGGTCTTGACCTCGGTGCTAATTTCCATGACTGCGGGCTCTTAATTTATGACCTCAACAAACAGGATGTCCATGCCGGAGGTAGCGGTTGTGCCGCTTCCGCCTTAGTCGTCTACGGTCACCTTTATAAGAAATTCCAGCGGCAAGAGATCAACCGTCTGCTCCTGGTCGGAACCGGGGCACTCCATAGCACCACCTCTTTCCAACAGGGCGAGAACATCCCCTGCATTGCTCATGCGGTGCGCATTGAAGCATAGTTGCCCCGCCGCTTTATCGTTCCGCCTGAACCCAAAGGGGCTTGCGGCCTCCCGGTCGCTTGCCCCGCTTTCAACCTGTACTTCGCGAAAAATTTAAGCCAAGAAATTCAAGTCACGCGGAGCATCCGGTCCCGGCTGGGTAAATACTGGCCAGGGTAATCTTTCAGCCAAAGGCTTCCCTAAACAGGAGGAATAAACCGATGTCCACCACCACCGTGGCCCAATGGGTCGTCCACCAGCTAGCAGCCTGGGGTGTGCAAGCATTATACGGCGTAGCCGGTGATGCCATCCTTCCATTATTGGCCGCTTTGGAAGAGCATCCCCAAATCCGGTTCTACAGCGTCATCCATGAAGCAACCGCCGCCTTTATGGCTTCCGCCCAAGCTAAATTCAGCGGAGAATTGGGAGTTTGCGTCGCCACCAGCGGACCGGGCGTGGCCAATCTCTTAAACGGACTGATGGACGCCAAAAAAGACCGCGCGCCAGTTTTAGCCTTAACCGGTCAGGTAGCCAGTTATAACCTGGACACCGATTACAAGCAAACGGTGGATGAAAATCTACTCCTGGCGCCAGCCGTAGGTTTCTCCGGGTTAGCCACCACCGCCCAAGCGGTCAACGACCTTTTGGTCAAAGCGCTCCGCGCCGCCATCACCCAAGGGCGCCCCGCCCATTTGGCTTTTACGAAAGACGTCTGGTCGCAACCGGTGGATGAGCCGGTCCGGTCACCCGAACCCTACCTCACGACCAAACCCCAATCTAGCCCGGAGGTGGTGACCGGTGTCTTTCCCCTCTTAAATGAGGCGGAACGGCCGGCTATTCTCGCCGGTCGGGGGATTAGCGGCCTCGGGCCGCTCCTTCTGGACCTGGCCACCCACTGGGAAAGCGGCATTGCGCTCACTATGCCAGCCAAAGGGGCGGTTCCCGGGGAGCACCCCTTGGTCCTTGGTGGCTTAGGTCCCGGGGGCAGTGCCGCCTCCAGTAAAATGCTGGCCGAAGCCGACCTCCTGCTCATCGCCGGCGCCACCTGGTGGCCCGAACTTTACCTCCCGGAGCAGCTTAAAATCGTCCAGCTTGACACCGCGGTTGAAAACATCGGCGGAAAGATCCCCGTCACCTACGGGATCGCCGGTGACCTTCGCCTTCTTCTTCCTCGTCTACGGGAAGGAATCGCGAAAAAAGAGAAACCCCACTGGCAACAACGCTTGGCTGAACTAAAAACCAACTGGCGAGAAAAGATCACACCGGAACGGGAGGTGGAAGGAACGCCGGTCCCGCCGGGACGGGTCATCCTAGCCCTGGAGCGGACCATACGGGAAGACGCGGTAATCTGTCTTGATGTCGGTGACCATACCGTCTGGTTCAACCGTCTTTTCAACGGCAGCCGCCAAAAAGTCCTCCTCTCCGGCAACTGGCGATCGATGGGATTCGGTCTCCCGGCCGCGCTCAGCGCTAAAATTGCCCATCCGGACCGACAAGTCATCGCCTTGGTTGGCGATGGCGGCCTGGCCCAAAGTTTAGCGGATTTCGTGACCGCCGTCCGCTACCATTTACCACTGACGGTAATTGTGTTGAAAAACGAATGGCTGGCGATGGAACGAGACCGGATGGAACTGTTGGCGATGGACACTTGGGTCACGCGGCTAGTGACACCGGATTTTGCCACCTTTGCTAAGGCCTGTGGTGGAAAGGGGTTTACCGTTCATCATTCTTACCAATTGGAAGAGATTTTAGGCCAAGCGCTAAATAGCTTGGAACCCTCCATCGTTCAGGTGCAAACAGCCGCCCCTGTCTTCCCCGGACTAGTCTCCCAATTAAGCAGAGAAAAACAAGAGCAAAAAAGGAGTGTTGCCCTGTGGGTGTGATCGATGAAGTCAGCCGAACCTTGGTGGATAAGATCGCCGACCAACTGCTCCTGCGGTTAATGCGTGATCCCTATGTGGAAAATCTCTGGGAAATCATCTCCACAACGATGAAGGTAACTCCCCGGGATCTGATGGAAATTGTGCTCCGGGCGGAAAAGGGGAAACCCTTAGGCCGTCCCTTCGGTTCAGTCTATCATTTTTCCCCGTGGCAAGATTTGCTGTTTAATCCGGTCCATCTCGTGCGGTTACCAACCGCCGATCAAAAAAACGTCGACACCAAAGTCACTCTTGGCCCCAATGCCGAACGGCCATTGGAGCTTCAGATCCCAATCATCCTTTCCGGGATGTCTTTCGGTGGCGCCTTGAGCAAACAAGCCCGAATTGCTTTGGCCAAAGCATCGACGGCCGCCGGCACCGCCACCAATACCGGAGAAAGCGCCTACCTTCCGGAAGAGCGGGAGGCCGCCGCCAAATACATCTACCAATACCATCGCGGCCGGTGGCCCCATGGCAATAAAAAAGAGTTTTACGCTTTGGCCGATATGATCGAGATCCAACTGGGTCAAGGAGCCCAGGCGTCAACACCCCAGTCCACGAAGGCCGACAAGATCGACGAAGAGTTCCGGGATATTTTCGGTTTGGAAGCAGGAGAAGATGCGGTGATCGCTTCCCGCCTTGATGGACTCGAGTCGGGGAAAGATCTGAAGCACTTAGTCTCCCGGTTGAAGGAAGAAACCGGAGGCGTTCCCATCTCCTATAAATTTGCCGCTTCCCACTACCTGGAGGAAGAGATCGAATTGGCGGTCAACGCTGGAATTGATGTCATCGTCATTGACGGCGCCGAAGCAGGGACCCACGCCGGCCAGCCTCTAGTTGAAGACGCCTTTGGTTTACCAACCATGCATGCACTGGTGCGGGCCGTCGATTACCTGGAGGAAAAAGGGGTCCGGGACCGGGTTTCCATCATTGCCGCCGGCGGGCTCCTCTCCCCCGCCCACTTTCTAAAAGCCATGGCCTTAGGGGCAGATGCGGTTTACATCGGCACCGCCGCGGTCATGGCCATGATCCATACCCAAATGGTAGAGAGCAGTCCCTTTGAGCCCCCTACCCAACTGGTTCTCTACAGCGGGCGGCTCAAAGACGAGCTCGATATCGACCTGGCGGCAAAAAGCCTCACCAACTACCTGAACTCCTGTGTGGCGGAGATGGTTTTAGGGGTGGTGGCTTTAGGGAAAAATGCTTTAACGGAGGTTAACCGCCAAGACCTCTGCGCCCTTACCCCTGCGGTAGCCGAGATCACCGGGGTGGAGCTTGCTTACCGTAGAAAGGGAACCGCCGTCTTTCCCATGCAGGAACAACCTGCGACCATTGGTGAGGAAGTTCCTGTTCCCCACTGAGCAAAGAACATATCGCCGACACAGAAAAGAAAAGCTTTGGTCTTACCTTCCGGTATGACCAAAGCTTTTTCCGTTGTAACCAATAAAAAGGATGCCAAGACAATATTGCGCTCAGTATATTGTCTTGGCATGATTAAACCGAAGGACAACGCAAAAAGCCCTGCCAAGGGCTTTTTATTTACCAATAAAATATAAATTATTTCATAAATGACAAATTATAGGTGACTTGGTCGGTACTGATGTGTTACAATATTTCCACACTTATTCTGAAAGGGGGGACTTACTGATGGAAATTACAACCTTAAACCATAAGGGAAAGGAGATCCTTTACCTAAACTTCTCCTACGGTGACATGCTCGATAAAAGACAGGAAGTCCTGAGTTTAATTGAAGAAGCCAAGTCTTATATCGCCAAGCAAACCCCTCATTCGCTCCTCACCCTCACCAATGTCACCGGATTACGTTTTTCGATGGAATTAGTCAATACCATAAAAGAGTTTTCCATCCACAATCAGCCCTTTGTCAAGGCGGCGTCGATTGTCGGCATCACCGGAATCCAAAAAATCGCTTATGATACCGTTATTAGGATTACGAAACGGAACATCCCTGTTTTCCCTTCAGTGGAAGAGGCTATGGACTGGCTGGTTGAACAATAAATTGATTTCGGCTTTATACTTTAAATACTTTAATGGCTGCCTCCAACCGTTCCGCCATCAACTTCAGGTTAAAGGCCAGCTGCTGAAGGTGGGTTGCCGTACTAGCCTGTTCTTCAGCCGCACCGGATACTTCTTCAGCAGCGGAAGCGGTTTCTCCAGAAATTGAATTGATCGTCAGCATTGAATTGACCGAAGACTCTTTTAACAGATTTACCCGTGTCAAATCAAGAGCAGCCTGATTAATCATAGTCACGGTTTTATCCATTGCGTTGATAATTTCAGAAAAGCTATCATTGACTATAGTTACGGCGGCAAAATGTTCATCAACAATTTGGTGGGCTTGTCCCACATATTCGGCAGAATTTAACGTCTTTTCCTGAATCCTCGATAAAATACGGTTAATCGTGGCCGCCGCTTTTTTCGATTGGGTTCCTAAATTATCAATTTCACCAGCAAGAACAGAAAAACCACGGCCGGCTTCGCCCACCCGGGCAGCTTCAATGGCCGTATTGATCGCCAGGAGATTAGCCTGTTCAGCAAAGCTGGTAATGGTTTCTGTGATTTTACCAATTTCATTGGCTTCACTAGTCAGTTCACTAATATTTTCATAAACCAGATCGGTTATTTCCCCTGTCTCTTTCGCCTTTCTTAGCAGTTGATTCATGGCTCCTTGCGAATCAAGACTTAGCTTTTTCGTTGTGAGGGCTATGCCCTCAATCTCTCCTGTTCTTTGCAACATCTGATCGATCCCTTCGGCTAAGTGAAAAATTTCCGAGGAAGTTTTCTCAATTTCCGAAGATTGCTCGGTCGTTCCTCTCGTGATCTGCTCCATGGCGGTGGCAACCCCTTCGGAAGTTTGGGTTAATTCTTCCGCGCTTTGATTCATTAATTCACCAAGTTGAACCACTTGCTCAACAGCTTTTTTCGTTTCGATAATCAAAGCACTGAATTTATCCATCATTTTATTGAAAGCTTTTCCCAGGTAACCTAGTTCATCTTCGGAGTTCACATTAGTTCTAGGTTTTAAATCCCCCTCTTCCGTTTGTTTCATGGCATCCACCACTTGGATTATGGGAATAGAGATCATTTTCGATAGCCGCCAAGAAAGAATGAAAGCAAATAGGCCAGCCAGAATAAGGAGCGCAAGGGTTATCCAGCGTAGCCAACCAATCTCTTTAAAAAGATACGAAACGGGAAAAACATTAAGGAGATACCAGTTATGTTCGAGGGGTTGAAAAGTAAATAAAACTCTCGTCTCTTCCAAACTACTATAAAGCTCATCTTTTTGCTTTTGGAGGGGAAGGGGTTGAGCGTTATTGATCAAGGTAGTAATTTCTGCACCCACGTACTCTTTAAAAGGCGCCGAAATAACTTGCCCCTCTTCGCTAAGTAACATAGAGTATTTATTCTTTTTCTTGTTTAGTAACTGATTATTTTTCTCCCGATATAACTCATGATTTAATAGTTGATCCAAACTCTCTTCTCGCAGAAAGATAAAAAAGGATCCTAAATTTTCGTTGGTTCCGCTCTTGGTAATTTTCCGCCCAAATATTACGTTGTTGACCATTTCCTGGTTAATGTTGGGCACCGGCAATAAAGAGGACCACGCAAATTCATGGCGGTCAAGTTCTTGCGCATATTCCTGAAAAGCATGCGTGTTAATAAAACTTTGGGGAACCCGGTCCGATAAGTTATAAACCACTTTTTGACTAGGATCAAGAAAAACCATATCAAAAATATATTCATCGCCGTATTTAAAACCGGCCAAATATTGCGTGAATAAGTTTTTCATATTATACCGTTCGAAAAAATGGGGACTGTTTACCATCGAATCGACAATATTATTGATTTCACTATTGGCGATCAGTTGAAAGGAAATATCTTCATAGTTCTTTAATTTAACCTCAATATTAACGCCCTTTTGGGCCAGACTTTCCTTGGAGTAATCCTTAATTTTATTGATGATGGCAGATTTAGCAAAGAGATAGGTAACCCCCCCGCTGAAGGAGAGAGGAATTAAGGCGATTAGTAGAAAAAACAGGATTAGTTTATAATGGATGTTAAATTTTTGGATAAAATGGAAATTGAAACGGAACTTTAACCTCTTCCTCCCTAGTTTCATTAAACCCACCCCCATTTTACTCGGAAAAAGTAGCTTATTATTGTTGTTAGTCCCAAATTTTAATTTGTTTTCATTTTTTACCATATTTTTGTTAAATAATACAGCATATTTCAATTTTTTTCAAGGGGTGACAAATATTATCTAAAATATTCCTTTTCGAGGAGTCTACCATTCCACAGCTGTCGGCTTTGATAAAAGCGGGGGAAAATCTTCTTCGAAGAAGGAGGGGTTTTCGGCGCGAGGGACAAGGCTAGAGAGGAGGAGCTTTCCGCAACGGGAGGCAAAAGGTAACGAGCGGACTGTTTATCCTAAAAAAGTAAAAAATTCGACTGTAGTAGGCAAAGGTAAAGGTGGAGAAATTGGAGGGGAGATGGAATCATTTAAACCAGTTTCAGGTTGATGGCTTTGATTACCGCTTGGGTCCGGTCTTTGACTTGCAATTTCTGAAGAATACTGCTGACATGGGTTTTAACGGTAGTTTCGGAGATATACAGTTCGGCGCCGATCTCTTTATTGGACTTGCCTTTTACTAGTTGCTCCAGGACCTCCTTTTCTTTGGACGTCAGAGGTTCAATCGCCGGTTTGTCCTGGCGAACGCGCTGCATTAACTTTTTAACGATCCGAGGATGCAGAACGGGTTCGCCGCGCTGTGCGGCTTTGACCGCTGCCAACAATTTTTCGGGAGGCGAGTCTTTTAGTAAGTAGCTTAATGCTCCGCCGTCGATGGCAGCGATAATCTCTTCATCTTCACAAAAACTGGAGAGGATAATCACTTGGGTCCGTAACTGACTTTCTTTGATGGCTTTGATGATCTCCACGCCACTCATCCGCGGGAGGTGGAGATCAATGATGGCCACCTCCGGCTCCAGCGCTTTCAACGCCGGTAAGGCGGTCTCGCCGTCCCCCGCTTCCCCAACGATGTGGACCTCCGGATCAGTGCTTAAATAGGTCTTGAGTCCTTCCCGGACAAAGGGATGGTCATCTACAATATAGACACTAATCACTCTAGATCACCTCCTCTGAAAACAGTTCTCGTCCCATCGTACTCACTTTCCTGATGACGTTTCGTGGTGTCTCAATGCGCCGCAGTCAGACTACTTAACCGGCTTCCTGGCCCTAAGAAAACCCGATCTTTTTCATCATGGTAATGAAAGAATACTTCGACGGAAACTTATTACCTCCTTTCTCCCGCCTCAGTTTTAGCCTTCTCTCCCCTTTCAAATTCCTTGATCCCCGTAGTAAATTGCCTACCCTAGATAACCCGGAACTAATGATCGGATCAAGGCTAATCGGCAAAACGGCTTTGGAAACCTCCAAGCGGGCCACTTCCCTCGGAATTGAACTCTTCATCAGAACGAAAAAGGGTATCCCGGTTTTGGGACACCCTTCTTTGTATTAGCTCAAAGTCTAGAAGCTCCTTACTTTTGGTCAACCTCAGCCATGTGGCAGATGAGATCCAGGACTTTATTGGAATAACCCCACTCATTGTCATACCAGGCCACGAGTTTCACGAAGTTTTCGTTTAAGGGGATCCCGGCTTTCGCGTCAAAGATACAAGTATGGGGATCACCGATAAAGTCGGTGGAGACCACGTCGTCTTCGGTGTAAGCCATAATCCCTTTCAATTCGTTCTCGCAAGCTTTCTTCACCGCCGCTTTAATCTCATCATAAGATGCGGCTTTATCCAAACGGCAGGTCAGGTCTACAACGGACACATTAACGGTGGGCACCCGGAAAGACATCCCGGTGAGTTTACCATTGAGTTCAGGAATAACCTTACCAACAGCTTTCGCCGCACCGGTGGAGGAAGGAATGATATTGGCGCTCGCCGACCGGCCGCCTCTCCAGTCTTTCTTCGAAGGACCATCCACCGTCTTCTGGGTGGCGGTAGTCGCATGCACCGTGGTCATTAAACCTTCCACGATCCCGAAATTCTCATGGAGAACTTTGGCGAGGGGCGCCAGACAGTTGGTGGTACAGGAGGCATTAGATACCACGTTCATCTCTTTGGTGTACTTGTCATGGTTGACACCCATCACAAACATGGGCGCATCTTTCGACGGAGCACTAATCACGACTTTTTTCGCGCCACCTTTGAAGTGGGCGGAAGCTTTCTCGGTCACGGTGAACACACCGGTCGATTCAACGATATACTCGGCCCCGCATTCGCTCCAGGGAATCTCCGCCGGATCCATGAACCCATAAACCGCAACCTTTTTCCCGTTGACCACCAGTTTACCGTCTTCCGTTTTAACATCGCCCTGGAAGCGGCCATGCACGGAATCATACTTCAACATATAAACCATATAGTCCGGATCAATAAAAGGATCATTAATCCCAACAATCTCCACCTGCGGATTGTCCACCGCAGCCCGGAAAACCAGTCTTCCGATCCGACCAAACCCGTTGATTCCTACTTTTACCGTCACAATAAGTACCTCCTTCAAAATAAAGAATGACAGGATAATGCTGAAGAACGGCCTCTGGAAAGACCGCCCAATCTACTTTAGTTTTAATTGTATAAAAGATCGTTATAATCTTCAACAAGTTAATGGAAATACAAACGAATTTTCAAGAATTGTTAATATTATCTTCCTCACTCATCCCTTACCGAAAACCTCCCGAACTCAAGTCCAACGCCGATCAGGACGATATAATGGTTACAACGTTGAATGAACAAGGAGGTTAACACATGGGCACCCATCGCCTGGAGACGGAGATCGACTACCCGCTCCTTCCTTACTTTTTTGAAGAAACCGCCGGCCATCTAGCCGAGCTAACCCGCCTCTTACCGAAAGAAGATCATCCTTTCGTCCTCTTTTCCGAAAGGCAGAAAGCTCTTCTCCGCATCATTCACCAAATAAAGGGGTCGGCCGCTGTCGTTGGCTTGATCCCATTAAGCAAGACCTTACATGAAGTGGAAAACATCCTCACCCAATGGAATCCCCAGGATGATCCTTCGCTATTCCCCTTACTGTCGGATTTGACCACCGCTTTAGAGATCATGGTCACGAAAGAAAGCCACCATTGGGATGGAGATTACTGGCACGCCCGTTTCCGTATCTATACCTCGCCTTCAACCACCACGGAAAATCAAGCACCGCCCAAACTGGACCTCCCCCTCATCCTCAGTCAGGAAGAGAAGGAGAAAGTCGCTTCTTGGCAGGAAGAGGGGAAAATGGTATACGGCATCGAACTTTTCTTCAGTCAGGAAGCACCTTTCCGGAGCGCCACCGCGATCGCTTTCTACAACTACCTGCAGAAATTTGGGGCAATTTTAACAACCGTCCCCACCTTTGACCAGCTACCAGCAGAAAATTTCGCCATCTTCAAGGCGGTCCTCTTTTGTCCCATCCCCCTTTCCCCGGAGGAGAAAGAGAAAATCACGGTTTTCCCGGCGAATGAAGGGGTGGAGGGGGTTTACATCCGCGAATGGTCTTACCGGAAAGAAGAAAGTCAACATTTTACCAAGACCCTCCGGGTCGATGGCAACGCGCTGCAGAAATTGGTGCAAACGGTTGCCGCGATGGAGACGGATTATAGGCGGGTCTGCGCGCTCCATTCTGTCCCCTGCCCCGATGCCACGACCAAACAAAAGCTGGGGACCGCCCTACGGGCACTGGGGGATGATTTAAACTTACTGCGGTTGGGAATCATCAGTCTCCAGATGATCTCGGTAAAACAGCTTTTCTCCCGCTTTACCCATGCCATTCGTAAAATGGCCTGGGAAAGCCATAAAGTGGTAAAGATTGTTTTAGACGAAAACGACCTGCGGATCGAAAAAGAAGTGGCCGAACTACTGATCGATCCCCTAACCCAGTTGGCCCAAAATGCCGTTGCCCACGGGCTGGAAACACCGGCTGAACGGAAAGCCGCCGGCAAAAATGAGACCGGAACAATTCGCCTGGAGACCCGGCTGGCTAAAGGAAGCCTCATTGTCCGTATTAGCGATGATGGCCGGGGTTTGAACCAGAAAGCCATCCATGCTTCACCACTAGCGGCCGAGCGGCACCGTCCGGAAGGTAAAACCGGTGCGCAGGAGGACTGTCTTTTACATAAGGTCCTCTTTAGTCCTGGTTTTACCACGGCGGCAAAAGTTGATCAGCTTTGCGGCCGTGGTGTTGGCCTATGTATTGTCGAAAACAATATCAGTAAACTCAACGGTACTATTGAAATCGAAACCACGGAAGGACAAGGAACTACTTTTACTTTAAAAATCCCCTTTCGGTACCTGGGCGCCCGCGTCCTGCTCTTCCGCAGCGCGAACCGGCTGTGTGGATTACCTGTTGCGACGGAGGCGACCATGGATGCGGCCTTCCTGACCGGTGACGGAAAAACCCCTCCTCCGCTTAAGAGCATGGAATTTCTTGGTGAAGAGGAACTTTTAATCAGCTGCCTGGAAGCGAATCCCGAAGCCGACCGCTGCCTTTGCGGAATTGGTTACTCCTCCCGGGGAGAACCGGTCTATCTTCTCGATCCTGAAACCCTCGCTTTTCTGGACGGGCCTCTTTCCCTCGAAGCGGTTCCTTATGTTCAGCGCTGAGGTCTACCAGGTGATTGCGGATCGTTCTCGTTGCTCGTCACGATTCCGGCTCCTCCCCTCGGATCACGGCTAAAAAAACAGCGCCATACTTTTCCAATTTCTTTCCGCCGACCCCCTTTACGGTGAGAAGCTCTTCTTTGGTGGTCGGCTTTTTCCTGGCCATTTCCCGGAGGGTAGCATCGTTAAAGATAATATAGGGTGGCACCTTTTCTTGTTCGGCGATGGTCTTTCGCAAACGGCGCAACTCTTCAAACAAGGGATCCTTTTCGGCTAAGGCCGGTTCGATTTTTTCCCGTTTGCCCCAAACCTGAGTGGGACCCTTCAATACAGCCAACGCCTTCGGACGTAGCTTAACCACAGGATACTGACCGCCGGTAACTTCCAGGTAATCTTCGGCGATCAATTGGTTGATCAAGTCTTTAATCTCATCCAAGGTTTTCTCTTGCATAATCCCGTAGGTGGATAAATGGTCAAAACCCAAACCTTTAATCTTTTTACTGGACGAACCCTTTAAAACTTGGGCAATAAGATTGATCCCGTAAGCCCCCCGCATCCGGACAATGCAAGAGAAGATCTTTTCCGCTTCTTCCGTCAAATCCACTGTAATCCATTGTCCATCACAATTCCGGCAGTGCCCACAGTTTTCCGGTAAATCATCTTCGTCGAAATAAGCCAGGATAAACCGGCGGAGACACTGATTGGTATGGACATAATCGACCATGGTTTGGAGTTTCTCCAGTTCGTTTTTCTTGCGCGCCGGTGCGTAAACCGTCTGTTCAATCAGGTATTTTTGAATGATGATATCTTGGGGACTAAAAAGAAGAATACACGCGCTTGGTTCCCCGTCCCGGCCGGCGCGCCCGGCTTCTTGGTAATAGGCCTCCATATTCTTTGGTAGATTGTAATGGATTACATATCGAATATTCGATTTATCGATCCCCATCCCGAAGGCATTGGTCGCCACCATAATCTGAAAGTCATCGTTCAAAAATCTCTCCTGCGCCGCCTTCCGCTCCTTTTCCCGTAAACCGGCATGATAACGGCCGACGGCAAATCCTTTTTCTTGCAAGAAGGTATAGATCTTATCCACCTCTTTGCGGGTGGCGGCATAAATGATCCCGCTCTCATTTGCGTTTTGCGCAAGATAAGAGAAGAGAAAATCCTCTTTTTTAACCCGCCGGTATACACTGAAGTACAGATTACTTCGGTCAAAACCGGTCACATAAACATTGGGGTCGTTTAAGGCCAATAGGCGCAAAATATCAGTCTGCACTTGGTCGGTGGCAGTGGCGGTAAAGGCGGCGACCACTGGCCGCCTGGCCAATTTGGACACGAAGGCGGCAATCCGCCGGTAACTAGGGCGAAAGTCATGACCCCACTGGGAAACGCAGTGGGCTTCATCGATGGCGAGAAAGGCTACCTTCAGCTCCTTCACCATCTCCAGAAAGGTCGGGGCCGCCAGGCGCTCGGGGGCCACATACAAAATTTTATAGGCGCCGGCCGCCGTCTTTTCAATACGGCGTTCGACTTCACCGGCACTTAATGAACTATTGATGAAAGAAGCCGGGATCTCCAGATTGGTCAAGGTATCAACCTGATCCTTCATCAACGCGATCAAAGGAGAAACCACTAAAGTAACCCCGTCAAAGAGGAGGGCGGGGATCTGAAAACAAATGGATTTCCCCGCCCCGGTCGGCATGATGGCCAAGGTATCACAACCTTGGAGAATACTTTTAATCACCCGGGCTTGTCCCGGACGAAAAGATTGGTACCCGTAATATCTTTGGAGTAATTCC
Source organism: Bacillota bacterium (assembly GCA_012837715.1). Classification (GTDB taxonomy): domain Bacteria; phylum Bacillota; class UBA4882; order UBA10575; family UBA10575; genus Capillibacterium. The sequence continues at coordinate 36,122 of DUQR01000047.1, read as the reverse complement.
TCCGCCTGTGTAAAAATGGTTTCCACCTCCGGTTCGGTCCGAAGCTTTTCTCCGTGGTCGCTTTTCTAAGTTTTCATCCCTTCGTTACGCGGGCGGTAGCTAGCGTGAGCCACTGCCCACGATCAGCTGCTATCGGAGCCGGGGTTTGTCTAGCTTTGGTTTTCTTCTCTTCGTTGTGGCATAAACGCTCCTTGGGCGCTGAATCTTGACAAAATTGAGCCCACGGTTTAATATTAAGCGAAAGATTACCGACATGTCAGAGATTAATGCGAAGGAGTAATGGTATGGCCATCGATCTGCACCTCCACACCCATGCTTCCGACGGCACCCTCTCGCCGCAGGCGCTCCTCACCGCTGCGGCTGAGCTCGGGCTGACCGCGGTTGCCATCACCGATCATGATGCCACCGGCGCACTGACCGTCGGTGCCGCGGTGGCGGCGGAATTGGGTTTAACCTTTATCCCCGGTGTCGAGGTTTCGGCCAGTTTCACCCCGGACCTTAGTCTTCATTTTTTGGGGTACGGGATCAACCCCGACCACCCCCGACTCCGCCGGGTCCTCGCCCATAACCAAAAAGCCTGGGACCAGAATGAGGAAGACTCCATCGCCGCCCTGGAAAAACTGGCGATCAAAATCGACCGGCAACGTTATGGCTACTGGAAAGCCCACCCGGAAGCCGGCGGTTGGCCGCTGTTCCAAACTCTGAAGGAGATGGGGTTAATCCGCGACGTCAATGAGTATTTCAGTAAGTATTTTGGGGTAGGGTGTCCGGCCTATGTCACCTCTAGCTTTATCTCGCCGGAGGAAGCGATCAGCACAATCAAAGCGGCCGGTGGCGTTCCGATCCTGGCCCACCCCGGCCTTTATTTTGAAGACAATCAAAAACTCATGACCAGCCCGGCTTTCCGCCAAACCCTCTTGTCCTGGGGCATCGAAGGATTAGAGGCCATCGCCAACAGTCATACCCCGGAGGAAACCGCTTTTTACTGCGAATTCTGCCAGAGCCACCACCTATTAATCACCGGCGGCTCCGACTACCATGGTGATTTCGCTGGCCGTCAGCTGGGCCGCCCCGTCGTCGATGATGCTTATCTTCCACCCCTGTTAGCGGCCATCGCCCGGCGCCAGCTAACGACAGCAAAACGATGAATGGTTATCTTTACCCGCATTTATCCAGCTGGGCCAGAGGCGCACGCCGCGATTAGAAATGCTTTCGCTCCTTCTCGACTCACCCGGTTTTCTTCTTTCTCCACTTCGTTGTCCTGGCGGAAACCAGCTTGGGCCCCTACTTACATTTGGACGCTAGGGCGGCGCCAGTCGCCGTCGCAAACTCGGCATGCACCGGCGTGTGGAAACGCACCTGGTACAGTTGGTGCAGCATCGTGAAGATCTCCCCCGCTTGGGGCACATTGGTCAGATTCCCGGTTAAGACCACATCGCTGACGCCGTAAATCCGGGTGGCAAAAACCGCCAGCATCCCGATGGTCTGGAAGACCAAGTTAATAATGCCAAGGGCAGTATCGGCTTTCGTCGCCAAATCGCTGATCTTCCCAAAATTAGAAGCAGTTGTTTCCGGCGGTAACCCAACAATTTGATCCTGGGTAATATCACCAATCAGCAAATCGATATGGGCCAGGTTGCCACCTTCCGCCATCGCAATTAGATCATGGAAATGCCGGATATTCAACATTTTATTGGAGAGTCCAAGCAAAGTGCCGCCCCCGACCCCGGTGCCCCCAATATGTTTCACTTCGTTCAGGTCGGCCATGACATAGGCGGTCCCCGTCCCCATACTGACAATGATCGCCCGGTGGAGACCGCTTAAGAACAGTCCCCCTTTCCCGATCGCCCGGAACTCATCGATCTTCCGCGTCGAAATACCGTATAACGGTTGATTAATATAAGAGGCGCCAACCCCGGTCACCATCACTTGTTCAATATCGTCCAAAGCTAACCCGTTGAGATTAATGAACTTTCCGAAAGCCCCATAGATTGAAGCCACTGGATCATTGGCTTTCACCCAAACGGGACTAAACAGTTGATCTTTCTTTAAACCCACAATCTTGGTGGTGCTGCCACCAACATCAATGCCAATTACCATCCCCATCTTCAAGTCCCCTCCCGATCAGGGTATTTGCGTTGTGCTTTGTTTTTAAGAATCCCGACAAATATATTGATCGCTTAATTGATGTTAAATGCTATCTATTGTATCAGCATCCTTGTTGCTGGTTACAACGCAAAAAGCTTCATCAAGCCCCGGTGATCATCCGAATAATCGCGATCGTCACCCCGGTAATTCCTTCGCCGCCAAAAAGACCCGACGCCACCACATCGCCGTTCTCCGCAGCGCCCGGTTTGATCCGCTGATAAACCAGGCGTGACATCCCGCCGAGAAAAACCGTGCCCGACAGCGCAAAGGGTAAGTACATCCCAATCCCTAAGGTCATCGCGGGTATTTTCGCCAGGTATAACAAGGCGCCGATCCCCATCGCGATCCCGAAGACCAGCGGATCCCCAATTCCGTGCACCATTTGGGAAACGGCAAAGGCCTGGACAGCCGGTAATCCATACTCGTTCCCAACCCCCCCGTAGCGGGTGATCAAAGCGATCATGGCCAGGGTCGCCACCACCGTGCCGACGGAACCCCCCACTAATTCGGAGACAAATTGGGCTTTGGGGTTGGTTTTTAATAAAGAGCCGGATTTATAGTCATTGAGAATATCCCCGGCGTAGCCACAGGCAATCGCGACCACAGCGGCCACCAGAAAAGCAGCGGTGGTAGTCAAAGGCACCAAAAGGCGAAGGGCTAAAAGAATGATAATACCGAAGATTTCCATGGGGTTAATCCCCGTTTCACCAGTAATCGTCGCCGCCATGGTGGTCGCCACGAAAACACCGCCGATCAACAAGAGCGCGGCCAAGGGTGGTAACCCCGCGATCAGACTGAAAAGATAGGCTAAGACCACGCCAGCAATTTGTAAGATACGGCCGTTAAACCGTCCTTTACTTTGGCCGGTCTGTTCCCATACTCCGGAGTTCTGCTCCTTCCGCGCCGGTCGCTGGCCTAAATTTATGATAAAACGGATAATAATTCCGATCCCCGTCCCCACCATGAGACCTAAACCCAGGGTATTTTTGAAAGCCACCGCCGCTTCGGTCGAAGCCAGCAGCCCGAGGGTGGGCCCCAGCGGAATAATCAAGAGATAAGCGAGGAGGGCGCCTAAAAACCAGACTCCCGTTGCCTGCGGGCCAATCAGGTACCCAATCCCCACGGCCATCGGGGAGAACATGACCCCCACCTCCATCCGGCGTCGGGAAAACCAATCGGAAGTTATCGCCGCCGGAAGCCAACCTAGACTATCCCGGAGATAGGTAATGACTGCAGAAAAACCCATCGCTCCGAATAAAAGGATGGATTTTCTCCCCCCTTGGTCACCGGTGATCAGGGTGTGCGCCGCCGCTTTCCCGATGGGAAAGGGCAAGGAGTCCCGTTCAATATACTTTGGCCGCAACCACCAGGTCAGGATCGCACCGAGAATCATTCCCGTCCACGCGATGGCCAGGACTTTCCACCAGTGGTTTGCCAGGACATCCGGTCCCGACCAGACGCCGGTGATCCAGAGTCCGGGAAGGGTAAAAGCCATCCCGCCGGCCACCATTGCCCCGGCCGACATGGCCGTTTGCGCAATACTGATCTCCTTTAAATTGGTTCGCCCCAGCAACTTGAGGACGGTCATGGAGAGAACGGCGACGAAAATCGTCGGCCAGGGTAAAGCCCCCATCCGTAAGGCCGTATACATGGAACTAGCGGTAATGATCGCCGAACCGACCGCCCCTAAGATGAGACTCCGCAGAGATAATTGGGCGATCCCCCATAAGCTTGGTGTTTTTTGCTCCTTTGTTTCCACGTCAAACACGCTCCTTTCTCCACCCAGGATCCTACTTAGAAAATAGCTTAAATTGTTCACCCGACTTTGATTCAATTATTGCTGTATACTGTCGGGAGTCGGCATGAACAACCTATTCAAGCGCCGCTACGAACGACCAGCTTCTGTCCGCCTTCGATCAGCGTTTACCCAGCCGGGGCCAGAGGCGCTCTCCGCAGGCCTTGTCTTTCCTCGCCTAGTCTTATTGAAAGCGGTTCGAACGCCAGGGAGGTCGCGAGCCCCTTTCCGTTCAGAAAAAACCGTAAAGCGGTTACCAGCATGAACGACCACTTAGATTTAAGAAAACTCCTACAGGAAATACTGCTTTCCTGTAGGATTGGTTTAAAGGTCTTCTTGATCACTTACAAATAAACTTTTTGCTTACTGTAAACTCTTCAGAGTTCTTGCCGACCTTCAATGGCTTTCCCCAGAGTCACCTCATCGATATACTCAAGGTCGCCCCCGATGGGGAGCCCCCGGGCCAGCCGGGTAACTTTGATCTGTAAGGGTTTGATTATTCGCGCCAGGTATAAGGCGGTCGCTTCCCCTTCCAGATCCGGATCACAAGCCAGAATTACCTCATTAATCTCTTCCGTCTGTAATCGGTTGAGCAGCTGTTTGATGTTGAGTTCTTCCGGACCGATTCCTTCTAACGGAGAAAGGGCGCCGTGTAATACATGGTACATTCCTCGAAATTCTCTGGTTTTTTCGAGAGCAATGACATCCTTCGGTTCTTCCACCACGCAAAGGAGGTGGTGATCCCGGGTTGTGTCCTGACAGACCCGGCAGGGGGATTCGTCGGTTAGGTGGCCACAAATTGCGCAAAACTTTAAGGAATCTTTCGCTTCAACCATGGCGGTAGCAAGCCCTACCACCTCATCCCGGGGTAACTCGAAAAGATAAAAAGCCAGCCGTTGAGCAGTCTTCGGTCCAATCCCCGGTAATTTAGCCAGCTCTTTGATGAGCCGGCTCATTGGTTTCGGATAGTAATTCATCATCCCGGTACCGCTAGAAAAGGCCTCCGGGCAAACCCGGTATCTTTAAATTACCGGTCACTTTCGCCATCTCATTGGCCGATAACTCCTGAGCTTCCTTGATCGCTTCGTTCACAGCCGCCACCAATAGATCCTCCAACATCTCTTTATCTTCTAAAACTTCCGGTTCAATCGTCACTTTTTTTACCTCTAGGGCGCCACTGATCTCCACAGCGACGGCTCCGCCACCCGCTGTCTTGGTGACCGTCTTAATCGCCAATTCATCTTGAACCCGTTTCATCTCCGCTTGCATCTTTTGGATCTGTTTCAGGGCCTGTTGCATCTTAGCCATTATCGATCCTCCTCTTTTATTTCGGTAATTTCCCCACCAAAAAGTTCTAATGTTTTCCGGAGTAATTCCGGAGTTTGCTCCGCTGTTTCTTTATCTTCAGCCTCCGCTAGGATGAACTCAGGAAACAATTGTTCTCCGGTTATTTCCTGTAGAACATCGGTCACCAAACGGGTGTATTCCGGTTCGCGAATCTTCTCCCAGTGAAACTTGAGGGTAAAACGGATCAGTAACCGCTTCCCGCTTAGCCCGACGGGGGTTCCTTCCCGCAACAAGGCTTCCACCGTTCGTTTCCGCTGCTTGACGCCTTCCAAGACCTCTTCCCAGCGGTCAAAGGGTTGTATTTTTTCGGTGGCTGTTCCGGTCTTTTCTGGTTTTGCCAAATTACCGGCGTCCCCAGGCTTCGACAAGACCGGGGCATGAACGGACGCCATTCCCCGCCAAGTTGGAGCCATACTGGCCAGATCGGCTTCCACCTTCGCCAACCGTTCTTCCAAAACAGCCACTTTTTGCGCCAGCAGGTGGTTACCAGTCCCCTCGTCTTCCGTAATCAAGCGTAAGAAAGCCATCTCCAAAGGAAGGCTGCCTTCTGTTCCCCGCCGCGCCACCGAGCCGGCCTCTAGAAAAAGAGCGACCCCCCGTTTCAAATTGGTCTGCCCCATCTTTTCGGCGATCGCCCGGGCGGTCACTTGCTCCGGGGGTGTTAAAGAAACTTCCCCTTCCGTTTCGGTCCAGTGTAAAAGGAGAAGGTCCCGGAAAAATCTGGCCAGCTGCCGGGCGAAAAGGGGCAAATCCTTCCCTTCGGCGCCGGCTTTTTGGATCAGTTGAAAGCCAACAACCGGATCCTGATCCGCTGCCGCTTGGCCTAGAGCCAAAAGCATTTCGTTCTCGGCTAAACCTAAAACCGCCCGGACATCACCAACGGTTAATTTACCTTCCGCATAAGCCAAACCCTGCTCCAACAGGCCGATCGCATCCCGTAGCCCGCCGTCGGTCTCCTGTCCGATTAAGCGGAGGGCTTCCTCCTCGGCTTCTAATCCTTCCGCCGCGACCAACCGGGCAAGGTGGGTGCTGATCTCCCGCATTGATAGGCGTTTAAAGTCAAACTTTTGACAACGGGAAAGGATCGTCGCTGGTACTTTATGACTTTCGGTGGTGGCGAAGATAAAAATGACATGCGGCGGCGGCTCCTCCAACGTCTTTAAAAGGGCATTAAAAGCTTCAGTCGTGAGCATATGGACTTCATCAATAATGTAAACCTTAAAATTCCCCTCGACCGGTGCAAACTTTACCTTTTCGCGTAAATCCCGAACCTCGTCAATCCCCCGGTTGGAAGCGCCGTCAATTTCCAATACATCCAGGGATACCCCGTCATTGATCCGCTGGCAACTGGAGCATTGATTACATGGATCGGGGCTCTCCCCCCGGCGGGTACAATTGACTGCTTTTGCCAATATTTTTGCGGCCGAAGTTTTTCCGGTACCCCGGGGACCGGTGAAAAGATAAGCATGGGCCACCTTATTCTGGAGCAAAGCATTGCGTAAGGTTCGCACCACATGTTCCTGACCGACAAAACCTTCTGAGAAACTTTGCGGCCGCCATTTTCGATAAAGACTAAGATACTCCAATAGTTTTCCCGTCTCCTTCCCGTTTAGTTCAAAACCTTGTTAAAAATAGTCATAGGAGACAACCTCGCTTAAGGGTTTCCGTGGTCGCGCCGCCGGTTGTTCCGCCGGATAACCAAGGGACATCAGCTCAACCACTTTATATGTGTCAGGAATCTTTAAAACCTTCTTCACTTCCTCTTGATCAAAGGAGCCAATCCAACAAGTGCCTAACCCATGGGCGGTAGCGGCAAGTGTAATATTGGTCATGGCAATGGCCAAATCCACCGCATAATTTGGGACCCCACACCGCATGACCTGTTCAGGTTGGAGACCAACTCCGGCAATGATTACCGGCGCCGTTGCCAAGAAAGACTGGCCAGTGGCGGCGGCCACCCGCTGAACTTGCTGTTCATCCTTGACCACTACAAAACGCCAGTCTTGCCGGTTGCGGGCTGAAGGGGCGAGTCGGGCCGCTTCCAAAATTTCACCCAAAACCTCCTCCGGTAGTGGACGGTTCTCGTACTGCCGGATGCTCCGCCGTGCTCTAATTGCTTCCATGACATCCATCTTTTTCACCTCGTCAACATCTTCTCTTGATTATGCTTCATCCATACATATTCCATAAATAGCCGCCAAACTCCTGCCGTTAACATTGTTTGCCAAAATATAAAGAGGTTATCCGCTTTCCGGATAACCTCTTCCCTCGCTTGGAAATAGTCTTTAATCCATATAAGAAGCATCGGCCCAAAGTTGTTTTTCCGGCGCTATTTTTCCAAGCAAACCATGGAGCTAGCCGGGCTTCACTCATTCATAACTCAAGGCGATCACCGGATCCAATTTCGAGGCTTTCCGGGCCGGATATATTCCAAAGAATAACCCGACGGCAAGGGCAAAGGAAAAAGCCACGAAAATCGAGGTATGGGTCACCACTAGCGGCCAACCACCAACTTTAGCTACGCCGGCGGCGCCCAACCAACCGAGGCCGATTCCGATTAAACCGCCAAATCCACTCATGGCCAGAGACTCGATGATAAACTGAGTCATAATGTGCCGACCTTTTGCCCCCAGGGCCTTCCGGATCCCGATTTCACGAGTCCGCTCCGTGACCGAAACCAGCATAATATTCATAATGCCAATCCCCCCAACCAACAAGGAGATCCCGGCAATCCCACCCAACATGATGCTTAATGTCCCCGTCACTTGGCTAATCATCTCTAAGAGTTGTTCCTGACTAGATACCTGGAAATCGTCGGGATTCCCTATATAACGGGTGAGAAAGAATTCGATCTCCGCCACCGCCGCATGGGAGGCTTCCGCCTCCGCCGCCTGGGCAACATATCCATTTACGTATTTCCGGTTATTAATCTTTTTCATTAACACCGACGCCGGAATAAAGGCCTGATTCTCCATGTTTCCCCAGATCCCGGTCCCTTTCTCCTCCATCACCCCAACTACCACAAAAAGGAGATGCCGGTTCCTCACATACAACTTCACCTTTTGTCCCAAGGGATCGGTCTCCGGGAAGAGTTCCTTGGCCAAACCCGATCCCAAAACAATAACGTTAGTGGCGTTGGCTTGATGCTCCGCAGTAATAAACTGCCCCCGCGCCGGATAAAAATTATAAATCTCCTGGTAAGTCGGGGTTACCCCGACGACCGTCGTATTGTAATTGTTCTCCCTGGCAATGAGCAGGCCGGAGGTTTGTAAGTTGGGGATGATCCGTTCCACCGATGGACAGTTCTGGAGGATCCGATAGGCCAACTCCATCGTAAAAACATCGGTCGCCGCCAGGCTGATCCGGCCACCTCTCCCCCGGCGAATTCCGGGGTTAACCATAATCAAATTGGATCCAAGTTGGGATATTTCACTGGTTACTTGGGTTTGAGCGCCGGAACCTACCGACACGATGGCAATCACTGCGCCAACCCCGATGATGATTCCCAACATCGACAGGAATGAGCGTAATTTGTTCACCGTCAGGCTATCGACTGCCATCCTTAAAATCTCCCAAATCATGCAATCACCTCGTCTCTCTGGATCAAACCATCCCGGATTTGAATGATTCGTTTTGCTTGTGCGGCAATTTCCTGGTCATGGGTGACCATGATAATGGTATGACCTTCCTCATTTAACTGACGGAAAATTCCTAAAATCTCTTGACCGGTCTTGGTATCCAGATTTCCCGTAGGTTCATCGGCTAAAATCAACGCCGGGTTATTGATTAAAGCGCGGGCAATCGCCACCCGTTGTTTTTGGCCGCCGGAAATTTCATTAGGGCGGTGATGTAAACGATCACTAAGCCCAACTTGGTGTAAAGCATGCTCGGCCCGTTTCAACTGGCGCCGACGGCCACGGATTCCGGCGTAAATCAGCGGGACACAGACATTCTGTAAAATCGTCGCCTTCGGCAGCAGATTAAACTGTTGAAAAACAAAACCTATCTTCTTATTCCTAATCTCCGCCAATTGATTATCGGTAACAGCACTGATATCTTGCTCCTCCAGATAGTAGCGGCCGGCCGTTGGTTGATCAAGACACCCCAGGATATGCATAAGGGTAGATTTTCCGGAGCCCGAGGGACCGATAATCGCCACGAATTCTCCGGCATCAATCTGGAAGGTAGCGTCTTTTAAGGCTTCCACCTGGACGGCGCCCATCCGGTAAGTTTTTTGCAAATTAACCGCTCGAATTAACATCGCTTTCACCTTCTGATCGTGATTCCCGCCCGTGTTCCCGGTTGGCCCGGGCCGAAGCCGGTGTTGCCTTGGAGACTATCTGAAAATTGATGGGCATTAATCAGGATTTCGTCCCCGGGGTCCACTCCCTCCAGGATCACGACTTCCAATCCATTATTCAAACCGGTCTTGACCGGGGTAGGCACCGGTTTTTGCGCCACCACTTTAATCACCTGTTCCACCCCATGCTTATTTGCGATCGCGGTAATCGGAACCACGATTTGATCCGCGATTTCATCGACAATAATTTCCACTTCGGCGGAGAATTCCGGTTTTAACAACTCCGATTCTTCGGTCAGGATAACCTTTACCGGTAAAGTCACAACCCCGCCATTATTAACGGCCTGGAGAGCTACTTCTTTCACCCGGCCTTCAAACTTCCGTTCGGGAATAGCCTCGGCGGTAATGATTGCTCTCTGACCGACCCTCACCTGGGGACTTTCATTCTCACTAATATTTACTTCGATCTCATAAGGACCGTCGGCGATGATGGTCCCGACCGCATTCTGTTCATTAATCCCCACGTAGTCACCGGCATCCACCAGGTCCCTGGTGATAATCCCGTCAAAAGGCGCCCGTAAGGTCGTTGCTTCCAGGTTCTCCTTAGCCATCTTTAGACTTAGTTCCGCCTCGCGAATCTCCCGTTCCAACCCGTTGATTAACGCTAAATCATAGGCCTTTTTCGCCTTGAGATAATCCAGTTCTTGGCGGGTCGAATCAAGTTCCACAAGCACCTCGTCCTTCTTCACCGCCCGGCCTTCCGTCAACCGATCGGTTTTTACCTTTCCGCTAACACTAAAGAATAACTCCTTCCTCTGCTGAGGGGATAAATAACCACTGGCCGCAATGGTCTTTCGGATCGTCCCCCTTCCCACTTTCATCACCGCTTGCGGTGAAATCTCCAGATTGAGCGGCCCGTCTACAGCCAGTTTAGCTTTACGGCCTTGCCATTGCCAAAAGATAAAGCCACCCACAACTAAAATGATGATCACCGGTAGGAACCACCGTTTCTTTTTTCTCATTGTTGAAACCCCCTCACTTTAAAGCCTCCGCGGGCTTTCTGCGTTGGCCTTGGCTTTAATCATTTCGATACAATATATTGATCGCCTGATTGCAGGAAGCACTATATATTGTAATGGAAGCCAAAACGCAACAAGCTTTAATATAAGATCCGGAGCCTGTTCCGGAAGGTTTTCCCCTAAATCAGACCGATTAATTGTAAAACCCGTAACTTATTCAGAAAGACCTGATCTTGCGCAGATTTAGAACTAATCTCCGCGTTTTTCCAAGCCAATTCCTTTAAAGTCCAGTCTTTTTCGGAAAGAAAGCCAGCCTCCCATTGTTCCCGGTAAAGTTCCCGTTCCAATCGGGCTTTCTCCAAAGCTAAACTCGTCTCTTCCAGCTTTAACTCGGCCAGCTCCTGGGCGTTCAACCGTGTATACAACTCCGTCTCAAGGTTAGCCCGTAGATTCTGTAGTTCCCGTTCTAAAGCAGCCAGTTTCGCTTCATGTTCTTCCCGGGCCAGTCGTTTTGCGCCCCCGTCCCACAGTCGATAACTGAGGTTTAAGTTAAGGCTCCATTTATCGTTCGACCCGTTATAGGTTCCGCCGGCGGCCACCTTCGGTAGATAACTGGCCTCATTCCAAGTCCAGACCTGCTCCAACTGCTCCCGGTCGATCTCCTTGGCGGCCAGTTGGTAATGGGTCGCTTCGAGCTTAGTATAGAGGAGAGCCGGGTCTTCCGTAGTCACGGAGAGGTTATGCACTTCCTCCCGAAGCTTATGGTAATATTGATTATCCTCCTCAAATTTGATCTCATAAGTAGTGGGCAACCCTAAAGCCAATAGCCACTCCCGTTTTGCCTCTAAAAAGCGGTTATTGACCTGTCTTCGCTCGTATTCTGCTTGCTTTAAACTGATCCGGGCCGCCAGGACCTGCCCCGGACTGGCCTCGCTAATCTCCTGCCGCTTTTGGGTTAAAGCCAACTCATCAACGGCCAAAGCGTACTGGGTTTCCGCTACCTCCAGCTGTTCCCGCAGGCGTAAAAGTTTAAGATAACCTTCCAACCAATCGATTTTCAAACTGTTAACCCGCCAAGTTAAATTCGCTTCCGCCTTTTTTAAGGCATTCAAGGTCTTGTAATACTCCTGCTCCGCAGCAGACGGAACCCAAGGATAAAGCTGTTGATTGATGGAGAAGGTGAAACCAAGTTCGGGATCGTCATCCTTGCTCAAATCTTTCTTTAATGACAACTTCGGTTCAAGCGAAAGACCGGAGCGAAAAAGCTTTTGACCGGTAAGCTCCGCGGTGGCTAGCCCGTTGCCGGTACCCCCTGGAGCAGCTCCTATGGCGCCACCTCCACCCCCACTGCTGAGGCCTGCCCCCAACCCAATCTGCCAATGAAGATTCGTTTCGATCTTAGCCAGTTGACGGTGGAGCTGGGCGATTTCTTCCTCCAGCGTGAGGACGGTAGGACTATGGGCTAACCCCCAGGCCACCGCTTCTTCCAGGCTCCCTGCCTCTGCCGCCTGAAGAATCTTCCCCGGCCGGACCAAGAGAACGGTCAGCAAAAGAAAGCAAAAAACAAACAAAGGTTTAAGTTTTTTGTTCATTATTCCACCTCCAGGTCCAGACCTAGTAACTGCTGGAACTCCCATTTTTTAATGCGGTAATTGGTGACGGCTGACGACATCTGGTATTCCGCCTGAAGCAATTCGGCTTCGGCTGCTAAATAGTCGACTTCTTTTACCAAACCCACCTGCCGTTGTTGTTGCACCTTACTGAAATTCTCCCGCACAGTCGCTATATGGATTTCGTTCAAAGCTAAATTTTCGGCCAATTGGGTTAAGACCCTGTACTGTTGACGAACGGTATTTTCCAGTTCCCTTGCGGCTTCATCCCGACGCAGGTTCGCCAAGGCTAAATTGTTCTCCATCTCCATTATTTCCACGGGCAAGGCTGAACCGATCCGCGCCCGCTCCAAAGCAAGCTGTGCTAACTCCACTTCTAAACTGGCTGACCGGAGGGAAAGACTGTTCGCCCGGGCTAAGTTCTGACAGTCGGCTTCACTCAATTCCCACGTTAAAGCAGTGTTCACCGGCATGAGCCGAAAGTGCGTCGCCTCCGTCGGCCAGCCGATGGCCACCGCCAATTCCCGTACCAATTGATCATAGTTATCCTCTAGGGTTTTCAGTTCCTGCCGGGCGTTATGGTACTTATTTTCTTGTCGGATTAAGGCTAAACGGGTTTCATAACCTTTCGCCACCTGTTGCTCCAATAAGCGTAGCGTCATCTCCTCCCATTCCAGCTGTTTACTCCGCCATAATCTTTCCTGTTCGGTTTTGAGCGCCTCCAGGTACTGCCGGGCAATAGCCAGTAAGGCCTGATCTTTAGTCCGCCGGTAATTCTCCTCCGCTTGCCACAAGTTCAGCTCCAACTGCAGCTCGCTGGAGCGGGAGCCGGTTAAAGGCTGAGCCGCCTTGTTTTTTTCATAATTAAGGCTGGCGTTATCCCAAGTCAGCTTCGCTTTTTTAATCGCATAATTCGCATCCATCCCCAGCGTTAGCGCCTGGACCAAGCTTATTTCCTGCTCTTTGGCAGCCGACAGTCCGGGAGCGATGGTGAGCCCTACCAGTACCCAGCAGAAAATCGCTAATCTTACCTTTTTCCGCAACCACTTTCCCTCCAATATTGTAGATTTAAGTAAAATTTCCGCTTCTATATAATGTTGCCCATTTTTGGCATCTATGCCGAAAGGATCATGCTAGCTGTACACAAATAACGCCAATTCTCCTAGTTTGTTCCTGTTCCAGCCCATTTGTTCAAATTTTTTTACTTGAGCTTGCGCCGTTGTAGCATTACCATGCTTCCTATCCAAGCGGGCGTGTTTAATTTTGGCAATCAATTTATTGTATTGTATTGAAATTAATAAATCAAGGGAGAACAATAATAAACCTTACTCCTTAAACTAACCTATGAAAAAAGGCCGTCCCCTAACGACCTTTTCGGAAATAATAAGCGTGATCCTTTTTGTTTTTTCTTCCGCGCGTTGCTGTTTTCCCCGCAAGACTGTTTGATAAAGAAACCTCCGTTTTCCAACGGAGGTTTTGATCGTCTTTATTGGTGCCGAAGGTGGGATTTGAACCCACACGAGAGTGCTCCCACTGCGCCCTGAACACAGCGCGTCTGCCAATTCCGCCACTTCGGCATCGCAAAAGATATTATACCTGAAAATCATCGACTTGTAAAGAGAAAGTTGCTCCGAATGTATAATTTCTGTATATTTTTGGGGAATTAACCGTAAAATATAGCCGGATTGGGAATTTCCGAGAGATATTTAGCCCAATCTTTCGGCTGATGAAGCAAATAGCCGATATTTTTCTTTAGTCGCTCATTATTCCGGAAAACAGTCAAAATCGGCTATTTAGGCTTCTTGCATTTTCCAGGTTTGGTTAATAAAATTAAACCTAGATTAGCACTCACCTTTAATGAGTGCTAATAACAAAGTTTGAGGAGGGAGAAAATGAATATTAAACCATTAGGCGAAAGAATCGTCATCAAAGTTTTGGAGAGTGAGGAAAAGACCAAAAGCGGCATTGTCCTCCCTGACACCGCCAAAGAAAAACCACAAATGGGTGAAGTATTAGCGGTCGGCTCCGGCAAAACCCTGGAAAACGGCGAGAAAGTCCCGTTGGAAGTGAAAGTTGGCGACAAAGTCCTGTTTGCCAAATACGCCGGAACCGAAGTTAAGCTGGACGGCGAAGAATACATGGTATTAAAAGAAAGCGACGTCCTGGCGATCGTCGGCTAAAACTTGAGAAAAATATTAACCAGTTATTGACCAGTTACTTAAAATTTTGAACGAAGAGGGTGAAAAAATGGCAGGTAAACAAATTATTTATACCGAAGAAGCACGGCATGCCCTAGAGCGTGGCGTGAATAAACTGGCGGAAGCCGTCAGGATTACCCTGGGGCCCAAAGGCCGGAACGTGGTTTTGGAGAGAAAATACGGTTCTCCGACAATCACTAATGACGGTGTGACCATTGCCAAAGAAATCGAGTTGGAAGATCCCTTTGAGAATATGGGAGCCCAACTGGCGAAAGAAGTGGCCACCAAGACAAATGATGTCGCCGGTGATGGCACCACCACTGCGACCTTGCTTGCCCAAGCCATGGTCCGTGAAGGTTTGAAAAACCTGGCGGCTGGCGCTAATCCCATGATCTTAAAACGCGGGATGGAGAAGGCTGTCAATGCGATCGTTGACGAAATCAAGCAAATTAGCAAGCCGGTCGATAAGAAAGAAGCCATTAGCCAAGTCGCTTCCAACTCTGCTTCCGACGAAGAGATCGGTAAATTAATCGCCGAAGCCATGGAAAAAGTGGGGAAAGACGGCGTCATTACCGTTGAGGAATCCAAAACCATGGAGACCAAATTAGAAGTGGTTGAAGGAATGCTCTTTGACCGGGGTTACATCTCTTCCTACATGGTAACCGATTCCGAACGGATGGAAGCGGTTCTGGAGGAACCCTATATTCTGCTCACCGATAAGAAAATAACCTTGGTGAAAGACCTCCTCCCCATCCTGGAGAAGGTAGTTCAAAGAGGGAAACCCCTCCTGATCATCGCCGAGGATATCGAAGGCGAAGCCCTGGCTACTTTAATCGTGAACAAGTTACGGGGTACGCTGAATGTGGTCGCCGTGAAAGCGCCGGGCTTTGGTGATCGCCGTAAAGCAATGCTCAGCGATATCGCTATTGTCACCGGTGGCCAGGTCATTTCGGAAGATGTCGGCATGACCTTGGAGAACGCCACCCTTGAGATGTTGGGCCAAGCCCGTCAGGTCAAAGTGACGAAAGAAGAGACCACCATCGTTGATGGGAAAGGTTCGACCCAAGATATTAAAAACCGGATCAGCCAGATCAAACTGGAGATCGAAGAGACCACTTCCGATTACGACCGGGAGAAACTCCAAGAAAGACTGGCCAAACTCTCCGGTGGAGTTGCTGTGATCCAGGTTGGCGCTGCGACCGAAACCGAAATGAAAGAGAAAAAACACCGGATTGAGGATGCTTTATCGGCAACCCGCGCTGCAGTGGAAGAAGGGATTGTCCCGGGTGGCGGCGTAACCCTCTTACAGATCTCGCCCATTCTCGAAGATCTGCAGAAGAAAGAGAGCGGCGATATTGCCACCGGTATTTCCATTGTCCGTCGGGCTTTAGCCGAACCGGTCAAACAGATCGCTAACAATGCCGGCGCCGAAGGTTCCGTCATTGCCGAAAAAGTGCTTAGTCTCCCGAAAGGTCAAGGCTATAACGCTTTATCCGGAGAGTATGTTGATATGATGACTGCCGGAATCGTTGACCCGGCTAAGGTCACCAGAAGCGCGCTGCAAAACGCCGCCAGTATCGCCGGGATGCTCTTGACCACCGAGTGCTTAATCGCGGACATTCCGGAGAAGGAAAAACCAATGCCGGCTGCCCCTGGTGGCATGGGCATGGATTATTAAAGAAAAGGCTCGGTTGAAAGGAAAAAGCGGTTTTAGCATAATGCTAAAACCGCTTTTTTTAATACCCGGCTTTAAGTTTTTCATCACTGACGCTCTCCGTTGCCTTGCTTCCTCTTAACGGACGGCACTTGAAACCGAATCCAGTGACAGAGCGGTCGCCAGCCCCAAGTTGAGAAGTTGAGACAAGAAGCGAGGCGGAAAGTAAAAAACCCCAAAAGGTGGTTTTGTCTGGTTCGAGGGAGCTGAACTTTAGAATAGGCTAAGCAACTTCAAAAGTGGTATAATCAAGTTTAGAAACCGATTATTGTTAGGGAGTGGTTCAATGCCCGAACGGACTTATTATGTCGAACGCGCGCTGAAATTAGGCGCGGATCATGCCGTCCTTTTTGAATTGAAAGATATTATCTTTGATTCCCGGACAATCCTCAAATGTATGTACGGCTGTGCCGACTGGGGAAAAGGCCATACTTGTCCTTCCCGACCGGGATCCTTAAAACCCTGGGAATACCGGAGAGTATTGGCGGAATATTCCTGGGGCGTAATCATTCATTCCACCGATAAAAAAACTTCCCAGGAAGTCTCCTTGACCATTGAACGGCAAGCTTTCCTTGATGGTTATTACTTTGCCTTTTCCCTCAGCGATTGCACCCTCTGCACCGAATGCGCCGGGTTCAAAGGGGCACCCTGTGTCCAACCGAAAAAGGCACGGCCCGCCTTTCACAGCGTCGGAATTGATGTTTTCCGCACCGTCCGGCGTTTTGGGTTGCCCATCCAAACCTTAAAGGACGAAAATCAGGAACAGAATTGGTACTCCGCCGTTTTTATCGCTTAGCTTACCCAGAAAATAGCCTCATTGCCCCACGTGAATGATGGCCTTGACCCGTATTTCCCAACCGGGGCCAATGGTATTCTCCGTATGAATTGATTTTCTTGGTTTCGTCTTCTTCGGGAAGGGGAGATTGAAAGCGGGTCGAGCGCCTATTCGGCCTACTTTGTCTCCCCTTCTGTCCCGGTCAGCCCCAGTTCCGGCCGGGGACGGATTGGCCCATCCAGGAGAAAATGCCCGCCCAAGGTCACACTCTTGACCCCGTCAACCAGGATGGTCACTTCTTTGAGCTCCAGATTAACGGCTAAAGTATTGACCAAACTATAGATGGCCAAAAGCTCAGAAGCCCCTCCCCCGTTAATAAAAGTGCCCAGTTCCGAACGGACATCAATTACCCCCCGCGTTCCTTCCAACCGGAGACTTTTCACCCAATCTCCCCACGGCAAACAGGGTAAAAGGGCGCTGCCTTCGCCCGGTCCGCGCGCCAATTCTCCCAAAATAACCTGCCCCTTTTTTTCTTTGTTCCCCTCGGCTCCTTCCGGCAGGCGTCTTATTTCTGGGGTTAAACTCAGATCCTCATTATTGGGCGTCGCAAAGTATAAACAGGCCATCCCCGGATCAACGGTGGGAAAAGTCAATTCCGGGTAGACTTTGGCGGTTAGCCCAGCCGACTCACCGCCCGGATTGGTCGCCACCGACACCGTCTCATGAGCTTGCTGAGTCAAATAGGCAGCGGTCCCGTAAAAGATAGCCTCCGCTAGTTTTTCCCGGTATTCCGGATCGGCCAGAAGTTCCTCTTCGCGGGGGTTGGAGATGAAACCCACCTCTACGGTGACCGAAGGCATAGTGGTCGCCTTCAGGATTAGATAATCGGCGCTTTTCGCTTTTCGCCGGTTAGGACCCAACCTGGTAACCAGACTGTCTTGAATGGCCTCCGCCAAGAGCTTACTTTCGGGTATTTTACTATCATAGAAACATTGGGCCCCCGACCAAATCGACTGCGGAAAACTGTTCACATGGATGCTTAAAAGCAGATCGGCTTTACTTTCATTCGCCATCTGCACCCGGTGGAGTAAATCCCGGCGTTTCTTGGTTAACACCCCCGCGGCGGGCATTTGGCCATAATCGACATCCGTTTCTCTGATCATCACCACGTAAACACCAACCCGGGAAAAATACCGTTTCAACCTTTTTGCCAGGTCTAACGTGATCACTTTTTCCTCCAGTCCGCTCCGGCCGACTGCTCCGGGGTCGGTACCCCCATGCCCGGCATCAATCACAATTATTTTCCCGGAGATCGCCGACGGTAACAGGGACGGAGCCTCAACGGGCTGTCCCCATCGGGTCCAACCGTAGAAAAAACCTAAGATAATTAGTAAAATGATGGCAATTATATACTCCTGTCGCCATACAATATTTAACCAGAAGATCTTTTTTTTGGTAATCGTCGCCACCCCCCGGGCTTCCTCTTTACAAATTATGAAAGAACAAACCGATTTAGAAGGAAAAAAGAGGGCAACCCGGCCGGTCCCGGTAATCCCCGTTTGATCCGGTTCCGTAATCAGTCTATACTAACTGTGATCTAGCAAGCCGTTTGGCCGAGAAGAAAATTATTGGAGGGTTTTTAATGGATCGTATTTCCATTAAACCTGTTGTAACCCGCAGTGATATGCGGGAATTCCTCTGGTTACCATGGAACATATATAAAAATGATCCGAACTGGGTTCCCCCTTTAATCAAAGAGGTGAAAAAGAACCTGGATCCCCGGTTCAACCCACTCCTCACCAGAGGTCCATACCGTCTCCTTCTGGCCTGTGATTCGGTGGGACGGCCTGTCAGCCGGGTAATGGTGGGCTTAGATACCGTCGGGAACAAAGACGCTGCCAAGAAAGAAGGCTATCTCACCCTGTTTGAAGCTTATAACGAGAGCGCAGCGATTCTCATCCTAACCCACGCCTGTGACTGGGTTGCTTCCTTAAACCAGGGAGTGACGGAGGTTAGGGGGCCAATCTCCCCCACGAAGGGTGAAAACCTGCGCGGCCTTTTAATTTGGGGATTTAACTCCCCCCCGGTTCTCATGAACGCCTATAATCCACCGGCCTACGCCACCTACTTTGAAAAAGCCGGCTTCACGAAAGATCTTGATCTTTACGCTTACTACTATGACCTCAAGAAGCTGGATGAACGCAAGACCGCCCGGGTTGTCAGCTATGCCCAGAAAAAATACGGGTTTCGGGTTAATCCACTCAACCTCAACAACCTTGAGGCGGAACTAAATGACCTTAAACACATCCTGGATCACGCCCTCCCGGAAGACTGGTGTGAGCTTACCCCACCAAGTATGGAGGAGCTGAAAGCCTTTGCCTACCAACTAAAAGACTTAATCATCCCCGAACTAATACCCATCGCCCGCAGTGTCACGGGAGAACCCATTGGTTTTGCCGTCTCCATTCCCGATTACAACCGGGTATTACCCAAACTCGGCGGCCGTCTACTCCCCATCGGGTGGGCCAAATTCTTTCTGAACCGGCACCGTATCTCCGGCGCCCGGGTTTTTCTACTTTTTGTCGTTCCGGACTATCGCAAAAAAGGCGTCTCCGGAACCATCTTCTATCATTTGTTACTCAAAGCGAAAGCACTTGGTTTTACCTACGGCGAAGGATCCACCATCGCCGAAGATAACACCCCAATGCGGCGGGACGCGGAAGGAGCAGGTGGTTACCACTACAAAACCTACCGGGTATATAAAAAAAGCCTTTAAAAGGCCTTTGCCGAATTTTCCCGGCTTTTTTTATCGGGTAAGACCACTAGGAGGAAGAAGACCGGGGGATAATAGATCAGAAAGCGACAAACAAAGCTTATTGCGTTGTAACCAACGAAAGGATTTCGGTACAATGTTCGATTAAAATCAGGCCATCAATATATTGTATTGGAATTGTTAAGTCAAAGAACAACGCAAAAGCCCAAACAGGAGGTTGGTCATGCGTACGCTTTGGAAAGGAGCCATCAGTTTTGGGTTGGTCAACATTCCGGTCAAGATGTACACCGCCACTGAACGGAAAGATCTCCATTTCCATCAACTCCATGCCACCTGTAAAACCCCCATCCAATACCGGAAATTCTGCCCCTCATGCCAAGTGGAAGTCAACCCGGAAGAGCTGGTCCGCGGTTATGAATACGAAAAAGGAAAGTATGTCATCCTCCGGGAGGAAGATCTGCAAATGTTACCCGGGGAAAACACGAAAACCATCGATATCCTCGACTTTGTGGACCTGGCTGAGATTGACCCGGTCTATTTTGACCGCAGCTATTACCTAGGGCCCAATCCGGGTGGGGAAAAAGCCTACGCCCTCCTCAAACAGGCGATGGCTGAAACTGGAAAAATTGCGATCGCCCGGGTCATGATCCGGTCGAAAACAGTCCTCGCCTGTATCCGGGGCTGGGACCAAATCCTCGTCATGGAGACAATGTTTTTCCCTGATGAAATTCGGGCGCCGGAAAGGTTAACCGCTGAGTTTAAAGAGGTAACACTTCATCCCAACGAGATCTCCATGGCCACCAGCTTAATCGGAAACCTTTCGTCCTCTTTTGAACCGGGGAAATACACCAATGAATACCGGTCCAAGCTAATGGAGATGATTCAAGCTAAGATTGCCGGAGAAGAGGTGGCGATTCCGACCGCCCCGGAAACGGGTAAAGTCGTTGATCTGATGGAAGCCTTACGGGCCAGTTTACAAGCGACCACTAAACAAGAGGAAGAACCCCCGAAAAAAAGAAGGAAAAAGAAGACCGGATAAAAGATGGCCTTACCCATGCAAATTGCACCCATGCTCGCCGTCAGTGCCCCGCCTTTCGACTCCCCCGCTTATCGCTTTGAGATCAAGTGGGATGGTCTGCGCTGTCTAGCTTTTCTCGAAGAAACCACCCGGCTGCAAAGCCGGAACGGAAGAACGATTACCGCCCAATACCCTGAACTCAACGACCTACACCGGCAGGTGAAAGCGGCCGGAGTCGTCCTGGATGGCGAGATCATCGTCCTGGCCGACGGTAAACCCAGTTTTTCCCGTTTACAGAACCGCATGCACGCCACCTCTGCTCTGGGAATCCGGGAAGGGGTCCGCCATAATCCGGTCATCTATGTCGTTTTCGATCTCCTCTACCACCAAGGCCAATCCCTCATGACCCGTCCCCTGGAAGTCCGCCAGGAGGCACTCTATTCGTTGGTCACCCCTGGCCCTCATCTGATCATCAGTGAACCGATCCCTGAAACTGGAAAAGCCCTTTTTACCCAGGTGGCGGCTTTAGGCCTAGAAGGGATCGTTGGGAAAGCAAAAAATAGTCCCTACCTCCCCGGCAAACGCAGTCCCCACTGGAAAAAAGCCCGGGTCACTAAAGAAGCCGATTTTGTGATTTGCGGGTATACCACCAACCCCAAGGGGCGCACCGATCTCTCCGCTCTGGTCATTGGGTTATACGCCGGAGAAAAGCTGCTCTCGTATGGGCTGGTCGGCGCCGGATTAGGACAAAGGGAGATCGAGCATCTGCTCCGCCTCTTTGCCCCCTTGCAGCAGGAGAAAACACCATTGGCGAACCCACCGGTCCTGAAAAACGTTCGCTGGCTGAAACCCCGTCTCGTCTGTGCCGTGGAGTTTCTGGCCGTCACCCCCGATGGTCATCTCCGGCATCCGCTTTATAAAGGACTACGGGAACGGCCGCCGGAAGAATGTCGGGTCGAAAACTAACCTCAACCGCCCTGCCCTTGGTTATTTATTTTTAACCGAGAAAACGTTGACAAAGGAAAAAGAGCATGTTATCCTGTTTTTAGTATTCCTAGTAAATAACTAGGGATTAAACAGTTTCCCTAGATGACGCGCTTTTACGGTGATCGTGAGCCCGATTTAAACTTGAGCGGAGGAAAGGAGTTAGCAAAGGATGATCTATCTGGACCATGCAGCCACAACCCCGGTTCATCCGGATGTTTTAGAAGCAATGTTACCCTACTTTACCGAAGAATATGGGAATCCTTCCAGCGTGTACCGACTGGCCCAACGGAATCGAAAAGCCATTAGTGACGCCCGGGCCGTCGTCGCCAAGCATTTAGGCGCCCAACCGAACGAGATCATTTTCACCTCGGGCGGGACCGAGGCCGATAACTGGGCGCTCAAAGGAATGGCCGAGGCTTTAAAGGATAAGGGGCGCCACCTGATTACCACCAACATTGAACACCATGCCATCCTCCATACCTGTGCGTATTTGGAGAAACACGGCTTTGACGTCACTTATCTCGAAGTAAACCAGGACGGATTGATCACCCCCGACCAGGTCGAACAGGCCATTCGTCCGGAGACGATTCTTATCTCCATCATGTATGCCAACAACGAAATTGGTACGATTATGCCCATTACGGAAATTGGTGCGGTCGCGAAAAAGCACAACGTGGCCTTCCATACCGATGCGGTCCAAGCCGTCGGCCACCTGCCCATCGATGTACAGGCCCAAAACATTGATTTGCTTTCTTTATCGGGACACAAGTTTTATGGCCCCAAAGGAAGCGGCGCCCTTTATATCCGCCGGGGCTTGCAACTCCCCTCCTTCCTCCACGGCGGTGGTCAGGAGCGGGGTCGCCGGGCCGGGACCGAAAATGTTCCCGGTATCGTCGGGCTGGCGAAAGCCATTGACCTGGCTTATCAAGACTTAGAGGCAAAAAACGCCAAACTCAAAGCCCTCCGCGATTATCTGATCGACGGGATTTGCGAACGGATTCCTTATTCCCGTTTAAACGGCCACCGGGAACAACGGCTGCCGAACAACGCCAATTTCTCCTTTGAGTTTATTGAAGGGGAATCCCTCCTGCTCCTTTTGGATATTGAAGGAATCGCCGCCTCCAGTGGTTCAGCCTGCACCTCCGGCTCGCTCGACCCATCCCATGTGCTGTTGGCGATCGGATTACCCCACGAACAGGCCCATGGTTCGGTCCGGTTCACCCTGGGTGCGGATAACACCAAGGAAGAGATCGACCTGGTCCTCGCGAAACTACCGTCCTTTGTCGAACGGTTGCGGGCTATGTCTCCCCTTTATGAAGAGTTTGTCCGGAAGAATTCATAATAAATATATACTGTTTTGAGGTGAGAAAATGTACAGTCAGAAAGTGATGGAGTGTTTCATGAACCCCCAGAACGTTGGGGAAATCCAAGATGCGGACGGGGTGGGCACGGTCGGTAACCCGCGCTGCGGCGATATAATGAAAATTTATCTTAAAATTGAAGATAATACTATCCAAGACGCTAAGTTCAAAACCTTCGGTTGCGGCGCGGCGATTGCCACCAGTGCCATGTTGACCAAGATGATCAAGGGGAAAACGGTGGAGGAAGCAATGAAAATTACCAATGAGGCAGTGGCCGAAGCCCTCGACGGGCTGCCTCCCGTTAAAATGCATTGTTCCTGTCTGGCTGAAGAAGCGTTAAAAGCCGCCATATGGAATTACGCCCAGAAGAACCAGTTATCCATTGAGGGCTTGACTCCGCCCGCCAATTATGTGGAAGAAAAGAATGAAGCAGCGGCGGGAGAAGAGTAACGGCGGGGTGGAAATTTGACCAAACAAAAAGTTATTGTTGGGATGTCGGGGGGCGTGGACAGTTCCGTCGCCGCCTACCTGTTGCAAAAGGCCGGTTATGAAGTGATCGGCGTCACCATGCAGATTTGGCCGGAAGATGCCCCCCGGGAAGAGAGTGGCGGGTGTTGCGGATTAACCGCAGTCGATGACGCCCGCCACGTTTGTCAACAGTTAGGGATTGCCCATTATACCCTAAACTTTCGGCAAGAATTCGACGCCTACGTCATCGCATATTTTGTCGATGAATACCGGCGGGGCCGTACCCCCAACCCCTGTATTGCCTGTAACCGCCATGTGAAATGGGAATCCCTCTTGGGGAAGGCTTTACAACTGGGCGCCGACTATATCGCCACCGGGCATTACGCCCGGATTGTCTTTAACGCGCAAACCGGCCGTTATCTCTTGAAAAAGGCCGCCACCACAAAAGACCAAACCTACGCCCTTTATAACTTAACCCAGGACCAGTTGGCCCACACCCTGATGCCCTTGGGGGATTACACAAAAGAAGAAGTCCGCCGGATCGCCGCGGATATCGGGTTGACCGTAGCCGACAAACCGGACAGCCAAGAGATCTGTTTCATTCCCGACCATGATTACGGCCGCTATATCGAAGAACACACCGGCTCCCCCAGTGAACCCGGGAACTTCGTCGACCGGCAGGGCCGGATCCTCGGTCGGCATAAAGGAATCATCCACTACACGGTCGGCCAACGTAAAGGGCTGGGCCTAGCGACCGGGATCCCCCTTTATGTCATCGCAATCCGGCCGGAGACCAATGAAGTGGTGGTCGGTGAAGACCGGGAAGTATATCAAAGTACCGTCTACGCCGACCAGTTAAATTTCATCCCTTTTCCGGAACTGAAAACCAAAATAAAAGTCGGCGCCAAAATCCGCTACAATCACACTCCGGCGCCCGCCGTAGTCGAAATGGTGGATGCCGACACGCTCCGCTGTTCCTTTCTGGAACCCCAAAGGGCGATTACCCCCGGCCAAGCTTTGGTCCTTTACGACGATGATCTGGTTGTCGGTGGGGGGATCATTAACCGCGGCGCCTAAAAAAAAGCCTTCCCCACGGGAAGGCTTTTCTGCTCAATCTGTTCCTGCCTTGCTCATCTTCGCTAATTCCGGTACCCGATGAGATCCTGGTAATACTCGGTCACTTTCTTTACATAGTGCCGGGTCTCGCGGGGCCATTCAGTAGAACGGGCAATCCGGGTCGGCCCCGCATTATAAGCGGCCAAGGCCAATTGGATCGTGCCAAACCGTTCCAACTGTTGCCGGAGATATTCGGTCCCCCGAAAAACATTACCCTTGATATCTCTCCAGTCGAAATCTTGACATTTATCGGGCATCAGTTGGGTCAAACCCCGCGCCCCTTTCCGGGAAACCGCCGTTTTCCGGAAACTGCTCTCCGCAGCAATCAGCGAAAGAATCAAATAGGAATCCACATGATACTTGGCACTGGCTTCGAGCACCGCAATGGTGATCTCCTCCAGATCGGTTTGGGGAATCCCCGGGTAATGACTGCGGATAAACTTTTCGATCTTGATCAGTGGATCATTAGCCATTCCTTCCTGGTATTGACCGGTTACAAAATCTAAGACCGCCGGTGAAGTAAAGAAAAACAAAAACAAAGCCAGGAAAGTAATCTTAAGCACCCGTCGGTAAACCATGACTACCTCCTCAAAAACACCTTTCTCCATATTCGGTCTTTTTGCGATGTCTTTTGCTTTTATTAAGAGAGACACTGTATATTGGATTGAATCATTTTGATGATTGACATCACAAAAAACTCGCTCAGGGAATTGCCAAACATGGAATTCCCTTCTTATATATATGATTGTATCTATTTTAAAATTACATTGGCGTTCCGTCAATGCCTAAGTTTGGCGCTAATCCCGGGATAATCCCGAAATCCGTAAAAGAAATAGCTTTTTATGCTCGCTTCTAACCTATTCCAGCTGCCCAAACCGGTTCTTAGCGCTTATGTTAACTTTTTCCGAAACTTTTCACCCTGTTGCGGACCAAGGCGCGTTGGATAAAACTCCCCCAGTATTCAGCGGCGGTCCCGCTCCCGATCACCTGATCCCCGACCCGGGGTGGACGCCGGTCATCATTCCCGATCCAGAGGGTGGCCAGTAACTCCGGGGTGTAACCGATAAACCAGGCATCGGTATTTTCGTCACTGGTCCCGGTCTTCCCGGCAGCCGGTCGTCCCGGATTAGCCCTTTGCCCGGTGCCATAATTAATTACCCCTTGCATCATTTCGGTCACCGCCTGTGCCGTCTCCGGCCGCAGCACTTGCTCTTGGCGAATAGTGCCCCGTCGCAGAACCCGACCTTGGGCGTCCTCCACCCGGAGCACACCTAAGGGTAGGGAACGGATCCCGGAATTGGCCAGAGCGGTAAAGGCGGCGCACAATTCCAAAGGCGTCACCCCTTCGGTCAACCCGCCTAAAGCCAATGGTGCTAATGCTTGGTCGTTCCGGGCGCCCGTTTCCACCAAAGGAAGGCCCATCCGTTGGAGAAAGGTAAAGACTGACTTCACCCCAAGCTCATCCACTAAACGGACCGCCACCGTATTTGCCGACCAAGCCAGCGCATCCCGGAGAGTAATCAGGCCCCGGTATTGCCCGTCAAAATTCTGAGGGGTCCACGCTTTCCCATGCACATGATAGGTAACCGGTTCATCGACGACTTGGGTATCAGGGGTATAACCGTTTTCAACCGCAGCGGCAAAGATTAACGGTTTAATCGCCGAACCAATCTGCCGGCGCCAACGGACCGCCCGGTTATACTTGGAAAAACGGTAGTTTCGGCCGCCGACCATGGCGAGGATCTGTCCGTTACGCGGATCTAAGGCGACTAAAGCAGCCTCCGGTCTCCCCTGTTCATCCTGGGGCAAGGCCGCGATTGTCTCTTCCGCGATCCGTTGGATATAAGCATCAAGGGTGGTGTAGATCCGGAGTCCGCCCGCCCGAATATACTGGGCCGACCAACCATATTGCTCCGCTAACCAGTCTTCAACATAATCGGCAAAATAGCCCCCCCGGCTTAAATAATCCGGGTCTTCCTCCACCTCCACGGGGGAAGCGGTCAGCTGTTCATACTCCCGCCCGGTAAGCCATCCTTGCGCGAGGAGGATTTTCAGCACCAAGTTCCGGCGGGCTAGGGCCCGGTCGGGATGGCGGTAGGGAGAATAAACTTCCGGACCCCGGAGTAATCCGACCAATAAAGCTTGCTCGTCCACGGACAAGTCCCAAATATGTTTAGCAAAGTAAAAACGGGCCGCGCCTTCCACCCCGTAAACACCATGACCAAAGTAGATCCCGTTCAAATAGGCCTCCAGGATCTCATCCTTCGTATAGTTCCGTTCAATTTTCACGGCATACCCAATCTCCACCAGTTTGCGGGTGATCGTCTTGGCGTTGGTTAACAATAAATTTTTCACCAATTGTTGGGTAATGGTGCTTCCCCCCTGCGCCCGCTCACCCCGGCGGAGATCATAATAAATCGCGCGGAGAATCCCTTGAAAATCAACACCCCGGTGTTCATAAAAACGACGGTCTTCCACCGCTACCACCGCCCGGCGGAGCAACAAAGGAATCTTCTCCAAAGGCGTCCAAGCCACTCGGGAAGGGCTAAGGGTCAGTAATTCTTCACCGTGCCGGTCGAAGAGCACCGAAGCCTGAAGATTAGGCCTGACAATTTG
The DNA here is from genome assembly GCA_012837715.1 of Bacillota bacterium. Classification (GTDB taxonomy): domain Bacteria; phylum Bacillota; class UBA4882; order UBA10575; family UBA10575; genus Capillibacterium. Next base: position 8,877 of record DUQR01000047.1, on the reverse strand, counting down.
GTGTAGATCAACTTCGCTAATAAACGGATTATATAACACCAACACCGCTCCGGCGAGGCCGCCGATGAAAAGCATAATCAGCAACCAACGTAGGAAGTTTTGCCGAAAGGAAGAACGCTTTTTCACCCTTCTCTGCTGTCGAGGAGCCAATAGCTTAACCCCCTATCAAAACTGGATTACTGGTAGTATGTCCGATCCGCCCTGGATCTTAAGTGGTCGCCCACGCTAAGCGATTACCTTGGTATAGAATTAAAGGTGAAATGTTGAAAAAAAAAAGCATCGTTTCCCACGCTAACTACCGCCCGCGCACAGAAGTGATGAAAATTAAAGCTCGGGCAGGACAAGTCCCAGCGGCGCTTTGATTGGTTGTTTACGCCGACGACCACCAGTATACGCCAGTAATTTAAGCAAAATCGGGTGAAACTTAAGCAATTTTCCAAGTAGAAGGAAATGACGAAAGGGGTTTGTTTGATGAAGGTTAATAGGAGGGCGAAAAGCGGTAAACAGCGGAAAGGGTAGGCGGACAACAAAGGGGGATACTAGTGGTGGGAAATTCACGAGCCATCTCTGGGGATAGAAAACGAAAAGTGGAGATTTTTAGAATAATCTCCACTTTCGTGCCTTAGCCTTTCGGGGTTGTTGGGGACCGTATAAGTTCTTGCTGCACTTCGGACAGAAGATCTCCCAACTCTTAATCAGCACTTGACAATCGGCGCATCTTTTCATTAACCTTACCTCCTTTCTTTGTTCATCTCGATCATACCATGTTATGGTAAAGAAAAGAGATCCAAGGGATTAAGAAACAAACAAAAGCAAATTACGGGAAGGTAACAACGTTTTCCTGGTATATTACTTCTTTTTTTCGGAGAATCTGTTTGATGAAAAACAAACGGAAACTTTATTGAAGGTTACCGGGGAGGCTATCATGAACGGACAGATCTATTTTAACGCGTTCTGGGTGGGCGGCTTGATTTGCCTCCTCACCCAGTTGGTTTGGGATTATACCAAATTAAACATGGGTCATATTCTCGCCTCCTTAACCGTCCTGGGCGGGATCTTGGGCGGTCTTGGGCTTTATGACAAGTTAATCGACTTTGCCGGTGGCGGCGCCACCATGCCGATCCTAAGCTTCGGTAATGCCTTAGTGAAAGGAGCAATTACGGAAGCGGAAAAAAACGGAGTGATCGGCGTCTTAATGGGGATGTTTGAATTAACCAGCACCGGAATTACCGCCGCCATTATCTTCGGGTTTCTGGTGGCGCTGATTTTTAAACCAAAGGGCTAAAACAGGCCTGGGCTCAATTGGTAATTCCCCCCTTTTCTTTGCCTAGAGAAAGAGGTATAATAAAAGAAAAACCCTACTTATGTGGGGTTTTAACACAATTAGGGGGGCTTTGCCATTAACTTTCACGAGATAACGTGGGCTGATCTGAAGCAATACTCTTCTTTTATTCGCGATTTTTACATTGAAGTCTCCGACCTCTCTCCCGTATCGCTTTTTCTCTGGCGTGATTCCTACCAGGTTAAAATCGAACAGACGGCGGATTATGCCGTTTTACTCTGTACCCACCAAGGATCCACCTACTGTTTACCCCCACTGATTAGGCCCGGCTTCGACCCAGCCCTTCTTCTCCAACGGATTAGCAACTATTTCCACCGGCAGCACAAATCAACTGTGTTTCGCGGCGTGCCCCAGGACATGCTTCCCCTTTTCCCGCCCAACCAGTTCCAGAGCATCCCTGACCGCCGGTTTTGGGATTATATCTACCGGACCAAAGATCTCATTGAACTGCCCGGTCGGAAATACCAACAGAAGCGGAACCACATTAACCGTTTCCGCCAGTATTACCCTTTCGCCTACCATTCCCTGACCCCCGTCCATTTTCCCGCTTGCCGGCGGCTCTTTGAAGCATGGGCGGCCGAAAAAGACGCCGGTCCCGAACTGGAAGCAGAACGGCTGGCCCTTAATGAAGGATTGGCTAATTATACCCGTCTTCAGTTGAAAGGGGGCGTTTTGGAAGTAGGGGGGGAGATCCAGGCTTTTGCCATCGGCAGCCGTCTCAACAAGGATACCGTCCTTGTCCATTTTGAAAAAGCCAACCCGGCCTTCTCCGGAATCTATTCCGTCATCAACCAACAGTTTATTGCCCATGAATGGGCGGATACCCGTTTGATCAACCGCGAAGATGATATGGGATTACCCGGACTCCGTCAAGCCAAAGAACGTTACCATCCGCTACGGATGATCGAAAAATATACAGTGGTGGAGGTGCCTTCCTAATGGAGATCCGGCCTTTCAGCGCGGAAGAGATGGGGCAGGCCCGCGTCCTGTGGGAGACCTGCTTCCAGGACCACCCAACCTTTTTAGATTGGTATTTCCAGACCCGTTTCCAGCCCCGCGACGGGCTGGGAATTTTCCTCGACAGTCGCCTGCTGTCCGCTGTCCATCTTTCGCCCCGAAAGATTAAACTCCGGAACAGGGTCTATTCTTCCGCTTACTTACTGGCCCTCGCTACCACGCCTTCCTTTCGCCATTTAGGACTGGCCCGCACTCTACTAACGTATGCCCTCCGGCATTTAGCGGCCAACCAGATCTTTTTCACTTTTTTACTCCCTTTTAATATCGAATTTTATACCCGTTTAGGCTGGGGAGCATGGGCTGATCACCGGCTTTTCGTCCTTCCCGCCACCTCAATAAAAGCAAACAACCAATTCCGGCTTCCGCCCGCCCTTGAGGAGCGGTACCAGTTTGAGCAGGCCAAACCCGACCCTCAACCGTTGGCTGGGATTTATCAGCATTATCTTGCCACTTGGGACGGGGGTTTAGTACGGGAAAAAGAAGACTGGACCTGTCTCCTTTTAGACCATACCCTAGACGGCGGCCAAATCTGGCTGGGCACACCGCAGGTCGGAACAGGGACCTATCAAACAAGCAAGCCACAGGTTTATGCCTTAGTTCTACCAACCTCCCCCCTTGGTCGTCCTCTGCTTCGCGAATTGGCCTGGATAGACCAATCACTCCTGCCCGGAACCGTCTTCGGCGGAACGGACGGCAAAGTATACCACTTAACCCCTTATCATCTACCGGAGACCCAACCGGTCTACCTCGGACGGATCACCAGTGTCCGGTCGGCGCTGGAGGCTCTAACCTACCCACCCCTTACCGCCCAGTGGACTATGGCGGTCGCCGATCCGCTGCTGCCCGAAAACAACGGTCTCTACCAGCTAAAACTCACAAACGGACAGCCGAAAGTAACCCTAAAAAACGGCGGAAAACCAGACCTCTCTTGTTCCGTCGGCGCCCTCGCCGGTCTGCTCACCGGTCAGGCCCGTCCCCAAGCCCTAATCGAAAGCGGCGCTCTAACCGTCTACGGGAAGAACCTTGGAGCACTGCTTGACACCGTTTTTCCGCCGACCAGGAATTTTGTGAACGAATATTTTTAAAGGAAAACCGGTCCCCACCTTACGGCCAGGACCGGTTTGCTTTACCCCTTAGGGCTTTTCCGTTGTGCGCAAAAAGCTCAGTGCAGAAACATGATAATGGTCAAATGGAAACAGCGGTATTTATGTTATGAAAATTCATTTCCCATGACAATTGCTTCCTTGTGATTTAGAACTCCGGCTCGATCAAACCATAATTACCGTCTTTCCGTTTATAGACCACATTGACCTCTTCTAACTCCGGATTAAAGAAGACAAAGAAGTCATGGCCTAACAATTCCATTTGCATCACGGCTTCCTCCGCCGACATCGGTTTAATGGCAAACCGCTTGGTGCGGACGATCTTCGGATCTGCGGTTACCTCCACTGTATCTTTGGGTGTGGGTGAGATGATCTTGTTATCTTCTCTGAGTTTCCGGTTAATTCTGGTCTTATACTTGTGGATCTGGCGCTCAATCTTTTCGACGGCGCCATCAACCGAACTGTACATATCGGAGCTTTTTTCTTCACCCCGAAGCAAAAGACCATTGATGGAGATAGTAATATCCACAACATGCACTCCCCGCTCCACCGATAAAGTCACAAGGGCTGCCGGTGGCTCCTGGGCGAAAAATTTGCCAATCTTCCCCACCTTTTTTTCTGCATACTGACGGAGCGCATCCGTTACCTCGATATTTTTTCCAAAGACCTTAACCTCCATCCTATCCACTCCTTCCCTAGTCGTTTTAGAGGTCACCGCTTCATGCATAATATACCCAATTTGCATTTGGAAATAGAATTTTAAATTAATTACTAATCGTGTTGTCTTTAAAAAGAACAGGAGGTGGGCATTAACCACCAAAGGTCAGACCATTCTCCATCTCCCACCCCCTTTATGCTGTCATCGCTTGATCGGTTATATTAGATATATTCCCTTTCAGGAAAATTAATCCTTCGTCTTGATCAGTTATTCCTAATTTAAAGAACGTCCGCTCTAGTCCTCTAGTTCCCTTTTACCGCCAATTCCATCCTGTTCACACTTAGGCACGACCATCTCTTGTCCACACTTATACCCGACCATCCCGCTACTACTTTTGACGATAATTGAGGACCCTGGTCAGTTCGTAGTTGTCTCTCTATCTATTTTATCGGTTCATTCAACAATTCTAATGAATGCTTTTTGCGTTGCCATAAAAAAACCCCCTCTGGAGGGCAGAGGAGGTTTTCCTTATTATTTTGCAATAAGCGCTAGCCAGCTTTATTTAAATCAGCTTTTAGCTGACTTTCATCGCATCATAGCATTCTTTGCAATACACAGGGCGATCCTGGGATGGCGTAAAGGGAACCTGCGTCGTTGCTCCACAATTAGCACAGACCACCTCAGTCATCGTCCGGCCTCTTTGTTTTCTCTTTAGTCGGCAATCACGACAACGGGCCGGCTCGTTAGTGAATCCTTTCTCAGCATAAAACTCCTGTTCACCCGCGGTGAAAACAAAATCCGCACCGCATTCTTTACATACCAATGTTTTGTCCTCGTAAGCCATTAAAAACTCTACTTCCCTTCCTAAGGATAATTTTGTCCGGGTTAAAATCGTTCTGATACCTGAGTATCCCTCCTTGAACGCCAAACCAAGACACCTTCATGATCATTATAACGGAAATATGAAATTATGCAAGTAGCTGACGAAAAATATTAGCGTAAATTACTTTTATTTCTTCCGGTCCACAAATTTTCCTTCCGAGTAACCTAAACCCACCGGTTGTGGCTGATAGGCGTTGAGAGCCCTTTTTCCGGTTTTAAGCTGCTCATAAGAGGCGGCAATTGTCTCCATCTCCTCGTGCAGGACTTGAATAATCGCATCCGCCTTCGCTTTGACCGCTTTAATTAGTTCTAGTTGGGCCTCTTCATCGATTGGCGATTTTTGTAGAATATTTGTTAATAATACTACAATATGTTCTGCCTCTTCCACAAAAGAAGAGATTTCTTTTGGATCAACCGTTTCGTCCTTAATCGCCTCCATCAGCCGCTCATAACAATCCTCCAGTAACTTAAATCCTTCCCGGAGGTCAAGTCCATCCCATTCCATCTTATTCGCCTACCAATGCTACTTTTTTGTTCCCATGTTGCAGTTCTGACCACGAACTGCGAAGTTCGGTAAGGAGTTCAACCATTTGGTCGATAAGAGCAGGATCTTTATTGACATTAGCTTCAATTAATTTACTATTAATAAAATCATAAAGACTGCGTAGACGATTGGCAATCTCACCGGCTTCCATATTCAGACTGAAATTTAACTCATCGACAATATCCTGCGCCCGCTGGAGCAAGCGGTTAGCTTCATTATAATTATCCTCTTGGATCGCTCCTTTTGCCTGATTACAGAAACGGATTGCTCCGTCATACATCATAATGATCAATTCAAGCGGACCGGCGGTCTCTACTTGAGTCTGTCGGTAGCGTTTATAAGGATTACTTTCGATAAACAATTAATCCCCTCCTTTTTCTACCGTTTCCACGTCGTTGAAAGGGCACCTATTTGCGCAGTAAGCCAAGTAGCTTGAGATTGGATGGTCGCCAACGCTTTCTCCATCGCCATAAATTTGGCGTAATAGTACTCCTCCCGCTTGGCCAGCCGGTCTTCCATCGCGCTTAGTTGTTCATCTATGCTGGTAATCTCCCGTTCAATGGTATTGGTCTTCAATTTCAAAACCCCGTCCGTACTGGTCCACTCAAAAAGATCATCGTGAAGGCGGGTGAAGATCCCCTTCGTCTCATCGGATGTGGCGCCAAATAGTTTGGCAATATCATCAAAGTTGGAATCAAGTTTGGTCTTGAATAATTCTTCATCAAACTCCAGCCGACCAGATTTAGCCCCTTCAATCCCGGAAGCGCCTTTAATCCCGATTAGGCTCAATAAGCCGGCACTCGGGTCGACCCCTTCGACTGTTTGGTAGAGAGCATTTCTAATCTGGGACTCGATATGCATCAAAGATGAATCTCCGAATAAGGCTCCTTTGTTTCCACTTTTCGTAACCTCATTATAACTAAAGGTTTTATGTTGGTTAATATAATCCATCACGGAATTGTAAGCATCAACAAAACCCTTCACGGCTTGGACAATCTTATCTTGATCCAGTTCAACCCCTAAGGTAACAGTCCCCTCTTCTTTTAGAGTTAGGGTAACGCCGGGAATTAGATCGGTAATCTGATTACTAGCCCTCCGGGCTGTAGCAGAAGCATCGCCATTGAGCTCAATTTCTGCGTCGGTAGCTGCCCGGACCTGATAGGCAAGCTCACCGCCCTCATCCAAAATACCCAAATCCCTAAGCGCCCGGTTGGAACCCACATCGGCTAACTCGAGCGCGTTAGCCTCACCCGTTTCTTTACTGGTTAAATAGAGTTTAAATTGGTTGTTGGCCAGCTTGATTACAGAAGCGGTCACTCCGGCCTGGGCATCATTAATCTGCCGGGCGATGGAGTTTAATTTCTCCTCATTTGTGTCGCCTTCCGGGTTAAGCTCAATCTCTTTACTTTCTCCGTTAATCGTTAGTTGGATTGTGCCGCCCGAGAGGGTGGTTGTCTCATCAATCAACTTTGAAGCAACGGAATGGGCTTGGGCTAAGCTCTTAATGTTCAATTGATAAGAAGAAAGCAAAGCCTCCGCCGACGCGGTTGCCGTCAATTTGTCCTCATCAGAAACGGATACTTTCTGCGCGCGAAAAGTCATAAAAGATTGCAGATTATAAGCGGCATCTTTTAATTTATAGATCCGGGAATTTAATTCTCGCCAGGCATCAGAACGAGCCTGGAGGGTTGTTTTTTGTGACGCCAGCTTCGACAGGGGTAATCTTTCCTGATCCATAATGGCTTTTACCATTGCATCGGTATCAAACCCGGAAGCAATACCTGAAATTGATAAACCTGCCATTTCTACCCCTCCTCACACTTTTTTATCCACAATTAGACCGATCATCTCTTCAATCCGCGCTACCAAATCCAGGATCTTTTCCGGTGGGATCTCGGAAATAACCTCTTCGGTCTCTTTTTCGATCACCTGAACCATGATCCGGTTGGTTGCTTCGTGTATTTGAAAGTGGATTTGTTTATCGAAGATCTCCACCGTTTCATTCAATTGTTCAATTTTTTCCTCTAGTTTTTCCTGCAGATAAGGTTCGGTTTTCTTTCGTTCCTCTTTCACTTCTTGTGCCAGACGGGATAAAGGCGTTAAAAAAGGTTCTAACAGTTTACCCGGTTCTTTTTGATTATGATTGGATATAGCAGTTCCTTCTGTCGGTCTTAAATCGGGTTGAATCCTTTCGACCCGCATTTTTGTCACCCCCAGATATATTTAGAAAATCAATGCCAAGCTAGGTTTGATCATCTCATCTTTTATGGACAAGTTATCGACCTTGATTCCAGTCAAACAATGGTTCACGCTAAAATATTAATCTCTTAAAACAAAGGAAAAGCCGGCCGGAAAGCCAGCCGGCCCGGAAACCAAACCTATAGGTTGGAAAACTAACCGAGAAGTTGCAACACTGCCTGCGGTTTCATATTGGCTTGGGCCAACATGGCGGTAGCCGACTGCATGAGAATCTGGTTCTTGGTAAACTCGGTCATTTCCTGAGCCATATCCACGTCGCGGATCCGGCTCTCGGAAGCGGCCAGGTTCTCCATGGTAACACTGAGGTTAGCGATGGTGTGTTCTAAGCGGTTCTGGATCGCACCGAGTTTGGAGCGTTCAGCCGATACGGTGTCAATGGCCGTATCGAGTGACTCGATGACAGATTGGATCGTCTGATAGGTCGAATTAAAGCCAATACCGCCCGATCCTAACTTAAGTGTTTCATCTAAACCCAGCCCGGTTGCGGTCATATTCGTGATCGTCCCGGAGATCATCTGGTTGGCATTGGGCCCGATCTGGAAGACCACACCGTTATCTTGGTAAGAACCAGAAAGGATTTTTTTGGTGTTAAACTCGGTGGTGAGGGCGATCCGGTCGATTTCATCATATAATTGCGTGAACACTTCCTGCAGCTTTTGCTTATCATCTTCGGTGTAGATTCCGTTCGACGCTTGCACTGCCAGTTCTCTCATACGATTGAGGATCGCGTGGGTCTCGTTGAGGGCACCTTCCGCGGTCTGGATAAAGCTGATCCCATCCTGGGCGTTACGGATCGCTTGTTTCATCCCGCGAATTTGGGCTCTCATCTTCTCGGAGATCGCTAGCCCCGCTGCGTCGTCTGCCGCCCGGTTAATCCGTAAACCGGAGGAGAGTTTCTCCAGGGTTTTTCCCATGGCGTTGTCGGTTGCGCCCAACACCCGGTTGGTGTTCATCGCAGAAATGTTGTTGACAATTCTCATTAAAAATTCCTCCTTGACATTTTTTTCTCTTTACCCCTTTGGCCGGCCGCTCCAAAGGTTTAAAGAGCCGCGAAACTTTCCGTGTTCCGCTT
>DUQR01000046.1 GCA_012837715.1 Bacillota bacterium | reverse complement strand
TGATTTCGAAAAGGTCATTGGTAATCCGGGACATAATCTGGCCGGTCTTCTGGTTGTCATAGTAACTAAAGGACAACTTCTGGAGATGGGCAAAAAGTTCATTCCTAAGATCCGCTTCCATCCTGGCACCCATCACATGTCCATAGAAGGTGATAAAAAAGTTACAGTAATACTCGGCAATGGTCATCACCACTAAAGCCGAAGCAATCAATAAAAACGAAGTCGTAGGCGCCGGTCGGGCTGGCTGTAGCAAATCGATGGCAATATAGCGGACAATTAAGGGAAATACCAGATTAATCCCAGCCGCCAGCAAAGCACAGATCATATCGAGGCTAAAGATCTTAAGGTATGGCCGGTAGTAGGAGAAGAATTTTTTCATTTTTGGACTCATCAACTGTTTTCCTCCAACTTCAACTTTATACTTTCCTTTAAAATTTTACTTCATTAACTGGTCTATCCTGGACGTTAGCCACTCCCTTCTAGCATTATACCATGCTGACCCATAAAAACCAGCAAACCGGGTTGAATTTAATATAGCGGTAAAACTGGTGAAAGCCCTTTTTTTATGCTATGATTACCAAAGAATACAAAAGTTATTTTAAGCTTTTTGCGTTGCAACTAATAAAACAGATTATAATACAATATATAGTGTTTTAAGTTAAGCTATCAATAGATTGTATTATAATTGTTGGAGCAAAGAACAACGGAAAAAGCCCATTAGGAGTGAAACAGCTATGTTAGAGGTCATTACTGGTGGAATGTTTGCAGGTAAAACCGAAGAACTATTACGACGATTAGAGCGTCACCGGATTGCCCGGCGCCGGGTCGCCCTGATCAAACCGGATCTGGACACGCGAACCACAAAAGTAAGAACCCATAACGGAAAAGAGTTTGATTCGATTACCGTAGGGCGGAAAGACCGCGCTGCTCTTGAAGAGATCATCAATGAAAATGATGTAATCGGTTTTGACGAAGCCGAGTTTTTCAGTGATGAGCTCTACCGGCTCCTCAAGGAATTGGAACAGAGTGGGACGGAGAAAATTTTTATTGCCTGTGGCCTCGATATGGATTCGGAGGGCGAACCCTTCGGGATCATGCCCGCCTTAATGGCAATCGCCAGTGATGTTACTAAATTACATGCGGTCTGCGAAAACTGTTTTGTTCCGGCTAATATCAGTTTTAGTGTGGTGGACAAGAAAGAACAGATCTTGGTAGGCGGTAAAGATATGTACAAAGCCTTATGTTGGCGGTGCGCCGCCATCGAAAAAAGGAAAAAGAAAGAGCAGTCTGAGCAAAGTTTTACGGTGTGAGCATTAAAAGGAATTCCAAAACAATTATGTAGTGTTTAACTTCCGGTTTTCCACCTTTTACTTAAAGGTATCCTCACCTAACCCGCAAATAAAAAAAGGAGGGCGCATTATATTATGTAATCCGCCCGCCCGGCAAATAGCCCATCATGGTTAAGGAGGATACTTATGTTGCACAAGCGAGCCCGTTTTTCCCTCACTTTGTCCTTCACCTTCCTATTGTTATCCGGACTTACCCTCCCGGCCCTGGCGTCCCGGGTTTATCGGGTCCAACCCGGTAATACGGTTTATCAGATTGCCCAATGGCACGGGGTTTCATTAGAAAGCCTAGTCGCCCATAACCACTTAACCCAAGCCGACTTGATCCTTCCCCGGCAGGTCATCCTAATTCCTCCACCCGCGACCTTAGCCGATGAAGACCTTTATACCGTGCAAAGGAACGACAGCCTTTACACGATCGCCCAGAAATATAAGACCGATGTGGGCTGGTTACGGCAACGCAACAACTTAACCGCCGACCGGATCTATGGGGGACAATGGTTAAAGGTACCGGCTAACCCGGCGCCAAGCCCTTCATCCACCAACGGAGGAGGAAGCTCATATGTCTGGAATATCCCGGATTTAATGGCTAGACATCCGGGAAAAGTCTTCCTCCACGGGGACAACAGCCGTAAACAAGTAGCCCTTACCTTTGACGACGGACCCGATCTGGAATACACCCCGCAAATCTTGGATCTTCTGGGCCAGTACGGCGTCAAGGCCACCTTCTTTTTAAAGGGCATTAATATCCCCGGCCGGGAATGGGTAGTCACCCGCATGGTCCGGGAAGGACATCTGGTTGCCAACCACTCCTACAGCCATCCGGATTTTCGAAAAATGACTCCGGAGCAAATCGTCGCCGAAGTCCAAAAAAACGAAGCACTCCTTGAAAAGATCTCCGGCCAAAGAACAGCCTTGCTCCGCCCCCCTTACGGTGAAATGACAGAGGAAGGTTTGGATCACTTGGTGGCAGCGGGCTACCAAATGATCAACTGGTCGGTGGATTCCGGAGACTGGAAAGCTAAACAAGCCGATGAAATCCTGACGAATATTCTAACCCAGATCCAAGCCGGGTCGATTATCCTCATGCATTCCGCCGGTGGAGCCGGACAGGATCTCACCCCTTCCGTTGACGCCCTCGCCGACCTCATTATTACGTTACAGGGGTTAGGGTATGAGATCGTCCCCTTAACCAACCTCCTGCCGGTCCAAGCCTACCGGTCTGGAAGTTGATTACAGAAAAATCCCCTCCTACGTTTTTAACGGATCAAGAAACCGCAAGGGTTTCCTGATCCGTTTTTCCTTCCCAGCCAAACTACGGCCCTAACCTATGCTCCATCCACCGTCCTGATCCGGGCTTGTCGCGTTGTCCTTTGCTTTAACATGTTCTATCTTATCGCCATAACCAGGAAAGAATCTGTTTAAAGTTGAACTTTTTCCCGGTCATCAGGATCCCAATCCGGAAAATCCGTGAAGAAAGAAGGACAATAATTCCGATAGTGGCGATTATTAAGCCGTAGCAAAGTAGAATCTCAAGGAAAGGAGGAGCCGCCACGAGCACCCGGATCAACATGACCAGCGGAGCAGTAAAGGGGAAAAGCGAAAAAAAGATGGCAATACTACTTTCCGGATTAAAAATCAAGCCGGAGATCATGACCATCGGAACGATCAGAAAGAGTAAAACCGGCCAAAGCAACTGGTTTAGGTGCTGCTCATCTTCGGCGGCGGCGCCAAGGGCGGCGTAAATGGCGGCATAAAGGAAAAAGGCCAAGATAAAAAAGGAAAATAGATAGAGAAAATTACTAACCGTCAAAGCAGCCGGAATGGCCAGCCCAAACCGGGGACCAACAATCTTAACGATAAAAATCGCCATCGAAACCCAAATTCCGCTTTGGAGAATGGCGGCACACCCTTTGCCAAAAATTTTCCCGAACATAATCGCTGACGGGGAGACCGACGAGAGTAGAATCTCCACTGTCTTCGATGTTTTCTCCATCAAAACCGAACGACCAATCGATTGTCCATAGAGGATAACGGTCATATAAATCATCATCACAAATGTAAGCGCGATTAAAAGAACTTCCATCACATCCTGGCTTTTTTCTTTTCCTTCCTGATCAATGGTCATGGTTTTCAGGGAAGGTCGCGCGGTAAGGCTAGCGATCCGCCCCGGATCCAACCCCTCTTCGGCCAGGCGTTTACTGACAATAATTCCCCCTAATACCCCTTCAATCGCTTGGGTGACGTAAAGATTACCGCCTTGCTTAGTATAATAGGTAAATATTCGCTCTTCCATATAGTGAGCGGGAATAACCAAAAGACCCTCCAGTTCCCCGCTGACCACTTGGCTTTTCAAGCTTTCCAGATCTGCTCCGTGTCGGAGAATAATCTTCCCTTCTCTTAACCGTTCACTGAGTTCAGCGGCAAAGCTCTGGTCTTGCACGTAAAGGCCAATTTGATACTCCTTTTCCGGATTTAAGGCTTTATTCGCTAAAAGTCCAGGCAGGATTGTAATCGCCCCAATTAAGAATGGACCAAGGATTGTTAAAAGAATAAAAGCGCGGTTGGCAGCGGTCATCTTAAATTCTTCCCTGATAATTGTGAAAACCTTATGCATCCGGTTCCCCTCCTTTATCTTCCGGATTTCCAATCTCCCGGATAAAAATGCTATGGAGCGTCGGAGCGCTCAATTCAAATCTTTGGATCGAAACCCGCTCCATAAGGATGGAAAGAAGCTCATTGCTATCGATGCCCGGTTTTAAATCAATCTCCGCCCACCGGGGATAGGAGCGTACGGAAGCCGCTTGCGGCAAAGAGGAGATAAAATCCCCGTCCCCATCAAACTCGACCTTAATGGTTCGCCGGCCATATTGGGCCTTGATCTCTTCCAAGCTTCCGGAAAGCACCTCGCAACCGCGGTTAATCAGCAGAATGCGATCACACAACCGTTCTGCCTGGTCCATAATATGGGTGCTCAGGATGACAGTTTTCCCTTCTTTTTTAAGCGCGAGAATTAAATCTAAGAGCTGGTCCGAACTGACCGGGTCAAGGCCAGAGAAAGGTTCATCAAGGAAAATAATCTCCGGATCATGGGCAATGGTGGAAATAAACTGGATTTTCTGGCTCATCCCCTTGGAAAGCTCTTCTACTTTACGCTCTTTCCAACTAAGCAGATCCAGCTCTTCCAATAGGTAGTCGATACGCGGTTGGGTCTCTTTTCTTTTTTTTCCTTTCAATTCGGCCATATAAAGGAGAGCATCGTTGACTTTCAACCGTTTATATAAGCCCCGTTCTTCGGGAAGATAGCCGATGCGGTTCTTGTCTTTTTCCACCAAGCGTTTGCCATTAAAATAAATGGTCCCGGAGTCGGGAAGGTAAATACCAAGGATCATGCGGATAGTCGTGGATTTCCCGGCGCCGTTTGGCCCTAATAAGCCGAAGATCTCTCCTTCCCGCGCGGTAAAGGAGAGGTTGTTAACCGCTTGCACATTGGCAAAACTTTTCGAGACCTTTTTTAATTCAACCAAATTCTTCCCTCCTATTTCCCTTTTTCATCTGTACGGCCAGCGTTAGACTTGCCCCAACAAAGACCGGCCCAAATAATAGTCAATCTTTCCTCCTTCACACCAGGTCCACCGCGAAATACTTGGTTCTCCCCGGTCGGGCCCAGGCTACCCCGGCTTCGGCTGGTAACTTCCATTGTTCATAACAGCCGCATAAATCTTGGGCCAACCCCGCCACATAAACCCCGGTCTTTTCTCCTTGGTCGCCGGTCCGGTAACGGATTAACCCGGGCGGAAACGGGGTTATCTCCCCCACTTCTTGCATCCCGTTGACACAGACCACTTGGGGCATCGCGGCTTCCGGCCCGCAAGGAACAGGCTTCCCTTCCCTAAGCGCCGCAATGGTTGCCCAGAGTTTATTCTCCTCCCCAGCAAAGGGGTCGCCGTAGACTTTTGTCTTACCGTCCGTAAAGGTGGCTTTAATCTTCCTGTCCTCATTCTGGTTATAATTAACGACGGCCTTTTCAAACTCAAAGAAAAAAACTGGTTCTACTTTTTCCAAGGTGGCATGGGTGGCATAAAACATGACTTCGGTCCCGCAGGCTGTCTGGAGACGGAGGGCTGCCGTATCGTAGTTTTCGATGGCATTCGCCCGGTATAATTCCGCCGTGAGGCTGGCGGGAAAGGCACTTTCCCCGAAATTGGGTCCGAGCAGAAACAACATATTATGTAGAAAATGGGCGGTGGCATTACTGACCACACTATCCAACACCCAACGGCCTTGGCGATCCTTGATCCGCCCGGCCCAGTCGTTCCGCCGGTAATAGGCGAAATCCCGCGGCCAGAAAGCCATGGTTTTCAGTCGACGGGGCCGACCCAACCGACCGCTGATGATCTCCTTTTTCAACTCCTGTATAGCCCTGCTAAAAGACCACTGGTACCCGATGGCCACAAGTTTGCTGGTTTTTTTCCGGGCGGCAATGATTGCTTTTCCCTCTTCCACCGTGACACATAAGGGTTTTTCACAAAGCACATGACTGCCGGCGTTAACCGCAGCGATGATCTGGGAAGCATGAAACTGAAACGGCGAGGAAATAATCGCCAGGTCTGCCCGGCGCCCGGCGTAAAAATCTTCTAAAGTGTGGTAAAAAGGGATGTTTTTGTCCATTAGATCATCCAGCCGCCGGCAGCCGGCAGGATTAGGCTCAACCACCCCCACCACCCGAAAATCCCGTTGCTCCGCCTCTAGCATGGCCTCCACATAAAAGTTGCCGTAGCCCCCGGCGCCCACCAGGACAATGGTCAGCGGTTCTCCCATCAAGAAATCACCTCCCGCTCTGCTTTTCCGGCTCGTTGGTAAAGATCTTTTTTCCTTGGTATTCCTGCCAGACCTTTTCAAACCAAAATGATCGGCCGGGATCGGCCGCACCGGTACCCAGCTTGTGCTGTAGGCCCCCGTTAAAAGCATACTCCAGCGTATATTGGCGTAGAACAGGCCGCTCGGGATGGAAACGCCACCGGTCATCCAAGCCTTCAACGGGTTCTCCTTGGCTCTCAAGGATCAGGTAGGAACCACGGCTTCCTCCCTAAGCTTTAGTCCCACTGCAATAACCTTTATTTCAAACTGTAGTGAAATAAAAACCTTCCTATTCAGAACCGTCTCCACCAGCGGCGGGCAACAGAACCGTTTTTACGGTCTCTTTCTGTGCCATTAAATCCAAGGCCAAATTGGCCTCAGTGAGCGGTAACCGCCGGTCAACCAGCGTTGCAAAGAGGGAGGGGTTTTTCAAGACACTCTGGAGCGCAATGCTGGTATGCCGGGTGGCACTGACCCACACCCCTTGATAGGTCAGGTTTTTCCGGCCTAAATCGAAGAAACAGTCCAGCTCCACTCGGCCATTGGGATCACCGAAACCAACCGATAAATAAACGCCGCCGGTCCGGACCAAAGCGACCCCCTCTTTCACCGCCGCAGGCGTGCCCACGGCTTCAATGGCATAGTCCACGCCCCGGCCATGGGTAAGCTGGAGAATGATCTCACGGCGGTCCTCGATGGAAGTGGTTTTCCGGTTGAGGGTGTGGGTCACCCCAAATTCTTTGGCGATCGCTAAACGGCGGTCGGTACCGCCGATCATAATAATCGTTTTGGCTCCATGTAAAGCCGCAAAATAAGTGGCAAAAATCCCCACCGGTCCGGGCCCTTGGATTAAAACCGTATCGCCGATCCGGGGTTGGATGTAATCAAAACAATGGGCGGCGGTCGCGCCGGAACAAGAGACCGGCACGACGACGGCCGGGTCGAGGGCGGGGGGTAATTTGAAGAGATCCGTATCGGCGGAAAGGATAATGTATTCGGCGTAACAACCATTGAGATAAGGCCACTCGGTGCAGGGCCTGGTGATTCCGTACACCCATCGTTCCGGACATAAGGCCGGTGTTCCGGCCACGGCGCAGAAATAGCAGTGACCGCAGGAAACCCCACGGTTCCAGAGGATCGCGTCCCCGGCTCTTAATTCTTCCCCCTCCACGGTAAACCTTTTTCCTCGCAGCTCGACTATTTCGCCAACGCCTTCATGCCCCAAGATCATGGGGAGCGGCGTCCGGGGATCATTCCCTTTATACATATGCACATCGGAACCACAGACCCCGGCGGCGGTGATTTTCACCAGGATCTGCCCCTCCTCGAGCGGCGGGATCTCGATCTCCCGTGCTTCCAGCTTCCGCCCAAAGGCCGTTAACACCATCGCCAAACTTTTCATCAGCTCTCCTCCTTCAGAGCAAACTCACTACACCTGAGCAGCCCTTTGGAAAATAGGGGCGTAAACCCGGGCATCCCTGACGACGCACCCCGTAGAGGAGCCAACCTGCATTAACTGGGAACATTTACTACAGGTGATACAGGTTTTTTCGGGCCGCATCCCCTCGCCGCTCAGTAGATCCCGGGCAAAACCGGGATAGGCGAAGGCCTGGCGACCAAACCCGGCCAACTGATGGCGGCCGTGGCTTAGGTTATAGGCCGCAGCGGCGCCCCCGAACTGCCGTAACCAGCTGTAACCGCTACCCACGACCGGTACCGCCGGTAAGTGGGTTTGAATCGCGGCGGCTAAATTAAAGAGCCGGTCAACCCCTTGTAAAGGATGTTCCGGAGCGGCGTACCCGTTTTTCACCGGTTGATCATAAGGCCTGTTCACATGGGGATTATAATAAGGGGTTCCCGCGGTGATGTTGAGCAAGCCCACCCCCAGCTCAGCCAGGTCCGTAACCAGCCGTAATGGTTCGCCCAGATCCGGCCGGCCGGGATGCTCCGGACTTACCCCCCAGCTATTGGCCGTGTCTACAAGATCGGTCGCGTTCAAACGCACCGCCACAGTAAGGGTGGGGAGAGAATTTTTCACCAAAGCCACGATCTCCTTAAGTAAACCGGTACGCCGTTCATAACTGCCGCCATACAAACCGGTCCTCTCCTTCGCCGCCAAAAGCTCCGATAATAGGTAACGGTGGCAGGCTTTAATATCTACCCCGTCAAAACCGGCTTGGTAAGCTAGGCGGCTGGCTTCCCCAAAGGTATCTCTAATCCATTCCAGCTCCTCGTCGGTCAGAACCGGATAAGCAGCATCCACTCCAACGACGGCATCAAAGACCCGGTCGTGGACAGCAATGATCGGTTGGCGTTGACCTGCCGGTTTACTGAACCGTCCCGAGTGGGTAAGCTGTAAGATACAGAAAGGCTCATGTCGGAACTCGGCCCAAGCTGCCTCCTTCGTCGCGTCTACCAGTCGAGCAAAGGCATCCACGGTTTCGCTGTTGAGCACCAATTGTTGCGGATTGGTACGGGCTTCCGGCAGGATTGCCGTAGCTTCAAACCAGATTATCCCGGCGCCCCCCTTGGCATAGCGCAAATAACGGCGGAAGGTTAATTCACCCGGTTCTCCTTGGTTTACACCGTCAAATCCTTCCATGGGCTGGACAACCAGGCGGTTAGGGATAGTCCGCTGCCCTAAGGTTAAACCTTCCCCCAACCTTTGATAATCGGTACTAAACCCCATCGACAAACCCAAGGTAGTAGCGGCTTGCGCAGTCTCTTCCGGACTCCGGTAACGAAATTTAAAGCTCACCTTCGCTTCCCCCTTTCCAGCTTTTCGTTTACGACGGACATGTTAATCTAACGGGGATCCACCCTTCGCTTGTGCCGGTGGATCACAACTAGCCCACTCCACAAAGCGGGGGGTCCGTTCCCACTCCCTGTAACCCTTGTTCTTTATTTTGACGATCGTCTTTTAATAAACAGCGCCTAAACCTATATTTCACTGGTGACAAGACGATTAAGTCTTTCGGTCATCACAACCATTAAAACCAGAAACAGACTCAAATAAAACGGATATAAGGCAATTAATATATAATTGACCAACAGACCAAAAAGAGGCGGCATAAATGTTGATCCCACATAAGCGCTGGCCATTTGAATACCAATGATTGCTTGCGAATTCTCTGCCCCAAAATTCCTGGGCGTCTCATGGATGATGCAGGGATAGATCGGCGCGCAGCCCAGACCAATCAAAACCAAACCCACCAAAGGTAAAAGACCAGTCGGCACAGGCAGCATCACCGCCAATAACCCCATGGCAATGATCGCCAGGCCGATCCGGATCATCTTACGGTTACCCAGTCGGTCGGTAACAAAACCGTTCAAAAAGCGTCCAAGCGTAATACCTAAATAGAATAAAGAAGCCCATCTAGCTGCCGCTTCAACCGTAACCCCCCGTTGCAAGACCAAATAGCTGCTGGCCCAGAGACCGGTCGTGGTCTCGAGAGCACAATAACCGAAAAAGGCCACCAACACCTGCTTAACCCCTTTTATTCGCAATGCCTCATGGATTTTCAAAGCTTTAGGGGTCTCCCTTTGACTTGCTCGCTTCGCTTGGGCCTGCTTTCTCCAGAGCGGCAAACTGAGAAAAAGAAGCCCTGTCAAAATAATTTGAAGAAGGCCGACGAGGGCATAACCCCTTTCCCAACTATTGCTCATTGTCAAACTGTAACTCATAATATAGGGTCCGATCGAAACGCCCACGCCCCAAAAACAATGCAGCCAGCTCATGTGCTTCGAAGCATAATAAAGCGCCACAAAATTATTCAAAGCCGCATCCACGGAGCCGGCGCCAAGGCCATAGGGAATGGCCCAAAGGCAAAGCATCCAAAAAGCGCTAGAAACAGAGAACCCCAGGAGCGCCACTGCGGTCAGCAAAACGCTAACCGCCGTAACAAGACCGGTGCCGAACCGGCTAACTACCCGGCTGGTGTTTAGGCTCGAAATGATGGTCCCTCCGGCAATAATCATGGAAAGCACGCCGGCATAAGATACAGGCACCTTCAGCAGGGGATACATGAAAGGCCAGGCCGAGCCTAGAAGGGCATCCGGTAAACCCAGACTGATAAAGGCCAGGTAGATCAGGACCAACAACAACGAATACATAAGCAATACTCCTTTTTTTACTTCATCTTTTGGATAAGCATGGTGACCCCGATAACATCATTCTCCAGTAGATCGCACTCCGCCTGTTGGCTTCGGATATAATCCCCAAACAAGTTGGCTTTTTCCGGGTACTTCTTCATAAGTTCATTGGCTCTTTTTCGGATCAACCCTTGTTGTTCACGATTAAGGTCAATTAGTTCATCCTCTTCAACAATCTTCTCTGCGATCAGCCGGACTTTCATTTTTTCCAAAATTAAAAGCCACTCTTCTCTTGAGCAATAACCGTCCCCAACACCTTTCTTACCATAAGCGTCATCGATCAGAATATACCCCTCCGGTTTTATTGTCTGCTTTAGCTTCCTGATGGTTTCTTCCGGAGTTCCGAGCACAACGCCAACAGCCCCAAGAACTACCAGATCATAATCCCGCTCCGCATTGACCGCCTCGTTGATATCTCCCACTATAAATTCACATAAAGCCTCAACCCCGTATTCTATAGCTTTTTTCCGCGCAAAATCAATAAATTCAGGAATGAGATCAATCCCCCGGACCATGCAGCCAAGTTCCTTAGCCAGGTTAACACTTACCGCCCCCTTGCCGCAGGCCAAATCAAGGATCTTGGTTTCCGCCGACACATGAATGTGTTTTCTAATCAACTCCAGCATATCCCGGGGCGATGAACCAAGCTCCCATAAATCCTGCAATAGATAGGGCAGATAAGGGATGAGCTCCGTGGTCTCCGCCGTCAATGACTTGGCCAGTTTCTCTTCAACCTTTGACAAAGTGATACCCTCCATACTTTCACTGCCGAATAATCCGATTCATTCAAAAAATCGGCTTTCCCCAAATCCGGCAAGGTAGATGGTTCCCACCAGGGAGCAAGAACCACATTTTCATGGATTTCTTCCGGAGGTACGCCTATGCCACCGATTGTGTCACAAACATGAGCGGGTTTTCGCGTGGCGCATCGTCCAATCGTCCATTTGGACTATTTTTCTGTCTTAACTCTTGACTAGGACAATCAAATCCCCAATCATGTCGGTGATGTAGAGCATCCCTTGGCAATAATCCATCCAGCATATTGATGGAAGCATTAGTTCATAACGTTTTCTGATCGTACGACTGTTTCTTAACTTAACCTTATACTCTACTCCTCCCGCAACAGTCTGCAAAGTATTGCTCTTCCGGTCGAGCATACCTTACCACATGGTTTTGCGTGTCTCCAATATAGATGTTGTTTTCTTCATCAATACAGAAAGCCCATGGACCATCAGATTTTCCACTTTTTTTGCTCCCGAATGCTGCGGATAGAGGGTGCCCCCCGTCGCCAGTATAGCCGCTTTTGCCATTTCCGGCCACTGTTTTGACCTTTTTGAATCCACCCCATGTTTGTTCAAATCTATGAGAACATCCGCCTTGCCATTTTTGAGGTCTAGCCCAAGGATCTGGTTGAGCCCCGTGTTTGAAAGGATATGCCTCCTTCCTGTGTCTTTTCACCCGTTGGAACCGTCCTTCCTCATCTGTCCGGGGAATCTGTTCCGGTGGAATAACAACTGATTCGTTGCCGCCTCCCCTTTTCCTTGCCTGATGCCAAATTTTGTAGAATAATCCGGCTTGAACCCAAGCCCATATAACCTGCAGCGACAAAAAACCATATATCCTTTAAATAAAAAAATCGTCCCCTGCGTAAACAACGGGAGACGAAATAATTCGCTAGCCGAAATTGGAGCATTACAAACAACCGCCTGCATACAAAGATAAAGGAACCATCCCCTTGTCAATCTTTAATTTTTTACCATATACCGGGGATAAGTCTGAATTTCACTTCCTTGGCATATTGCGGTATTTTATAATTAACAATGAACTTACAAAGTATACAACTGCCGCAATACCAAAATAAAGCCAGGCTCGGCGTAATCACGTTCATTCCTATACCCTTGACTCATGTTAAGACTCCTTCCGCCACATCGATGGTGGCACAAAATTTGCAGGATATTTTTTCTTTCTATAAGCTCTTATTCCGATTCCAACAGCTAGGTATAGAATGGAGGTGATTATTCCATTGATTGGTGAAATGAGGATTTCTTTTCCGGCTGCGATACTGATATAACCTGATATTACTAAAGGATTTATCAGCGAATCCTCTACGGTATGTAAAATAACACATGGCCATACCGATTTGGTTACCCTAAAAAGCTCTGTGAACATTACCGTCCAAGATATAAATGTTGTGAAGGCAACAACGACATAAATAGCCCGGCTGACAGGCATGACTGCCCTAAGATCCGCCTCTGGTAAAAACACCAGGTAATACGGGAGATGCCACAGGGCCCACACACAAGCGACAACAAGATACAGTTTCAGGTCATTAAGATCTAAATTGACTAACTGGGAAGTTAAATAACCACGCCAAGCGGTTTCCTCGAAGATATTTATAATAAAATTAACCAACAAGGTACTACAAAAAACTATGATAAATGATTTGAGATTAAATGCGGACAGGTCTATCCAATTGGTTACCGCGCCGATTAGCAGCATAATTGCCGTAACCACAGGGAAAATCAGGGCAGAGGCCAAGTACCATTTCATATTGCCTTTGATCTTCGGCTTTAAGCCAATATCCTTCCGGCTTACCTTGGAAAAAATGATGATTATAAAAGCGGTCAGCAGGGGCAATACCAGCCATATTCCCATACCAAGTGAATCACCTTCAGGCTGGGCAATAAGAACTGAATCCACAAGAACTCCTATCCAGCCGCTTATGATAACAAAAAAAATAAAAATCCCAATATTACGAAAGGTTTTTTTAGTCATCATAATCCTCTCCTCATTTTCGCTGACATTATTACATCATCAGCGGTACTTGATAAGATATCTATCATATCTTGGTTGGTGTACTCTTTAGGCAGTAAGCTGTTGGCAGCCAGCACCGAAAGCCCTACTTGAAATATCCTCATTTTAAGTAAGATTGTTTTTAACTCCTCGACGGTGAACCCGTTCAGCGCAGGATCCTTTTGCATCTCTTCAATTAACGCCGGCATCATTTTTTCATCATAGCCTTGCATGTATTTGCCACTTTTTATTACTAAATCTCTAAAAATAACGCTATATTCCACAGCAAATCTAAGACTTGCGATTCCTATATCGTGGAAGGGGTTACCGGTACTTTCCTCCTTTAAAATCTGCCGGCTAACACTAATAATCCTTTCCATTAAAGCTTCCTTCAGTTCATCAACGTTTTTAAAATTTACGTAGATGGGTGCAACTGAACTGCCCATTTTTTCTGCGATTTTTCTCATAGTTATACTGTCGATTCCCTCTGTCTGAGCTATTTTAAAAGCTGTATCGATAATCTGTTCCTTGGTGAATTTAACCTTGGGTCCCATATCATCACCATCCTTATAACATATGTTATATAATTTATATTATATAACATATGTTATTTAAAAATGCAAGTGCTTGCCTTTATATTTTTTCTATCTTTCCTCAAACCCGCATAACTTTCAAAACAAATGAAACCCGCTTAAAAGCGAGTTTCAAATCCATACTCATCAAACAAATAGTGTTAAGCTGGGAAGTATTCCTTAATCAAAAAAATTTTAAGGATTGCCGGCGGGGCGTAGAGTTCAATAGTATAGTTTCTCGCAAGCTTGTATTCCTTGCAACTTGGCAGCCATTCGCTCCAAATTCTGGTGTTAACATCCTGCAATGCTTTGGGCAAGGCGCCCCGGCACGGGAAGACCGCCCATGTTCCGGCGGGAATCACCCGGGTTTCATAGCCGTCAGGAACCTCGTTCCATGGTAAGTAGTTGTCCGCGATCAGGTACTCAAATTTTTTCCCGTCATTGTCGATGCAGACCCCGTACATCCCGCAAACGATGTTCGTTTCTTCACTCTGCAGGTGTTCCTCCCAAAACTTGGGGATCTCACGATAAGCAGTATCCGTGGCGAAGGTCCTCGCTTTACCCATCACCGTAA
Organism: Bacillota bacterium; assembly: GCA_012837715.1. GTDB lineage: Bacteria > Bacillota > UBA4882 > UBA10575 > UBA10575 > Capillibacterium. The sequence continues at coordinate 25,483 of DUQR01000046.1, read as the reverse complement.
ACTGTGCCTTTTCCACGATCTTGTACTCGAGCATTTGTCCACCCTCCAATATTAATTTGATTCTGACCGGTGCAAACGATTTGAGGTTTACCCCTTTGGTTTTCGCCGCCGAGGGAGAAATACCGTGCCCGACTTTTTGTGCCATCTATTGCAAGTACCCATTAGATTTTTATAATGCGGACAGCCCTTCTTATTTACCATAATTATACTTGTCCCGGATCTAAAACACCAACTATGAATTGGCTGAAATAACCCAAACATTCTAGCGTCCGGTTTTAATTCATACAATTTGCTTTCACGAACAAACTTGTCGACCACCCCACCCTACCAGCATGGTGCATATTATTTGTCCATCATCAAAAACTACCTCTGAAGTTAAAATAAAAGGAGCTGTTTAGATGGAGAATATGCAACCGATGACCCAATCAACCATGGAGATCAACAAAGTAATGACGAATATGACCAACTTCCAAGGAACGTTCAACCTGACCAAATCGGGTTTTAACCCCAAAATGCCCGGCCATCACACCGACCATACCATGATCTTGCGTCAACCACCCAGGACCGCCAAACGAATTGGCGCCGGGATCTCCCTTCCTTATGTGACAGGAATCAACTTGCCCGTGGAATCGGTCCCGATTCAGCACGGGCAAGTCTATAGGTTCCGAAAGGGGTTTTCTGGCCGAACTAAAATCAACCGGTGAATTATACATCGATCACAAGCAAAAGGAGAAACTAATGGTACCAAATATTTTCTAAAAAAGAGGTGAGCGCATGAACGAAGCGGCAGTGGTTTTATTTCGGGGTGTTATTTCCTTTTTCACTCTCCTGATTTTTGCCCGTATCCTGGGAAAACAACAGGTTAGTGAATTAACCTTCTTCGACTATATCCTCGGAATTACCATCGGTTCCATTGCCGCCTCCCTCACCACTGACTTATCCAGCCGGGCGTGGCCCCATTGGGTAGGACTGGCCACGTGGACGGCAGCCGTGTGGTTTCTCCAGTGGATCACCTTGCGTTCCCGCGCCGTTGCCAAATATATCAACGGTGAACCGGTCATCCTGATCATGAATGGTCAGATTATGGAGAGAAATTTGAGGAGGATGCGGTATACCCTTGATGAACTCCTACTGCAGCTGCGCCACCAGAATATTTTTGATTTAAAGACGGTGGAATTCGCGATTTTAGAAACCAACGGAAAGATTTCGGTTTTGCGAAAGAGCCAGTTCGCCCCGGTCACCCCCGCCGATTTAAAGATTCCTACGCAATATAAAGGGCTGAGCACTGAACTCATCTACGACGGTCGCATTATTGACGCCAACTTGAAACGGGTTAACCTGGACCGGACTTGGCTGGAAAAACAACTAAGCGCCCAGGGGATCAAAAACCCCAGCGAAGTATTTCTCGCCCTGCTCAACACCGAAGGCGAACTTTACGTTAACCGCTATCAAGACCAATTACCCAAAATAACGGATCTCAGCGATTTCCAGAGCATTAAATAAACCTAATTGGACTGTTGCTTTTACTTGAAGGCGCCCCAATTGATCATGTGGTAATATAGGTTATCTATAGTTCGGCGGTCAAGGGATGTCGGCAGCACAGCCGAAGGCGGGGAGGACCCAATGCGCCAAAGAAAAGAGGGGATGAGAAATAAGCCGCTTTATCCTAGCCAAAGTAATTCCTGCTTTAGCATTAGCCCTTTTTGTAGTCCTGATGAACAGCGGGCTGTTTTGGAAGTCGCACGGGTTACCGGATCCGGTGCCTACCTTCTTCCGTCCTTTAGAAACAATGGTCACCCAAGGACAATGGCAGATGGCGGCCGAGAACGCAAACCGGATGGAAGCGGCCTGGCAGAAAGCGGTCCGCCGCCTCCAATTCACTGAAGAACGGGACGAAATCAATAATTTCCGCCATAGTCTGGCCCGGATGAAAGGATACATCGCGGCTGAAGATAAAGGCGGAGCCTTAGCCGCATTAAAAGAGCTGGAGGAAACCTGGGTGGACTTGGGTAAATAAAGCCACCTTGAAAAACAATCAACCTATACCACACCCATGGTGAGGAGCTGGGATTTAAGAGCGAAACTTCCGCAAATACTCCGCCACCGAACGGTTCATCTCCAAGGCAAAGGCGGAGTTGTATTTCTGGGCGTAACGTCTTTTGAGGTATGCGTCAATGGCTTCCTCGATAAACCCATCTTTTTCATTACGAACCCGATGCATTTCCCAATGTTCCTCCCGGGTTAGCCGCCGGTACTTATTGGTAAAGACCAGATATTCCCGGCCAAAACGGACCGGTTTCTTCCGCTGCTTTTGCCCTTCGGTCGGGTAGCCGTAAACCACCATCGTAGCCGGTAACACATATGCGGGGAGGTCAAGAAGGTCCCTCACCGTTTCGCAATGTTCGAGAATATCCCCGATATAACAGGAGCCAATGCCTAAGGATTCAGCGGCGATGACCGTGTTTTCGGCGGCGATAAGCGCATCGGCGCAAGCCAAAAGAAGATCTCCTTCCCCCGGGTTCCGCGGTCCGCAACCGGCAAAGCAATAGGCATCATACCACCGTTGGTAATCAGCAAGAAAGATCAGGACCAGTGGCGCTTTGGCAATAAAAGGTTGGTGGTCGCAGATAACCGCCAATTTAGCTTTTAGTTCTTCATCGGTTATATCAAGGATACTGTAGAGCATCATTGCCCCGGCGGTCGGCGCTTCAAAAGCGGCGTTTAAGATCTCCGCTTTCATCTCCTCCGGAATCCTTTGGTCAGTAAAGACCCGCGCCGACTTCCGTTTTTTTATTGTGGTTAAGACTTCGTTCATCCCCTTACCTCCTGTGCTAATTATATCCTTAGTCCTTTCTTTCCTCATCCTTCTTCTTGCCCAGCCCTAATGCGCTCGTTTCTCAATGCTGGTAGCCGTAATGTTTAACCTTTTTTTATTCCACCCCTCTTTTATCTTTCCTCCCGGTTCCATTCGGCGCTTCAAGATTGATCAAAAAACCTGCCCAAACTCTTGCCGGGAAGAAATAAGGTTGAAGTGAGCAGGAAATAATAATTAATATTGATGGTAAAAACCATAATGATGTGAGAGGGAGCCAAGATGGAATCGGTAAAAAAACCTGTTGAAATCAGAGCCAATGAGGATAAAGCATTACTACAGTCACCACCGCCTAAGGAAGAACTTAGACCGGCTGCTTTCACCACTCAGGATCCTTGGCGCATTCTCCGCATCCTGGGCGAACTGGTCGAAGGCTTCGATGCCCTCTCCAGTCTGCCAAAGGCCATCGCAATCTTTGGTTCGGCCCGCTTGGGCCCAGAAAACCCGTATTATAAAGCCTGCCGCGAAACCGCCCGCCTGCTGGCCGAAGCCGGATATGCCATTATCACCGGAGGCGGCCCCGGTTTAATGGCTGCCGGAAATCAAGGCGCCTTTGAAGTAGGCGGGACCTCGGTGGGGTGTAGTATTGAGCTCCCGGAGGAACCCGTTGCCAATGAATATCAGACCATTGCCCTCCGTTTTCGCTACTTTTTTGTCCGTAAGCTAATGTTTGTCAAATATGCGCTGGGTTTTTTAATCTTTCCCGGGGGTTATGGCACCCTGGACGAACTGTTCGAAGCCCTCACCCTCATTCAAACCGATAAAATCGACCATTTCCCCGTTATCCTTTTCGGAACAGACTACTGGCGCCCCTTACTCGACTGGCTAAAAGGCCCGGTCCTCCAGACCGGTTGCATCAGCCGGGGAGACCTGGATTTATTCTCCATGACCGACGATCCCCATGAAGCTGTTACTCTGATCAATCAGGTAGTCGCCCATGCCGCCAACAATTTCGCCGGCAAAACTTCTTTTTCTCTTGACGAGCGCAGATAATCCGCTTGGAATTACATTCCGGACAATTAAAGTCACCATCAATTATTTGCTCGAAGTTTTCGTAACTTTCATGCCACTGTTTGCCACAATCCAGGCATTGGGCAGGACAAATGTTGCGGGTATAATTCCCGCCTTCGATCCGGATGGCTTTCCCGTTGATCAGACTGTCGGCCACTTTTTCCCGGGCAACATTTAAAATCCGTTGAAAGGTTTGCCGGGAAACCTCCATTTGCTTGGCACAACTTTCTTGCTCCATCCCCTCAAGGTCTTTAAGGCGAAGGGCTTCCAATTCCTCGATCCGCAGGATATTCTCTTGAAGCGAAGCAGGATCTGTATCATAGGGAATAAAATATTGTATATTAGGAATAAAGCCAACTTTTCTCCACTTCGTCGGTCTTGCCACTACCGCTCCTACCCCTTTCGCCAGGTCCGCTCCTATTTTTTAATCTTAAGGCAATTTGTCGCCTAAATTCAATTGTATCGGAATCTTTTTATTGTTTACAAGGTGATGCAAACTTCCGCTCGACCAACGCCCCACTCAAGATAACCCTGTTCTATTATTACAATATTTATACCATAAGCGCCCTTTTGCGGCGGGACAAGGGACGGTGGGCAGCCAATCGTCCTTACCGTAGCTCTCCCGTCAACCGTTAGGGTTTATCCTGCTTTCTTGAGTATGCGGGTGACAGCGCCGACCACAGCAACGCAATCGAAAACACTACTACCGCCGCCCCAAGCCACACCGATAAAACCGGGAAAACCGAGGTTACAAATAAATACTCCTGGCAAGCACACCAAAGCAGTATACCAAGGAGAATAGCTGCTGTACTAACTCGAAGCAGTCTAAATCCGGTACGTTTTTGGCGCTTAAAGCTATCCACCGTCTCCACCGCCATCAGCAGGCTTGCTGAAATCAGCATCCCGATTACGGCGGAGAGAACCAAATGCCCCCAGATAATCCGGCCCATGCCTACGGACGGGAACCCCCGCCACTGCGCCCAATCACTGAGCACATCGGCGATAAATGGCCAGCTTCTTTGGCTGTTGGTGAGAATCACGATGGCATCTCCCGTTTCCGGCACAGCTTGGAAATGTGTCATTATGCCGTTGCCCTGACCACCATGGGAAACGCTACGCAAACCGCTCGGCAGCTTTTCGAGATAATGACCGAATCCATATCCTTCAAATACCAAACCGTAAATGCCGATTTTATTAGTTTCGGGCTTATACATCCGCTTAATACTTTCGCCGCTTAGAACTGAGTTTTCCTTCATTCCTGCTGCCGCAAAGCGAGCAATATCGCGGGCGGTGGCAAACAAACCGCCCGAAGCCTTCGAAGGATACAGATAGACCGGCACAGACTTTCCGCTAAGGTTGTATCCGGTTGGTGGGTAAGGCGTCACCGCTGTGTCAATCGCAAAGGTGGCGCTTTCCATGCCCAGCGGCAGAAATACCGCTTTGTGTAGATACTCCGAAAAGCTTTGCCCTGTTACATCCTCAATCAGAATTTCCAAAAGATTATAACCCACATTAGAGTAGGAAAAAACCTTCCCCGCCTCGCGTGTGGGCACCGCTTCCTTGGTCATCACCGCCCGGTTCGATGGCATTGCCGCGCCGGGGGCATAGATCTGGGTGAAATCGCCCAATGGCATCCCAGCAGTATGACTTAAAAGCCGCCGTGTCGTAATCTTTTCGATCGGATAGCCTGAATGCGGAAATTGCCAGCCTGCTAAGTACTGTGCTACCGGAGCATCCAAGTCAATCAAACCTTTCTCCGCCAGCAGCATAATACCCCAGGCGGTAACGGATTTTGTAATAGATTGAACGCTCATCGGTGTATCGACTGTTAACGCCCTGCCGCTTTCCACATCCGCATAACCATACGCCTCAATCCAGACGATTTCTCCGTCCTTCACAAGCGCAACGCTGCATCCCGGTATCTCATACAGCTTCATCAGGGCGGGAATACGTTTATCCATATGTGCCCTAAATTCGTCAAGCGGCACGTTGGCACGTATAGTACGCTTGATTTGCAGACTACCGGAGAACAAAGCAAGAAGCAAAGCGGTTAAGATGGATAAAGTGATAAACCATACCCATCTTTTGTGACCTTGGAATAATACTGCCTTTTGCATATCCGCACTCCCTTCAGGCTTTCAATGTATAAACGATCGAATCTAAATCAGCGTTAGCGTCAGCCAGTCCTGTTCGCCGCATTACCCTTAAGCTATGTGCGTCTGGTGATCGATCAATTGAGTAATCGTCCGATAATCAGGTTTGAACCTTCCCTGGGTAATCTATCAAATGAAGCGATATCCACTCTATTCCACTGGATAGCAATTTTTTGCGGTGTCCACCCGAGGCAAGGGCACGTTAGCGTTGATACGCAAAAAGCTTTAATTGATCTTTGATTACATTTTATCATAATTTTTGGTTATGAATAGGCGTATTTTCTAGCGCAAAGAGGCAGAAAAGAAGGTCCTGCCTCTTTGCGCTCCTCCCTACTCCTGGTCTTCATCAAGCTCCTGTAATCGCTTTTTCACCTGCTCCAATTGGTTTTCGAGAATCTCGGCCTGTTGGCTGAGGAAGTCTTTTTCCGTTCCGGCCGGTGCATATACCGGATATCCAGACGGCGCCCAGGCTGGCGCGCCCGCAAAGAAAAATCCGCGACAGAAACCCCGACCCCGACCGTAACCGCGGCCGAAGCCACGACCGTAACCGGCGCCACAACCAAACCCCGGATTTTGGTAGCCCGGTACCACAAAACCAGCGCAAAAGCCTGCCCCACGGCCGGTCTTTGGTCCCATGCCCATCGGTCCGGTGCCATCTCTTCTTGGCATCATGTTCACCTCCTTCTGTCCTTTTTATTGACCATTGTTGTCATATGCCCATAATTATTTTACTTTAGTTATGGGCATATGTCAATAATTAAATATTTTTTATCAGACTCAACACCAAAAACTGCCAATCCTTTAGCCCTCTGAATCTTAAATTCGCTGGATCTAAAAAAGCAGGCTTGGCAACCTGCTTTAACGTGGAAAACCAAAGTTTTGGCTAAGAAAAGTTAAAAAACGGATAAACTAAAAGTAATCTACGCCTAAGCGCAGGAATCTTCTTTTTGTTATGGAATAAATTAAAATTTAGGGATAAGGCTGAAGATAAGAGAGGGGAAGAATATTGACGCACGAAACAGTAGTTATTCTTGACTTTGGTGGACAATACACCCAACTAATCGCCCGCCGGGTTCGGGAACTGCAAGTGGATTGTGAGATTTTACCCTTTCGCGCATCCGTAGAAGAGATTAAAGCCCTAAATCCCCGGGCCTTAATCTTCTCGGGGGGAGCGAATAGTGTTTACGCCCCGGATGCGCCCGGCGTCGACCACCGCCTATACCAGCTAGGACTGCCGATTCTCGGGATCTGTTACGGTATGCAAATGATGGCTAAAGATTTAGGGGGTGTCGTTCGCGCGGCCGAACGCCACGAATACGGCCAAACTAAGCTCACCCTGCAAGCGGTGGAGAACGATCTATTTGCCGGATTAGATCAGGAATTGACCGTCTTAATGAGCCATAGCGACTTAGTGGAAGCGGCGCCGCCCGGGTTCACCGTTCTTGCCACCACTGCAAATACACCAGTTGCGGCCATGGGCAATCCCGAAGCCCGCTTTTATGCCGTCCAGTTCCATCCGGAAGTACTCCACACCCCGCGCGGTACGGATCTAATCAAAAATTTCCTCTTTAAAATCGTCGGCCTCACCGGAAACTGGACCATGGGTTCTTTCATCAAAGACACCATCCGGCAAATCCGGCAAACGGTTGGCCCCGATGAGCAAGTGGTATGCGGTCTTTCCGGCGGAGTTGACAGTTCCGTAGCGGCCATCCTGGTCCACCAGGCCATCGGCGACCGTCTCACCTGTATCTTTGTGGATCACGGCCTTTTGCGTAAAGATGAAGCTAAACAGGTCATGGATACCTTCACCCGTCTCTATAACATAAAAGTGATTAAAGTGGACGCCGCCAACGAGTTCTTAACTAAACTGGCTGGAGTCAGGGATCCGGAAGAAAAAAGGAAAATCATCGGCCATGAGTTCATTCGGATCTTTCAACGCGAAGCCGCCCGATTAGGGAAGATTGATTACTTGGTCCAAGGCACCCTCTACACCGACGTGATTGAAAGCGGGACCGAGACCGCCGCCGTGATCAAATCCCATCATAACGTTGGCGGCCTTCCCGAAGATTTAAATTTTAAACTAATTGAACCGCTAAGACACTTGTTCAAAGACGAAGTGCGCCGGGTCGGCTCCGAACTGCAAATCCCGGAAGAGTTGGTCTGGCGGCATCCCTTCCCTGGCCCGGGGCTGGCCATCCGGGTGTTAGGCGAGGTGTCCCGGGAAAAACTGGACTTGCTTCGCGAAGCTGACGCCATTCTTGTGGAAGAGATCAAAAAAGCCGGACTCTACCGGGAAATTTGGCAAGCCTTTGCCGTCTTGCCCGATATCCGGTCGGTTGGGGTAATGGGCGACCAACGCACCTACGCCTATACCATTGCCCTCCGCGCCGTAACTAGCCATGATGGGATGACCGCCGATTGGTACCGGTTCCCCCCGGAAGTGCTGGCCCGCATCGCCAACCGGATCGTAAATGAAGTCCCCCATGTCAACCGGGTCGTTTATGACATTACTTCAAAACCACCATCCACAATCGAGTGGGAGTAACAAGAACACACCCTCCCTTTCCCTCTGGGCTCACCGGAGGTCACGGATGGTAATCAAAATCACAGCGCAGGTGTGGGCAAGTCCTCAATTTTCTTAATCCGTTCTGCCGTCGGTGGATGGGTGGAGAATAGCTGGAGGATGGCCGGGTCTTTCCCGCCCCCACTTTGCTCAACCAGTCGACGCCAGAAATTTAGGATCTCGTCCCGAGAGTAACCGGCCTTTTCCATGAAGAAAACGCCGTAACGGTCAGCTTCGTACTCGGCCTCCCGGCCGTACCCTAATTGGGTCAAATTAAGCGCCAAATTCCCGATTTTCGCCATCTCTTCCCCGGCGTCTCTAAAGAATAATTGAAATAATAGGGCCATTCCGAGCTGGCGTTTGATCGCATTCATACTATGCTTCCGATCGACATGGGCAATTTCATGGGCTAAAACCCCCGCCAGTTCCCCGTCGTTTTCCACGTAAGCCAACAGTCCGGTGTGGACAAAGATGTAGCCGGCCGGTAAGGCAAAGGCGTTGACGGTCTCGTCTTCCACCACTGTCAGGCTGAATTCCAGTTCGTTCTTCCGCCCGCAGGCCGCGACCAGACGGTCAAAGATGTTCTGTAAACGCTCCTCTTCCTCCGGCGAAAGCCTAACCACTTGATACTCGGCAATAATACTTTCGTAACCGCTCCGGCCGATCTGTTTTTCCAGGCTTAATTCTAAATCGTCAAAGAAACCGGCGTATCCGGTCAAACTTAAGGTTAAGGCCAGTCCAAAAATCAGGCCCCACAAAAGTAAATACTTTCTCTGGCGCCCCATTTTCACCTCTCCTTTCTAATCACTGCGCTCAAGCCGCCAGTAACCAGCGTGAGCGACTGCCTCCAGTTTAGAGCCATTGCCGGAGAAAAGCCATGACTTCTTTGCGCATCGCCGCCGTTTCCAAGGGCGGTGGGATAATTTGTCGATTAAACGGGAAAAGACCAGATAATCACGGGGCGGTAAGTCCCCGCAAAGGCTGAATAGTTTGGCCCGCTCTTCTTCCGCCGACACCAACCATCACCCCTTACTACAGCTTCTTCTCGACTTAATCCTTATTCGCGAAGGAAATCTTTTCCCCTGCCCCCTCTGATCTTTCCCGCAAAATAAGGGTTATTTCGAGTAATAGCCGGAGTAAACAGGGGTTTTGTCCATATTTCCGCTAAAAATATTATTAGCATCCGATCTTATAATTAGAGGAATTCCTCTGATGATTACGAATTATATAGTATAGTTTTGAATGCAGAAGGAGGGGTTAGGATGCCCCCTACTCTTTACGCCGCAGTTAAGCTAAGACTAAAAAAGAGACGTTCACTTTCCCCGGAAGGGGTTGCCACCGATGTTTTACAGGAGACCGCCACTTTACTTAACAATTATTTCCAACCTTTTCTCGCCGGTAAATTTTTTGCCGATGGGACCGAGATTAAAGGAGTCCTTAAGGTCCAAGAGGCGCCCAGAATTGTACAACTGATTCAACTGACCGATTTAGAGATGGATCCGCTGCGTTTCGCTTACGCGTTAGGGGTCGGCAGTGTCAATGGTAAACAGGAAATGGATACCTACGAGGATTCCGGACCCGCGTGGACCAGGGTGAACCGGGCGCTCAAGGATACGGCCAACAGTAGTACCGATATCGCAGTCCGTCTCCCCTCCCCCTTCCTGACCCGAACCGTCAATACCTTGTTTGCCATCGAAAGCGACCTCCGCAACAACTGGAGTAAAGCCCACCGGGAAGCGATAAAGCTTGTCCGCCACGGCCGGACCCAAGTCGAAATGGCCGAACTCTTAGGGGTAACTCAGGCTGCCATCAGTCAACGGTTAAAGCATGCCCGCTGGGACCGTTACCTGGAAGTCTGTGCTGTCATTGATGAATTCCTAACGCAAGCCCGTTGGAAAATGCTCTTACCTTGGGATCTAAAAAAAGAACAGAAAAACAAAGAGGCCTCAAAACGGAGCTAGCTATTGGTCTGGGCTTCCAACTTCCGGAGAAGCTTCCGCGGGGCTTCAACCAGTAACTGTTCAGCTTCCACCGCGCATAAACCTGCCCCCTGGCTTACCCGGCACCCAAACTCCCAAGTCAATAAATCCTCGGGCTGGTGGCTATCTGAATTAAGCACCAGATTGGCCCCAGTTTGCCGTGCTAAGGAAAGAACATGTCCGTTGGCGAAGGCATGTCCCCGACGGGCTGTGAGTTCGAGAAAAACATCGTGTTTTACCGCCAATTCCGCTTCTTCCCGCGTGATTAAACCAGGATGGGCTAATACATCAACTTCCCGGCAACTTACCGCCGCCCAGTTCGTGCCAGGTTCGACCGGCTCCACAAGGGTCTCACCGTGGACCACCACCAAGTCTGCCCCGAGGCTCTTTGCTTGTTTGGCCAGAACCGGGATGGCGCCAGCTGGCACATGTGTTAATTCCACGCCAACAAGCACCTTAATTCCCCAGTACTCTTCCGCTAAAGCACTCTCCGCCCGTAACTCCTTTATAACCCGTTCCATGGTAGCGGCGCCGACATGATCGGTCAAGCCGATAAGGTGGTACCCCTTCACCACCGCCCGTCGGATCAATTCACTAGGCGACAGCACACCGTCACTGAGAAAAGTATGAGTATGAAAATCCCCAATTCCCTTAGTCAATCCTTTCCCTCCATCCGCTTGTCTCCGTCACAGTTCCCAGCCATAAAGATAACGACAAATAAGTACAACTTTTTCCATCTTTAATTGGACAAGGACGGGCTTGTCCCCTGCTTTTGAAAAGCAAAATCTCCCGCCGCCGCAAGGAGATTAAAGATCAATATAGGAATTTGCTTCGACTTGTTCGGGTAGTTCAACCAAGATGACATCCGTGCCTATTTTTTTAATCTGCCGCCAGGGAATGATGATTTCCTCGGTTTTCCCCAATAACCAGCGCAAACGTCCGGGAGCAGGTAAGACCAAGGCTATGATCTTGCCTGTAGCCGGGTCTATCTCTAAATCGCTGGTAAAACCGAGTTTCTTTCCATCTAAAATATTGATGATCTCCCGTTCGCGCAGTTCCGATGTTTTTGCTAGCAACCCAGCCTCCCTCCCCTTGTTCTAGTATATGCCGGTGCAAAGCAAAGGTGTGTCGTTTTTTATTCCCGGGAAAAAACAAAGAAAATACGTTCGTCCTCCGGGCGGCAAGGTTGCCGGGTAAAAGCAGAATAACAATGGACTTGCGCAAAACCGGCCTTTCGGGCCAGGTCTTCGATCTCGGTCGGCTCATACCAGCGTTGCCAGTGGATTTCTTGGAAATGCCGGAAAAGTTCGCCCTTTTCCCGGTGGAAAAAATCAATCTCCATCCGGCAAAGATGGGCGGCGGGCTCTAAATAATTGGCCCAAATATAGGCAGAATTCTCGTATACGGCACAAAAGGTATTATTGGCTAAAACCTCCCGGTATTTATAAGCGGTATTAAAATCGGCGATACAGATCCCGCCCGGGAGGAGATGTTGGTAAATATGGATAAAAACCTGTTGCAAATCATCCACAAGCAGCAGGTAATTCAAACTATCACAAAGACAAGTGATTAACGGAAATTGTTCGTTCAGGGCCAAGGCACGAAGATCTTGGGCAAAAAGCTGGTACTCGCCTTTCATGTTCCCCAGTTTATCCTCGGCAATGGCCAACATGGAGGGGGCTTGATCGACCCCCGTTACCCGCCATCCCTTTTCCATCATTAACGCCATAAAGCTCCCGGTGCCGCAGGCTAAATCCAACAACACGCGGCCAGGAGCTTCGGAAAAAGATCGATGTTTTTGGTACAGAAAAAGGACATATTCAACCCACGCCGGATAATCTAGTTCCTGCATCATCTCATCATAAACCAGAGCAAAATCCCGATAAGCTTGGCTTAGATCTCCATTATCGACTGAGCGCATCGATCCCGTCCTCCATAGTTTCAATCCGAACAACCAGTTTATTAGGGGCACAAATAATCGATTCCCCCGGTTGTTTAATCCATCCGGTTTGCACACAGATCCGCTGGGGACAGTAATGAGCGCTGTTCGGAGCCAAACGGACTGCGCCGCCCTGAACTTCCAAGGTCGCAACCCCGCCGTCCAGCTTGATCTGTTCTGTACGGCTCTCCTTATCTTGTAAATAAAAACTGGAGATCAGTTCCCCATCCCGAAAAATCCGAACCTGCCGTTGGGATGAGGGAAAACTCCAGGTTCGCCAGGCCAGTAAGGAAAGGCCTATTGTAATGATGAGTAACAATAACCAGCGATCCCCTTTGGTCATTTCATCCCCTCCCTCATGGCCGGCAGAGGTTTATTTGCCCATTTCCATCCAGACTTTCCACAGAGTATAAACTCCGATCCCAATAAAGAGAAAAGCGGCGCCCAAGCGCATATATATGGGGGGAATATATTTGGTCAGCACCCCACCGAAGAGCACACCTATTAAGGTGACTAAAGCCAAGCCCAACGAAGCGCCAAGAAAAACTTCCCAGGGAGCCCGGGACTGCGAAACCAAAGAAAAAACAGCTAATTGGGTCTTGTCGCCTAGTTCGGCCAGGAAGATCGTACATAAAGCCAGAAAGAACACTTTCCAGTTCAAGTTTTCACCCACTTCATGGCAGAATAATTTAATGCCTACAGGGGTATCTTTTCCAAAAAATTAAAATAAAAAAGGGCTAATTTGCCCTCATAATCATCGCTGTTGGGGTGAGCGAAGGGATTTGAACCCTCGACCTCCAGGGCCACAACCTGGCGCTCTAACCAGCTGAGCTACGCCCACCATTCGCAAATAGTATAATAACACATCACCGTTGATTCGTCAATATCTTTCTTTCGGGCTTTTTCCGATTTAGCAATTCTAATACAATATTTTGACAGCCTACTTTTAGTCAAACACTATATATTGTGCTAGAATCCTTACTATTGATTACACCCTAAAAAGCTTCTTGCGTATTGCTTTTGGGGCAAGGCCGCTTTTTCCTTCATCTTTTTGGTGTGAACACTATATATTATATTCTCATCTACTTAGAATATAACGGAGGTCGCTTAGTGGTCTATTTTACCGTCAACAATAAGAAATTGACAAAGTCATTACTAGTGTATATAATTAATTTAACCGGTTAAGTTGGAGGGTGATTATTTGCCAGTAACCATTAGTGATATTGCCAAAGCCGCCAATGTGACAAAGGCAACTGTCTCTTATGTTATCAACAATAAACCAGGGGTTAGCGAAGAAACACGGCAGAAAATCCTTAAAATCATGAAGGAAATGAACTACCATCCCAGTACCGTTGCCCGTGGCTTGGCCGGAAAATCCACCGAGATGTTAGGGTTAATTATCCCGGATATTAGCGACCATTTTTACGTCCAAGTGGTCCGCGGGGTGGAGGAAACTGCCAATTTATATAATTTTACCCTTAACCTCTGCACCACCCATGCCCTTCCCGAAAAGGAACGGGAAATGGTAGATCTGTTTACCACTGGGCGGGTCGATGGGATCATTCTGATGACTTATTTTTTGGACCTGGATTATATTGTTAACCTTAAAAAACGGAAGATACCCTTTGTTTTGATCGACTCGACGTTCGAGGACAAATCCATCTATACGGTAAATGTGGATAATTTTGAAGCAGGTTACAAAGCAACCGAACACCTGATCAGGCTGGGTCATAAACGTATTGCTTTTGTGGGCGGGCCGCAAAGCTCAAATGATAGTTTATTACGCTTTCGCGGTTACCGTCAAGCACTCCAGGATCATGGTCTCTCCTATTCGGAAGACCTGGTTTGCCAGGGCGACTTTAAACGTGAAGGGGGTTATCAAGCATTCCTTACCTTACAACGTTTACAAAATAAACCTACCGCCGTTTTCGCCGCCAATGACCAAATGGCGATTGGTATTCTTTCGGCAGCGCGGTCAGTAGGTCTCCAAGTGCCTCAAGATCTTTCGATCATCGGCTGCGATGATATCGAAGCATCTTCTGTGGTTGAACCGCCTCTATCCACGATCAAACAACCCATTGAAGAAATGGGCAAACGGGCAACGGAGATTATTTTTCAGCTCATCTACAAAGAAAAACCGGCCCAACGGAGAGTGGTCTTAAAAACTAGTTTGGTTGAGCGTTCCTCCTGTCAAGCCCTTTAATTTTTTACTGTGAACTTAACCGGTTAATTTTGAAGAAAGAGGTGCAAGGATTGGCCCAATTTCAAAGTAAATATGGATATTTTAATGATGCTGGTGACGAATATATTATTACCAGGCCGGATACCCCCCGCCCCTGGGTGAATATCATCTGCCCGGGTGATTATGGGGTTATCCTTTCGCAGACTGGTAGCGGTTACAGTTGGAAGACCCATGCTTCACACAATCGGATCACCCGCTGGGATCAGGACCTGATTCAAGATCATTCCGGCAAATACCTATTTCTGCGCGACGAAGACACCGGTCAATTCTGGTCGCTTACTTGGAAGCCTGTTTGCCACCAACCCGATTTTTACCAAGTAAACCATGGTATCGGTTACTCCAAATTCAGCTCGGTTTATCAAAAGGTCAAAAGCACGCTTACGATCTTTGTCCCGCCGGAGGAGCCGCTGGAAATCTGGAGAGTCCAACTACAGAATCAAAGTAGGCAGGAGAAACATCTCTCCCTCTTCACCTACCTCGAATGGTGTTTAGGCCTGCCCGACCACGCCCGTGAGTTTCACCGTCTTTTTGTTGAGACCCAATTTGATGAAGACTGCAATACCCTCTTCGCGCGAAAACGCTTATGGGAGATCCCGAATGCAAAGGGTCAGCATTGGAACCGGAATTGGGAATACTACGCTTTTCACAGTGTTAATCTTCCCGTCACCGGTTTCGAAGGCGATAAGGAAAATTTTTTGGGTTTATACGGAAGCATCGAGAAACCGGCCGCCGTTCTTAAGGGCGCTGTGAGTGGCGCCTCCGGCAAATGGACTGACCCCATCGGTAGCCTTCACAACAAGGTCGTGATCGCTCCCGGTCAAAAAGTGGAGCTTATTTACCTTCTGGGCGCCGTAGCGCAAGAAAACAAAAAACAAGCCAGCGAACTGAGCATGAAATATCAATCCGCCATGGCCGTAGAGGAAGCTTTCACCGCCACGAAAGAGTTTTGGCGACAACTCTTAACAACCACTTCTGTTCAAACTCCCGATCCCGGCTTCAATCTGATGAATAATCTTTGGTTGAAATACCAAACCCTCTCCGGCCATATCTGGGGAAGGACCGGCTATTACCAAGCGGGTGGCGCCTATGGCTTCCGTGACCAGCTTCAGGCGAGCCAGATTTTTTTATACATCGACCCGGCCAGGACCGAACAACAGATCAAAATGCATGCCGCCCACCAGTTTCCAGAAGGAAGAGTAAACCATTGGTGGCATCCGATTTCAGAAATAGCGATGGAGAATAAGATCTCCGATAATCTGCTGTGGTTGCCCTTCGTGGTAATCAAATATCTAAAAGAGACTGGCAATTTTGCCTTTCTCAAAGAACAAGTCCCTTACAAAGACGGAACGCCAGCCAGCATCTATGAACACTGTTGTCAAGCCATAAGCTTTAGCCTGGCGCAGCTCAGTCCGCGGGGGCTTCCCCTCATTGGCGACGGGGATTGGAACGACGGCATGAATGCGGTGGGTGTTGAAGGCAAAGGCGAAAGCATCTGGTTGGCCCAATTCTTATCCGGTATTCTAAAAGAATTTGCAGTTGTGGCGGAAAAAAGTAATGACTCCGAACGCAAAGAACAATATTTACACGCCGCGGAACGACTAAAGACGCGAATCAATACATATGGTTGGGATGGCGACTGGTATATCCGGGCCGTCTGTGATAATGGCGCCATCCTCGGGAGTAAGAATTGTGCAGAGGGAAAAATCTTTCTTAACCCCCAATCCTGGGCCATCCTTAATGATATCGCCCCTCCTGACCGAAGGGAAAAGATCTTTTGCGCGATGGAGACTTATCTCTTCCGTGAATACGGACCGCTCCTTTTTTACCCCGCATATAAGACTCCGCAGACGGAAATCGGTTATTTAAGTAGATACGCGCCGGGATTACGGGAAAACGGCGGTGTTTACACCCATGCCGCCACCTGGGGTATCTTGGCCGCCTGCAAGCTAGGGAAGAAAAAGCAGGCCTATACAGCCTATAAAAATTTTCTCCCTCCTTACCGGGGACTTAATCCGGATTTATATAAAGCCGAGCCCTATGTGACCCCCGGTAATGTTGACGGCCCCGATTCACCCCATTTCGGCCGGGGTGGATTCACCTGGTACACTGGCTCTTCCACTTGGTTGTTTCTGGTCGCCATGGAAGGGATCTGCGGGATTATCCCCGATTGGGATGGTCTGATCATTAACCCGCAGGTTCCTGACGAATGGGCAGAGTTCCGTGTCACCCGACCCTACCGGGGTGCCCTCTACCAGCTTGCTTTCCGGCGGGCCGTAACCGGCGAAGAGAAAAAAATAGTTGTGGATGGCGTCCAAACCGACGGTGCGAAAATTTACCCGCACAACGATGGCGCCGTTCACCACGTGGAGGTGATTTTTTAGGAGAATTCCGTTTAATGGCTATGATCAAAACTTATGATAAAAATAAGGAGGCGATCAAATGTCAGATCAAATGTCAGCCCGAATCGTGATGCGGGTGACATGTTTACTGCTGGTATTAATCTCACTCTCAACGGTATCGGCGGGAGAAAACGATCAGTCCCCCTATTACTTATTAACCATGGAAAGCAAGGCCGAGGTGGAGCTTTACGGGGATGATGAGACTGGTTGTTCTTTTACGCTGGCTAAAGAACCGCTTTTTCAAGGGAACAATTCGGTTAAAGTCACCCCGAACGGCAAGTCTTTAATCACCAAAGTAACTCTCCCGCTCCTCGGTGAAGAAAACCTCACCCAGTGGAAACTAGCGCAAAAAATAGCGCTTAATGTCCACTTTTCCGCAGATAGTTTGGTTATTCCCTCCGAATTCTACCTGGGTTTGGTGGATGTGACTGAGGACCGTTTAGTAATCCAAACTGTTAAACTAGACCAAAATGCGACCGGTGCAATTAAATCCGGCTGGAATACCTTGGTCTTTGATATTGATGAACAATTCATGAAAGAAATTTCCGTGGATCGAAAGTACGCTCTTTTCATCAGTTTTGTCGGGGCCAAAGATGGTGTGCGGGTCCCGCTCGAGGACAGTTTCCATCTGGATGGCGCTTATCTGATTATGCCCCCCAAACAAATCAAATCAGAATACCTTTGGCGGATGGAGACCGCGGACGAAATTGCCAAATATAGCAATGATAATACCGGGGCCCAATTCGAGCTCAGTGCGGACTATACGATTGAAGGCGACTTTTCGTGTAAAGTAATCCCCAGTGGTGACGCAATTGAAACTAAAATCGCCCTGGACTTAACAAGCCCCAGAGTAAATCAGTGGAACGGTCATCGGGAATTAATTATTAATTTCTATATTCCCGATGATTGCGAACTAAACACCTTCTTTTTAGGGATGGGCGACAGTAATGATGGTTGGAGTTGGGTTGATGGAGTGCAATCTGACCACATAGCCACAAAAGGGTGGAATGAAGTTCATTATACCCTTTCCGATAAAATGCGGTATGTTATCCATAACGGCAAATATAATCTTTATATTATCTGCTGGGCCACTGATCCCGATGGGCGCAAACTCCCCATCACGAAACCTTTTTATATCGATGGTGTTAAACTGGATAAGATTGATTACCTATGGGAGATGGAAAGTGAAGACGAAATCGGCAAATTCACCAATGATAACACCGGCGCAGTCTTCATCTTGAATGCAGACATTGTTTTCCAGGGAGATTTCTCCTGCCAAGTTATCCCCAGTGGCAATGCGATTGAGACGAAAGTTGCCCTTGATTTAACCGGTGAGCGGACTACGCTCTGGAACAACCACAACGAACTTGTAATCAATTTCTATATACCGGAAGACTGTGAATTGACCGATTTCTTCCTGGGAATGGCCGACAGCAACGAAGGTTGGAGCTGGATCGATGGCATTGCTTCACCGCAAAAAGCCGTAAAAGGATGGAATGAGGTGCATTATCCCCTTTCTCCGCCAATGAAGGAGGTTATTGAAAACGGGTTCTATAACCTCTACATTATCTGTTGGGCTACAGATCAAGATGGTCTTAAAATCCCGATTACGAAACCTTTTTATATTGATGGAATTTATATGGCCGACTAACGGGATTAATCATATGGAGGGATGAAAATGAAAAAATCAGGATTGTTGGTTATCCTCTTGCTTCTCCTGTTGATGGGAACTATTCCGATCAGCGGGAAAAGCGTAGAAACAGTTTCCCTATGGGCGATGGGTGTGGAAGGCCAAAACATTGGTAAGCTATTGCCCCAGTTTGAAGCGGAAAATCCGGGAATTAAAGTCAAACTCCAAGTAATTCCCTGGTCAGCCGCAAACGACCGGCTGATCACCGCGGTGGCCGGCGGCACCGTCCCCGACCTTGTTCAGATGGGTTCGACTTATATGGCCCAATTTACAATCGCCGGGGCTTTGGAAGATCTCTCGCCCTACTTGGCGAAATCAGAGAGCTTAAAGCTGGATGATTTCTTTCCGGCCTGTCGCGATCTTTATATTGTAAACGGTAAACCATACGGTATCCCTTGGTATGCGGATACAAGATTTTTATTTTATCGCACCGATATTCTGGAGGAAATTGGCTATAAAGAGTTTCCGGATACATGGGATGAATTTATTGACTGTTGCCAGAAATTACGGGCAAGAGGCCCTAACCAGCACGCCGTCAATATGGCCGCTGGCAACTGGCAGGTCACCATGAATTTTATCTGGGCCAATGGCGGCCGGATTTTTGATGAAAACGGACGCCCCGCCGTAACTGAAGAGGCCTTTGTGGAGGCGGTGGCATGGCTCGTTGATATCTTTAAGAATGAATACGCCCTTCTTGATACTGGCGGCTCTAATATCAGGCAAGATTTAGCCAGTGGAAGGCTGCCTATTTTTGTTGGCGGTTTTTGGGAGGGGAACCTGATCCGCACCGAAACCCCCCAATTGGATGGTAAATGGTCGATTGCCTTGATGCCGAAGAAGAAAACCCGTGCCTCTTTCATGGGCGGCTGTGGTCTAGCCATCTTTAAAGACGCCCGGCGCAAAGAAGCCGCTTGGAAACTGATCGAATTTCTGAGTCGACCGGAGATTCAAGACCATTGGCGCGAAGCAGCCGGTTCCATTCCTGCGAATATGGAAGCCATGGCCATCGCCGCGGAAAAAGACCCACTCATGAAGATCGTTTTTGAACAACTGAAGGAAGGGGTGGCGCCACCGGTCGTCCCGCAATGGCCAGAGATTGAAGGCCGGCTTAATACCCGCATCCAAGAGGCTTGTTATGGAGTTAGAACACCACTGGAAGCCTGCCAACTTCTGGCGAAAGACTTGGAAAAGATCATGGCTGATTACTAAAGTTCACTCCAAATCACCAAAAACCCTGGACTTTATTGTTGGGCGAAGCATGCCCTTCGCCCAGCAATCCGGCTTTTAGCCAGAATTTTACAAGGGGGAAGACAGGTGAGAAAAAAGTACTTGACTCCGTTCTTGTTTCTTTCACCTTCGCTGATCATTATCTTTTGCTTTGTCATTTTTCCGGTTTTCTTTTCCTTATATATTAGTTTAACCGATTTCAATGTCCGTTCCTTAGTCAACTGGGGAAACGCCAAATTTATCGGCTTGAAAAACTACCGTTATCTCTTGCAAGATGAGCTTTTTTTAAAATGCATCGTTAACACCTTGTATTTTGTTGTTTTAATGGTGCCCCTGGTCCTGGTCCTCTCATTAACCCTGGCCTTACTGTTGAATTTGCCCCTCATCAAACTACGCAATTTTTTCCGGATGGGCTATTTTATGCCCTACATCAGTGATGGAATCGCCATCTCGACGGTCTGGTATTGGTTAGTCAGCAAGGACTACGGGATCCTAAACCATATTTTAAGCTGGTTTGGTATTAAAGGCCCCGGCTGGCTCACGGACGTAAGATTCGCCATGCTTGCCATTGTTGGGCTGGTGGTCTGGCGCAGTTTGGGTTATTATGCCATGCTGTACCTGGCCGGACTGCAAAATATTCCCCAACAAATGTACGAAGCGGCGGAGATTGATGGCGCGAACCGATGGCAGAAAATTCGGTATGTCACCATCCCTCTCCTGGCGCCAACCACCTTATTCATTAGCATAACTTCGATGATCGGTGGTTTTCAATTGTTTACTGAACCATTAACCCTGACGAACGGGGGAGGACCAATGGATGCGACGAAAACGATTGTCTTATTCATCTACGAAAATGGCTTCCGTTACTTCAAAATGGGCTATGCGGCGGCCTCGTCCTATATTCTCTTTGCCTTTATTTTTATTGTCACCTTACTGCAGATTAAATTCGGTGACCAACAATATTAACTTTTAGGAGGGTTGATTATGGAAGCGGCGACTATTAACCGCAACTTCAAAAAACGGGTGCCGCCGAAAGAGCTTCTGCTTAAGATCGGTATCTATCTGCTTTTAATCGTTGGCCTCCTCTCCACAATACTCCCCCTCTTTTGGATGATTTCGACTTCTTTCAAAAGCCAAGAGGCCATCTTCGAGATACCGCCGCGGTTAATCCCAAAACACATCTCCTTTGAAAATTATATCAACCTCTTCAAACAAGAGATCGATTTTGCCAAAGCCTTCCAAAACACCTTAATCGTTACTGTCTCTTACACCATTGGCGCGCTTTTAGTCCCGGCGATGGCGGCTTACGCTTTTTCAAAATTACGTTTTCCCGGTCGCGATCTTTTGTTTATGATTTTTCTTGCAACCATGATGATTCCTTCACAGGTCACGCTCATCCCGAACTATCTTTCCATCAATTTTCTGGGCTGGCTCAATACCTATCGTGCGCTGATCATCCCCCCGCTGGCCAATGTCTTTAATATCTTTTTTCTCCGCCAATATATGCTGGGCATTCCCAATGAACTATGTGAGGTCGCCCGGATTGACGGGGCCAGCGAAGGGCTGATCTTCTTTAAGATCATCATTCCTTTACTCAAACCTGCTTTAGCCACCCTTGGCATTCTCAACTTTACCGGAATGTGGCGTGACTTTCTCTGGCCGGCAATTATTGCGACGGATAGTAGTATGTACACGCTGCAAGTCGCCCTTTATACCCTTTTTGGGCAAAACCAGGCCAGCACAACTTTTGGCGTCGTTATGGCTGGGGCGGTGCTGGTTTTATTACCACTCTTTTTGATCTTCTTAGCCGGACAAAAATTCATCGTCAAAGGGATTTCGACAACAGGGATAAAAGGGTAAAAGCTTTTTACGTTGTTATCAAGAAAAAGGATTTCTTAGACTATCAATCTTTTGTCTTGGCTTGTTAAAGCTAAGACAACGCAAAACCCCGGGTACGGTTATCAGTTTACAGGAGGTTAAAAAGTGATTTTTACTGCCAAACAAAGAAGCTTTTATCTAAATAAGCAGCCATTTTTTCTTTATAGCGGAGAGATCCATTACTTCCGCCTGAAACGTGAACTCTGGGCCACTCACCTCAGAAAATTAAAAGCGGCCGGCGCCACTACCGTCTCTACCTATATCCCTTGGTCTTGGCATGAATATGCGGAGGGGTGCTTTGATTTCACAGGGGAAACCAACCCCCAACGGGATCTGGTTGGCTTTATCAAAGCCGCCGTCGATGAAAGATTATATATGTTAGTCAAACCGGGCCCCTACATCTTGGCTGAATTTCAAGACCGGGGGATTCCCGCCTGGTTATTAAAGGCCCACCCGCAGATTAAGGCCGAAGGGCTTGATATGGTTACCTATTTGCACCCGGTCTTCCAAGAGTACGTGCAAAAATGGTATGATGCCGTTCTCCCGCTCTTGGCGCCATACCAAATCTCCAAGGGCGGTCCACTGATTATGATGCAAGTCTGTAACGAAGTTGGGCTCTTTAATTGGTTGGCCGGGACGGCGGACACAAGCCCGACGGTCCGCAATTATTACCATCGGTATCTTCGCAAACAATATCAAACCATCGACAAGCTGAATAAAGCTTACCGGAGCAATTATCCTGATTTTAATGAAGTCGCGCCGCCGGTAAACCCGGCCTCGACCAGCCGGGAATTGGTGCGTTGGCGGGACTGGCATGATTTCCACCGTTGGTACTACGCGGAATACTTATCCAGGCTGATTGGACAGATCCGTAGTCGCGGGATTGATCTCCTCTTGTTTCACAATATACCGGGCTGGGTCTTTGGCCGGGGCACCGAATACCCGGTCAACATCTCCTTTTACACGGAGATCATTCAACGCCACCCCGAACTCCTTTTCGGAATCGATCATATCCCCGAAAACCCGACCTATCGTAATTTACATGACGATCTAATCATCAATGAGCTGGTTCGCGCCGTCCAAGGCGGACAGAAACCCATCTGGTCCGCCGAACTACAGGCGGGGACGAGAGAACATAATGTCCGCACCTTTCCCAATGAAATGGACCTGTTTTATCTGGCCTGCCTGGCCCGGGGGATGACCGGGATGAACTTATATATGTTCTCCCAAGGCCAAAACCCGCAAGGCCGTGGCGCTTTAGGACCCACCTTCTATTGGGAGACCCCGCTGGGAACAGAAGCCACCGAAAACCAACTGTATCCCGTCGCCCAGAAGTTGGGGCAGATCATTAGGACCTTCGGTCCGGCCTTAATCCAAACCGAAAAGCCGGTCCAGACCGGGGTTCTCTTCTATCAACCTTACTTTTATGATGAATTCTTTTACCCGGTTTTTGGCGGCGTTCCCAAAATCGACCCTGCAGCCGTCGATTTGCATTATGATCCAAAAACCATGCGCAACACCTATTTTTTTGATGGCTTTCTCCGGATGATGGTCTTACAAAACCGTGAATTTGAATTTATTGATCCGAAGCTAACCAAGGTTGATCCCCAAATCCATCGCCGCCTGTGGGTTTTAGCCCTGGAATATATGGATCGGGAAACTCAAGCGCAACTGGTTAACTACGTGAAAGAAGGGGGACACCTCTTTATCTGGCCGGGTCTACCCGACCGCGATCTAAACTTTAACCCCTGTACCCTGATGAAGGAAAGTTTCGGTCTGACCGAAGGCACTCCCCGGAAGATGATTCCCGAAGAAGCCAAAATCGCCCTCTTTGAGCTGAAGGATATTAGCGTCTTGTCACCGATCCGCGTTTTTGAACCAGAGCGCACTATCCCCGGAAAAACAGAAAAATTTGCCTACACCACCGACGGGGCCTGTTGCGGTCTGACCCGCCGGATTGGCCGCGGCCAAGTCACTTTGCTTGGTACCTGTTTTGGTTATAACATCGCGGAACACCTTACCGCCTTGGAAAAACTGGCCGCCTTAGCGCCGGAATCCTCTTTGGTTAAATTAACCAATCCGGAACTGCAGTATCATTTACGGCTCGGAAAGGATTACGCCTTCCTTTTTATCCTGAACTATACCCCGGTTCACCAGCAAACCCAGGTTAATCTGGAAAGCCTTGCCGCGAATATGGGTATTAAACTGCCGACGGTAAAAACAGTAAGCCTCCCTCCGGTCCGCGGCCTAATCATCCCGGTCCATTATCCCCTTGGTCTTCATGATGCCTCTCTCCTCTGGACCACGGGGGAAGTGCTGAAGATCGACCGCCAAACGGAGCGGGTGGAAATTTTGGTCCAACCGCTTCATCCTGACGAATGCGAGTTGCTCTTTTCCAGCTCTTCGCCGCCCCAGGTTACCATTGATGGCCATCCGGTCGCCGTTCAAGCAAGGGACCACTATTATGCATTAACCCTCCAGGGCGACCGGGAGCAATTGATCGTCCTCGCTTGGCAATAATCCGGCCACCAAGAAAGTTCGAAGCGGACAAAAAAACAACAGCCAAGCAAAGCCGGTTGGCAGGCATGGCATGGAAAACAGCGGTCCCAAAAAGGAAACCGCTGTTATTGTTTTAAGGTGTCTTTATATTCGTTAATATGCCTTGATAAAATTATTCTTTTCCTGCTAACGCAATATTTACCCATCCTGGAAACGATGCGATACCCCATTTTATTGATACTTGTCAAAGCCGGCCCGCTTTAACGCCTCTAAGACGTAAGGATTTTTCATAAAATACTTCCACACCAACTCCGATTGGTAGTTGGCGATCGAGAGCAAGATGGCCCCTTGGTCAATCCCGATGTAGTTTTGGGAATACCATGGCCCTAGTTCCTCAACCCATTCATGAATCAGATTAAATCCGGCGTGAAAACCGTATTTGTCGTAGACCCGCGGGAAGTTGTTGACCATTGCCTTTATTGACGCCATCGCCTCTTCCGGGAGAAAAGGCAAGGCGGAGACCGAGGTGTACGGCGCAATAGTGCCGTCTTCGTTCAGTTCCCGGGCGCCATAGGCATGATAGCCGCTATAGGGTTTGTCCTCGGCACTTAACCCCCAGGCCTCCCCGTAGACCCCATACCTGTCAGCATGGGTAATCATCGTATAGTCCCGGTTGTACTTGGTCGCTTTCACGGCATTTTCAAAGTAATCAATCCCATGACCGTCGGTCGTATCCCGAAGGTCAAAGAAGATTAAGGGGAACTGGTAGACAAAGAGGGTTTCAGCTTTCAAGGCAATATGTGTCTCATCGGTGTACGGATTAGTATGCTCCACCGAGCGGTCAATTTCGTCCCATGCCGCCGGGGAAATCGGGTGCGTCGGTGAACCCATGGCCAGGAGGGTGGCCAGTAACCCCTCGTCAAACCGGTCCCCCCACCGGTCGTTGGTAAAACCCTTCTCTTCTGTCCAGCCCATCCTTAAAGTGACGCCACCATCGGTCATCCACGGCCAATCGATGGCTTTGTACAAAT
>DUQR01000045.1 GCA_012837715.1 Bacillota bacterium | reverse complement strand
GGTCTTTCCGATCATTGCCGCCTTATATATCGCGATGACCGACTGGTCCATTATCGGGCAGGCGTCTTTTGTTGGTTTCCAAAATTTCCGGATGATCTTTGCCGACCCGACCTTCTATAAAGCATTAACGGTCACCGGCCGCTACGCGGTATTGGCGATTCCCTTAACGATCATCACAGCGTTGCTGGTCGCGTTGAGTGTGAACAATGACTATAAGGGAATCGGCCTTTTCCGGACCATCTTTTATATGCCCTCGATTGTGTCCGGCGTTGCGGTGGCCATTGTTTTTAAGTGGATTTTGGATCCCACTTACGGGGTGCTCAATTCCATTCTGCGGATCTTTGGTTTAACCGGCCCCGACTGGCTTTATGATCCCGCCTGGGTCTTGCCTTCCTACCTGATTATGGCGATCTGGGGCGCCAGCGGCGGTCTATACATCTATTTGGCGGCGTTAAAGGATATACCCCGGGAATTGTACGAAGGGGCCACCATCGACGGGGCCGGATGGTTACAAAAAATCCGCTACATAACCTTACCTATGCTAACACCGATTCTCTTTTATAATTTGGTCATGGGGATGATCAGTGCCTTCCGGAAGTTTACCGATGCGTATATCCTGGGGGGAGCCGGTGAGGAAGGGGTCTTTTATATGGTCCACCTATATCAACAGGCTTTCTCCTTTTACAAAATGGGGTACGCGACAGCTTTGGCTTGGATCCTGTTCGTGATTATCCTGGGCTTAACGTTGATTGTTAATTATACCAAGAAATACTGGGTTTATGCGGAGAGGAAGTGAAGTTAGGTTGAGAGGAGATAAAGGTGAAACCGTTCGCAAGAGCCTGCTGTATCTTTTTTATCTCGTAGGCTCGGTTCTGATGCTTTTACCGTTCTTCTGGATGATCAGTACAGCCTTTAAACCGGATACTGAGATCTTTACGGTTCCGATCAAATGGTTTCCTTCCTCTTTCTATGGGGAGAATTTCAAAAAAGCATTTCAGGTCATTCCCATCATCAAATACATGTTAAACACCGTGTATATTGCCGTTTTGAAGATTGGAGGTGAAGTATTTATTTCAGCCTTGGTCGCCTACGGCTTTGCCCGTTTTGATTTCAGAGGGAAAAATCTATTTTTCTTGATCTTGCTGGCGACGATGATGCTGCCCTATGAGGTAACGATGATCCCCACGTTTATGATGTGGAGCTACTTAGGATTATCCGACAGTTATGTGCCGCTAATTCTACCAGCCTATTTTGGCGCGGCTTCCTTCATCTTTTTTCTGCGGATGTATTTTTCGACCCTGCCGGTGGAGATGGAGGAATCGATGGTGATGGATGGGGCCAATTATTTTCAGATCTTTTATAAATTGATCCTTCCTTTGACCAAACCGGCGTTGCTCACGATCGGGTTGTGGGCCTTTTTAGGAACATGGAATGATCTCCTTGGACAACTGATCTACATTAACGATCCGATGAAATATACTATCCAGCTTGGCCTGGCTTCTTTTAGTAATATGACGGGTGAGACATTATGGGGGCCCTTGATGGCCGCATCCTTTGTGGCTTTACTTCCCGTTATTTTTCTTCTCATGTCGGCGCAAAAGTACTTTGTGGAAGGAATAAAAATGACGGGAATTAAAGGATAACAAAAAATGGAGGGAGTAAGATGTGGAAAAAGGTATTGTTAACAGTAGTGCTTTTAGGGGTGTTGATCTGTACAGCTGGTTGTGATGGTATGAAAGGTGATATTTACTTCTGGGTGAAAGACTACAACGACATTGCGTCCTGGAAATCAATGGTCACCCCCGGCGGCGGTGAAGGAAGCGTGACAAAGGGTGATCAAGTTGCGATCATCCAAGCGGCGCCCGACGGTTGGGGTGGCGTGCAGTCCGAAAAAGTGACCCTGGATTTGAGTAAAAACCCGATGCTCTTGGTGCAGGTCAGAGAGAATCATGATGGTTTCAAATGGGGTGCGAAGTTTGTGCCATCCAATCTGCAAATGGAGGACCATGCCTGGGGTTTCTATTTAATTGAGGATAACAACTTTAAATGGAATAATTATGCTGGTGTAGATTTAAGGGCCAAATTGGGGCAGATCTTCATCGACATGTACGGGGAAAAAGTCGAAGGCGTTTTCTGGTTGTATGCGGCAGGAAGTCCGGATGCGACCGTGGAAATTACTTCCGTTAAGATGTTTAATCAGAAATAGTGAGACCCATGAAAAAAAGAACTATTCTCGGCTTGTGGGTGGCCATTATCTTGATAATGGCCACCTCTTGTCTGATCAAAATTAGGCGGAAGGATTGCGTCAATGTGTTTTATAAGCGGATTGCGAGAACCAGTAGTTACGCGCAGTCAATGCCCGAGAATTACAAATATGTGGATTATGCTTCTTTAGCGCGGGAATTTGATGTTCTTATCTTCGGGCTGACGTCTCCGACCAAAAGTCTTCCGCTACTCTGGGCAGATCAGACTTATCACACCTTTGGTATTCCAGCCTATGTCGGCGACCGGCGTACCGGTCAAGACGGGGAACAGGAAGCGGTGACCACAGCGGCGGCGGTTTACAGCGCCACGCTCGTGGGGAACGATAAGACGGATCAGCAGGGAATCAATTACGTCCGGATGCTCAATGCCTATTTTAATCCAGCCGAAGGTGTTTTTCTGAATAATCCGGGGCGAAGATCGGTTGATACTTCCATGTGGTATCTGCTCTATCCGGCACTCTTGTTTACCCATCTTTCGCAACAGTATCCGGAAGAAACCCAGCTCCGTCAGAATGTGGTTAAAACCATTGAAAGCTGGTACAAGGCGTATGAAGTAATGTACAATAACGGGGAACCTGATTTTAGTTATACCGGTTTCAATTTTTTAACCAACCAGCCATATAAGAATGGAATATGGACCGAACCCGATTCAGCCGTCGGTATTGCGCTTTTGATGTATTTTGGCTATGAATTAACCGGTGCGGATAAGTATCTGAGCGCCACCATCAACCTGCTGGACTACATCGATCAGTTCTTTGGCAGTCCCCTTTATGAAGTGTTGATGTATTATGCGCCGGCTCTCATGGCTAAGGTCAACGCCTTTCATGGGACCGCTTACGATCTGGATAAAGCCATCAGCAGGGTTTTTGATGGAAACTCCATTCCCCGCGGGGGTTGGGGATCGCTCGTGGGGAAATGGGGCGATTATGAGATGAACGGTCTCTTTGGCAGTATTACCGACGGGGGCGGTTATGCTTTCGCCATGAATACTTTTGCCGCGGCCGGAGCCCTAGCGCCCCTGGCGCAATATGATCCGCGCTATGCCCGGGATCTTGGTAAGTGGTTGCTTCATGCCAGTAGTAACGCCCGGTATTTTTACTCCCCCGAAACGAAGCTAGAGAACCAATCTTTGTCGAGACTGGCGGAGAGCAACGAAGAGTTGCAAGCGATTATTAAAGTTGTTCCCTATGAAGGGATCCGGAAACAAAGTGGTGGTAAAGAGCCCTGGTTTGGTGGGGATCCCACCGTTTACGGCTGGGCCACGACGGATTTCTCCTTATACAGCGGCGCCCATGCGGGGATCTTTGGCGCTCTCTTTGAACCCACAAACCAGGAGGGGATTTTAAAAACCGATCTTTTGGCCACCCAGTTGACGCTGGCGAAGGCTTATCCCACATATTTACTTTATAACCCTTATCCAACGGCGAAAGAAGTAATTTACCGGGTAAAAGGAACGGAGCCCGTTGATTTGTATGATACGGTGACCAACACAGTAGTGCAACGGGGGGTCCAAAACGAAGCAAAACTCCTGATCCCTGCAGATGAGGCTGTGGTTATTGTTGAACTTCCCGCGAACACCGAGATTACTCAGCGGGGCTTAAATAATTACGCAGGCGGTCTTTACCTCTCCTCCAATCGGAGTACCGTTTCCTTTAAGGATCTAAAAAATTTTGCCACCGTGAAAGGCCGTTTCACCGTTGAGCTGGTTTTAGGGAGTAATTTTGGGGATGCGATTGCTGAAGCCTCATTAACCGTTGACGATGAGGTCTTTCCGTTCAAAGATAATAAGGTGCGACTTGACACCCGTAATTTTACGCGCGGTTCAAAGAAAGTAACAGCGAAGGTAATTACCACTCACGGCCTGTCCGATGAGGCTTCCTTGCGTCTGAATTTTGAATAACAAAACGCATAAAAACGGGGGGAGTGCCCAGCAGGAGAAGGCCAGTCAAGGTTTTCTTTTTAACGGAGTGACGACCGATGTGAGATATTTTTAGGTAATCGCCCACTCCAGCAAGCTAGAGCCAGCGAAAGGATAAAAACCAGCTGTGCTTCACTGGCGAAGGCAAGTCATTCACACGAGGACGGGCAACCAGTAGCGAGCTGCGAGAGGATTTTCTAAGTAGAGAGGAGAGACAAATTGGTCAGGATTAATCCGGAGATCTTCCGGGCTTATGACATCCGTGGTCTGGCGGACAAGGATTTACCGCCGGAGGTGGCGTTTTTATTCGGGAGAGCGGCCGGTCGATATTTTTTAGCCCAAAACGAGCGGCAGGTCTTGGTGGGACGGGACAATCGCCTTAGCTCTAAACGGATCCGGGATCAGTTGATCTCCGGACTGGCGACGGCCGGTTGCCGGGTGGTTGATCTCGGCGAAGTGATCACGCCCCTCCTTTACTACGCACGTGAACGTTTAAAGATAAATGCGGCGATTATGATTACCGCCAGCCACAACCCGCCGGAGTTTAATGGCTTTAAAGTCGCCCTCGGGCCGGCCACCATCCATGGGGAAGAAATCCAAAGATTGTATCATCTAATGGAGGAACTTAAAGGGGAAGTACCGCCGGAGATCCCCTCACCCCGGGCAGACCAGGTAGAAGAAGGGGAGCTGCGCGCGGATTATTTACAGATGTTGACGGAAAAGATCCAACTGGGTCCCCGCAACTTAAAAGTGGTTGTGGACTGTGGCAACGGGACCGCCTCTTTATTTGCCGAAGAATACTTCACCCGGTTGGGGTGTGAAGTAATCCCCTTGTTTTGTACGTCGGACGGGAGCTTTCCCCACCACCAGCCGGATCCGGTGGAATCGGCGAACCTGGTGGCCTTACGGGAGACCGTGCTGCGGGAAGGGGCCGATCTCGGGATTGGTTTTGACGGGGATGGCGACCGGTTGGGGATCGTGGATAATAAGGGCGAGATTATCTGGGGCGACCGGTTGATGATTCTGTACTGGCGGGAAATTCTCCCCAAATATCCCGGCGCCACCTGCATTGTGGAAGTCAAGTGTTCGCAAGCTTTAGTCGATGAGATCAAGCGGCTGGGGGGTAAGGCCATCTTTTATAAAACCGGCCATTCATTGATTAAAGCCAAGATGCGAGAGGTAGGAGCGGTCTTTACCGGCGAAATGTCCGGTCATATGTTTTTTGCCGATGAATACTACGGCTTTGACGATGCCTTTTACGCCGCCGGCCGGCTGCTGCGCCTTCTTTCCCATGGGGACCAATCCCTCAATCAACTGCTGGCCGACGTTCCCCGGTATTACGCAACCGCCGAGACCAGGGTGGGGTGTCCCGATCACGCCAAATTTAACGTGGTGGACCGGATCCGGCAGTCCTTTCAAAAAACCCATGAAGTTATTGATATCGACGGGGTACGGGTGCTTTTCCCCGACGGCTGGGGGTTGGTGCGCGCCTCCAATACCCAACCGGTGATTGTGGCGCGGTGTGAAGCCAAAACCGCCGAAACCTTGGAGGAGATTACCAAGGAGATCAAAGATGCCCTTTGCGCCTTTCCCGATGTGGAGGATTTTGAATGGGCGAAGTGAAAGAGCGGCAAAAAGCCGCTTTTTTCCGCTCTTGGCTGCTCGAAGGAATTCTTGGTTTTCTCTCAAAAAAAAACGACTTATTTGTTGACCAGAACGAGTGGGAACAGGCCTATCTTTCGGTGGGAACAGAGTAACCCTCGCCTAACCGCCAGGGTTAACCCTTCATGGACAAAACCCATTTTATTATTCCAATAACCTTCTAAAATAGGTATAATATAAATTAACTAACAATTCGAAACTTAGGAGGAGAGGGCTATGACCTACCGGCTTTCCAGTGAAAACTATATGTTTAGTTTTTCCAAAGAGACCCAGCCGGTGCTCTATGTTAATTCTGGGGATGAAGTTGAAATTGAAACGATGGATTGTTTCGCGGACCAAATAAAAACAGACGGCGATAAGTTGGAACAACTCGATTGGAACAGGGTTAATCCGGCTACCGGTCCGGTTTACGTTAAGGGGGCGGAACCGGGGGATGTGCTGAAGATTACGATCAAAAATATAGATATTGCCGCTCAGGGTGTGGTGGCCACGGGAAAAGAATTGGGTGTCCTCGGCCATTTGATGGAGGGTCTTTACGCCAAAGTGCTCCCCATCAAGGACGGACAGGTCGTTTTTGACGATAGGTTTTCTTTTCCGCTTAACTTAATGATCGGAGTAATCGGGGTGGCGCCACCAGCGGGGAAGATTAACTGTGGAACACCAGGCTCCCACGGGGGGAATATGGATACTAAACTAATCAGTGAAAACTCCATCCTTTATCTGCCAGTTTTTGTCGAAGGCGCTCTGTTTGGCTTGGGGGATTTACATGCGGCTATGGGAGACGGCGAAATAGGGGTGTTCCGGTGTGGAAGTGGCCGGTAAGGTAAAAGTCAAATTGGAAGTGGTGAAAGGGAAGACGATAACTAATCCCATAGTTAAAACGCCTGACCTGACGGCTACGATCGCTTCGGCGCCGAACCTTGATGCAGCGGTTAAAACTGCCGTTGCCGATATGGCTAACCTGTTAAAAGAAGCCACTCCGTTGTCAACTGAAGAGATCGCAACCTTAATGAGTGCAGTAGGCAATCTCCAAGTCTGTCAAGTAGTTGATCCGGAAAAGACCGTTCGATTCAGCATGCCCAATAAAGTTTTTACCAGCTATGGTATAAAATTTCCTCAATAGTTTAACGGCGGAAATTCTTAAAACCCTTTTCATAGTTGAAACCCGCAAAAAGCTTGGTTTAAGAGAAAAGGGATCGGGTCTTAGGGAAAAAGGGATCCGGGCGGCTAAATAGAGGCCGCCCGGCTGTCTTTATTTACCCCCGGGAAAAAAGCCAGAGCAATTCTGGGGAGGAAAAGGTTTTACCTGGGTTCTGTTCCAGCATTGGAGAGACGGCTTGGGGGGAAGGTAGGGATGGTAACTTAGAAGTAACACGCAGCGATAACCAGCGGCAGGATTTATACTGATGATTACGAATTACATAAAGAAATTCTAATTAGGATCAGATCTCCCTTTTGGGGGTCGATATTCCAGGGCAGCTTGGAGGAAAAAGGAGATCGAACGATAAGGAGACTAGTCATGAAGAATAAAGAAATACCCAAAGGGCTCCGGGATTTTCTACCGGAGGAGGTAAAAGCCCGGCGGCAAATGGAACAGAAAGCGCTCAAACTTTTTCGGAGTTATGGTTACAAAGAGGTTAGGACGCCTACCCTCGAATATTTGGATGTGATTGAGGCTGGAACCGGTAGAAACAGCTGGGAAGAGTTATATTTGTTTATCGACCGGGAAGGCCGTATTTTATCCTTACGACCGGAAATGACCGTGGCCATCGCTCGCCTGGCTGCCACTCATCTGCGTGAAGCAGTCTATCCTCAGCGCTTATGTTATATAGCTAATATGTTTCGGCATGTCCAACCCCAAAAAGCGCAGTACCGAGAATTCTGGCAGATGGGTATTGAGTTGTTGGGCGCCTCGGGAGCCCGGGCTGATGCGGAAGTGATCAGTATTGCCGTAGAAGCATTACACAGTTTGGGGTTGGATAATTTTAAGATTAGCCTCAACCAAATCGAAATCTTCAACAGTCTGTTGGATGATAGTGGTTTACCAGAAAGGGAAAAGAAGCTTGTACGGCAGTTGGTGGAGAATAAGGACTTGGTTGAACTGACCCGTTTTTTAAACAATACGAAGATCGACGATGGTTTAAAAGAAACCATTGCCAGGTTACCGGTTTTACATGGCGGGATTGAAGTATTGGACCAACTTGGTAACGGGGAAAAGAACCGTCGTGCTGCTCAAGCCGGGGCGGAACTGCTCAAAGTTTATGAGGACCTTAAGGCTTGTGGCGTACAGGATCATATTGTAATCGATATGGGTGTTTTGCGCGGTTTGGATTATTACACTGGCATCGTTTTTGAAGGTTACTCTTCGGAATTAGGGTATGGTTTGTTGGGCGGGGGACGCTATGATAATCTGCTCAATCAGTATGGATTCCCCTGTCCGGCGACGGGTTTTGCCATTGGGATGGATCGATTAGCCCTAGTTTTGAAGGAAAAGGAGGAAGAACCCGTTTGTTATCTGGTGGGCGGAACAGACTGGGAATTGATTGTGAAAAAAGCCCAGGAACTGAGGGAACAGGGATATACTGTGGAAATAGATGTCCAAAATTGCACCCGGGAAGAATTGACTGAAAGAGTGCAAATAATGGACCATTATCAACTGGTTTTTCTGGATCAAACCGGAGATCAGATGCTGGGGGAGAAAGAATGAGGAATGATTATTTAACAATTGCCCTTTGCAAGGGGAATCTACTTAAGCCGACGTTAGCACTACTGGTGGCGGCGGGACTTCCTCATGAAGGGGTTTCAGCAGATAGTCGCAATTTGGTCTTTACCTTTGAGGATAAAGCAGTTAAATACTTGATGTGTCGTCCCACCGATGTACCGACCTATGTGGAACAGGGAGCGGCCGATTTAGGGATTGTGGGCAAGGATGTCATTGTTGAACAGCAAAAAGATGTGTTTGAACTGGTGGATTTAGGATTTGGCGCTTGTCGCTTTGTGGTGGCTGTCCCCGCAGCGCTGAAAGACAACCGGCTTAAAGATTTGAATTACCGGCGGGTAGCAACCAAGTTTCCCCGGGTGGCCGAAGAATTTTTCCGCAGCCAAGGAATGCAGGTTCAGGTTATTAAGCTCCATGGTAATATCGAACTGGCGCCGATCATTGGGATTGCCGATCTGATTGTGGATATTGTTTCCACCGGGAGGACTTTGCGGGAAAACAATCTCGTTGCCTTGACCACAATTATGGAGTCAACCACTAGATTAATCTCTAATCGGGTTAGTTTCCGGACGAAGTTTGACCGGATTGAACCGTTAGTCCAAGTTATGCAGCGGATTGCGAAGGAGGGGAGAGACAGTGAAAATTAGGCGCTTTAATTTGGATCAGGAGGAGTTAGGCGCATTTTTTCAATCAGCCCAAAATGATCTAAAAAAAATTGACGATGAAGTGAGCGCAATTGGCCGGGAAGTAAAGACCCGGGGTAATCAGGCTATTTTTGAATTAACCCGAAAATTTGATGGTGCGGTCCTTACCGAAGAATACTTTAGGGTCAGTGCCGAGGAGATCGATCAGGCTTATGATTGGGTAGATGATGAATACCTTGGCGCTTTGTGGGGGGCGATCGATAATATTCGGGCCTTCCATGTCCGCCAAAGGAAAAATTCATGGATGGAGCCAGATGATCAGGGGATTATCCGGGGACAAATCCTTCGACCGGTGGAGAGAGCGGGAATTTATGTTCCCGGTGGAACTGCCGCTTATCCTTCGTCTGTGCTGATGAACGTCATTCCTGCCCAGGTTGCCGGAGTCGAAGAAATTGTCATGGTCAGTCCTCCCAATCGTGAAGGAAGGCTTAACCCGTATACGTTAGTGGCTGCCGCGGAACTGGGGATCGAGGAGATTTATAAGATGGGTGGAGCCCAAGCCATCTTTGCGCTGGCTTGGGGAACCCAGACGGTGAAAAAGGTGGATCTAATCACCGGTCCTGGGAACATCTACGTTACAACAGCCAAAAAGCTGGTTTATGGTGAGGTCAATATTGATATGTTGGCGGGACCCAGTGAGATTATGATCATTGCCGACCGGAGCGGGGACCCGGCTTACCTGGCGGCGGATATGATGTCCCAAGCGGAACATGATGTTTTAGCCCGTAGTATTCTGGTGACGGATGATGGTGAATTGTTGGACCGGGTGGAAGCGGAACTGCGCAAACAGATCCAAAACCTGTCCCGGCGGAGCATTATCCAACAAGCCCTTGAAAAGCATGGCGCTTTTATTCTCACGGCAGATTTGGATGAAGCTTGCCGGGTGGCCAATCTTTTTGCCCCTGAACATCTGGAATTGATGGTGGAAAAACCTTTTGACCTGTTAAGTAAGGTAAAAAATGCGGGAGCAATCTTTTTGGGGCAATTTACTCCGGAGCCGGTGGGGGATTATTTTGCCGGTCCCAATCATATTCTCCCGACCGGGGGAACAGCCCGCTTTTATTCACCTGTTACGGTTGATACCTTTATGAAAACATCTAGTCTGCTTTATTATTCCCGGGAAGGGCTCTTAAATGATGCTGATGCCATTATTAAACTGGCGACGGTTGAGGGTTTAACCGCCCATGCCAATTCGGTACGGATCAGAAAGGAGAAGATCGATGGCGGAAGAGAGAACCGGTGAGATCCTAAGGAAAACAGCGGAAACGGAAATTCAGTTGCAATTGGCTCTAGACGGCTCCGGCCAGCACCAGATTGATACTGAGATCCCCTTTTTTAGTCATATGTTAACCCTTTTCTCCGTACATAGTCTCTGCGACCTTAAAGTCGTAGCCAAGGGCGACATAGCCGTTGATGACCACCATACCGTGGAAGATGTGGGGATTTGCTTGGGGCAAGCCTTAAAAATGGCCTTAAAGGAGAAGAAAGGGATTACCCGGTACGGGGAAGCAACGGTTCCCATGGATGAGGCCTTGGTCCGGGTGGTCCTCGATCTTTCGGGCCGTTCTTATTTGGTTTATAACGTGGAACTAAATAGGGAGCGGATCGGTAATTTTGCGACGGAAAACGGAAAAGAGTTTTTTCAAGCCGTGGCGAATAATGCCGGAATGAACCTTCATATTGATTTGATTCGGGGAAAAAACGACCACCATATTCTCGAGGCGGTCTTTAAGGCTTTTGGTCGGGCGCTAAAAAAGGCGATTACGATTGAACCACGGATCGAAGGAGTCTGGAGTTCCAAGAAAATACTCTGAAAACTTAGCGAAACAGGGGTGAGAACATAAACCATTTGTGCATGGTAAAAATAGTAAATTAGGAAAATAAAATTGGAGCGATGCGAATGATCATTTTTCCTGCAATTGACCTGAAAGATGGTCACTGTGTTCGTCTGGTCCAAGGAAGGAGCGACCAAAAGACGGTTTATTCGGCCCAGCCGGAGGAAGTGGCGAAAAGGTTCGTGGAAGACGGTGCGGCCTGGTTACATGTGGTGGATCTGGATGGCGCTTTTACCGGTTCGACCCAAAACTTAAAATCCATCGAAAAAATTGCGCAGGCGGTAAAGATCCCTTTTCAGGTCGGCGGCGGGTTACGCAGCCGGGAACAGGTGAAAAGAATCTTAGGGGTCGGGGCTGCGCGGGTCATCATCGGTACCAAAGCTGTTTCGAATCCTGTCTTTATCGAGGAACTGTTGGGGGAATTCGGTCCGGAAAAGATCGTGCTCGGGATAGATGCCCGCGAGGGGCTGGTCGCGGTGGAAGGATGGGTTTCGACGGCGCCGGTTTCCGCGGAAGATTTTGGCGTCCAGATGAGAAACTGCGGGATTACAACGGCGGTTTTTACCGATATCAGCCGAGATGGATTGTTAGCGGGACCAAATATCGCTGCGACTAAAAATATGGCCTTAAAAACAGGTCTTAAGATCATTGCGTCGGGAGGAGTTTCCTCATTAGCCAATATTAAGGAGTTGCTAGCGCTGGAGGAGATTGGTGTTGCCGGTATCATCATCGGTAAAGCGCTTTATGACGGAAAACTTCGTCTGGCCGATGTCTTGGCGGAAGTTGGATTGAGCAGGTGAGCGATTAATTAGGTCGTTTTGAACCTTGAGGCGAAAATCTAGATGATGGAGATGGTTGAGGTGCGGGCAAAAAGAATAATCCCCTGTCTCGATGTTCACAAAGGGAGAGTGGTTAAGGGTATCCATTTTCAAAATTTACGGGATGCGGGGGATCCGGTGGAGTTGGCGGCTTATTATGATCAAGCCGGCGCGGATGAATTGGTCTTTCTCGATATTAGCGCCACCAATGAAGGCAGGCAGACCATGGTGGATGTCGTCCGCAGAACAGCCCGGGTCCTTTCGATTCCCTTGACGGTAGGCGGGGGGGTAAGAACCATTGATGATATCCGCCAGTTATTAGCGGCGGGCGCCACCAAAGTTGCGATCAATTCAGCGGCGGTCAGGGATCCGGAGCTTTTAACCGTGAGCGCTAAAGAATTCGGTCGTCAGTGTCTAGTGGCCGCGATTGATGCCCGCCAAGAGACAGAAGGGTTGTGGCGGGTATATACCAATGGAGGTCAACAGGCTACCGCGTGGAACGCGATTCAGTGGGCAATTAAGGTAGAGCAACTTGGCGCGGGAGAGATTCTCTTAACCAGTATGGACAAGGATGGGACCAAAGACGGTTATGATCTGGAACTAACGGCAGCCGTGAGTGAACGGGTGACCATTCCAGTGATCGCTTCCGGTGGGGCCGGGCGCCTTGAACACCTTTGGGAAGCAATTGATAAGGGTAAAGCCGACGGCTTACTTTGTGCCTCCATCTTCCATGAGCGCCAGTATACTATCGCCGAAGCCAAGCAATTTCTTGCCGCTAAAGGAGTGAACGTAAGATAATGATGGATACTATACGCTTTGATGAAAAGGGTCTGGTTCCGGTTGTCGTCCAGGACGAGCAAAGTGGTCAGGTCTTAATGCTCGCTTATATGAATGCCGAAGCCTTTACCCGTACCAAAGAGACTGGGTACACCTGGTTTTATTCCCGGAGTCGCAATTGTTTGTGGATGAAAGGAGAAACTTCCGGACATCGCCAAAAAGTCAAAGCCATGCGCTTTGATTGCGATTATGATGCTCTGCTCATTCTGGTGGAACAGACCGGGACGGCATGCCACACCGGCCATTACTCCTGTTTTTACCGGGATATGGAAGGAAAAGAGATCGAGACGAAGAGGATCGATCCGAAGTCAAGTTACGCTGCTGGTCGGGAAGGGCCGGCTATTTTATATGAATTATACGATCTGATTCAAGAACGCCGTCAGCTGATGCCTGCCAAGTCCTATACCACTTATCTTTTTCAGGAGGGTATTGACAAGATCCTCAAAAAGGTTGGTGAGGAGAATGCGGAAGTGATTATTGCCGCCAAAAATGAGAGTAAAGAGGAAATGGTTTACGAGACGGCCGACCTTATTTATCATCTCTTGGTTCTCCTGGTTCAACAGGACGTTGAATTATCAGATGTTTTTGGGGAATTGAGGCGGCGGCGCTGACTAATAATTGGACAAGACAAAAGGGACCTTCGGTTAGGAGCGGAGGTCCCTTTCTTGTGCTTTAGGCCAAAGCTCTAGGATTAGATGGTAAATTTAGTAATTGAATCAACTAGTTTTTTTGCCAATGTATTTAATTCATTAGCCAGTTTTCTCACTTGTTCACTAATTGCTGCTTGTTCTTGAATAGAAGCAGATACTTCTTCGGACGACGAAGCCGATTCTTCGGAAATAGCACTAATGTTTAGGATGGATTGGGTGGTTTCATCCTTAACTTCTTTAATTCGTTGCACATGATCGTTGACGTCGGTGATCCGCTTGACGATTAAATCCATCCCTTGAATGATTTCGTCAAAGGTTTTCTGGGTTTGGGATACGACTTCTAATTGGTCGAGAACAATTTGGTGGGCTTTGGTCACATTGGCGGTGGAGTTTTGAGCCCGCTCCTCGATGGCTTTAAGAATCCGGTTAATCGCCTCTGCTGCAGTGTTGGTCCGATTGGCCAATTTATTAACTTCATCGGCCACCACAGCAAATCCGGCACCTAGTTCATGGGCGCGGGCCGCTTCAATGGCGGCATTTAGCGATAAAAGGTTGGTTTGTTCGGCAATATTGGCAATTAATTCAGTGACGTCCCTAATCTCTTCGGAGTGTTTATTTAACCCGTTGATATCAGTAGTGATGGTAGCGGTGATCCGGTTGGTTTCAGTTGCTTTTTGGATTAGCTCCTCCATAATCGATTTCGATTGCGTGCTTAGGTCACGCGTGTGGTTGGTGATCTGCTCCACCTCATAGAATTTGGCCGCGGCCACATCAATCTCTTCGCCCAAAACCGTCATCTGCCGGGCAGTTTTTTCTGCTTCCGTTGTTTGTTCGATTGTGCCTTTGGTAATTTCTGTTGCCGCTAGGGCTACTGCCTCCGCCGAGTGGGCCGACTGTTGGGAATTGGATTCTAAAATCTTACTGCGTTCAGAGACCGAAGCGGTTGCTATTTTAGTCTCTTGAATTAATACCGCAATTTGCCTGATCATTTGGTTAAAACTGTTGCCGAGGGCGTTAAGTTCATCCATGGTCTGAACATTAACTTTTAAAGTTAGATCGCCATTTGCCGCTTTGCCCATAGCCTCTTTCACCTGGTCAAGGGGGAGGGAAATACTGAGATAGACCCCGTACGAAAGCCCAAAGGAGATAAGAATCATGAGCAGTTCAATAACAAAGGTAAATAAGCCGGAGTTATTAATCTCTTTAAACAAGAAATCATGGTGGGCAAGACTAAGAATATACCAATTTTTTGCCGGTATTTGGTTATAGGTGACTAAGACTTTCCCGTTGTCCAAACGATCAGAGAAAGACCCTTGTTGGCGTTGGTTGTGCTGTAAAAGATCGGTAATGGTTCCACCGTGGAGTAAATCGGTAATCGCGGTGCCAATCTGTTCGCGATGGGGGGAGGATAAGATTTCACCATCAAGCTTCACGAGGATGGAATAATGCTCCTCAAGGGAAGAAACATCAGTCTCTTCTGTGGGGATGACGTTTAAAAGTTGATTAATCCGTAGACCATTAAGCACAATAGCAAATACACTTAAAGGCTCACCATTGGCCAGATCGGTAAGGATCCGAACCATTAAAAGGTCGGTGCCCATCACCCCCCAACAAATTTGGCCCGGATGCGCTAAAGCCTCCTGATAAACGGGATTTTGTTTTAAATGAGTAAGAGTGGTTTCAGAATTAGCATAACCGGTGCCAACATGGGTAAAGTCATCCAGGGAACCTAAGAGGTGGCATTTAATATTGGTGTCAAAACCAAGAAAATCGTCGAATAATTTAAGAATATTTTCTTTAGCCGAGGGAGCGTGATTAATTATGTAATCTTTGATCTCGTGTTGGTGTCTGAGATTGACTTGCAGTTGCACGGAGAAGTCTTCGTATTTTTGGATTTGTGCTCTCAAATTTGATGCCGACTGCATTAAGTTTTCCAAGGAGTAATTGGTTATTTTGTCGACAACAGTGCGGCGTGATGAGGAATAAGAAGCCGTTCCGACTAAAAATACGGGGATCGTGGATAGAAGCATAAAGAAGACGATTAAACGCCGCTGGATTGAGAATTTACAGATAAATTTGATAAAATTGGGGAAAAGGCGGAGATAAATTGAATTGAAGGAGGTCTGCTGGTTCTGAGAATTGGAATGGTCAAGAGGATTACTTTTTTTGGTCCATATCTTCACTGCGATCACCTTTCTCATTGCGTCTCGATTATTGAGTCTGAGTCTTATATCGGTCTTCTAAGAAAATTCTTAATGACTATTTTGGTTAAATATTGCCTGCTCAAGGCGGCAAAAGGCAATATTTTCTGATAAATTAGTCTTTGCTGATCTGCCTGAACTGTGTTTGATCAAATCCCGGTTTTACCTTGGTTGCCAAAGACACTTTTTGCGTTGGATAAAAAAAATCCCCAGCATAGCGACTGAGGAATTAAAGTGGGGTTGATCAAGTTACATCCTACTCTGGTCTTTCCTCTCTAACCAGCGGAGGAGGGCGGCGGTTAATACCCCCCAAAGAAGACCGCCAAAGGCAAGACTGGAGGACGTGCGGAAAGGAATCATGGTGAAGAAGGGCATTCGTAAGAGGATGGCGCTGCCATGGATCAAGAAACCGATCATAAAACCGTAGATCGCTCCTTTAAGTAAAAAGCGATCGGAAGTAAGTTTAGGTAAAAGATAGGCGAAGAGGATCCCTAAAAAGCCACACCATATAAGATTAGTAATGAGGGCGTAAAGAAATTCATACCATGTAGTCGGGAGGACTCCAGAAATGATGACGGCCGTCCAATCTACGTAGTTCCGGTTGGCGACAGGCAGCAGGTTTTTTATAAAGAAACCCCATAAATTTAGCATAATGCCACTGCCGCTACCGGATAAAAAACCTTTCCAAAAAAGATCCATTGATGCTCTCCTTATTCCTCCCGGGGGATTTCTGTTAACCTGTTCTCATTAACCGTGAATATGAAGACCAGAGACTTCATTGGGGGCGGGGTGTTGGCCGGTAGGATAAGTGCCAGCTAGTATAGTAATGGCTCAAACAATTCTTTCCTATACGGGAACCCGCCTCTTTCGTATGATAAATATTTGAACCGAAAAAAAGGAAATATCCGGTGGGGCAGGAATTATTTTAATAGTTATTTTCCGGGAAAGAAGGTTTGATCATGGCAAATTCATCAAAAAACCATTTACTTTTGGCCTTAATCCTTATTATCATCGGTCTGTTGATCCTCCTGAATAATCTGGGGGTTACTTCCTTTGATTTGAGGCTCCGCACCTGGTGGCCGCTGCTTCTGATCATCCTTGGTCTGCATCAGTTGGTTAGTTCTCGTTTTACCAACCTTTTTGCCTTTATTTTGATCTATATCGGCGGTGCTTTTCAATTACGTCGGCTGGGCATAATTGATGCGGCGCAGTTCAAATTAGTCTGGCCTCTTCTTCTGATTTTGTTCGGGTTGATTCTCCTGTTCAATTTGGGGAGCGGCCGGCGGCGTGCTGCGGATACAACGCCCGAAAACGCCGTGGACACCTTGGTAATATTTGGGAATGTAGAGCGGCGGATTGCTTCACCTAGCTTTCTCGGGGGGAATTTAACCGCGTTGTTTGGTGGTGTTACTCTTGACCTACGTGGCTCGGAGCTGCCCGAAGGCGTCAATGTCATTAACATTCAGGCTGTATTCGGTGGGGTTGACCTCATTTTGCCAGAAGAATGGGCCGTTGAGATCAAAGGATTCCCGATCTTTGGCGGAATCGAGGACCAAAGAACAAAACAAGGAGGACCGGAAGGGCTTACCGGTCCCAAGTTGCGCATTAACGCCTTTGTTTTATTTGGTGGCCTTGATGTAAAAGATTAGTTTAGAAGAGGACGTTCTTTAAGAAGCCCGTCGTTTCAGTAAGGACTTGTTCTTCCCAAGTATGGCGGTTGTAAGTATGATCCGCTTCCGGAATATAAACAAGTTTAGCTTGTCCCTGTAGGGCGGTTTGATATTGTTCGGCCGTGGCTGGAGGTACGGTTTGATCTTTGGTTCCCTGGAGAATTAAAGCCGCTCCATGGTAGGATTGTAGAGTTTTGTAGGTATTCCAGTTCTGTAAATCGGCATAGAAATTTGTATTTAGCCATAACCCACCAAGGTCAATAAGTCCTTGCTCATTATGGGGATAGGCTTTTGTATCTTCTTTACTATGGTAAATATCTTTAATCGTATCAATGCCAGCTGCCGACCAAAGGACCAGGGCTTTGATGGTGGTGGGGTTTGTTCCGGCCAGGATCGAGGCGACCGCTCCCCCCATACTTAAGCCGACAAGACCAATGCGTTCCGGATCGGTGGTGGGTAAATAACGGACAAATTTCAAAATCTCCTGGGCTTCGTTAACTTCGCTGCTGAAAGTCATCTCTTCAAAATCGCCATCACTTTCGCCGGAGCCGGAAAAATCGAAACGGATGGCCGCTAAGCCTTCTGCGACTAAACGACGGGACAGCTTGAGGAAGATACGGTGGGTTTCCAGCTTATTTCCAGTGAAACCGTGAAAGAGAATGACTGTTGGGTAAATACCCTCTTGATCAGGACAGTGATACATCCCACGCAAGGTTTTCCCCTTAACAACTAATTCAATGGGTTTTTGCATCTCACTCGTCTCTCCTTCACCTATTTTACAATTACCATCATTATACAATAATAACGGACTTACGGGGGAAAAAGATATTAAAAAAGAGGAAGCTTTTTATGTTGTAACTGAATCAAAAGGATTTCAGTACGATATATCGTGTTTTAAGGCAAAAGACAACGGAAAAAGCCCGCGAAGTTTGAAAAAGGACCGCTGAGGTCCTTTTTTCTTGGCTTTCGGTAACGCCTTTATTTGGGTTAAGGTTAACTCTGAAAGCTTGGTGCTACTTGGTGGTTTACCCTTCTGTTGACAGGTATTTCACGAGGGTCTGACGAACGGCACCTTTTCCAGCAATTAACTCCAAGAACAAACCTTCAATCTTTTTACCCAGACCAACTTCCCACAGATCAACCCCAAATAAGACCGGATTGGCCAGAATAGGGCGTAATTGTCCTTGGTAAGACTGGGGTATACCCACTTTGATCCCAGCCAAGGCCTTTCTTAATTCCGGCAGCATTGGATCACTACTGAGGTTAAGGGTAATCAACTTGTCGTCCACTCCCAAAAGATAACGGCACCAACCGGCGATGACCAAGGGGATAAAGAATAAATCAGTGACTTTTAAATCCGGATGGACGATATAGGATTTAATGGTTTCACCAAAACGAACCGGCATTTTCTGGGAAGTGTCGGTAGCAATCCGGAAGGGACTATCGGGGATGAACGGGTTGGGCAGACGCTCGGTGATTACCTCATGGATAAAAGCCTGAGGGCTAATGATTTTCGGATCAACTACCACCGGCATTCCTTCCTCATAGCCGATCTTCTCAACTAAAGCTTTAAGTTCAGTATCTTTCATCTCCGCGGCGATGGAGTCATATCCTAACAAACACCCGAAGACTGCCAGGGCGGTATGGAGGGGATTGAGACAGGTTGTGACTTTCATCCGTTCCGTTTTCTGAACCGTTTCCCGATCAGTGAAGTAAACGCCGGCCTCTTCCAAAGGCGGACGTCCATTCGGGAATTGATCTTCTATAACAAGATAGTGAGGAATTTCGGTATTGACAAAGGGGGCAACAAA
This sequence comes from Bacillota bacterium, assembly GCA_012837715.1. Classification (GTDB taxonomy): domain Bacteria; phylum Bacillota; class UBA4882; order UBA10575; family UBA10575; genus Capillibacterium. The sequence continues at coordinate 160,227 of DUQR01000045.1, read as the reverse complement.
CGTATTTTTACTAGTGACCAGTGGTGACATTCCCTCGATCCCTAGTTCTGTCAGGTGTTTTTCCACTTGTTCCGACGGGCGGGGGGTAATTTTATCAATCATGCTCCAGGGAAAACTAATCTTCTGTTGATCACGAAGGTAGCAAAGGAAACCTTCATCGACAAAGCCCTTCTTGAGCCATGCTTCGGCAATGGTCAACACGGAAGATTGCAACTTTGCTCCGTTTTGGGAACAATTATCCATACTCACTAAGGCAAGGGGTAATTTCCCTGCTTGGTACCGGGAATAGAGGAGGGCGGTGATAATACTCATTACGTGTTTTGCTTGGTCCGGGCCGGCGGTTAGATCTGCTTTGACCACCGGAAGAAATTGGCTGGACAGATCGACAAGACTATAGCCCTTTTCTGTAATGGTAAAACTGGCCATTTGTAGGGTGGGACTGGTAAAGATGGTGCGGAGACGATCCAAACCGGCGGTATCCCCTTTAATACTCTCGCCGATGCTCGCGATGATCTTTTTTACGGTGGTCCCGTCGGGTTTTAAGGAAACCAGCAGTGTCAAATTATCATAGGGCTTATAAATTTGGTCGATCAGATCAAAATCAAAGGTATCGGTGGCAATGATTCCCGTATCGACTTTACCTGCTTCCAAAAGTAGTTGTTGTAGTTCGGCAATGAAGGCGCGGAAAAGGTTACCCGCACCGAAATGAACCCAGGTGGGCGCTGCTAGCGTCCGGCGAATTACGGAAGAATAGTCAAAGGAAGGTACTGCTACGCCTAGTTCCGCCCATTCTTTTTTCTTAGTTAAATTAACGGCATTCATTTTTAGCAATTTGTCTCCACCCCTCTCGTCGTCAGGCTTTTTTACGTAGTCCCTTAATTATTGCTCACCTGATTCAAGCTAAACACTACATTGTAAAAAGCCTATGTTTTTTTATAGTTAATAGCTAGAAAATAGCGCTTGGTCGTAATTTTCATCACTGCGTTGCGCGGGTAGTCCATTGTGAGCACTGTCTGTTATTAGTTATGTTTCATCTTGGCAATGGCTTCCCAGAGCCCCAGAAGGTAACTGGCGCCGAGCGCCCGGTCATAAAGACCATACCCCGGTCGGGCTTTCTCTCCCCAGATCATGCGCCCGTGGTCCGGGCGGATGTAACCGTTGAAACCACTGTCGTGAAAGGCTTTGACAATGGCAAACATATCTAAATCACCGTGGGAACTAAGGTGGGCGCATTCGTCAAAATCCCGGGAAGAGTGACGTTTAACGTTTCTAATGTGGGCAAAATGAACCCTGCCCTGGGCGGTAAATTCGCGAATCAGGGCCGGAAGCTCATTATCCGGGTTAGCCCCAAGGGAGCCGGTACAGAGGGTCAGACCGTTATATACGCTGTCGTGTAAGGAGAGAAAGGTACGGATATGATCGACATCGGTAATGAGCTTTGGGAGACCGTAAAGGGGCCAGGGCGGGTCGTCCGGGTGGATTGCCATTTTAATCCCATATTTTTCGGCATGGGGGATAACGGCATCCAAAAAATACTTTAAGTTGGCCCAATAAGCCTCCAGGGTCAAGCTTTGATAAAAATCGATGTCCGCGGCCATCGCCGCTAGTCGTTGCGGCTCCCAACCGGGAAGGGAATAACCCCGGGCTTGGCTAAACATTGCATCGGCCATTTTGGCCGGGTTCAATTTTAAGACTTGTGCATGCCGATAAGACATAACGGTGCTACCATCGGATAATGGTGCCGCCAGGTCACTTCGGACCCAATCGACGACGGGCATAAAATTATAACATAAACACTTTATTCCAATCTGGGCTAAGTTGGCTAGGGTTTTTATGTAGTTTTCAAGATAACGGTCCCGGGTGGGAAGACCCTTTTTAATGTCCTCGTGGATATTTACGCTTTCGATCACTTCAACTTCAAGTCCGGCTTGGTTTATCTCCTTTTTTAAGGGAACTAAACGTTCCAAAGGCCATACTTCACCAACAGGAATATCGGGTAGGCAGGTTGCGATTCCACTAACCCCAGGTATTTGTTTAATCTGTTCAAGGGTTACACTGTCATCTCCGCCAGGGAACCAACGAAAAATCATCTTCATCCCTTTACTAACACCTCTGTATTCATTAAAATGAAACATATTATTATTGTACCGGAAATGTTTGCCCTTTGCAGCATATATTTTAAGAAATGTTCAAATTATTTATACGAGCGAAGAAAGCCCTTAATTCGCCAGCAGTTTTGGTGTTAAAGACATCGGCCTTTTCCAACCACCCCTTCCGGGCCACCGGCAGACTGGTCCGGGCCAGATCCAACTCGGCAACCGTATGGGCGTCGGGATTAATGGCGATGGTAACTCCTAGTTCTTTGGCCCGCCGACACCAGCGCCAGTCCAGATCTAAGCGGTATGGATTGGCGTTAAATTCAATAATGGTTCCCTTTTCAGCTGCTTTTTGGAGGATTGCTTCGAGATTAACCTTGTAGCCTGGACGGGTTAGTAAGATCCGGCCAGTCGGGTGGCCTAGCATCGTTAAGTAGGGATTGTCCAAAGCTTTAAGGAGACGGGTGGTCATTTCGGCTTCATCCATCCGGAAATGACTATGGATCGAACCAATCACAAAATCAAATTGGGCTAAGGTCTCCGGGTCATAGTCCAATTCTCCCGAAGGTAAAATGTCGGCTTCGATTCCCTTAAAGATTATAAAATGGGGGAATTCTTGGTTTAGCTGTTCAATTTCGGCCCATTGTTCCTCTAAAGCTACTTTTTTAAGTCCATGGGCGTAATAGGCGTTTTGGCTGTGGTCAGCGATTCCGAGATAATGGTAACCACGGCTGATCGCGCCTTCGACCATTTCACGCAGGGTGTTCAGACCATCGCTATAAGTGGTATGGACATGGAACAAGCCTTGGATCTCTTCCGGCTGAATGAGTTCGGGCAGTTGGCCGTCGGCAGCAACTTTTAATTCACCAAGGTCTTCCCGGAGTTCGGGTGGAATATAAGCCAGTCCTAAGTGGCGGTAAAGGTCCGCCTCTTTTCGACAGGGGATCAGTTCTTCGCCGCTGAAGAGTCCATCTTTACGGAGGGTAAATCCGTTGTTTTCGGCGTGACGACTTAAGCCTTGGTTATGGGGGCGACTCCCGGTATAATGAAGAAGAGTAGTGGCGAATTCCTCCGGCGGAACTACGGCTAGACGCACCCGCATATTATTCGGTAAAACGATGAAGTTTTCACCGGTTCCGTCAGGGAAACATTCGTCGCCCTTTCGGTTCTGGTTAGGCGCGAGACCGCTAAAATAGGCCTTTGCCGCTGCCGGGTCGGTGGCGGCGGCTACTAAATCAATACGATCGGCAACCGGTAAACAACGGCGCAGGTCGCCAGCAACCTCGACTTGGCTGACCATTGACTGGGCTGCTAGCTGTTCTTGGAGGCGCAAAGCCCATTCCATGCCCTCTTCCCATAAAAAATAATTGCGCTGTTTTTTGAGGAATTGGATTCCGGCGGCAATTTTTTCCTTGGTTTTTGGTCCGAAACCGGGAAGACCGATTAATTTATTCTCCCGGCAGGCTTCTTCCAGCATCTCCAGGTTGGTAAGGGACAAGGCCGAAGTTAAGGTGGCTATTTTCTTTGGTCCGAGACCGGGAACGCGTAAGAGTTCTAATAACCCCGGCGGGGTGCTTTGGAGCAGTTCTTCATAATAATTGATGGTTCCGGTATTTTTCCACTCAAGCGTTTTTCCGATTAGCGCTGTGCCGAAACCGGGAATCTCTTTGAGCCGGTCTTCTTGGATCAGTTTCTCTAGATCTTCGGTCAGCCGCTCAAGAGTACGGGCTGCTTTATAGTAAGTACGCACTTTAAAAGGGTTTTCTCCCCTGACTTCCAAAAGCGTCCCGATGGCGTTAAATATCCGGGCTAGCTCGTGTTTGCCCAATTCGATCACCTCAAAGCAAGCTGATTCGTTCTTATATGGGTCGTTGCCCCCGTTGGCTACCGCCTGTGCAATTAAGTAATGAAAAATTAAAGCTAGTTACAATAAGGGTACTTGGCGGAAGGAGGCAAGTCATATGGAGAACGCCTCTGGCCGTGGTTGGATATAGCGGGTAAAAGTAATCATTCATAAGCGAGTGATAAGTAGAGCGACGAGAGTATTTGCGCTCAATTCAAGTAATGCTAAGGAAGGGAAAAGTATGGAAAAGGTTGAATTGGCAAAAATAAAAGCAGAGGATATTTCCGCGTTATTGGCAATCTATAATTATTATGTCCTGAATACAACCGCGACTTTTCATGTCAAGGTATTAACAGAGGAGGAAATGGGCCAACTAGTTTTTTTTAACGATCCCCAATATGAAACCAATGTGATAAAAGTTGAAGGTAAGATCTGCGGTTATGTACTATTAACCCAGTATAAGAAGAGAGAAGCCTACAAGCGGACCGGGGAGATTACCATCTATCTAAAGAGTGAGGCCACCGGTAAGGGGATTGGTAATGCTGCGCTCCGGTATATCGAAAGGGTAGCCCAAGAGAAAGGGTTTCATGCCCTGATCGCTACGGTCTGTGCGGAAAATGAGCCTAGTATTAAGTTGTTTACCAAGAACGGGTACCAGAAATGCGCTCACTTTTCGGAAGTGGGCTGGAAGTTCGGGCGTTGGCTTGATATTGTAGTCTTTCAAAAAATACTACCTCCACCAAACTAGGAATTAGCTGCGGAAAAGGGGAAGACATGAGCCTGTCTTTGGGTAAAAATGTGGTTGTTTAGGTTATACTCTTTCAATAAAAGCAAGGCGGCTTCTATATTATCGCCCAGTTCGCATAGGGTATGAGCATCGGAGCCAACAGTAAAAACGCTAATTCCGGCTTGGACCGCCAAACGTAATATTTCTTTGGTGGGATGGAATTCTTTTAACCCCCGCCGATAACTGGATGTATTAATCTCTAAACCCATACCCTGTTTTGCCATTCGGCTCAAGATAGGTTCAATCATCTCCCGGTGGATGGTCATAACTTCAGGTCCTAGATGAATCAAGCCGTATCGGCGGTAGAGATCGAGATGGGCAATACAATCAAAAAGGTCTGATTCTACCGCCGCCTGCAGAGTACTGAAATAGTCGCGGCGCAGATTATTCAGCGTACAGTCCTGAAAATAGAGGGGACTCTCTTGTTTGGATGAAATGGAGATATGGTTAAGGCAGTGAATGGCGCCGAGGACGAAATCAAAGGGGTAATTGTTGACAATCCGCTCGATTGCTTTTTCCTGGCCCGGGCAATAACCAACCTCCAAGCCGGCTTTAATCCGGAGCTTGGCGCCTTTAAATCTTTCCTGGGCTTGGGCTAATTCCGTAAAATAACAGTCAAGCCAAGTAAAATCCCAGACGGATAATCTTTCCCCATTTACGGCCACAAAATTATCGAGTTCCCGCCGGACCGGATCGATTTCCACATGCGTCGTGAAACAAATCTCCTCCAGTTTTAACTTTACCGCTTTTGTACAATAGGCCTGGATTGAGAAGGGAACGGCGTCAATCGAATAATTGGGATGGATGTGGTAATCGGTTTTTTTCATGATTGAAGACCTTCTTTTTGCGGTTTCTTAGGTGCGGGCTTTCTGCGTTGTACTTCGCTTTAACAATTCGGCACAATATATTGAGCGCCTGATCTAAGCTGAAAACTATATATTGTAGCGGAAGCTTTTTTTATTTGGTAATAACGGAAAATGCTATATTTAAGGAAGGGCTATTTGGTGATTATGTAAAATCCTTACAGTATAGCAATTGAAAAAGGCGAACTTAAACAGGAAAAAAGGAGCCGCTGGCGAAGAAGAACATAAGTCGCTAATTATGGAAATTCAGTTTGTTTTCTTAACAAGTCCATTCCTTATTTATACTATCTGTTTGATGTTACGGTATTGTTAATAGTTGGTGAAGATTAGGCAAAACGGGAGGTTGGAACGGAGAAATGTTGCCGAATAACGAGATGAGGAAGATTGAGGTAGCCAAAGCGTTAATTATGCGAAACAAAGAGTTGTTCCGCTGCCCGGTCTGTGAAAAAGAGATGGTTGTCACCAGGACAAACAGTCTGCTCTGCCGGGATGGACATAATTTTGACCTGGCGAAACAAGGACATATTAATCTATTGATGAAACAAGGGAAAAGCGAATACGATAAAAAATTGTTTGCCGCCCGCAAAGTGATTAGTGACAGTGGTTTCTTTGATCCAATGCGCCATAAAATAAGCACGCTAATTTTCGAGATTGGTACCGAGCAAGGTTGGACGACAGCCAGCCTTTTGGATGCCGGTTGCGGCGAAGGCTCCCATCTGGCCCAGATTATGATCGATTTAGATGAAAAAGGCCTTAACGACTTGCTTGGGGTGGGGATTGATCTTTCTAAAGAAGGAATCCGCTTGGCGGCAAGGGATTACCAGAACATGATTTGGTGTGTGGCTGATTTGACCAAACTCCCGTTTCAAGACGGTCAATTTGACGTGGTCCTCAATATTCTTTCGCCCGCCAATTATGGAGAATTCAAGCGGGTTTTAAAGGACCGGGGAATTCTGATAAAAGTTATTCCCGCCAGTAATTATCTAATTGAACTCCGGGAAATTCTCTATAAGGGAACGGACAAGGAATTATATACCAATGACAGTGTGATCAAACTTTTTGGCGGTAGTTTTCGGCTGATTCGGCAAGAACAGATTCGCTATAAAGTCCTTTTAAAAGAGGAAAATCTCGAACATCTGGTGAAAATGACCCCTTTAACCTGGAATGCCAGTCACCAGCAGATTGAGGAGATTATCAAAGCCGGTCTTCAAAGTATCACCGTTGCTTTTGATGTCTTGGTGGGGAGTAAGTGATGCCTGGCTGATCCAGTTTAAAGAAGTATCCCGTTGTTTACCCGAACCGTTGGGAAGTTAAGGGCATTAAAAGCAGAAAAGGTGTAGAAAAGAATGGAGAGAAGGGACTACGGAAAGTAGTCCTTTTTCGGCATTGTAAACCATTGTAACCCACTGGTGCTGATTCCTTGAATTAAGTACCGACGAAAGACGAGGAAAATCAAGAAGACTGGGCAGAGGGAAAGAATGGCTTTGGATCAAGGGTTTATTGTATTAAACGAAATAATAATAATAATAACACTTTTTACTACAATCCTTGAAAATAATATTGTCGATCCGGTAAAATTTAGATAATATATATATATTAAAGAAGGGCATAATTCATTGCCCAAAATTAAAGCCTGGCTGAGATTAGTCTAACACTATAGATCGGGTCTGAATGATCGATCTGGGCGATAAGGCAAGCTCTTTATTTAATGGGGTAATGCGTTAAGTTCAGCAAGGGGGCAGCTAGTTGAAACAGTCGGACAACTTGTCGCTAGCGATGGACAATCCAAAGGTAATGTTGGGTGGTTTGATCTTTCTCTTGATTGGGGTTTTTCTATATATCGTTCCAGCCTTTATCCTTTTTGACTTAAAGCTAAAGGACTTTAACATCGTCTCCTTTTTGGAAGGAGTTATCTTGTTAGCCCTTGGGCTCCTGGTGCATGAATTATTACATGGCCTGGGATGGGTGATCGGTGGCGATCTTACATGGAACGACCTTGGATTTGGGCTCTATCTTTCGAAGGGAATACTATTTATCCATAGTAGGGTTCCGCTTAAAATGAAAGCTTACCGGATTGGGATTCTTCTACCCGGTCTTGTTTTAGGAATAGCCGCCCCACTATGCGGATTATTTTTTAGCCGCTGGTCTTTGGTTTGGTTTGGAGTGTTCATGTTCAGTGGCGCCGCCTGGGATTTTATTCTCTTTTGGTGGACAAGAAAAATTCCTGGCCATGTCCTGATTGTGGATCATCCTACCAAAATCGGAATCAAGGTAGTAGCGGCTGATCACCGGGGAAAAGAGAACGACAAAGAGGTTAGTGACTTGGATTTACCCCTCGTCGATGTGAAAACATTTTTGGGCAAAGGCTTCGGATATGTAATCCTTTTTAGTTTATTCTTGGTAGGATGTGCTTTTTTCGGATTTTTAGTGGGTAAATATGGGGCCAGATTATTTTCTTTGTTGATCTGTCCTTACGGAACATTTTCTTTTGAGGGGGTGAAGGGAAAATTATTGCTCTTTTAGACTGTATGACCATTTAAGATTAACCTAAAGGGATTATAAAGATGAGGAGAGTGTTGCATGATGAAAAAAACCATTCTGATTCTGCTGATGGCATTAATTATGATTTCCATTCCAGCTAGCGCTTGGGGGTTCACTACTCCGTCGATTTCTAAAAACCACGGTGTGTTCTACGGCTTGATTGCAAGCGACAGTAAAATTGCCATTGGTGGAGAGTTTGGATTTACTAATGAGTTGGCAGTCTGCGCGGCCTTGGAGGACAAGGTAAAAATTGGTCTTAAATATGAATTGAATTCTTCCGTTGCGATTTTAGGTGGAATGATCGAATCATCCCCTTATATCGGTCTTAACGGAGCGACCGCCTTGAGTAAAGACCTGGCGGGGATGGGTGAATTGGATTTTACGATTAATAACAGTAAAGTCAATTTTGTTTATAATTTGGGACTTAAATATAATCTTCCTCAAAATATTGACCTCCGGGGTGGTTTGCGGGGAAATCTCGGAGAAGGAAATCAAGTTTTGTTTGCTCTCGGGATCGGGTATAAATTCTAAGTAGTCGCTCCCACCGGTTACCACCAGAAACGCTAAAGGGCAAATCTGGGGATCGTTTTTTTGTCGGAGGAGGTTGTTCCTAAGGGAAAAGCTAATGGGGAAGGATATATGGAGGAGTAGAGCCGAAATTAACGAGAAAAGGATCCCGTCGTATGAAGAAACGACAAACTAAGCTGAACTAGAGAATGGAGAGAGCACATGGCAAATCAGATTGAGATCAGAAAAGCCTCCCCCGAGGATGCTTCCGCCCTGGCTGATCTAGCTTTACAATTAGGACATAAAGAAGAAGCCGGAAAGGTAAGAGACCGGCTTCTTCTTCTCCTTAGCAAGGGGCAGGTGGTTTTTGTCGCCGTAGAGAAAAGGCAAATTGTGGGTTGGGTCCATGGGTATATTTATTCCCTGCTTTATCAGGAACCTATGGGGGAAATTGCCGCCCTTGTTGTCGAAAAAGGCTACCGTAGGATGGGAATCGGCCGCATGTTGGTGGAAGCTTTTGAGCAATGGGTCAAAGCAAAGGGTTGTAACGGGGTGTTTCTACGTTCTAATATCAAACGGGAGGAAGCGCACAAATTTTATCAGGCCCTTGGGTATGATTTAGTAAAAACCCAACATATATTCAGTAAAGAATTACTCAATGATCATTAAGCCCCCTTCCGGGGGCTTTTTTTTAACAGAGGCATCCCAAGACCAAGAGAATGAGGATGAGGAAGATTAAAAAAGGAAAGAAATCCTTACAGCCACCCTGAAAGCCTCCAGTTACGCCCATAGCGATTCTCCTTTCTAATGCGTTGATTATAGTATTATTCTATGTCCGGTCTTTTTTTTTGTTTTCAGGCCTAAAGAATAAAAAGCTCTTATCCGGCAAAGCAAATAATGGGGAATAGCTTTCTCGCAAAGGAGAAAAGACGGTCATCGGATAAAGGCCGAAACAAACCAGAATTAAGACCAACGGATAGTTAGCAAAAGGCTGGAGATAATATATACTAAAAAGTGAGGTGTTTTCGTGGAGAATCGAAATTGGTTAAGCCCCCATAATAACGATTTCTGGGGCGAACGCTTTTTTAACCAATTAATCCCGCGGACTTTCGGGGAATTTTTTCGTCCAGCCGCCCTTGGGCCTTCGGTTGATTTGAAAGAAACCGATCAAGAGATTATTTTAGAAGCGGATTTACCTGGCATGAATAAAGAAGATCTTGATCTTACCGTTGATGATCACGTGGTTATTCTAAAAGGTGAAACTAAACGGGATGAAACTAAGGAGGAACGGGGTTATCATTTAACAGAACGCCGGTACGGTAGTTTCTACCGGGCGATTCAGTTACCCGTGGAAGTTAAAGCAGATCAAGCGACGGCCAGATACCGGCAGGGAGTTTTAGAAGTTAGAATTCCCAAAGCAGATACAGCGAAAAAACGAGGATTTAAGCCAAGAATCGAAGGGGATACTCCCCCTATTCAGTAGTTTGGTGCGAAAGGCCCCTTCGGGTCTTTTTTCTTTCCCCCCAAATTTTGTGGTAAAATTAAAGGGAAAAATATCCTTGGATGGAATTTAAACTATTAAGGTGTTGTTTAGTTCTCAACCAAGGAGGTTGCAGCATGAAGCGATGGATTACCGTTTGTCTTCTTGGCTTCCTGATGGCCGTACCGGTCGTCTGGGTTACATCCGCGGAAGAGGGGACAATCGAGTTACAAGTTTTAGGCCAGGCCTTGGTTGTGAATGGGAATCTGGCTAAAGCACAAGAGCTGGCCGTGGCCGATGGTCTGCGCCAAGCGGCGGAACAAGCCGTCGGCAGTCTGGTCTATAGTGAAACCAAGGTAGAAAACTACCAGTTAATTAAAGATACCATCCGCCTGCGTTCGGCCGGCTATATCTCCGGATATGAAATAAACAAAGTTTGGGTGGAACAGAACATTTGCAAAGTTTTCCTTACGGTTAGGGTCAAGAAAGGGACAATGATTCAGGATTTGGAGGAACTCCGCTTGAATTTGATGTTGGCAGGGAATCCTGGTATTATGCTCTCAATTACGGCGGAGGATCAGCGCTTGTCAACCGGAGGGTTCACTACCGTTATTATGGAGGGGTTACAAGCAGCCGGTTACAATAGGGTTTTTGATCAGAAACAACCAGCTGCCCGCCAGCAGGGCGCTCTCTTGGTTACGGGAGAAGTTTTTTCAGAAAAACTTGGTAGCTATCAAGGGTTAGTTTCTTGTCGGGTTACACTTCAGGTCAGAATGGTTAAAGCCGATACTGGGGAGTCCTTGGGTAGTTATGATTTGCAACAGACCGAAGTTGACCTTACGGAAAGAGCGGCAGCAGAAAAAGCTCTGCGCCGAGCCAGTGAAAGGTTGCTCCCTTTAATCTTGGCTGATTTATCGAAAAACCTTACTGCGCCGCGCAGCCTAACGCTTTCGGTCATGAATCTCACTTATCCACAAGTAACCCTTTTCCGTCAGTATCTACGGGAGACCCCGATGGTTGATAGGGTTCAGCTACACGAGTATACCGGAAGAAAAGCCGTGTTGTCCGTGGAGACGACACTTACGGCTCCACAATTAGCCGACGAATTACTTGGTTGGGATGAATTTATCCTGGAAGTCACCGGGGTGTCACCATATCTAATCGAACTGATGGTAATGGCAGTAGGTAGTCCATAATGGGGATTAGGGGGTGTTTTAAACGCGTAAGCTAGTTCTTACTGTACTTCTCTGTGTTTTACTTATGGGTTTGTTCGTGGAAACATTGGTTCTGGCCGATGATTATGGTCTGGTTGAGGAGATTGGTCAGGGAAAGATTGATTGGGCGAACGGCTTTATTCAGGTGGTTGGCTATGGTGTTCCGCCTAAAGGAAGCTCCGGACCTCAGGCCAAGTTGATGGCCAGAAGCGCTGCGAAAGCTGATGCCTACCGGAATGCGGCAGAGGTTATTAACGGGGTTCGGGTAAATAGCCAAACCTATGTAGCAAATTATGTCACAAAAAGTGATGAGATCCGGATTGTCGTAGAAGGTTTTATCCGCGGGGCCCGGATCATCAGGGTTAACCAACAGCGGGACGGAATAATTGAGCTCACGATTGAATTGCCGCTGGGAGGACAAGCTGGACTGAGCAATTTACTTAACCGTCCGGAAGTGACCGAGTATTACGATTGGGATCAGCCGTTGCATGAAGGCTTCCTTGATGTGGAGGGAACTTCACGCTACACAGGGGTAATTATTGATGCCCGCAACTTAAAGGTAAAACCGGCGCTTTATCCTCAAGTTTTCGACCATGAGGGGTATCTTCTTTACGCTTCGACGATGGTCAACATGGCGCGACCGGGCTTAACCACGATTGTGGCTTATGCCCGGTCTCTCGATGCGGCACGGAAGCTTCCCCGTTTAGGCAGTAACCCTCTATTTTTGTTGGCGGAGAGTGCCATTCCAACCGGGGGAGGAGAGCAAACCGATTTGGTTCTGGGCGTTGAGGCGGCCAAGGCCTTTCGGAGACTGCCTGCGGAAGTGATCAAAAATGGGGCGGTGGTATTTCTCATTGATTAGTAGTTGGTGGTCGGGAAGGAGGGAAGTTGGTTTCAGCTGAAATCAACGGAAATGATGAGAAAATTAATTAAATTGACTTGTTTAGTCCTTATTTTGCTGATGCTTGCCAACACCATAACAGCCAGCGCGGCGGAGGGATTTTCCGGGGAAAAGGCGCTCAAAATTGGGGCAATTACCGTTGTTGTGGTGGGGGTCGTTTGTCTCATTCGCCAGGCTGTGGTCAATGGAAGAGCGGATAAATTCTACCAGCAAGGAGAGGCCCTTGCCGCCGCCGGCGACTGGGAGGGAGCGGTCCGTGCCTATACCCAAGCTTGGGAGATTAATCCTAACTATAAGGATGTGACCACTAAACTAGCGACCGCGAAAGAACGGGCCGGCGCTATGTTTTTACGTTTAGGGGATGAAGCTCGTAAGGAGGAACGCTTAGAAGCCGCTGAGGATTATTATCGTAAAGCATTGCAATATATGCCTGCTTCCACGGAAGTCCGGCAAAAATTAGATCAGCTTGCCCAGGAGTTGGCGCTGGTTTATTACCGGCGGGGTTTAGCTTACGAGACGGTTAACCGTTGGCCGGAGGCCTTGCGGGAGTATGAAAGGGCTTATTTACTTGCCCCCCAACATAATGAGATTGTTGACCATTATCAACGGGCGCAAACAAAAGTCCATCGCGATCTACCGTTAATTGCCATCTTATTTTTTGTGAATAATACGGACTTGCCCGGTTTGGAAGATTTGGTCGCCCGGGAATTAGAAACCCGGATGGTGGCCGAAGCCAACGGGAAATATGTGATGCTCGATTACAATCGGGTACAAGCGGTGGTCAACGAGCAAGCAGCAGGCTTAAGCGCAACACTGGATGAAAGATTGGCAATGGATCTTGGTCGCTTACTTGGGGTTGATGAAGTGATTATCGGTGTGCTCGATCCGGTGGAAGCGAAAAATCAGCTTAAAATTAAAGTCGCTGCGCAGAGACTGGAAGTTCCTTCGGGAAAAATTAGTAAGGAAGTAAAAGCATTTACCTATAATTTCCCCAAGGGAATGGCCAGTGTTGATTGGTGGCGCCACATTCCACAACTCGCATCTCAACTTAGTAAAAGACTGAAAAAATGATTAAAAATTTAAAGTAGAGGATGCCTTAGATGAAGAAAAACAACCGTTTCTCTCTACGTTTAACAATTTTGATCGGCCTCTTGCTGGGAAGCGCTCCGGCCTTTGCCCAGACCGATTTGGATCAGAGTCTGGATACATTGGCGGCGCGGATTGTAACGGTTATGGAGGAGAATGCCGGGCCAGACTCAGGGGCGGAAAAAAAGCGTATTGCCATTTTGGATTTTCTCGACTTGCAAGGAAACGTAACCAGTTTAGGCCGGTTTGTCGCTGAAGAGCTAACCACCCGTTTCTTTTTGACCAAACGTTTTGATGTTATTGAACGTCAATTATTGAACAAAGTATTGGATGAATTGAAGTTAAGCGCTTCGGGGGTTGTCGATGCTTCTTCTGCCCAGGAACTGGGGAATATTCTCGGGGTCACCGCCGTTGTTTCCGGTACCCTTTCCGAGTTAACGGCGACGGTACGGGTCAATGCCCGGGTGATCGCGACTAGTACCGGGATGATTGTAGCTGCTGCTTCCGTTGAATTACCGAAAGATGATAGCGTTTCGCAACTGTTGGCGACGGTAGTTACTCTTGCTGAAGGTTTTCAACCCGCAACTGGGCTGGAGCTTCCGGGCTCCGCCGAAGAGACGTCGGTCTCTTCTCCGCCTGCCGGAATCCCGTTGGAACCTCCCCGGATTCAGCAGGAACAGGAGCTAAAAAACAGGATTGAACAAGCCCTGGAGAATCGTAATTATCGCCGGGCTTTTTCCCTATGTCAGGAGGCTTTGGCGACTAATCCGGATTTTGCCTTTGCCCGGGCTGCCCTGGGCTATGTTTATCTGCAGTTCCAGCCACCCAACGAAGAGCAGGCCCTTAACTCCCTGGAGGAGGCGGTGAACCAAAGCGAATATCCGCTGGAAAATGGCTTTGCCCACTACCTTTTGGGCCGCTTATATAGTCAACAGGGGCGTCGTGTGGAAGCCCGCTTGGCATTGGAGAAGGCGATCCGGCGCTATCAGGCAATTGGTCCGCTCCGGTCGATTGATTCTTGGTACGACCAGGCTGTCCAAAGATGTTCCGAAATGTACCAGGAGGAAATTAAAACCTGTTGGGAACGGCAAGATTATCAGCAAGCGCTATTCTTGAGCCAACAGGTGATTGAACGCTTCAATCCGGCCTTTGCCCATACGGCAAAAGCCTACTCTTTACTTCAAATTGGTCCGGGCTACGCTTCGGAAGCAATAAATGCTTTGTTAGACGCTCTGCAACTATCTGCCGATCCGACCGGTGACGGGTGGACATATTATCTTCTAGGCTGGGCCTACCAGGAAGTCGGAGCAACGGAGCAAGCCCGGGAAAGACTGGAGGAAGCGCTTACCAGAAGCCAGCAAGTTTTAAGGCTAACCCCTCCGGAGTGGTATGATGATTGTCTCCGCCTTTTGCATGAGATTTACGGGGAAAAACGTAAAGTACTCCTGGAAGAGGAGAGGTATGCGGAAGCGATTGACTTTATTAAGCAAACCCTGGCTTATGTTCCGGGGGATGCCGATACTTATGTGGCCTTAGGTTATTCCTATCTGATGACGGGGGAAGATCCGGACCGGGCGATTGAAGCACTAGAAGAAGCTAACCGGAAGAAAGTTGAGTTGACGACGCCAGCCTGGAGTCAATATCTTTTAGGTTGGGCTTATCAGGAAAGGGAACGCCATGGGTCTGCAGTGGAAGCTCTAGGCGAAGCCCTTCGGCAGGAAGATGAGACCGGATCGGCGCCGCAGGAGTGGATACCCGATTGCCGACGCCGCTTGGAAGAAAGTTATACCCAACTTTTTCTCCTTTTTCGTCAGCGGGGTGGCAATAACAGTTATTACTTAATGTTAGCCGAAGAATGTGTCCAATTGTTACCTGAGTTTGCCATCGGTTATGCGGTTAAAGGGTACTGTTTAGCGGAATTAAACCCCCAACGGGACAAAGAGGCATTAGCTTGTTTAGAACAAGCCCAGGCTCTAAAGGAAGACCCGACGGGGGATGGATGGATCTATTATGCTTTTGGCCGTGTTTACCAGCAAAAAGGCGAAAAACAGCTGGCTTTAGAGTATTTGGAGGAAGCGTTAATCCGCGGGACCGAAGCAAAGTTAACGCCCCAACGGAGCTACTGGTATCGACAGTGCGACACCTTGTTCAAAAAATTATCCAAGCAAAGGCGAATGGCGCTCGGGCTTTCCGTCAGTATGGATTCCTGGACCGAAGACCCCTATTTAATGGTTGAATTGGGTTCGGAAAAAGGTTGGCCCTTTCAATCTTTTTCTGGCTTTAAAGTGCGAACCGGACTATCGACTACCGCATGGTTGGGCGAAGCCGGTGGCGAAGTGGCGTGGGAAGGGGATCTTTTTGCCCCGACCGAGACAGTGGGTTGGTATATCCTGCTCGGCGGGGGCATTTACGGCTTAATTTCAATCCCTGAATCAAGTAGCGGCTTTGATTATGGTTTTTACTTTAATTTCGGCACAGGGTTAAGGCTTTATTTGGGTAAAGCCAATCGTTTTTCTCTGGCCATCGGGTCCGACTACCGTCATTACTTCCACCGGGGAAGTGCGGTTGCTTTTGGGGTTACTCTGGGTCTACCTTCCCAATAAAGTTTTTTGCGCTGTAACCGAGAAAAGAGATTCTAGAACGGCTAGTATAGAGTGGTCAGGGTAGCTCCCGGATAATAGTGGGCCAGAATAGCTTGGGCGGAATAGCCGTCGGCAGCCATACCGGCGGCTCCACTTTGGTCCATCCCCACGCCATGGCCAAAGCCGGCCCCGGTGAAGATGAAGTATTCCGGGAGTCCATCCGGACCGAGTTTCGGTTCAACGGTAAAGAGGTTACTTCTTAACCCGCCGAGGGTGGAACGGATGGCATCACCCCGCACCACGCTTTGCCCAGCAGTCCCTTTGATAAGAACCTGTTCAACCCGACCGCAGGCTGCCCGTCCCAGGGTTTGGAGACCAGTAATCTGACCAATGTCCTTTTGTTTATTCACCCGGTGCTCAATTTCGGTCCGGGGAACGATCACCCGCCAACGGTAAGCACTACGGTTACTGTATTTTGGATTTGAGGCGTAGGACTCAGGCCGTTCCTTGACCCAGGCCGCCAGCTTGGCAGGGGGGAGCAGGCCGTCATGGGCCGGAATAAGCTTGTCCGGAACCGCCTGGAGATAAGGGGGACTAAAATTCCAAGTAACCGGGGGAACTGCCGAGTAACCTCCAGAGTTAGCAGAGTAAAAAGCGGAGATCGGTTTTCCGTTATAGGTTAAAATCTGTCCCCGGGTTGCGTCGACCGCCTTCCTGACGTTGGCGGTTTCACTGCGCACCCCGTTATAGGCTTGGGAAGCAACCGAACCCAGTAGATCGAAACCACGTTTTTCATAACTACCCAGATGGGCATAGGCATAGGTCCGGGCGGCGATGGCCTGAGCTTCTAATGCCGCTGCCGGCCAGGAAGAAGGCATTTCCGAGGGGACAACCGCGTATAAATATTCTTCCATCGTCAGCCGGTTAACAATGGTCAACCCAGCCGAAAAAGGGAGAAGATGGATCTCGCCGCGGTAGGCCCGGTTGGCTTGGCCGGCCCAGTAATAACCACGCCCGTACTCCATTTGAAACAGAAGAGTGGTTGCCGCCGGGTCTTGGTAGGAAAGGATAACCCGTTCGGCGCTATCGAGGAGCAAGTTTTCTGCTTCATCGTAAACATGAATCCGGCCTTCCGGAGTGAAAGCGAAGCGAAGAATCTTCTGGGCGCTCCCGGTAACCTTTTTGCCGGCGCCGGAAGTCAGACGGAAAGCGCCGCCGGTTTTGGCCCAGAGGGTCTCGACTTGCTCGGCGAGGCCAACACGGATTATCTCCATCCCTGGAGTTTTTTCAATGACGGTGACGGCTTTAGGTACGGAGGCAATTTGCCGGGTTGTGGCCGCTTCCGCTTGTTCTTCGGTTTGAAGTTGAGGATGGGCAGCCAGCAAAGCAGATAAATCCTTTTGGATCTGGGGATTCCCCGGAGCGACGCTTTCTGCTTGCTTTAACCGGTTGTAGGCCGCTTTATATTCGCCAAGCCCTAAATAGGCACGGGCCAGATCATAACGGGCGGCAAATAAATTTGGGTCCTGAGTCAAAGCTTTGGTCAGATTAGTTTTCGCGGTGGAAAAATCTTTTTCCGCTAAGTTAATCAAGCCCAAATAATAGTAAGCCAAAGGATAGAAGGGGGAACATTCCACTGCCTGTTCCAGATGGTCCTTGGCCAGTGTAAAAACCTTTAGTTCATAAGCGGCTAATCCTTTCCAGAAGAAAGCTTCGGCCTTTTCTTCCGGTCCGTTTGCGGTTAACACTCGGTAGTATTCTCCGGCTAAAAAGGCGGTCGTCAGATAAGCATCGTAGTAAGCTGTTGAAGATGGGTTGGCCGCCACCAAGGGGCGAAGGTAGGATAAAGCTTCTTTAAATTGACCCGCTTCCCGGAGCAGATATATTAAATCCAAACGCATCCTCTCATCTTCGGGCTTAGCTCGAACAAGTTTGGTTAGCAAATCAAGACTGGTCGTTAATTCGCCCTGATAGTAACGGAGAATAGCTTCCCGATAAAGTTCATCGGTGGCGGGTGTTCGTTCCTCAGCTGCCTGAATGATGTAGGTAATGATCATGAATAAAAAAATAAACAGGAGGACACCGTAACGCCGGTGGGATGTTAAACCTTGCATTTTCTTTTCCTTTCGTTACAAAACATTGAAATTCTGGAGAAGACTATGGCCTCTTTCATTTTAATTTATTGAGAATCAAGAAGTCAATGCAAGGACGAAAGCTTTGCCACAGTAAAATATGGTAACAAAAGAAACTGGCGGGTTGGAGATAAAAATCCCTTGGCGAAAAAAGGAATCCTATCCTTCGTCGCGAATATGTAATTGTTATTTAGCTTAGTCAAGAAAATAATCTCTAAGGTATTGGGGGGAGTGAAGATGAATCTTTGGGTTTGTATTTTTTGTGGAAAAAAAGTTCAATTCGATCCGCCCAATTGTTATCTCTACGACGAAGGTGCAGTTTGTGTCGAATGCCACCGCCAACAGGCAAAAAAAGAGGAAAAAGTACCGCTTCCCCGCTAGACCTGCTCTTGGGCAGGTTTTATTCGTTATGACTTAAAATTAGAGTGTAGACCGTAGCGGCTGATAGGAAGAGAGCAAGGGTAAGGAAGGGAATGCATGCTAGTATTAAAGGATGTCAACAAAACTTATGATGGTAAAAAGATGGCGGTTAAGGAATTAAATTTGAAGGTTAACGCCGGCGAAATTTTTGGTTTTATCGGACCCAACGGCGCCGGGAAGACCACCACGATTAAGATGATCACCGGTCTGCTTCCCCCGACCTCCGGACGGATTCTGCTCAACGGGATTGATTTAGCTACCTTACCGGTGGAAGCCAAAAGAAATTTTACCTATGTTCCTGATCATCCGGAGATTTTCACCGGGCTTAAGGGGATTGAATATTTGAATTTTCTGGCGGATATGTATGAAGTTCCCGGGCGGGAACGACGGAACCGGATTGAAAAGTATACGCGCCTTTTTGCCATCGATACGGCGTTGGGAGACTTAATCCAAGCTTACTCCCACGGGATGAAGCAGAAACTATTGATCTGCGGAGCCTTGTTGCCCCAAGCCCCCTTATTTATCTTGGACGAGCCCTTAGTTGGGCTGGATCCTTTAGCGACGAAGCATTTAAAAGATATTATGCGGGAACACTGTGCAGCCGGGGGAACGGTCTTCTTCTCTTCCCACCTGTTAGCCGTCGTCGATGAGATCTGTGACCGGATTGGTCTGATTAACCAAGGGGAATTAATTGTCTGTGACCGCGTGGAGCGGATCAAAAACGGCTCCGCCCATAGCCTGGAGGATATTTTCCTGGAGTTGACGAAAGATGGGGAAGGTTAAAACATTAATCCGTATTCAACTAAGGGAATTTTTCAGTAAATACCGGTGGGGGATCGGGATAAATGGGAAGAAGCCGAGAAAAGGATACTTACTCGTAACCCTCTGCTTTCTCACGATCCCCTTTCTCCAAATGTCGGTAGAGGTTTACCGTTATTTTAACCAGTGGGGGCGTCCGGATTTAGGGGTCGCGTATCTGATGATGATGACGTTCTTACTGATGTTGTTTACCGCTATTCCCCTGCTCAACTCGATTTTTTTGTACAATGATGATTATCAGATTCTGGCCCCCCTTCCTCTTCCCGAAGATTATTTGGTGTTGGCCAAATTAAGTGTGGTTTGGGTGTATACCGCCGGGATTAATCTATTGCTTTTTCTTCCGGTTTTGTTCCTGATCGGTCTGGAAAAGGGCGGGGAGAGCTTTTTTTTCCTTTGTGGTTTGCTGTTAATAATCTTGACCCCTTTTCTCCCTCTTTTCCTTGCTACGCTGTTCGTTTTCGGGTTTACCACTTTCCTGGCCAACCGGGGCCGCAAAAACCTACTTTCGCTCCTTTTTGGCCTGGTCCTTCTTGGATTAGTGCTGGGCGCCCAATTATTAATGATGGGGGAGAACCCCGTCCGTCTGTTAGCGCTCACGGAAAGTTTAATCCGGTATTATCCACCGGCCGGCTGGGCAGCCCAGATGATAAACGGGTCTTGGCTAAGTATTATTTATTACCTTAGTTTAAACGGCCTGTGTTATTTTGGTCTGAAAGCCCTTGCCCGGCGCTTATACCGGTCGGCTTTGCTTTTCTCCGGAATAAAACGGGTCAAGCCTAAATCAAACTATGTCTACCGTCCACGTGGTAAATACCGGCAACTACTACGGAGAAACCTTCTGATTATTATCAGACAACCGGTTTTTTTAATGCATACCCTGTTGAGTTCGGCGGTTCCGATCCTGATTTTCCTGGTCGGTTTCCATTCCGGAGATTTTACGGCGGAAAGACTTTCTTTATTCGATCAGCCACGCCGTTTTACCCTTTTCTGGGTAGGTTTAGCTTCAACGCCAGCTTTGCTCAACAATTTGTCTGCGACCGCTATTACCCGGGAAGGAAAGGCTTTTTGGGAAACAATGGTTCTCCCGGTCACGGCTTGGGATAACCTCCGGGCACGGATTAATACTACGTTTCTGCTCAATATAACTGCCTCCTTATTGGTCATGGGGACCATTATGTTCAGTTTTTCGTCGCAATTTCCCGCCGTCTTCTCCGGCTTCTTTTTTGTTGCCATGCTCACTTGGTTACTGGCCTCTACAGATCTGGTGATCAATATTTACCGGCCTTTTCTGAATTGGAGTAATCCAGCGGCAGCGATCAAAAACAATCTTAACGTTCTTCTTTCCTTAGCCTATCGACCGTTGTTATCATTAATTCCTTTGGTTGTCTTTCGTTGTTTTCCGGAAGCCGGAATAAACAGACTTCTTTTTACTTGCGGAATCCTTTTCTCCTTTCTGACCTTGCTTATAAGGAGATATTTGTATTGGGTTATGCTTGAACGGTTTAAGCGGATCGGTGGTTGAGATATAATAGAGAAGATGGGGAAGGCTGGCAAAGAGAATCCTTTATCTGAGCGACCAACACCCATACTAAGTTAATTCCAATAAGAAGGTGATGAAGAATGGCGGCCCAGGATCCGATCGGCCTCTTTGATTCCGGGGTTGGAGGATTATCGATCATGAAAGAGATTCGCCGGTTGCTACCGCATGAAGATCTGATCTATGTGGCCGATTCTAAGTTTTGTCCCTACGGGGAGAAGACCCCCCAAGCCATCCAGGAACGGGCCAGGCAGATTACCCGCTTTTTTTTGGCCAGAAAGGTAAAGCTTATTGTCGTGGCGTGTAATTCAGCCTCGGTTGCCGCTCTGAAAGAGTTGCGGGCGGAATTTCCTTTGCCCATTGTTGGGGTGGAACCGGCGATCAAACAAGCGGCTTTGTTTACCAAGAAAAAAAAGATTGGGGTGCTCGCCACCGGCCTTACTCTTTCCGGCGAAAGGTTCACTTCTTTAGTGGAGCAGTTTGGAGGAGGAATTACGGTGGTTAATCAAGCTTGCCCCGGACTTGTAGCGCAAGTGGAGGCTGGAGCGATCGATACTCCCGAAACCGTAGCAATGCTTCAACATTACCTTGAACCACTGGAAGAAAAGGGTGTTGATGTAGTAGTTTTAGGTTGTACCCATTATCCTTTTCTCCGTCCTTTGGTCGAGCAACTGGTTAAGCCGGGGATTCAGATCATTGATACGGGAGCGCCGGTTGCACGGCAGACCCAACGGGTACTGGCCCAAACAATGCTTCTCACCTCAAGCCAGCAGATGGGGAGGGAGTGGTTTTATACCTCCGGTGACCCGTCCGTGGTCGGTCCGGTGATTGAAAGGCTATGGGGCCATCGGGGGGAAGGAGTAAGACCGCTACCGGCAGCGTTTTCAACATAAGATAAACTCGTGTGTTATAGTCATTAAAAAGGAGATCAGTACAATATATAGTTTTCATTTTTATTTTAAAGGATAATACCTAGTTTAGGAATGATTGAAACAAGGGATAACGCAAAAAACACGAAGAAGGAGTGAACAGGATGCGTAGCGACATCGAAATTGCCCAGCAGGCTAAGATGCGACCGATTACGGAAGTGGCTACGGAGATTGGTTTAAGTGATGAGGAATACGAACTTTATGGTCGATATAAAGCTAAAGTTTCTTTGACTGCCCTGCAAAAACGGGGTTGTTCTCCCGATGGAAGACTAATTTACGTCACGGCGATTACCCCGACTCCAGCTGGGGAAGGAAAGACCTGTACTGCTGTGGGGCTGACCCAAGCCCTCGGTCGGCTGGGGAAAAAAGCAATCGTAGCTTTACGCGAACCCTCGCTAGGACCGACCTTTGGTGTTAAAGGGGGAGCCGCCGGCGGCGGTTATGCGCAAGTACTACCCATGGATGAGATTAACCTGCATTTTACCGGCGATTTACATGCGGTTACCGCTGCTCATAATTTGTTGGCCGCGGTGATTGATAATCATCTCTATCAGGGTAATGCGTTGGCGATCGACCCGAAGCGGGTGATCTGGCGGCGGGTGCTGGATATCTCCGACCGTCAGCTCCGCCAGATCATTGTGGGTTTAGGGGCGAAAAGTAACGGTGTCGTCCGGGAAAGTGGTTTTGATATTACAGTTGCTTCGGAGGTCATGGCTATTTTATGTCTGGCGACCGACCTGGAAGATTTAAAGCAACGGTTGGGTTCGATTCTGGTGGCCTATACTTACGGGGGCAGGCCGATATTTGCCCGGGATCTAGGTGTGGTTGGGGCTATGGCGGTTCTCCTGAAGGAAGCAATGAAACCAAACCTGGTCCAGACTTTGGAAGGGCAACCCGCCTTCATCCATGGCGGACCTTTTGCCAATATCGCCCACGGGAATAATAGTATCGTCGCGACCAGACTGGCTTTAAAACTCGCCGACTATGTGGTCACCGAAGGAGGATTTGCTTCCGATTTAGGAGCTGAAAAGTTCTTCGATCTGGTCGCCCCCCAATTTGGTCTCAAACCGGATGTGGTTGTCCTGGTGGCTTCGGTCCGCGCCCTGAAAAGCCATGGGGGAGTTGCAATGGAGCGGATAACGGAAAAAGATCCGGATGCTGTCCGGCGTGGCTTAAGTAATTTAGCAAAACATCTTTCTAATCTACGGACGGTTTTTCATTTACCGGTAGTCGTGGCCTTGAACAAGTTTGCCACCGATGATCCGGAAGAATTGACCGTCGTGGAAGATTATTGCCGGACCCAGGGCGTTCCAGTCGCTCTTTCCGAAGTAGTAACCCAAGGCGGACTTGGCGGACGCAAACTGGCGGAGCAAGTCTTGGCCCTCTTGGAAAGGGGAGAGAACCAATTTACCCCGTTGTATGGTAAGGAGACCCCGATTGAAGAGAAAATTGCGTTACTGGCTACCAAGGTTTACGGTGCCGATGGGGTTGATTATACGAAGGAAGCCCGTCGGGCTTTGACCGAGATTAAGGCCTTAGGTTATGAAGATCTCCCCGTCTGTGTGGCAAAAACGCAGATGTCGTTGGCGGATGACCCAAAAAAGAAAGGCGCACCCAAAGGGTGGAGGTTAACCGTTCGCGATCTAAAACTAGCGGCTGGAGCCGGTTTTGTTATCGTGTATGCGGGGAATATCTTGACGATGCCCGGTTTGCCAAAAACACCGGCAGCCCAGAAAGTTGATCTGCAGTCTGATGGGACAATTGTCGGTTTGTTTTAGAATTGTTGTGCGATGAATTGGAGGTGGTTTTATGACCGCGAAGATTATTGACGGAAAGGCTTTGGCCACCCAGGTTAAGCAGGCGGTCCGTGGAGAAGTGGAAAAACTGGTGGCTGCTGGGGTACTCCCGGGGTTAGCTGTTGTTTTGGTCGGTGACGACCCGGCTTCCCAGATTTATGTGCGGAACAAGAAAAAGAACTGTGAAGAACTGGGGATTGCTTCCCAAGTCTATCATTTACCAGCCGATACCAAGGAAGAGGAATTAAAGGCCTTGGTGGACCAGTTGAATGCAGATCCGAAAGTTCACGGAATCTTAGTGCAACTTCCCCTGCCGGCCCCGCTCCGGGAAGAGGAAGTGACTGCTCAGATCAATCCGGAAAAGGATGTGGACGGCTTTCATCCGGTTAATCTCGGTCGTTTATTACGGGGCGAAAAGGGGCTCTGCCCTTGTACTCCTGCAGGTATTCTCGCCTTAATCAAAGCCAGCGGGGTGGAGGTGGTCGGCCGGGATTGCGTGGTGGTCGGCCGCAGTAATATTGTGGGGAAACCCGTTGCCCATCTTTTGTTACAGGAACATGCCACCGTGACCATCTGTCACTCCCGCACCCGGAACTTGGCGGATCTTACCCGGCGCGCTGATCTCCTAGTCGTCGCAGTGGGGAAGGCCGGGCTGATCGACGGCTCAATGGTCAAACCCGGCGCGGTTGTGATTGATGTCGGGATGAACCGTCTTCCTTCGGGAAAAGTCGTCGGCGATGTGGATTTCCCTTCTGTTCTGGAGGTGGCGGGGGCGATTACTCCGGTTCCCGGTGGAGTCGGGCCGATGACCATTGCCATGCTGATGAAGAACACAGTAGAGGCCGCTATATTACAAAATGGAGAGAAATTGG
This sequence comes from Bacillota bacterium, assembly GCA_012837715.1. Classification (GTDB taxonomy): domain Bacteria; phylum Bacillota; class UBA4882; order UBA10575; family UBA10575; genus Capillibacterium. Next base: position 135,822 of record DUQR01000045.1, on the reverse strand, counting down.
GAAAGGACTAGACTTTTATTCATGAATACAGTATATTACTAAAGGAAATGCCGCTAACTGGTTTTCAAGGGTTTTGCTTGCGAATTAGATTTTGGTCCGGTGGTAATTTTGATGCAGAAGAGACGAGAATGGATTACCATTGGCAAAGAGGGGAAAATAGAACTGTTTAAGCCATCAACCATGAAGTTCATGGTGAATTCATACATAAGAATGGAGGAGTAGCATGTCAAAAAATGTCTATTTTTTCGGGAAAGGTAAAGCCGACGGTACGGCCGAAATGCGTAATTTACTCGGCGGTAAAGGGGCCAATTTAGCCGAGATGACCAATTTGGGAATTCCTGTTCCCGCTGGCTTTACAATTACAACCGAGGTTTGTACCAGTTATTATGAGAATAATCGGCAATGGCCTGCCGGGTTGGAAGAAGAGATTAAAGCCAACATGAAAAAAGTGGAGGAGGCGATGGGGAAACTCTTTGGTGACGCCAACAATCCCCTGTTAGTGTCGGTACGTTCCGGCGCCCGAGCCTCCATGCCGGGGATGATGGATACCATCCTGAATTTGGGTTTAAACGACGATACCGTACAGGGATTGATTAAAAGTTCCGGGAACGAACGGTTTGCCTGGGACAGTTACCGCCGCTTTATTCAGATGTACGGTAATGTGGTGCTTGGCATCGAACATAATGCTTTCGAAGGAATTTTAGAACAGAAGAAGGAAGAAAAAGGCGTTAAGCTAGATCATGAGTTAACAGCGGAAGATCTGAAAGATCTGGTTGGGAAGTATAAAGCGTGGGTCAAAACGAATTTACAAAAAGAGTTCCCCAGTGATCCTTGGGAGCAATTGCACGGTGCGATTAACGCCGTTTTTTCCTCCTGGATGAACCCACGGGCGATTACCTATCGTAAGTTAAACAAGATTCCCGAAGAATGGGGGACGGCCGTTAATATTCAAGCTATGGTCTTTGGGAATATGGGTGACAATTCTGCCACTGGGGTTGCTTTTACCCGAAACCCGTCAACGGGTGAGAATAAGTTTTATGGCGAATTCCTCATCAACGCCCAGGGCGAGGATGTAGTGGCCGGAATCAGAACGCCCCAAGAGATCAGTTTGGAAGCTTCACAGCAATGGGCGAAGGAAAACGGGATCTCTGAAGAAGAGCGGAAGGCCAAATATCCTTCCCTTGAGGAATATATGCCCGAGTGCTATCAACAGTTGTTACAGCTAAGGCAGACTTTAGAAAAACACTATAAAGATATGCAGGATATTGAGTTTACCATCCAAGACCGAAAATTGTACATGCTGCAAACTAGGAATGGAAAACGGACAGGCCAAGCGGCGATTAAAATTGCCGTTGATCTGGTGGAAGAGGGCTTAATCGATCAACAAACAGCCCTGCTCCGTGTGGAGCCGGAACAGTTGGATCAACTCCTGCATCCGATGATCGATCCCAAAGCCCAAGTAGAGAAGATTGCTAAGGGTTTGCCGGCCAGTCCCGGCGCTGCCGTTGGCCAAATTGTATTTACTGCGGAAGAGGCAGAGCAGTGGAATGACCAAGGCCGGAAAGTGATCTTGGTCCGGACTGAGACTTCACCGGAAGATATCAGCGGAATGCATGCGGCCCAGGGAATCTTAACCGCCCGCGGGGGAATGACTTCCCATGCGGCAGTTGTTGCCCGGGGTATGGGTAAATGTTGTGTGGCAGGCTGTAGTGAAGCTCTAATTGATGAAGCGAAAAAGATCGTGACCATTAATGGGCAAGTCCTTAAAGAAGGCGATTGGCTCACGTTGAACGGTTCCACCGGGGATATCATTTTGGGGCAAGCTCCTTTGGTTGAGCCCGAGATTGCCGGAAATTTTGAGACTTTAATGTCTTGGGCTGATCAGGTCCGGGTTTTGAAGGTGAGGACCAATGCGGATACCCCCCATGATGCGGAAGTGGCCCGCAGCTTTGGGGCGGAAGGGATCGGACTCTGCCGCACGGAGCATATGTTCTTCGGTCCTGAGCATGAACGGATTATGGCAGTGCGTGAGATGATCCTGGCCGATGATGTGGAAGCCCGCAAGAAAGCCCTAGCAAAAATATTACCTTACCAAAAAGCCGATTTCATGGCGATCTTTGAAGCAATGAAGGATCTGCCGGTGACCATCCGGTTGCTGGATCCACCCTTGCATGAATTCCTACCCCATGACCGGAAAGGCCAGGAAGAAATGGCCAAAGAGATGGGGATTCCGGTAGAAAAGGTTATCGCAAAGGTTAATTCCTTGAGCGAATTTAACCCCATGTTGGGTTTCCGCGGTTGCCGTCTAGGGGTAATCTATCCGGAAATCTTTGAGACCCAAGTCCGCGCTATTTTTGAAGCCGCTTGCGCTCTCAGTAAGAAAGGGCAGAAGGTTGTACCGGAAGTGATGATTCCCTTGGTCGGAACCACCGGGGAACTGAAACTGATCAAAGAGTATAGTGTACGGGTAGCCGAAGAAGTGATGAAGGAAGAAGGCGTGCAAATCGAGTACCAGATTGGCACCATGATTGAACTGCCGCGGGCGGCCTTGATCGCCGACCAGATTGCGGAAGAGGCTGAATTCTTCTCTTTCGGCACCAATGACATGACCCAAATGGCCTTCGGTTACAGTCGGGATGATGCCGGACGCTTCTTACCGGCCTACGTTGACCTGAAGATCCTCCAAGATGACGTCTTCCAGAGATTAGACCAAGAAGGTGTCGGTCAATTACTGGAGATCGGACTGACGAAAGGACGGGCGACCCGGCCTGATTTGAAGGTAGGAATCTGTGGCGAGCACGGCGGCGATCCGAGCTCGGTCGAGTTCTGCCATCGGATCGGGATGAACTATGTTTCTTGTTCACCCTTTAGGGTACCGCTTGCCCGGTTGGCGGCCGCCCAAGCCCAGGTGAAAAACCCCCGTCGACAGTAAATAAGTTTACTGGGTTCAGATTTTTGGGCGGACGTCGAGACGGCCGACTGCTCCCCAAATCACCAAAAAAGGCTAAGGCGTTGAGTAAGCGCTATTAGCCTTTTTCTTATGGCAAATCTTTGAAGTAAACTAGTCACTCACGCTGGCTACCACCAGCTTGAGCCAAGTGGGGAAAATTCGAAGCCCGGTGAGGCCAGATGCCCCCGGCCACGCTTGAATTGGTTATTCCTGCCGACTACCGGCCGTGTCGATCCGTAATTTAATCAAAGTCGGGTGAACAACTTAAGCTATTTTCTAAGGAGGGAATAGGGCAAAATACCTTTTGGAAGTAAAACAGCAGGAAAGAGCCAGAAAAGGCCGAAGATCTAGAGGGAAAAATGTTCAGTAGTAAATTGGGAAAGGTGGTCCGGATCAATGAGGACCACCCCTCCTACCAGGAATTGACGGTGCTTGTGGATGGCGGCGAAGCAAAGGCCATTGCTTACCCGGAACTGACCGGTCCGGTCCGGGCCGGAGATGGGGTTTGGCTGAACACCTCGGCGGTCGAATTAAACCTGGGGACCGGGGGTTACCATTTTGTCCACGGGATTGTTGGTACTCAGGACAGGGTTTTTAAACCGCAAGGACATATTATGAAGCTACGCTATACGCCATGGCAACTAGCGGTGCAGGCGGCGGAGGAAGAGGGCGCCAGGGGACATCAATTGCTTAAGGGCTTTACTTCTTTAGCCGGTACGCCGGTGATCGTGGCAACCCTGCATAGCATGCTCGTCCCAGCGGTTCTGGCCTTTCATGCGGTCGCTCCTGGGCGACGAGTAGTCTATCTAATGACGGACGGGGCGGCTTTACCCCTTAGTTTCAGTAAAGTGGTCCGTCAGTTGAAAGCGCAAAGACTTCTGCTCTGTACGATCACGGCTGGCCATGCGTTTGGCGGAGATCTGGAGACCGTTAATGTTTATTCCGGTTTGGCGCTAGCCAAGACGATGGTAGCGGCGGATCTGATTATCGTTGCGATGGGCCCGGGTATCGTCGGAACAGGAACGAAATACGGTTTTTCTGGGATTGAACAAGCTTATATCCTCGAAGCTGTGGAAAAAATGGGCGGTTTACCGATTGCCGTTCCCCGGATCAGTTTTGCCGACCCCCGCCCCCGACACTTTGGACTGAGTCACCACAGCCAAACCGTGTTGGGCGAACTGACTTACGCCACTGCTTACCTTGGCCTGCCCCGGTGGGATGAGGAGAAACAACGGTTACTCGTAGACCAATTTCGAGACAGCGGTTTAACCAGGCACCACCTTTATAAGGTGGAGATTCCTGCGGTAGCTCAATTAATGGCCGACCATAATCTCGAAATCACCACGATGGGCCGGGCCTATCGAGATGATCCGGCTTTTTTCGAGGCGGCGGCGGCAGCCGGAGTGTTGGCGGCGGCGTTTACCCGGGCAGAGAAGCCCTCCTTACCGGTGTGGCCGGGAGAAGAATAAATTTAGGAAAAGGGTGAAGCAAATGGATTTGACAGAAAAAAAACAGGCGGAGGAGCTTGTCTATGATGGCACGCTCCTTAAAATTTGGCGGACAAAAGTCATACTGGCCGACGGGACGGAAACCTTTCGGGAATGGATTAACCATCCGGGAGCTTCCGCGGTGATTCCGGTCTTTACCGGTGGGGACACCCTTCTGGTCCGTCAGTTTCGCTATCCCATCGGCCGGGAAACGCTGGAGATTCCCGCCGGTAAGCTTGATCCCGATGAAACGCCACTGGTGTGTGCCGCCCGGGAATTAAGTGAGGAGACTGGTTTGGTCGGCGGCGAACTGTTGAAGGTTGGTTCGGTCATGACCACACCAGGGTTCACCAATGAAGTAATCCATATCTTTGTCTGCCGGGATCCGTTACCCGGACCGGCGCATCCGGACGAAGGAGAGTTCGTCAATGGTCTCCGGCTTTCTGTGGACGAAGTCTTTCAGAGGATTATGGAGGGACGGATTCAAGACGGAAAGACCATCATCGCCTTTTTATTCGCCCGGGCCCAAGGCCTGCTGTGATTTTTATTCCTGCCCGCTGAATCAAAGGCATACCATCTCTGCGCAAAACATAATTATAAGTTACAGGACAAGGAGGTGGTTGTGTTGCCTCGCGGGCAGTGGCGAAGGGCGATTAGTCTGTACATTCAAGAACGGCTTTTCCTCTTTATTCTGGTGGGTTTATTGTTTGCGATGGGTATTGTCTTCGGTACCCTTTCCGCCCAAAACTTGGAGCCAGGCCAGAAGACCGAGCTCCTTCAGTATATTCATTTTTTTTTCCAAGGGATGAAACAGGAAACCCAACCGGTGACCGATGCGGTGCTTGCCAGAAATGCCATCTTCAATCATTTGAAAACAATATTCTTCTTTTCACTGCTTGGAATTAGTGTGATCGGGGTACCGTTAATTTTGTTTCTACTCTTTGCCAAGGGTTATATCCTTGGCTTTACCATTGGTTTCATCCTCCAACAACTGGCGGGGAAAGGTTTTCTCTTTACCGTAACTTCGGTTTTTCCCCATTATGTCCTAATTATCCCGGCTTTAATGATTGCCGGAGTGGCGAATATTGATCTAGCCGGCGCGCTTCTCAGGAGTAGGTTTGGGAAAGTGACGCGGCCGGTCTCCACCGATTTGGTACAAGGGTTGGGCCTTAATGGTTTAGCCCTTTCGCTCCTGATCCTTTCCGGTTTGATTGAGGGTTTTGTCTCTCCCTTGTTCATTTATTGGGTAGCTAAACTATTCTAGTGTTGATTTCTTTTTGGAAATCTTTCTCGTAAAATGAAAAAAGGATTTAGTACTAGGGTGTCGAAAAATAAAAGAAAGACAAGGAAAGACACGACAAAGCTATTGGGTAAGGGGTTGACCAATTTGCTGGACTACTTAGAGGAATTTAACAATTATATTGCAGTGGAGCGAGGCTTAGCTCCTAACACTCTAGAATCCTACGGTCGAGATTTACGCCAGTATTTAGATTATTTAACCGAAAAAAAAGGAATCAGTATTACGGAAACCACTTCTGCCACCATTGGCGGATACCTCCTATATTTACAAGCGAAAGGCCGGGCGGCCTCAACCATCTCCCGTTCCCTGGCAGCCATTAAGGCTTTCTACCATTTTCTCGTTCGCGAGCAGATTATCCAGAGGGATCCGACCATTAACCTAGATGCGCCGAAACAAGAAAAGAAATTGCCCCGCGTGCTCTCGGTGGAAAAAGTGGTCGAACTACTAGAACAACCGGATTTAAAGACCCCGGCCGGGATCAGAGACCGGACCATGTTGGAAGTTTTGTACGCGACTGGTTTACGGGTAACCGAATTGGTCACCTTGAAAATATCCAATGTTAATCTAACCGAAGGTTATCTGAGGTGTTTGGGAAAAGGTTCGAAAGAACGGATTGTTCCCTTAGGTTCAGTGGCTGTGAAGTACCTTCAATTTTATCTGGATCACGCCCGCAAGTTTTTGGCCTCCGATCCGGCGGAGGAGACGCTCTTTCTTAACCACCACGGACATGGTCTGACCCGGCAAGGTTTTTGGAAGATTATCAAAAAGTACGCGGAAATGATTGATGCTGTTGATTTGATTACCCCCCACACCCTTCGGCATTCCTTTGCCACCCATTTGTTGGAGAATGGCGCGGATTTAAGAGCAGTTCAGGAAATGTTAGGCCATGCCGATATTTCAACAACACAAATCTATACCCATTTAACCAAAAACAAACTGAAGAGTGTTTACGATAAAGCCCATCCCCGCGCTTAACAATAAAAAAGCATAAAAAGAGAACACACACTTTTAAAGAGTGTGTTTCTTTTTGTTAAGAAGGAATTATGGGCGTAACAACGAAGCGAATTACGGTTACACTGAAAAGACGAAGGAGAATGGAAAAAACCATGAAGGGTAGAAAAATGACTGGTTATGGCTGAAGGGAGGAGATCAGGTGGAGATTCAGTGGTATCCAGGGCATATGGCCAAGACGAAGCGTGAGTTAAAGGCCGTTCTCCCGCTTTTGGATTTAATTCTCGAAGTAGCCGACGCCAGGATTCCAGCCAGTAGTAGAAACCCCGATTTATCGGATCTGATCGGGAAAAAGGCCCGGATTTTGATCCTCAACAAGGTTGATCTTGCCGATCCATTGCTGACCGATCAGTGGCTTGCTTATTACCGGGAAACCGGGGAAAGGGTGGTTTCCTTTAATGCCCGGACCGGCGAAAAACTTGGTGCTTTAGAGAACCTTATTCACCAGGTGGCCTGTGAAGCCTTTCCCCAGAAGGCGGTGGGACGATTGGGGGTAGTGGGGGTTCCGAACTGTGGGAAATCTTCTTTGCTCAACCGTTTAGTCCGACGGAGCGCCGCCCGGGTTGGTGAAAGGCCGGGAGTTACGCGTGGAAGGCAATGGGTGAAAAGAGGTAAATGGGAGATTCTTGACACGCCAGGACTGTTGTGGCCGAAGATCGCCGATCAGGAGACCGGATTTAAGCTGGCGTTGGTCGGAATGATTAAACCGGAAAACCTAGCGACCGAAGAGTTAATCTTGGCTTTTCTTGATTGGCTCCGACAGAATCACCCCAGTCCCCTACTGAACTACTACGGTCTTGGGCCAATGACAGGGGAGCGTGATCCCTACGACCTTCTCTTAGCCATCGGCGCTCGCCGGGGGTGTCTCCAAAAGGGGGGGGAAGTAAATTTATTGCGCACCGCTGAATTGATCTGGACCGATTTTCGCCTGGGAAAGCTGGGTCCGATTACTTTGGAACAACCTACTGTTTACCCTGTTTCGTGAAGAGGCGGAGGAAGCACAGCCCTCCGACTAAAGTGTTTAGATGATAACTTAAAAGGCGCCACAGGGTAACGGAGATGGCTTGAAGGTGTTTAGGTAGATAAATGGCGAAAATGGAAAAGAAACCGAGCTCAGCAACGCCACTTCCACCAGGAATCGGGACAAAGGACAGAAAGAATTGAATGACACATTCCAGTAACAGGATGCGAAAGATCTTATCCTGGACGTGCACGCCAAAGGCCATCATAACGGTAGGTGCGATCAAAAGGGTGGTCAGCCAGGAACAGAAGGTAAGGAAAAAGACGAAAAGAACGGGAATAGTTTTCTCCCTAAACAAGGTTCCTAAACAACTCCGAAACTCTTCCCCTTCGGTTAGCAGCTTCCGGCAAAAGTGGTCCGCTTTGGAACGGAAGATTCTACGGACAATCTTAAAGCTAAAAAACCTTTTGATCAAGAACTCTCCTTTGCTGGGGCGTAAAAGGAGAAGAAGGAGAAGGGCAGCAAAAGCCAGTGCCAGCAGGAGAATATACTTAATAAACCCGGCGAGCCCGGCCAAACCAATTCCGTTCAAGCCGCGAAAAAGAAAGAGGAGGACCGGTCCGCCGATCGCCACTAAAAGGCTGGTAAAGGAGAGGCGAATGGTCACAATCGCTGAGGCTTTCCCCAGAGAGAGCCCCTGCCGATGGAGGAGATAGACTTGGGTGGGGAGAGTGCCAGAATACAAGGGAGTGATATTTCCGGAGAAGATTGAAGCTAGGTTGATCCGGAGGAGAGGGAAAAAACCAATCCGTTCGTCTAAAAGATGGGCGATGGTTTTAACCCGTAAGGCTTCCACCAACCAGGAAAGGACAACTATCCCCAGCATCAAGCAGATATTTTTGGGATGAATCATACGTAAACTACGCCAGGTGGCGGCGGTGGTCGAGGAATAGAGCAAACCGCCCATCGTGATGAGACCGATGGCTAGCGTAAGCACCATCCCTTTACGGATGAAGTCGGCGGTGAAGATTTTTTTAGTGGATGACATGGGCAACCTCCATCTCAACAATAGTCTCCTTTATAGACTTACTCGATTAATATTTTCCCGTTATGGCGATAAAAAGGGATTCCGGTATAAGAATTGGGCGATGAAGATCTTGGAATAAGTTTATTAAAGTAAAGGAGAACGCAAAAGACCCTATCTAGAGTCTTTCAGGAGATCCTGGATCTTATGATTATATATATAAAATTCTTTTGAAAAGTGCCGTTTCCTGCTGGCAAATGCTATAAGAGATGGGGGATAAAACCGGCTAATCTTTTCTTCTGGGCAGGAGAATGCGGCGACAAGGCGAAATTAATTTTGGACAGTAACTTTTCCCGTTAGTTTTGCATGGTGGAGGTAAATCAATTTGTGGACTGTACTTTATGTTGCTCCTAACCAAACGATGGCGAACCGGATTAAAGAATTCATGGAAACCGAAGGCATTTTGGTCCGTCTCCGTCCGATCGGGTTGCGGGCGGTGGGAAGCTATACCAATTACGAAGTTTTAGTGACCGAAGCGGAAATTGACGAGGCCCAAGAGGTTTTGAACCAAGCTTTACAAGTTCGCCAGTATCGTGAATAAGAGAGAAGTGATGGGGAATAAACAACAACTTAAAAGAGATAAACTATAATGAAACTGATTTCAACTTGCGTAATCAACCCGATGAAGGAGGCGATAATTGGGTGTTTAAGGATCTCTTTCGCGCAAAGCAAAAGTATGTAACAATCAGGCAACGGGAGGTTCCCGATGGTTCGTTACAACAGCCAGAAGCGGCAAAAAAAGAGCTTCCTGACGGGTTATGGGTCAAATGCGGGCAATGTAACCAAATGATTTATCATAAAGATTTAGTGAAAAACCTAAAGGTCTGTCCTAAATGCCAGTATCATTTCCGCATCAGCGCCTGGGAAAGAATCAATTACTTAGTGGATCCGGGAAGTTTTCAAGAATTGTATGAAAATATTACTTCCGGCGACCCGTTAAATTTCCCGGTGTATCAGGAAAAAATAGCCAAATCAAAAAAGAGGACAGAGTTAAAAGAAGGAGTGGTCACCGGGGTTGGGAATATCGGGGGTGTTCCTTTAGCTCTGGGGGTGATGGATTTTGAGTTTATCGGTGGTTCGATGGGTTCAGCAGTCGGGGAGAAACTGGTCCGGATTTTTGAGTATGCAGCCGAACACGGGCTACCAGTGGTAACCTTCGCCGCTTCCGGCGGCGCCCGCATGTATGAAGGAATTCTATCCTTGATGCAGATGGCTACGACTTGTCAGGCGTTAAGCCGTTTAGCCGAAAAATCCCTTTTATATATTTCGATTTTAACCGATCCGACAACCGGTGGAGTCTTTGCCAGCTTTGCCTCGCAAGGGGATATTATCATAGCTGAGCCGGGGGCTTTAATTGGTTTTGCCGGCGCGCGCGTGATCCAACAAACTACCCGCCAGACCCTACCGCCAGGTTTTCAACGATCCGAATTCCTGCTCGAGCACGGGATGATCGATCTAATCATCAACCGGAAGGAACTCCGTAATACCCTCGCCCGCCTGTTACGGTATCATCAGCGACGCAAAAGGGTGATTAACCAATGAGTAATGGTAGTAACTATAATCTGGATTTTGAACGACCCCTCAAGGAACTGGAAAAAAGAATCGAAGAGATTAAGCTGTTTGCCGAAGAAAAAAAGATTGACATGTCGGAAGAGATTGCTCGGATGGAAGAGAAAGCACACAGCTTGAAAACGGAGATTTATAAAAAGTTGACTCCTTGGCAAAAAGTTCAGATTGCCCGGCACCCAAAACGACCTACTTTTTTAGAATATATTAACCTCATTTTTGATGGCTTCATCGAATTACACGGAGATCGGCTGTACCGAGATGATCCGGCATTAGTGGGCGGTTTGGCCTATTTAGAAGAGATCCCCGTTACTATTCTCGGGCAACAAAAAGGCCGCGATACGAAAGAAAATATCTTCCGCAATTTTGGGATGCCGCACCCGGAGGGTTACCGGAAAGCAATTCGCCTGATGAAACAGGCGGAAAAATTCGGGCGGCCAGTGATAACTTTTGTGGATGTGGCCGGCGCTTTTCCCGGGAAAGAAGCGGAAGAAAGAGGACAGGGGGAAGCTGTTGCCAGAGCAATCATGGAGATGGCCGGTTTAAGGACGCCCATTGTTGTGGTGATTACGGGTGAAGGCGGGAGCGGTGGCGCTCTGGCTGTCGGAGTGGGCGATCGTCTTCTCATGTTGGAGAATGCTTATTATTCTGTTATTTCTCCGGAAGGGTGTGCCTCGATCCTTTGGAAAGATGCTTCGAAAGCGCCGCAGGCGGCGGAAGTATTGCGGATTACCGCCGATGATCTGATCGACCTCCAAGTGGTTGATGAGTTGATCCCGGAACCTTTGGGAGGCGCCCATACGGATCCAGAGGAAATGGCCATCCGGATCAAAACGCACCTCCTTAAAAACCTCAAAGCCATCATCGATCTAGATTTTGATCATTTATTAGCGCAGCGTTATGAGAAATTTCGTCGGATCGGCCGCTATTTAGAAGAATAAGGATGAACCCGGTTGTAGACAGGAGGTATAAAGATGAAGAGGATTGCGATTATCACCAGTGGTGGTGACGCTCCCGGCATGAATGCGGCAATTAGGGCGGCAACCTTGACGGCAGTGAAGGCCGGATGTGAAGTCTTCGGCGTTAAACGGGGTTATCAGGGCCTTTTAACCGGAGAAATTACGGAACTTACTTCGATCGTGGTCTCCGATATTTTACACCGGGGTGGCACGGTTCTCCGTTCCGCCCGTTCTAAAGAGTTTAAAACGGAAGAAGGGCGGGAAAAGGCCGTTCAACAACTGCATAATTACGGGATCGAGGGTATTGTGGTGATTGGCGGGGATGGTTCTTTCCGGGGTGGGTTGGAACTGGCCAATTTGGGTTTTGCTACCGTCGGTATTCCGGGGACGATTGATAATGATATTGAGTGTACGGACTTATCCATCGGTTTTGATACAGCGTTGAATACGGTCTTGGATTCAATTAATAAGATTCGGGATACCGCCGTCTCCCATGATCGGGTCTACGTGGTGGAAGTGATGGGTAAAAATTCTGGTTTTATTGCCCTTTACGCCGGTTTGGCCGGGGGCGCCGATGCGGTGCTCATTCCGGAAGTGGAACCGAATTTAGACCAAGTTGTCCAACGGATTGAGACGGTTAACCGCACTGGCCGTCGCCACTGTATCGTGTTGGTGGCGGAAGGGATCTTCGGGGATCCTTTGAGTGGCCGCGCTTTCTCGGAAAGCGCCGCTTTTAAGGTGGCGACCTACATAAACCTGAAAATCAAGAAGGACACCAGGGTAACCATCTTAGGCCATATCCAAAGGGGCGGTTCTCCTTCGGCCTTAGACCGGACCCTTGGCACCAGGTTCGGCGCCAAAGCCGTTGAACTGTTGTTAGCGGGAGAAAACCGAAAGATGGTTGGCTGGGTTGACCATGATCTTAAAGTATCACCCATGGATGATGCTATCGCCCGGAAAAAACGGATTGAACCGGAAGTCTATGCCTTGGTCGAGACTTTGGCTTCAATCTGAAGAAGTGGGCAACTGTGGGTCGGTTTGCTTGACGCTACCGGAGAAAAGGTTTATAATCTCTTTAAAAGTAAATAATACTAACTCATCAAGAGCGGCGGAGGGATAGGGCCCGATGAAGCCCGGCAACCTGGGAAGCGGACTTCCAAATGGTGCTAAATCCCTCCAGTTTCTGGAAGATGAGTATGACCAACCCTTCCTGAACGAAGGGTTTTTTGTTGATAAGAAGGAGGTTAAGTTGTTGGAACGATATTTATTTACATCCGAATCGGTGACGGAGGGACATCCGGATAAAATCTGCGATCAGATCTCCGATGCCATTCTCGACGCGATCCTTGCTGAAGACCGAAAGGCGCGGGTCGCGTGTGAAACGGCGGTGACCACCGGCTTGATTATGATTATGGGTGAAATCACCACCAACTGTTATGTGGAGATTCCAAAAATCGCCCGGGATGTGGTGAAAGAGATTGGCTATACCAGAGCCAAATATGGATTTGATGGCGCTACCTGCTCCGTGTTGACCGCCATCGATGAGCAGTCCCCCGATATTGCCTTAGGGGTTAATCAGGCTTTAGAGATAAAAACAGGCGCCAACGAGGAGGAAAACACCCTTGGCGCGGGTGACCAGGGCATGGTCTTTGGGTATGCCACTGCGGAAACCCCCGAATATATGCCGTTACCGATTGCCCTTGCCCATCGACTGGCCCGTCGTTTGGCTTATGTGCGTAAGGAAAGGATCTTGCCTTTTCTTCGTCCTGATGGTAAATCCCAGGTGACGGTGGAATACGAAGGCGACCGGCCGCTCCGGGTAGACAGTATTGTGGTCTCAGCTCAGCATAGTCCGACGCTTGAACGCCAAACCCTGGAGGAGGGGATTCGGGAAGAGGTGATTAAACCGGTTATTCCCGAAGAATATTTAGATCGACAGACGAAATACTATATCAATCCGACCGGGCGTTTTGTGGTTGGTGGACCTCAAGGGGATACCGGGTTGACCGGACGGAAGATTATTGTTGATACTTACGGTGGGATGGCCCGCCACGGTGGAGGGGCTTTTTCGGGAAAAGATCCAACGAAAGTCGACCGTTCCGGCGCCTATGCCGCCCGTTATGTTGCTAAAAACCTGGTTGCTGCCGGTTTAGCCCGGAAATGTGAATTACAGGTGGCCTATGCGATCGGAGTGGCCAAACCCGTGTCGATTACCATTGATACATTTGGCACCGGGGTTATATCTACCCAGCAACTAGTCGGTTTGGTGCAGGAGATCTTTGATCTACGTCCCGCCGCGATCATTAAAAACCTGGATCTGGCCCGACCCATCTACCGGCAAACAGCCAGTTACGGCCATTTTGGTCGTACCGATTTGGATCTGCCCTGGGAAAGATTGGACCAAGTCGCGGTCTTAAAACGTAAAGCTGGAAAGTAAGCTTTTTACGTTGTAACCGACAAAAGGATTTTAATACAATATAAAGTATTTTATTTAAATCAAGTTATCAATATATTGTATGGGATTGATCAAGCAAAGGACAACGCAAAAAGTCCAAATTAGGGATTATTGCAGAAAACCGAAGCCTGTGTTATAATGTCATAGTTAAAAATCGATAAGAAGGTGAACCCGATGAAAAAAGATATTCATCCTAATTATGGAAAAGCAACCGTCACTTGCGCATGTGGCGAAACCTTTGAAACCGGTTCGACCAAAAAGGAGATCCGGGTGGAGATCTGCTCCAATTGTCATCCTTTTTATACTGGTAAACAAAGAATTGTCGATTCCGGTGGTCAGGTGGAAAAATTCCAGAAGCGAATGGAGAAAGCCGGGAAGTAGACAAAAAAACAGAGCAGATCTGCTCTGTTTTAAATTATTAGCGCTTGCATGAAAGATGCCGACTTTACGGCATCTCTCTTTTATCCTCCTCTTCTTCTTGTCGCTTGAATCTGGTCGTTCGTCACTTGGAGCGATGATCTCCTTGACGAGCATTTATCCGTAAACTAGGCCTTTCCTTATTTGGTCTTGGGATGAAAGCAAAGAATAGCGTAAAAAAGCCTCGATAATTAAGAAAGGGGTGATCTCCGTGGCGGAAAATTACCAATACGGTGGGCAAGCAGTTATTGAAGGAGTTATGATGCGCGGTCGCCATCATTATGCCATCGCCGTCCGGAAAGGGAATAACACCACCAGTGTAATGAGTGAGCCATTAGGTTCTTATACCCAAAAAAACCGTATCCTGCGTTTGCCTTTCATCCGCGGCATCGTCGCTTTAGGTGAATCGCTGGTTCTTGGGGTGAAATCTTTACAGTATTCAGCCAATCAATTAATGGATACGGAGGGGGAGGAAGAACTTTCCTTTTGGGAGATGACATTAATGTTGGTGCTCGCCATTGGCATAACGATCTTACTCTTTGTGGCGCTGCCCCTCTTTCTCCGTGGCCTGGTCGCTAAAATATTGCCGGGAACACTATGGCGTAACCTCTTTGAAGGATTAATGCGGGCGGTGATTCTCGTTGCTTATGTCGGCCTTGTTTCATTTCTTTCCGATATTCAACGGGTTTTTGCCTATCATGGCGCCGAACACAAGGTGATTCATACCTACGAGGCGGGCGAGGAATTAACGGTTGAGAACGCAAGAACCAAAACAACCCTTCACCCCCGGTGCGGGACGAGTTTTCTCCTTTATGTGGTAATGGTCAGCGCGGTTCTTTTTTCCTTTTTGGGCGAACAAACTTTCCTGATGCGTTTTGCTTCTCGTATTTTTTTGCTCCCAGTAGTGGCTGGTGTTTCCTACGAACTAATTAAGGCTTCGGGTAAGCGCCAATCTTTTCTTTTCTGGCGCATCCTGAGTTGGCCCGGTTTAATGTTGCAGCGACTGACGACCCGCGAACCCGACGATGGCCAACTGGAAGTGGCGATCGTAGCTTTAAAAGAGGTTTTAAACTTAGAGAATAATAAAGTCTTACCCATCAACAAACAAGAGGTTTAAATGGTAAGTGAGGTAGATTGATGTTTGATAAACTGGCAGTTATAAATGAAAAGTTTATGGAGTTGGAACGGAAGATGGCCGATCCGGAGGTTTCTGTTGATCCGGAAGAGATGCGGAAATTAGGAAAGAGCCATGCTGATTTATTACCGATTGTTACGGCTTACCGCCGTTACCAACAGCTACAAAGCGACCGGCAGGTAGCCAAAGAGCTATTACAGGAGAAGCCTTCCCCGGAAGAAGTAGAAATGCTCCAAGCCGAACTGGAGGCGGTAGAAGCCCAAATTGCGGAGTTAGAGGCAGAATTAAAGGTGATGCTGCTACCGAAGGATCCTAATGATGAGAAAAACGTGCTGGTCGAGATTAGAGCGGGCACCGGCGGGGAGGAAGCGGCTTTGTTTGCGGCCGATCTCTTCCGGATGTATAACCGTTACGTTGAAAAGCTTGGCTGGCGGGTGGAGATGATGAGCTCCAATCCGACAGAATTGGGCGGTTTTAAAGAGGTTATTTTTTTGGTCGAGGGTAAGGGCGCCTATAGCCAACTCAAGTTTGAAAGCGGTGTCCATCGGGTCCAAAGGATTCCAGAGACCGAAACCGGCGGGCGGATCCATACTTCCGCAGCTACTGTGGTCGTGTTGCCGGAAGCAGAAGAGATCGAACTCCAAATTGATCCGAATGAATTAAGAATCGATGTGTTCCGTTCCTCCGGTCATGGCGGCCAGAGTGTGAACACCACCGATTCGGCCGTCCGGATTACCCACTTGCCCACCGGGATGGTGGTCACCTGTCAGGATGAAAAATCCCAACTGAAAAATAAAGAAAAAGCCTTAAAGATTTTGCGGTCGCGGCTTCTAGACAAAATGCAGCAGGAAAAGCAGGCGGAAATAATCTCCACCCGGCGGAGCATTGTGAAGTCGGGTGACCGGAGTGAACGGATTCGGACCTATAATTTCCCGCAGAATCGGATTACCGATCACCGGATCGATTTAACGCTCTATCGTTTGGATAGTATAATCGCCGGTGATTTGGAAGAATTAGTTACAAAGCTGATTATGTCGGAACAAACCGCGAAGTTACAGGCAACGGACGAAGGAGGAGGGGCATGATCCTAACAGTGGAGACGGTGCTTAGGGAGACCGCCCATTTTTTTGCCAAGCGGGGTCTGCCCTCAGCCCGGCTTGAAGCGGAACTCCTCATGGCCCATCTCCTGAAGACCGATCGGATACGTCTGTATACCGATGGAGAACGTCCCTTAAATAGGGAAGAGATTAGTAAGTATAAAGATTTGATTCGCCAGCGTTTGTCCGGTC
The DNA here is from genome assembly GCA_012837715.1 of Bacillota bacterium. Taxonomy (GTDB): domain Bacteria; phylum Bacillota; class UBA4882; order UBA10575; family UBA10575; genus Capillibacterium. The sequence continues at coordinate 119,208 of DUQR01000045.1, read as the reverse complement.
AACCGCTGGCTTATATTACGGGAAAAAAGTCCTTTTTAAGCTGGGAATTTCAGATTACCCCCGCGGTTCTGGTTCCCCGTCCGGAGACGGAAATTCTGGTTGAAAAAACTGTTGAACAGTGTCGGGGGAGAGCCTCCGGACGCCTTTTAGATCTTGGAACCGGGAGCGGGGTAATCGCCATCTCCTTAGCCCATTACTTACCGGCTTTTCAAATTGATGCCATTGACTTGTCAGCGGCGGCGCTGGAGGTAGCGGCCGCTAATGCCGTAGCCCATAACTGTAAGGAGCGGATCAATTTTTATTGCGGTGACCTCTATACTGTACTTCCGGTCGCCAGCGGTCTCCGTTATACGGGTATTGTCTCGAACGCTCCCTATATTCCAACGGCAGTAATTCCGACTTTAGCCAAAGAAGTAAGGCAGGAACCCAGGGTGGCGTTGGATGGGGGACCAACGGGAACGGAAGTGATCCGCCGGATCATCCTGGGGGCATCAGCCTGGTTAGCGCCGGAGGGCTTTCTTGCCATCGAACATGGCCATGACCAGTTTCCGGCGATCCAAACAATCGCCCACGAAGCCGGGTTCACAAAGGTCCATTCTTACCAGGATTACGCCGGTTGGCCCCGAGTCGCCATCTGCACGGGAATAACTTCAAATTAAAAATGAAGACTTTACAATGATGAAAGTTGTAAAGTCTTTTTTGCTTAAAAATGGTATTTTTGCGAAATAATAGATGGGAGGAGTGGAGGTGTTTGGATGATGAAAATTATTTATTTGTTGGGAAATATTGGGGCCGGAAAGACCGAATTAATTCGTAGAACCCATGAAACCCTTGGCGGGCGCTTAGCAATCCGAGCGGTCTACTGTCAGCAAAATTCCTTTTTGGATCAGGAAAAATTACAAGCCGCCGGGATTCCGGCTTTTATGACCAATGAAAATTATCGTGTCCCGGTGGAGCTATCTACTGCTGACCGGGAAGAATTGGTGTTTTATGAGTTTTCAGGACGGACCGGGTATTCCTTACCCAAACAGAACGATGGTGTCTTTCGCATTCTGGTGTTTAGTGTAACTGAGGGAGATGAAAAACCGTTAAAATATCCCCGCCTCTTTAAAGAAGTGGAACTGGTGATCCTCAATAAAATAGATCTGCTCCCGTTTACCGACTTTTCCGGCCACCGCTTCCAAAGACAGCTGCGGTTGGTCAATCCCACCGTACCTTTAATCAACCTTTCCTGCCGGAGTGGGGTGGGGTTGGAAAGTTGGCGAAATTGGGTGCTAAAGCTTTTTGGCCATCATTATGTGGAAGAGAGCGGGATCCTACCCCGGCTCAATAACTTTCCCGGCCTATCCGCTTATTTTTCTTAGTCCAAACTTTAGTTACGAAGGGGTTTTCGCGTCGGGAGTGGAAAGGCCGAAGATTTCCTGGGGCGAGAGCCCATATTTTTCCTCTGTTTCAATGTTACCGAGCGGTTCAACATGGACGGCCACATCGTATAGATTGTCGATTCTTTGCCGTAGCATATTTTCTACTTCGACCGCCAGCTGGTGTCCTTCGGCTACCGTCAACCTGCCGTCCACTTCAATGTCGATATCGATTAAGTACAGATTGGCCAGTTTGCGAATGCGGGTCCGGTGAGGATTGAAGACATCCTTCACTTCCTGGACCGCCGCAAACACTTGCCGGTAGATGGAGACATCCTTGACCCCTTCCATCAGTTCCGTATTGGCTTCGAGGAAAATATGGACCGCGGTCCGCATAATCCAGCAAGAAATGAGGATGGCAACCAAGGGATCGATCAGCGGGATTTGCAAGGTGATTGTAGAAAAAGCGCCAATCAACACGCCTAAGGACACATAAAGGTCGGCCAGCATATTACGGCCGCTGGCGATTAACATGGAACTCTTCGTCTTGCGGCCTACATGAAACTGATAAAGAGCGAGGAGAAGTTTACCCAGGATCGAACAGAAACTGGCCCAGACTGCTAAAGCAGAAGGGATGGTGTTTGGGGCGCCCCGCAAGACTTTCCCCAGTGCGATAAAGAAAAGTTGAATCCCGGCGAAAAGGATAATAAAGGCGATGACCAGCGTAGCCAGGGCCTCAGCCCGGTGGTGGCCGTAGGGATGTTGCTTATCGGGGGCTTTCGCCATGATCTTTAGGGCAAAGAAGATGATGATAAAGCTCATCACATCGGTGGCACTGTCGAGTCCGTCGCCAACTACGGCTAAACTACCGGCCAGGTACCCCATAATTCCTTTGATTAATGCCAAGACCGAATTACCGATGATTCCAATCCGGGAGGCGATTTTGATCTGTTGTATACGCTGCGACAAAAAACATTCCCCCACCTAGTTAATGACCACAGGTCGATCTTCTCTGGGTCTAGCTTATGCTCTCTATTAAAGATCAGCGCGGTAAAACCTTCATTTCATATGTTAACATTATATTGATGATGATAATAAGCATCTTTCTCAACGGGAACCCGTCACAAAGCGCCCGGGGAATACCGGGCGCTTTGTGCGTTTGTTAGTATATTTCAAACCGACTACTACCAACCGGATTAAGAGGCCAAATTTTTCTTTCGCTTGTGGAAAGGCAGGGAGTAAAACAGAAAGAACCCGGTCACCAGAACCGGGTTCTTTCTGTCTGTGCCCTTTACTTCTTGAGAAGAGGGCATTTCTATTATATGTAGAACTAATTGTTTTATACGTTTCTTTTAACTTTTTTCTAAAAGACCTGACGACTGCTTCATGCTATAATAATATGGAATTTTCTTTTAACCGTTGGGGAGTCGCCTAATTATAGCTAAACCCGAGACATAAGAGCTAGCCTGGGCGACGATCTATGATTATGTGGTAAATCCCTTAAACATAAACAAGAAAGCCAATTGGATCTGGTTCAGCTGAGAGCAAAGATGGTAAGAAGGTGTGGAAATGACAGTTCCCTTACTCTATTTTATTCGCCCCGACCAGTGTACCCCGGCCTCCCTTAAAAAAATCCTTGCACAACGACCGGAGATTAAATTTGTCTCCACGGTGGGCGTGGATTTGGGGGGGAACGATACTGATGCCAAGATTCCGATGGCGGTTTTTTTGAAGGACATCGAGAAGTTTTTATGGGGGGAAATCCATACGGATGGTTCTAGCGTGGTGCTGCCGGGTATTGCCACGTTAAACGATGGCAAGGTTGATTTTGAGGCTGATACTTCCGTTAATTGGTACATCGATTATAATTATGAGCATCTTGACCAGCAAACCCGATTACCGGTGGGTACGTTAAGAATTCCTTCCTACTTAATTCATAGCGGGCAAAAAATTGGTTCCCGCTCCGTCCTGCGACGAGCGGCGGAACGGGTTAACCAGGAATTAATGGAACTGTTCACACGGTATCCCAACTCCCTTTATGAACAGGGTATTGCCCCGGAGAATATTCAGGAAATCTTATTGACGGCTGCCACTGAATTGGAGTTTTGGGTTAAAACCCCTAATGAAAAGGCGGATATCGAGCAACTTACGGTTTCCCAGGTCTTACGGGAACAGTACTGGAAACGAACGAAAGGTGTGGTCCGGACCGCCCTAGAGCATTCTTTGCTCTTATTGGAAGCCTATGGATTACAGCCGGAGATGGGCCATAAAGAGGTAGGAGGGGTAACGGCTCAGATTGGTCAAGACGGGGGCTTGACCCATGTTATGGAACAATTGGAGATCACCTGGCGGTATAGTGATGCCTTACAAACGGCAGATAACCAGTTGTTGGCAAGGATTTTAATTAAAGAGGCCTTCCGTCGCCATGGGTTGGAAGTTACTTTTATGGCTAAACCCATGGAGAAAGTGGCTGGGAGCGGAGGCCACACCCATGTGGGGTTAGCGGCTAAACTAAAAGACGGTTCTGTTAAGAACCTGTTTACGCCAGCCGCTAGCAGGAAGGATTTTTTAAGCCCGGTGGGGTGGGGCGCCTTAATGGGTATTCTCAAAAACTACGAGGCGATCGGCGCCTTTATTACTGCTTCGAATGATGCCTTTAATCGTTTGCAACCGGGTTTTGAAGCGCCTGTCTGTATCGTCGCTTCCGTCGGACATGACGTGAGCATTCCCTCACGGAATCGTACCGTTTTAGTGGGTTTAATCCGGGAAAATAATAACCCGACGGCTACCCGCCTTGAAGTGCGTTCACCCAATCCCCACTCCAATAATTATCTGACCTTAGCAGCTCTCTACCAGGGAATGCTGGACGGGATTTCATATGCGTTAACCAATGGACGGACCAGCGGCGAATTGGAGAAGGAATTTTCTAAAAAACCGGGGGAACCGGCTGTTTATCTACAGACAGAGCGGGCTTACCGTAGTGAAGAGGATGTCTTTGAAGCCTACTCCCGGGAGGAAAGAGACCGGCTTTTTGGGGTCCCTCCCGCTACCGTCTGGGAGACTTTAGCCAATTTAGAACGGTACCCGGAGAAAACAGCGGTTTTAACCAAGGGAGAGGTCTTTACTCCTCAAATTATTCATTCTTATTCTCTGGCAATGTTAAACCAATGGATGACTGAATTGTGCGATCGGATTCTTCCGGAAAACGCTGAAGTGATCCGGAGCCTGACCCCCGACGAACAAGTGATCCATACGGCTTTGGATCAAGAGCGTTGGCAACGTATTCATGATCTACGTTTCCGCTTGCTCAAAGACCGGTCCGATTATACTTCTCTTTTTACCCAATTGCGGCAGGCCATCGCCGCGCGGGATTATCAGTTGGCTTCCCGCCTACAACTGGAGATTGAGGCCGAGATGAAAAGAGTAAAACAGCTTTATGCAGAGTATAAAAAGAATCTATTTTAAAAAAAGCGGGCTTAAGCCCGTTTTCCCAAAGGAATAAACTCTAACGGAGGCGTCGGGCGCCCCGTAAACGCCTTTTCCAGGCTAGATTGAGGGGGGTGATCCGAACGGACTGGCCGGTCATGACGTGCAGAAATGAACGGTGATCAACCATTACCCCGGCGTGGGTCACTGCTCCCCCCACCCGGAAATATACTAAATCAAAGGGTTGCAACTGCTCGGTGTTTAAATTGATGCCCCGACCAACTTGGAGGAGCCCGCGGACAAAACGTTCCGGATCAGTCTTATACCAGTCAGTGGTGTAGGGTCGGCCGTCATCGGTCGGGATTTCGATCTCTAACTTTTTATAGAATAGATAAACAAGGCCCAAACAGTCCAATCCGGTGGAGTCCCGACCGCCGTGCCGGTAAGGGATACCTAAAAATTGCCGGGCGATTTCTTTGCCTTTATTCTGCTCCATTCACCTTTTCCTTTCCTTGATTTATTCCGTACAATATATGTCGGCGGTGGGGAGCAGGGAACGTTAGAGTGGACTAAATAAAGGTTTGATAAATTAAAACTGTCTTTGCGTAGCAGTGATGATAAAGATCATCCCGATCCCAACCGGGAAAGGCTTTTAGACAAGCTAAATAAAGTAGGATGGTGGCGGTGCGAATTTTCCCTTGAAAAGTGTAGTGGAGAAAACGCAGGAGGTTGAAGTCGGTGTGACGCAATAATTGTTCGATGCGGATCATCTCTAATCCCCCTTGTGGTTTAATGTTTGAGGTGGACATGCTGTTTTTATCAAGGTATGCGGAATACCGGAAAAATATGACAGTTGAGCAAAGCAAAAGAAGCTTCTTTTTTAAGGCCTGAAAACGGGATAAACTAGTGAAAATGGGCATTATTAACATATGGGCTTGTTTGGTGTTGAAGTTAGTCCGGCCTGTTCTGGCCTGAAGTTGCTTTCGCCTTTTTTGCTAGACGGGGCTTTTTGTAATAAACTTTTTGCGTTGTCACCACAGATTTAGGCGATCCCTAGATTAAAGCCAAGGGGCAAGGCAAGAAGCCATTAAGGAGGAGTTTGATGAAACACGTTGTCAGTGTAAGTCTTGGCTCATCCACCCGTGACCATCAAGTCAGAGTGAATTTGTTCGGCGAAGAATTTTTGGTGGAACGAATCGGTATGGATGGTGATCTTAAAAAAATGAAGGAGACCATCCAGCGGTTGGACGGAAAGGTGGATGCGATGGGCCTGGGCGGGATTACCGCCCTCTTCCCTGTGGGAGGGAAAACTTTCTTTCTCCGCAGTGCTCGACCATTATTAGAAACTGCCCGACAAACGCCACTAGTTGATGGCACCGGCTGGAAAAAGGTGCTGGAACGACAGGTTATTCTTGAACTGGATCGACAGGGGATTATTCCGGTCCGGGGGAAAAAGGCCTTGCTGACCGTTGCTTTTGACCGTTACAGTATGGCTCAGGCCTTTGCTGAACTTGATTGTGACTTAAGTTGTGGGGATTTAATCTTCTCTTTTGGCTTTCCTTACCTGATGAAGGGATTTAAAACTTTCCACCGGGTGGTGCAGGCGATCGCCCCGGCAGTTTGCCTGTTGCCCTTTGCCTGGCTCTATCCTACAGGGAAGAAGGAAGAGTATGTGGAAGACGCCAAGAAATATGCCCGTTATTATCAAGAAGCTGATATTATTGCTGGCGATTATCTTTACATTCAGCGCTATATGCCTGATCAACTTGAAGGGAAGATCATTATTACCAATACAGTAACCCAACGGAACGTGCAGGATTTAAAGGCGCGGGGAGTTAAAACTTTGGTGACAACAACCCCTAATCTTGGGGGACGCTCTTTCGGGAGTAATGTGATTCAGGCGGTAATTATCGCCTACTTGGGGAAAAATCCGGACGCGATTACCGATGAGGAATATTTGGCGGTAACGGAAAAGTTGGGTTTCAAACCCCGCGTCGAACATTTCTGTTAGCTTGTTTAAAACAGACGGAACTCTTGGGACAGATAGGGAGGGAAGGATTTGCATACAAAGCTAGCTAAAAAAACAATCTGCGCCTTGCTGGGAATCATCTTAGTCCTGATTATGCCGGTTGGAACCGGGGCTTACCCTTTGCAGCTTGAGGACCAGTTTGGGCGTTCGTTAACGCTGGAGCGACCACCGATGCGAATTATCTCCGGTTCGCCGGGGAATACGGAGATTCTGTTTGCCCTAGGGCTTGAGGACCGGATCGTCGGAGTCACCGATTGGTGTGACTACCCGGTAGAAGCAAAAGCTAAACCAAAGATCGGGGATATCGCTCCGCTCAATATTGAACGGGTAATCTCTCTCCAGCCTGATCTGGTTCTGGCTTGTAATTTAAATGGAAAAGAACCGGTAGAAAGCCTTACCGCCTTGGGAATACCTACATTTGCCCTTAATCCGGTCTCCTTTGCCGATTTAGGGGCGGCCATCCGTTTGGTTGGGCAGTTAACCGGAACAGAAACGGCTGCTGCTAAACTGGCAATGGAGTTGGATACAGCCTTGGCCACCCTAGCGCTGGATCGGGAGAGCGCCGGGCCGAAGCCGAAGGTGTTAATTGCCATTGGTACTGATTTATCCGACTTGTGGACCGCGGGAACCGGAACCTTTCTAGACGAGGCCGTTACCGGCCTTGGTTGGGAGAATATTGCGGGGGGCTTGGGGTTTAGCTGGGGACAGATCAGTCTGGAATATATTCTGGCCGAGAATCCGGAGGTTATTTTGACCGAAATGGATCCGGCAGTCTTCCAGGATGATGCTTTCTTCAAGGACTTGACGGCGGTCCGGCAAGACCAAGTCTTCCAGATTGATGTTGATCTCCTTTCCCGGCCTGGACCGCGGTTGATTCAAGCCCTTAAGGATCTGGCTTTTCTCCGGGAGCGGATCCGGTAATGAAACCCCAAACCAAGTACCACCTGTTCCTACTGGGATTAAGTTTGGGATTAATCTTAACGGGATGGGTAGCCTTAGGTTTAGGCCCGGCCCGATTAAGCTTTCCCCTTAGTCCCCTTCAGCAGAAGATTTTCTTTGGTTTACGCTTGCCCCGGATCATTCTGACGGTGTTGGTGGGAGCAGCTTTAGCCGTAACCGGCCTTCTTTTTCAGGGATTATTCCGTAATCCGCTGGCCGATCCCTACATTCTGGGAACTTCTTCCGGGGCGGCTTTGGGGGCGACCATCGCTGTTCTTTCCGGGGTTAACTTTAAGCTTTTGGGGCTCAGTGCCCGCCCTTTTTTCGCTTTTGCCGGTGCTTTACTGGCGACGGTTTTGGTTTATTCTTTCGGTCGGCGGAGAAATCGTCCCGCGGTGACGATGATGTTGTTGGCCGGGATTGCGGTGAGCGCCTTTTTCTCAGCCGTCACTGCCCTGCTGCTTTATTTTCGCCAAGAAGAGATGGGAAAGATTATTTTTTGGCAGATGGGGGGATTTTCCTATGCCCGCTGGGCGGAGGTGAAGATGGTTCTCCCTTATGTGGTGGGCGGTTTTTTATACAGCCGGTCCTTAGCCTCGGAACTTAACCTCTTGCTGTTGGGGGAAGAAAAGGCGCATCAACTTGGGCTTGCGGTTTTCTCTTTTCAGCACCGAATTATCTTTACGGCTTCTGTTTTAGTGGCTGCGGCCGTTAGTGTTAGCGGTCCGATTGGCTTTATAGGGATGGTGGCTCCCCACATTATGCGCCTCTTTCTTGGTCCAGACCACCGTATGCTCCTCCCCGTTTCCGCTCTAGCCGGTGGGCTCTTGCTCTTGTTGGCCGACACTTTAGCCCGCACCATTCTTTCTCCCGTGGAATTACCGGTGGGGGTCCTCACCTCCTTTATTGGGGGTCCGTTTTTTCTTTATTTACTGAACAAAAACCGGTTGGCAATGAAGTAAAGCTTTTTTGAAGACGTACCGAAGCGGTCGTGAGCAGTGACCCCACTAGCTAGATTTACTTAAATTTGAGTCGGGAGAATCGACATATTGTTATTTTCTTAAACAGGGAGGAAAGCGTATGTTTGCCCCATCCCAACTAGCCCTTTCCGTGGAGGGGCTTTCTTTCGGTTACGGGGGAAAGCCTCTTTTGAAAAAGATCAGTTTTCAGGTGCCGGTGCAGGGGTTCACGGGAATTGTTGGCCCCAACGGTTCCGGAAAAACCACTTTACTTAAATGTTTGAATAAAGCTTTAACGCCCACAGAAGGCCGGGTTATTTTGGCCGGCCAAGATCTGAGCGGAATTAAGGTTAAAGCATTAGCGCGGTTGATGGGGGTTGTTCCCCAACAATGGGAGGCCTCTTTTCCATTTACCGCTTGGGAAGTTGTCATGATGGGGCGATTTCCTTATCTTCCGCCTTGGACTGGAGAAGGGGAAAAGGACCGGGAGATTGTACGGGCGGCGATGGAAGCGACGAATACCTGGGCTTTAGCCGACCGTCCGGTGACCGAACTGAGTGGCGGCGAACGCCAACGGATTTTGATTGCACAAGCCTTAGCCCAGACCCCCCGTCTGCTCCTCTTGGATGAACCCACTTCCCATCTAGATATCAGCCAAACGTTGGAGATTAGCGAGTTATTGACGGAATTGGTCCGGAAAAACGGTTTGACCGTGTTAGCGGTCTTCCACGACCTCAATTTAGCCGCCCGCTATTGTCAAGAATTGATCATGCTCAAGGAAGGCCAGGTCTACGCTCTGGGCCCTCCGGAGAAAGTGCTGACCACGGATAATCTGGCTGCCGTCTATGGCGTAGAAACCATGATCCAACAGGTACCTGGCACCGGAAAGACGCATTTGATCTTTTTTCCGAAGGGTGAATTACTGAAGCGCGGCTATTGACCGCACCGGAAAAGATTTTCTTGCCAGAAAGCAATGACCATGATATACTCATGAGTGGTGTAAATTACACACGCTTTCGGACCTTTGCCAAGGTGCCCACTTTGGGTTTGGCCGGGGGAGGAAGAAAGCGGAGGAAGAAACCATGAGGGAAGGAGGTGACCAATCGTGGCAGTGATCTCCATGAAACAACTGTTGGAGGCAGGGGTGCATTTCGGTCACCAGACCAGACGTTGGAACCCTAAGATGGCGCCCTATATTTTTACCGAACGGAACGGGATCTACATCATTGATCTGCAGAAGACCGTAAGAATGGTGGAAGAAGCCTATCATTTTATCCGTGAGACCGTGGCGAATGGTGGTTCCATCTTATTTGTGGGGACGAAAAAACAGGCCCAGGAAGCTATTAGGGAAGAAGCGACCCGTTGTGATATGTTTTATGTCTCGCAACGCTGGTTGGGCGGAATGTTGACTAACTTTGCCACCATTCGTTCCCGGGTCGAAAGACTGAAGAAAATTGAACGGATGGCCGAAGATGGTTCTTATACAGTGCTCCCGAAAAAAGAAGTCCTCCAGTTGGAAAAGGAACGGGAAAGACTGGAGAAATTTCTCAGTGGCGTAAAAGAAATGAACCGGTTACCGGATGCGCTCTTTGTTGTTGATCCGCGGAAAGAACGGATTGCCATTGCCGAAGCGCGGAAGCTGAATATTCCGATTGTCGCTATTGTCGACACCAACTGTGATCCGGACGAGGTCGATTATGTGATCCCCGGGAATGACGATGCGATCCGGGCTGTACGGCTGCTCTCCGCAACGATGGCTGATGCCGTGATCGAAGGGCGTCAAGGGGAACAACTCTCGGAAGCCGAAGCCAGCGGCGAAGAAGCTGCAGTTGAAGGTGAAGAGGAAAGCCTAACGGAAACAGGCGAAGAGGAAACCCGGACGGCTGAGGAACCGGTCTCGGCAGAAAACTAAGGAAAAGGGGTGAGTGGCGGGGCCTTTAAGCCTTCCCTCCCCCTTTTTTAATCACTTGGTTTACTAGCTTCTCAACCCTAATAATGGAGATAATAGGGGAGAAGGTTTATATTGAAAATGGGAAATAATGGCGAAAGGGAGGAATCAAGATGGAAATTTCTGCTTCAATGGTGAAAGAACTGCGGGAAAGAACCGGAGCAGGAATCATGGATTGTAAGCGCGCTTTAGCCGAAAACAATGGCGATTTAGAAAAGGCCATTGAATTTCTACGGGAAAAAGGCCTGGCTTCCGCAGCGAAAAAAGCGGGACGGGTCGCGGCTGACGGGTTAGTGGCGTCCTTTGTCGGTTCGAACCGGACCAACGGCGCTTTGGTGGAAGTGAACTGTGAAACCGACTTTGTCGCTAAAACCGATGATTTCCAAAGATTTGCGCGGGAGTTAGCCGAACATATTACTGAGCAGGCGCCCAAGTCGGTAGCCGCCGACGAGGAAGGGGCGGAAGCTCCCTATTTATTGGAACAACCTTTTAAGGACCAACAAACCGTGGGCGAATACGTTACGCAAATGGTGGCGAAGACCGGTGAAAAAATAACTGTGCGCCGTTTTGCCCACTACCAGACCAACGCCGATGGTTTAGTTCAAGACTACATCCATATGCACGGGAAGATCGGGGTGCTGATCGAGTTGGCCTTAGGCCGTGCCGACCTGAACACCAACGAAGAGGTCTTGACCTTAGCCAAAGATTTGGCGATGCAAGTTGCAGCGGCCAAACCCGAGTACGTACGGAGAGACCAGGTGCCCGCTACGGTTATTGAAGCGGAGAAGAAAATCTATATGGCTCAAGCGGTGAACGAAGGGAAACCCCAGGCTGTTGCCGAAAAGATTACCCAGGGACGGATCAATAAATTATTGAAAGAGATTTGTTTGGAGGAGCAAATTTTCATCAAAGATAATCAGCAGACCGTTTCCGGTCTGGTGGCTGAGGTTGGGAAAAAACTTGGCGCCGAGATTAAAATTGTCCGTTTTACCCGCTATGAAAAGGGAGAAGGGATCGAGAAGAGAACGGATGATTTTGCCGCGGAAGTTATGTCCCAGATTAAAGGATAGGGGACACCAATGGTGTTCCCTTTTTTGCAGGAATTTTTTAGGCCAAGAAAGAAGATAAAATAAAAAACTGGGGGTTAGGGCGGGATGGAATCACCAAAATACCGACGGATTATGCTTAAACTGAGCGGTGAAGCTTTAGCCGGGGAAAAAGGTTTTGGCTTAAACCACGAGGTTGTGAACGGGGTAGCCTATCAAATACAAGAGGTTGTGAACTTAGGAGTTCAAGTATCGGTCGTGGTTGGAGGCGGTAACTTCTGGCGGGGTTTACCGGCCAGTTCCCAAGGGATCGACCGGGCAACCGCTGATTACATGGGGATGCTGGCGACGGTGATGAATGCTTTAGCCCTCCAGGATGCCTTTGAAAATATTGGGATGGCCACCCGGGTGTTAACAGCCATTGAAATGCGGGAAGTGGCTGAGCCTTATATTCGGCGGCGAGCCATCCGCCATCTGGAAAAGGGGCGGGTGGTGATCTTTGGTGCAGGTACTGGGAATCCGTTTTTTTCCACGGACACAGCCGCAGCTTTACGCGCCATCGAAGTGGAAGCGGAGATTATTTTAAAAGCCACCAAAGTGGATGGAGTATACGAGCAAGATCCAATGCTTAACCCGGAAGCTAAGAAATATGACGATCTTAAATTTATTGAAGTCTTGAATAAGCGGCTTAAAGTAATGGATTCTACCGCTACCTCCTTATGTATGGATAACAAGATTCCGATCATCGTCTTTAACCTGAATGAGGTGGGCAATATAAAAAGAATTGTCATGGGGGAAAAAATTGGGACTTTTGTTAAAGGAGATGATTAACTGTGGAAACCATTAAAGAGGTTTGGGAAAAAGCCAATGAGCGGATGCAAAAAGTGATCGAAGTGACGAAGAAGGATTTCGCCACGATCCGCACCGGTCGGGCGAATCCGGCCATTTTGGACCGGGTGACGGTAGAATGTTACGGTTCGATGATGCCCATTAACCAAGTGGCTAATATTTCGGCGCCGGAACCAAGAATGATTATGATTCAGCCCTGGGACAAGTCGATCCTGGCCAGTGTGGAGCGGGCAATTTTAAAGGCAGATTTGGGTTTCAATCCAACCAACGACGGAAATGTGCTTCGTTTAATCATTCCCCAGCTCACCGAGGAACGCCGCCGAGAGCTTGTCAAAGTCTTGAAGAAAGATGCGGAGGAGAAACGGATCGCCATACGTAATATCCGTCGCGATGCCAACGAAAACATTAAAAAGCTGGAGAAAGATAGTGTGATTGCGGAAGATGACAGTAAAAAAGGGTTGGAAGATATTCAAAAACTTACGGACAAGTATATTGCAGAGATTGATCGTTTAACCGCCAGCAAAGAGCAAGAGATTATGGAGGTCTAATTTTTGAAAATATACTCCCTTTTACCCAAGGGTTTCGCAAAGCGGGCTAAACTGACTCCACGAGTCCAAACCATCCAACCGGGTGATCCCGGTCTGCCTCGACATGTGGCGATCATCATGGATGGCAATGGCCGTTGGGCCCGGAAACGGAATTTACCCCGTACCTCCGGTCATGAAGCCGGTTTAAAAAGAGTCCGGGAAATAACCGAGGAATGTGGACGGTTGGGGATATCTTACTTAACTTTGTTTGCTTTCTCCACAGAAAACTGGAAACGGCCGGCGTCCGAAGTTTCTTTTTTAATGAACCTTTTTCATGAAAGCTTGCAGCAAGTCACCGAAGAACTTCACGGTCAAGAGGTGCGGATCCGCTTTCTTGGGTTGCACGATGGTTTGTCGCCAGCCCTAAGAAAAGTGATTAAACAAGTTGAAGCGAGAACAGCGGTTAACCAGAGGTTAAACCTGAATTTAGCGATTAATTATGGCGGGCGGAGCGAAATTGTTCAGGCTGTTCGCCAATTGGTCAGCGCCGCGCAGGAAAATGGTGTTGATGTGGAAAAGATTACGGAAGAGCGGTTGGCCGGTTATCTTTTTACCGCTGGCCAACCCGATCCGGATCTTTTGATCCGGACCAGTGGCGAACAGCGGATTAGTAATTTTCTTTTGTGGCAGATGGCTTATACCGAGTTGTATTTTACCGCTACCCTCTGGCCCGATTTCGGCCCAGCCGAATTTAGGGAAGCGCTTTTATCCTACCAGAAGCGATCTCGGCGGTTTGGGGGAATTATGGAAGGGAGAGTAAAGTGAAGATACGAATCTTATCCGGAATTATTGGTGGAATTCTCTTTCTTTTCCTGATGATCCAGGGTGGTTTTCTCTTGTCGCTGGCGATTGGGTTCTTATCGCTGCTCGCCACCAGAGAAATATGGAAAATTATGGACCAAGCTGGGGTTAGGCTGAGTCTTCCTTTGGCTTTCTTTTTTAATTTAGTTTTAATGATTGGTGAAACGATCCTTTGGTCGGCCGACAGTCCCCGATTATCATCGGGCAGTTTGTGGGGCTTGACCTTTATTACCTTGCTTTTCATTTCTTTCCTTTCTTTCAGCCGGAAAGGGATCACCCAAGGAGTATTCGTTTCACTTTTAGCCCAAATTTTTGTCTTGCTCTATCCGGGCCTGCTCTTTACTTATATTTTTCACTTAAGAAATTTAGCGCCTAAAGCCGGTTGGCAATTACTCTTGTTTGCCTTTGTGGTCATCTGGGGGACCGATACCGGCGCTTACTTTATTGGTTCCGCTTTTGGTCGCAACCATCTGGCTCCAAAGCTCAGTCCCAATAAAACCGTGGAAGGAGCGGTGGGCGGGTTGTTGGTGGGCACGTTAGCCGGTGTTTTTTACGGTTCCGTTCTGCAATGGCCGTTTCTTTGGTCACTGGGAACCGGGGTTTTAGCCAGTTTTGCCGGTCAGGTTGGGGATCTATTTGAGTCCTTTCTCAAACGCCTTGCGGGCGTCAAAGATTCCGGCCATTTTCTCCCTGGACATGGTGGTGTGCTGGACCGCTTTGATAGTGCTTTATTTGCCTTGCCGGTCGTTTATTACCTAGCGCTCCTTTTATTTTACTAATTTCGGCATGATTTATTTGTTCCGGACGTATGCTTAACAGGGTGATGTCTGTTGCGCATCCCGGAACAACTCCGTTTGTATATCCTTTTTTTACTCGGCATCCTGTTTTTGGTTCTAGGTGTCAAATTCCTTTTCCCTTTGGTCAGCCCTTTTCTTTCTGGCTTGGCCATTGCCTATTTGATTGAAAGACCGGTAGTGGTGGTGGGCCGGTGGTTTGGTCTATCCCGGAGCTTAGCGGTAATTTTTGTTTTGGTCTTAACCCTGCTTGGTTTGGGCTTCTGTTTAACCCTTTTGTTTCTCCGCCTCTATCAGGAAACCAAGGAGTTGCTGATTACTTTACCCGACCGGCTTACGCTCCTCGGTCAAGGATTGACCCGCTTAGAGACGGCGATCTGTAACCGTCTCCAGTGGCCGGAGGAATTTTGGGGCCAGGGCCGCCTATGGGTAAATCAATTGTGGGCTACTTTAAACGGACTGCTCCAGGGTGCTTTGAATTGTTTTCGTGGTTTGCCGCTGTTTCTCCTTAACCTTTTGCTTAGTGGTTTGACCGCCTTTTTTTTCAGTCGGGACCGGGGAAAAATTAAACAATTTTGCTTAACGCTCATTCCCGAACAGTGGCAGAAATCCATGCTCCGGCTCCACCGGCAAACGCTTATTTCCGGTTGGAATTTCTTAAAAGCCCAAATCGTGCTGGCCATGGTGACCGGTTTTATTTCTTCTTTATGTTTAGGTTTATTTGGTTTTGCTAAACCGTGGTTAACTGGACTTTTTATTGGGATAGTTGATATTTTGCCACTGGTTGGTCCGGTACTCTTTTTTCTTCCATGGCTTGGTTGGCAACTGGCCGTTGGGCAGTTGGCGAAAGCCTGTTATCTGGGTCTCACCTGTTTATTGACCCTTGGCCTTAGGCAGTTGGTTGAGATCCGGCTGGTCGGGGTGAAACTGGGGCTCCATCCTTTATTGGTTCTCCTTTCGCTGTACTTAGGGATGAAAAGTCTTGGCGTTTACGGCTTTTTTTTCGGACCGGTCCTTTGTGTCTTGATCCGTTCTTTATACCAAGTTATTTTTGATCAACAAAAAGGTTTTTGGCTTAATTGAAGGTGAAAAAGGTGAAAGCAAATATAGTAATCCTCGGGTCGACTGGTTCGATCGGACGGCAAACAATTGAAGTGGTAAATGAGCTATCCAGTCAATTCCGGGTTTACGGTCTTTCCGCCCATAACCAAGGGGCTTTACTGGCTGAGCAGATCCGCAATTTAGCCCCGGCGAAAGCGGTAGTGACCAACCCGGACTATTACCGGGAAGTCGCAGCCATGGTCGATGCTTGGGAAGGGGAGTTACTGGCCGGCTGGGAAGGGCTATTCGCCTTGGTGACCGATCCTGCTGTTGACGTGGTGGTATCGGCGATCGTTGGGGCGGCTGGGATCCGGCCGACTTTGGCCGCATTGCGAGCGGGTAAGAAAGTAGCCTTGGCTAATAAAGAAAGCCTGGTCGCGGCCGGAGAAATCATCATGGCAGAGCTGCAAAAAGGGACTTCCGCCCGTTTGATTCCGGTCGATAGTGAGCATAGCGCCATTTTCCAATGTCTCCAAGGCGTGATGCCGGTCGATTTAGAACAAGTGCATTTGACGGCATCCGGGGGACCTTTTCGGCAATATTCCATCGGACAAATGAAGGGGATTACTCCCGAGGCGGCCTTAGCCCATCCCACCTGGCGGATGGGGGGGAAGATCACCATTGATTCCGCTACTTTGATGAACAAGGGATTGGAAGTGATCGAAGCCCACTGGTTGTTTGGCCTTCCTTACGACCGGATTAAGGTGGTAATCCATCCCCAAAGTGTTGTCCATTCCTTAATCGAATTGGTCGATGGTTCTTTATTAGCTCAGTTGGGACCGGCCGATATGCGAATTCCCATCCAATATGCCTTGACCTTTCCCGCACGGAAGGCGAACCCTTTTTCCCGGGTGGACCTATACCGCCTTTCCGATCTTCAGTTTTATCCTCCGGACTTTAAACGTTTTCCCTGTTTGGAACTGGCATATGCTGCCGGGAAGGCTGGGGGTGCTTTACCGGCGGTTTTAAACGCCGCCAACGAAGAAGCAGTACGGGTTTTTCTTGCGGGTGGTATCGGTTTCCTGGAGATCCCCCGTTTAGTGGAGCAGGTGATGAATGAATATGAACGGAAGATTAACCGGAAGCTAGATCTGGAAACCATCCTGGCGGTGGATGATTGGGCACGAAGACGCGCCCGGCAATTACTCTCCGGTTAGGAGCCTGTTGAAGGGCTTTTTGCGTTGTTCTTCGCTTTAACAACACAATATAATGGAAGCCTTCTTGTTTGGTTACAATGCAAAAAGCTTTATTGAAGGAGGAGTTAGGTTTGTCGTGGGTAACGATTCCTGTTTTTATCCTTCTTTTTGGCTTCATTGTCCTCGTTCACGAAGGCGGCCATTTTCTCTCGGCCCGTTGGTGCGGAGCGACGGTCCATGAATTTGCCATCGGATGGGGACCGGTCTTGTTCCGGACAAGAAAGAAGGGGGTGCTTTATTCCTGGCGCGCGATTCCCTTCGGCGGCTATGTTAAAGTGGCTGGGATGGATCTAGTTCTGGAAGGGAAACCGGTCAAGAAAAACCCAGGCGAGAAGCTTTTTAGCGAACTTGCCTACTGGCAGAAGAGCTTGATTCTGGTGAGCGGTTCCCTTGGCAATCTCCTTTGTGCCCTGTTGACCTTTATTTTCATCGCTGCGGTGCTAGGTTTACCGGCTCAAGTACAAAATGATCGGGCGGTGATCGGTTTTGTCGAGCCCAATTCACCGGCCTATGAAGCCGGACTGGCGGCGGGTGATGAGATTATCGCCCTTAACGATGAACCAATCACCCAATGGGCTCAGCTCTCCGGAATAATCCAGCGGACGTCCGCTGGCAAATTACAGTTGTCGATTAAGCGTGCCGGCCGGGTCTTGGTCCGTGAACTGATCCCGGACTTTGATCCAACGCTGAAGGTGGCCCGGATTGGGATCTACCCGGTTTATGTCGTCCGGAAGCTGCCTTGGCCGGAAGCCATTCGGTATGGGGTAAGCTTTACCGGCCGACAACTGGTGGCGATCCCGGTCAGTGTGCTTCAGATGTTAACCGGTCGGGATAAACCCCAGTTTATTGGGCCAATCGGGATGGTGGGGGCCCTTGATCAAGCTTTAAAATCCGGACTATATCTTTTTTTTACCATGGCGGCCAGTTTCCATCTTTTTTTAGGCGTCTTCAATTTATTACCTATTCCTTTGCCTTTGTTGGATGGGGGTTGGATTGTTCTGTACTTACTGGAGAGGTTAAGAAGAAAAGAATTTAAACCGGAACATAAGGCGGTGGCGCAGCTCATTGGCTTGGTGGTAATTATGGCTTTTTATCTTACGGTTGTTTTTAGTGATGTCACCAGTATGCTCCGGCGCCTGTTGCCGAAGGGCTAAGCTGGCTCCGTTGGAGGAGGATTGTTGATGGCCGGAAGGCGGAAAAATCCATGGTTGGATCCAAATAAAGAAGGTAGATCCAAGGGGCGGCGCGGTAAGCGGTATTGTGCCCGGTGTGGTAATACCGTGCGCCAGAGCCGGATCTTGAAAAATTATAACCTCTGTGAATTTTGTGTTCAAGAAATGATCCGAAAAAAGCAAAAAAACTGGGTTTGTCAAGGGTGTGGGCGGTTTGCTCCGGAAGAAGTTAAGGCGGGGCGGGGTTATTGCCGTCAGTGTCTCTGTCCGGCCTGTGGCCAACCGGACCCGACGGCGATAAGAAAGTTTGGCCTCTGCTTGGCTTGCGCTAAGCAGGCCGGTGTTTTTTGTCTTCGTTGTGGGCAGGAAGCCCCGGCCCAAGTACGGAAGAATAAAGGCTATTGTGACCGTTGCGTAAGCTCGGTTCGGAGCACGGACAAGCTTTAAGTTTAATATATTTTACAGGTTTGGAAGAAGGGAAATGAATTGATTTCGCGAAGGAAAACCCGACCGGTTCATCTAGGAAAACTGGTCATCGGTGGCGAGGCGCCCATTTTGGTTCAATCCATGACCAATACGGATACGCGGAATGTGGCGGCCACCCTCCAACAGATTACAGAGCTGGCCGCTGTTGGTTGCGAATTAATCCGGGTGGCGGTGCCGGACCAGGAAGCTGCGGCCAAACTTCGGGAGATCGTGCGGGAGTCCCCTCTCCCGGTGGTAGCCGATATTCATTTCGATTATCGGCTGGCTTTAGCCGCCATCGAAGCCGGTGTCGCTAAACTACGGATCAATCCAGGGAATATCGGTGGACCAGAACGGGTGAAAACAGTGGTCCATGCTGCGCAAGCCAATGGGGTAGCCCTCCGGGTGGGCGCTAATGCCGGCTCTTTACACCGAAGCTATCTGGAACGGAGCAAGGGCGATGTGGTTCAAGCGATGCTGGCTAGCGTTGAAGACCAACTCCGACTGGTGACGGAGGCCGGTCACGACCAGATTGTGGTTTCGCTGAAATCTTCGGATGTGGTCGAGACGATTCAGGTATATCAAACTTTTGCCGCCCGTTGGGATTTCCCCCTCCACTTGGGGATTACCGAGGCGGGCCTCAGATGGCGGGGGACGATCAAATCTGGGGTCGGACTGGGTGTTCTCTTGGCCCAGGGGATCGGGGATACGATCCGGGTTTCCCTGACCGGTGATCCCCGTCACGAAGTAACGGCGGCTTACGAGATCTTAAAAGCCTTACACTTACGAGAGCGCGGGCCGGTGGTTGTGGCTTGTCCCACCTGCGGACGGTGCCAAATTGAACTGGAAAAGATCGTGGAAGGCGTTGAAGAACTGGTTAAGGATCTACCTTACCCTTTACATTTGGCGGTGATGGGCTGTGTTGTGAACGGTCCGGGGGAAGCAGCCCGGGCGGATCTGGGTTTGGCCGGAGGAAAAGGGGAAGGCCTGATCTTTCGGCACAGGAAAATTCTCCGCAAAGAGAAGCAAGACCGTTTGTTACCGGCTTTTGCTGAAGAGTTGCAGAAGATCATTCAGGAGAGGTACGGTTCCCCTGATCAATAAAGCCTTGCGTGGCAACCATGAACAAGAGTCCAACACAAGATATAGTGCTTCATAGATTAGACGCTCAAAACCTTGGGACCATTAATTCAAAACACAACGAAGAAAGCCCAAATAATGATTCGCTTGGCGGCGAGAAACAAGAAGGAGGTAAATCATGAGATATTCTCAGTATTACATTCCAACCCTACGGGAGATTCCATCCGAAGCGGAACTGGCCAGCCATAAACTGATGTTGCGGGCGGGGCTAATCCGGAAAGCAGCGGCGGGGATCTATAGTTTCTTACCTTTAGCCCAGCGGGTGTTGAAGAAGATTACCCGGATCGTGGAAGAAGAGATGGACCGAGCCGGGGGGATGCAAGTGCTCCTTCCCATTGTCCAACCGGCTGAGATCTGGAAGCAAAGCGGACGGTGGGAGGTCTATGGGGATGAGATGTTCCGCCTCCGTGACCGTCACCGGCGGGATTTTTGCTTGGGTCCTACCCACGAAGAGATGATCACGACTTTAATTAAAAATGAGGTCCGGTCTTACCGGGAGTTGCCGCTCCGGATCTATCAGATCCAAAATAAGTACCGGGATGAGATCCGGCCCCGTTTTGGCGTGATGCGGGCGCGGGAGTTTATTATGAAGGATCTTTACTCTTTCGACCGGGATGAGGAAGGGCTTAATCGGAGTTATCAAGCAATGTACGAAGCCTACGAACGGATCTTTACCCGGTGCGGCTTAATCTTTCGGGCGGTGGAGGCCGATTCGGGAGCGATCGGCGGTGACGTCAGTCATGAGTTCATGGTCCTTGCCCCTTCGGGGGAAGCGGTGATCGTCTATTGTGAAGCTTGTGACTATGCCGCAAATAACGAAAAAGCTTCCGCTGCGTTACCACCGGCCGCCACAGAAGGACTCCTTCCTCTGGAAAAGGTGGCTACGCCCAATCAGGCGACGGTGCCCGCGGTCACGGCTTTTCTCGGTGTGACCCCCGACCGCTTGATTAAAACCCTTTTTTACCAGACCGCTGAGGAGTATATTGCGGTCTTGGTTCGGGGTGATGACGAGCTTAATGAGATTAAACTCGGTAATTTGCTGAATAAACCTTACCGTTTTGCCCCTCCGGAAGAACTAGCCGTCAAGCTGGATCTGCCGGTGGGTTATGTGGGACCGGTCGGCTTAAAGGAAAAGGGCGTCAAGGTGCTGGCGGATTTAAGAATTAAAACGATGAGCAATGCGGTTTGCGGCGCCAACGTTAAAGATTACCATCTCCGCCATGTTAACTTGGAACGGGACTTTGCCGTCGACACCTTCGCCGACTTAAGACTGGCGAAGGCGGGTGACCTATGCCCCCATTGCGGACATACATTAGCGGAGACTAGAGGGGTGGAAGTGGGTCATATCTTTAAATTGGGAACCAAGTATAGTAAGGTACTGGAAGCTACCTTCCGGGATGAAGACGGAGAAGAAAAGCCCTTTATCATGGGCTGTTATGGGATTGGGATCAGCCGTATTGTTGCGGCGGCGATTGAACAGAATAATGACCAGGATGGGATTAAGTGGCCGTTACCGATTGCCCCCTTCCAAGTGACGATTCTGGCCTTAGGCCAAGAACAACAGGCGGCAGCGGAGGAGATCTACCAGGAACTTACTGCGGTCGGGGTGGAAGTACTCTATGATGACCGGGATGAACGGCCGGGAGTTAAATTTAAGGACGCGGATTTGATCGGGATCCCCCTCCGGATTACGATCGGGCCGAAAAGATTAGCCCAAGGCGAAGTGGAAGTCAAGAACCGGATGACTGGGGAAGAAATGCTTTGGCCGCGCACCGAGGTAACCTCTCAGGTGCTGGCCTGCCTGGAGAAGATGCACCCTGGTAAAACCGATTAGACCGAGGGCTAAATTGCCAATGAAACCGAGCTTAAAAAAGTGAGGTGATTGGGGATAAAAGTAGCCGCGGTTATTCCCGCTTATAATGAGGTAAAGAATATTGGCCGGGTCTTGGCGCCGTTACAGGAATCTCTGGAGTTATCCGAGGTGATCGTGGTTAGTGACGGTTCAACGGACGGAACCGCTAACCTTGCCCGGAAGCTGGGGGCACACGTGATTGAATTGCCAACGAACCAAGGGAAAGGGGCCGCCGTTATGGCCGGGGTGAAAGCGACCACGGCCGAAGTTATTCTGCTCTTAGATGCGGATCTGATTGGATTAACGCCCCAACACGTCAAAGAATTGGTGACCCCCATTATTTCACAGCAGGCAATGATGGCGATTGGTTATTTTACCGCTGGGCGGTTGCCGACCGATCTTTCCCAACAGATGATCCCTTATCTCAATGGGCAGCGGGCGGTGCGGCGCGAGTTGTTTGCCGCCCTGCCTGATCTGGCGAGTAGTAAATATGGGATAGAGGTAATAATGAGTCATTACGCCCGGGTCAACTGTTGTAAAGTGGTCTGGGTTGGTTTGCCCAATCTAAGTCAGGTAATGAAAGAGGAGAAAGTCGGTTTGGTCCGGGGTTTTATCGCCCGTTTGCAGATGTATTGGCAGATCATTCGGGTTTTAGTGGCGGTGAGATTACCTTAATGAAATCAGCTGCGAAGCTCAACAACTTAGATTATGGAAAACCTTGGAGGTTAAGATGGCTAAAGAGTATCGGATTCGACCAAAAGTAAAAAACTTGACCGATTTAAGGGGGATTGAGGAGATCTCCCTTTTCTTTCCGGATTTGCCACAGTTGACGGAGGTTGAGATCGACCAGGTAATTGTCGACTGTCAAGAGGAAGAGGTAATCTTACTACTGAAGAGGGCAGGTCACCTCGATGAAAAGTTACAAAAGGATTTAGCCGCCCGCTTTTCCCGTTTGTTAAAAGCCCCTTGTAAAGTGGAAGTAGTCGCGCCGACGGGAGCCGTCCAGGCGACAAAGGGACCGGCAATCACCGAAGAATTCCTGGCCGAAGCCTTGAGGAAACAATTTCCGGCGGTTTTTGCCTGGTTTACATCTCCACTGCTCACGATCGATCAGGAGGGGGACCGGATTATTTTCCATGTGAATTCACCCTTAGCGGTGGATTACATCCGGCCGCGGGAAAAGCAGATTCTTGCTTATTGGCAAAAGATTGCCGGTAAACATTACAAAATCTGTTACGAAGTCGAGGAGGAGGTGGCAGCGCCCAACGGTTTACCTGATCTCCCGGTCGACTTGGTTGAGCTGGAAGCACCTGTGCCGGAACGGGTTTCTGAAAAACCTAGTCCCAAAGCCAATTCGGTTTACTTAGGAAAAAAAATCAACGAAACACCGGTGGCCATCGGGGAAATCGAAGAAGATGCGCAAACCGTGGTAGTTGAGGGAGAAGTTTTAAAGGCAGAGGTCCGGTCCTTGAAATCCGGACGGAACCTCCTCCTCTTCGATTTGACCGATTATACCGATTCCATTTCGATCAAGGCATTTGCCACAAATAAACAGGATCCAAGTGACTCGGTGGAAAAGGGGACGTGGTTACGGGTTAAGGGTAATCTGCAATACGATGAATATGCTAAAGAAACAGTTTTGATGGCCAAGAGTATCCAGAATGTGACCCGCCCCCAATTGCAAGATGAGGCCGGGGAGAAACGGATTGAATTGCATCTGCACACCAAAATGTCAGCGATGGATAGTATCGTTGAATTGGAAAAAGCGGTGCAGACGGCGGCGGCTTGGGGCCACCAGGCACTGGCGGTGACCGATCACGGAGTGGTCCACGCCTTCCCGGAAGCAGCCCGGCTAGGCCGGAAATTTGGGATCAAGATTATCTATGGCATGGAAGGTTACTTGGTAAATGATGAGGAACCGATTGTTACCATGGCGCCGGACTGCGGTTTTAACGAGCGTCCCCTGGTCGTGGTGGATATTGAAACCACCGGCCTTAACCCTCAATGGTGCGATTTGTTGGAGATCGGGGCTGTGAAGATCGTAGCCGGCGAAATAACAGCCACTTTTGAGCGGTTTGTGCGGCCGCAAAGAGCGATCCCATACAAAATCCAGCAATTAACCGGAATCTCCGATGAAATGGTCAAGGACGCGGCGCCTCCGGAGGAAGTATTAGCTGAATTTATGGAGTTTATGGGTGATGGCATTTTCGTGGCCCATAACGCCCAGTTTGATCTGGGGTTTCTGCGGGCAAAACTAAAAAAGTATCTAAAGGTCGAGTTTGTTCCGGCCGTGGTTGATACTTTAGCCTTAAGCCGGGTTCTTTGGCCACGGCTCAAAAGCCACCGGTTGGATGTGGTGGCCAAGGAATTAGGCATCGGACAGGAACACCACCACCGGGCGGGTGATGATGCGTTAACGGCTTGGCGGATCTTAGAAAAAGGGTTAGCCTTCTGTCGGGAACAGGCTTTATTCCGTTGGTCGGAGCTTAATTCGTTAAGTCAAGGGATGAAGATGGAAAGTTTACATCCTTATCATATTATTCTGTTAGCCAAGAATCAAACCGGGTTAAAGAATTTGTATCGTTTAGTCTCCATCTCCCATTTGGAACATTTTCACCGTCATCCCCGTATTCCCCGTTCCCTTTTAGCAACGTACCGTGAGGGTTTGTTGTTGGGTTCAGCCTGTGAAGCCGGGGAGGTTTTTTCCGCCTTACTGAACGGCGTCGAAGCACGGAAAGTGCGGGAAATTGCCTCTTTCTATGATTTTCTCGAGATCCAACCGTTGGCCAATAACGACTTTTTACTCCGGGAAGGGCGGTTAACCCGCGAGCAGTTGATGGACCAAAACCGGGCAATCTGCCGTTTAGGAGAAGAATTGGGGAAACCGGTGGTCGCCACTGGTGATGTCCATTTTCTCCGTCCTGAAGATGCGATTTACCGCCGGATTTTATTAGCCGGACAGGGATATAGCGATGCCGATCGGCAGCCCCCTTTATACCTGCGTACTACCGGGGAAATGTTAGCGGAGTTTGCCTATTTAGGTACGGAACTTGCGAAGGAAGTGGTAATTACCAATCCGCAGCGGATTGCCGACAGCATCGACGATGTAAAGCCGGTTCCCGACCAGTTTTGTCCGCCCCAGATTCCCGGTGCCGACGAAGAGATTCGCACAACCGCCTACCGGCGGGCGGAAGAACTATACGGCTCGCCTTTACCACCGATCGTTGTCGACCGTTTGGAATTAGAACTAAAAAGTATCATCGGCCACGGTTATGCGGTTTTGTATCTGATCGCGGAAAAACTGGTCAAAAAATCCCTGGCCGATGGTTACTTAGTCGGCTCCCGGGGTTCGGTAGGCTCCTCCTTTGTCGCGACGATGTGCGGAATCACCGAAGTTAACCCCCTTCCAGCCCATTACCGTTGCCCGCAATGTTATTACGCGGAGTTTATGGAGACCGGTGCCATCGGCTCCGGTTATGATCTTCCCGATCAAGATTGTCCCCACTGTCGGACCCGGCTCGTTAAAGACGGCCAGGATATCCCGTTCGCCACTTTTATGGGTTTTGAAGGTGATAAGGAACCGGATATCGATCTTAATTTCTCCGGTGAATACCAACCGGTGGTTCTCCGTTATACCGAGGAGTTATTCGGAAAAGGAAACGTCTTCCGGGCGGGGACCATTACGGGGTTAGCAGAGAAGACTGCTTTTGGTTTTGTCCGGGGTTATCTCGAGGAAATGGGGTTACATTTGCGGCAAGCCGAGATTAACCGATTAGTGCAAGGGTGTACCGGGGTGCGGCGCTCCAGCGGTCAGCATCCGGGCGGGATGATTGTTGTCCCCCAAGGACATGAGATTTATCAGTTTACCCCCGTTCAGTATCCGGCCAACGACCGGACAGCCGAATGGATCACCACCCATTTTGATTACCATGGCGCCTTAGAAGGACGTTTAGTTAAACTGGACATTCTTGGTCATGATGATCCGACCGTGATCCGAATGCTCCAAGATTTGACGGGGGTTGACCCGAAAACGGTTCCGATGGATGATCCGCAAACAATGAAACTTTTTTCTTCCGCCGAACCGCTGGGGATCGATCCGGAAGATCTCGGTTTTGACCTGGGCACCTTAGGGATTCCTGAGTTCGGCACGGAATTTGCCCGCCAAATGTTGGAGGACACTCAGCCTCAGACTTTTGCGGAGTTGGTCTATATCTCCGGTTTATCACACGGGACCAATGTGTGGCTGGGGAACGCCCAGGAACTGATTAAAAACAAACAAGCCACCTTACTACAGGTCATCTCTACCCGGGACAAAATCATGAATGATCTGATTTACCGGGGAGTACCGCCCAAAGCGGCCTTCACGATTATGGAGAAGGTCCGGAAGGGCCGTGGTTTAAACGGGGACGATATACAACTGCTCAAAGAGTATAATGTTCCTCAGTGGTACATTGATTCCTGTTTGAAGATCAGGTATCTCTTCCCGAAAGCTCATGCCGTTGCCTA
This sequence comes from Bacillota bacterium, assembly GCA_012837715.1. GTDB lineage: Bacteria > Bacillota > UBA4882 > UBA10575 > UBA10575 > Capillibacterium. Next base: position 93,037 of record DUQR01000045.1, on the reverse strand, counting down.
CGTGATGATGGGGTTTCGGATTGCCTATTTCAAGGTGTTCTACCCGGAAGCATTCTACGCTGCCTTTTTTTCCATCCGTAGTACCGACTTTGACGCCGAGTCGGTGTTGGCCGGACCGGAACAGTTGAAGGCATCCATGAAAGCATTGAAGGCCAAAGGGAACGAGATGTCCGCGAAGGAGAAAGGACTCTATGCCACCTTGGAAGTGGCTTACGAAGCGACCCTCCGCGGGATTCGGTTTCTCCCTGTTGATCTTTACCATTCTGATGCTACCCGGTTCTTGATCACACCCCATGGTTTGTTGTTGCCTTTGACGACCATCCAGGGGTTGGGGGAGGCGGCCGCCAAATCTTTGGTGGAAGCCCGGGCGGACGGCCAATTCTGTTCGGTCGAGGATCTAAAGGCGAGAGCCCGTTTGTCTTCTTCCGTGATTGAGATGCTGGCCCGGCAAGGTTGTCTTAAGGGGTTACCGGCCACGAACCAGCTGACCCTTTTTTAGCTTTCGAGTCGAGGCGGCCCTTGACAAAAGGTTTCTCCTCGATCATAATTGATTTATTGATCCGTTAATAATTGTCTGTGGGGGACTAAACTTGATCTTTTTTGTGCTCATCTGTTTCGTGATCGGTATCGATCAATTAACGAAAGGCCTGATCGTGCGGGGCTTGGCTCTGCACCAGAGTGTAACCGTGCTTCCTGGTGTCCTGTCGTTTACCCGAATCAACAATCCAGGGGCCGCTTTTGGGATCTTACAGAATAGGACCATTTTTTTGATGGTAACCCCTTTACTCCTTTTTTTCCTCGTTTTTTTGTTCCGGAAGGAATTATTTGGTTACCCTTTAATTTTTAAGTTAGGGTTAGCATTCTGTCTGGGCGGAGCGGCTGGAAATTTGATTGACCGGATCCGCAACGGTGGCCGGGTAATCGATTTTATCGATCTTGATTTTTGGCCCTTAGCGCGTTTTCCTGTTTTTAATCTGGCCGACGGCGCTATTTTTATCGGAGCAATCCTAATTATCTGTTCCTTGGGAAGAATTGAAAATTAGAGGCTGGGGGAATGATCCAATGTATCCCGTATTGTTTTCTTGGGGACCCATTCATATTTATTCCTATGGTTTAATGGTTGCTTTGGCCTTGCTAGCTGGCCTGTTTTGGGTCGGCAACTTAGCGCAGAAAAGAAAGATCGCAACTTTCGATCAGATCACCAATTTTGCCTTTTTTGTGATCATTGGTGGGTTGATCATGGCGAAAGTAGTGAACATCCTTTATGAATGGCGGACTTATCTCCACAATCCGGCGGCGATCTTTTCCGGATATACCGGTTCCTTTTTTGGAGCAGTCATCGGTGGGGTGCTCGTCGGAGTGGCGTATACCAAAAAAGCGAAGATTCCCACCTGGCGCTTAGCTGATGTGATCGCTTTATATATTCCGTTAGGCCACATTCTGGGCCGGTTGGGCTGTTTGTTGAGTGGTTGTTGTTACGGTATCGAGTCCTCTCTTCCCTGGGCTTTACCGTGTGCAGCGGGAGATTCTGCTTTACGCCACCCGACCCAGATCTACGAAATGGTGGCCAATAGCTTAATCTTTCTGATCCTTTTCGTCTTTGACCGCCGGATACAGCAGGGGAAAAACCGGTATTTTAATGGTTTTCTTTTTGGTCTCTACGTCAGTTTGTATTGTTTTGCCCGAACCGTAGTGGAAGCTTACCGCGACAGTCAGATTCTAGCTTTCGGTTGGCTCCGGACGACCCAGGTTTTTGCTTTGGGCGTCGGTTTAGTGGTTTTGCTCTTTCTCCTGTTCCGCATAAAAAAACAAGCAAGGAATGAGTGTAGTGCCTCTTCTCCGCTTGACCGTTGATCCAGAAGACGAGGGAATCCGGATTGATACTTTCCTTGCTCAGGTTGGGAAGCTGCCTTCCCGGACTTTTGTTCAAAAACTACTAAAAAAGGGAAAGGTAAAGGTTGGTTCGGTAACGATTAAACCCAGTTATCTGGTGCGGGCCGGCGATGAAATCCAGGTGGAGATCGAAGAGGCCAAGCCCCTGACTTTAGAAGCGGAAGATCTGCCTTTGGCTATCCTCTATGAAGATGCGGATTTAATCGTCGTGAATAAACCCCGGGGGATGGTGGTCCATCCAGCTGCCGGTAACCCTAAGGGGACTCTGGTTAATGCCCTCCTCAATCACTGCCGGGATCTCTCCGGGATCGGAGGAGTGCTCCGGCCGGGGATTGTTCACCGTTTGGATAAGGATACCTCTGGAGCCATGGTGGTAGCCAAAAATGACTTTACCCATCTGGCGCTAGCGACACAACTAAAGCAACGCGTAATATTCCGTGGGTATCTGGCTTTGGTCCATGGGAGTTTACCCGCGCCGGAGGGGGAGATTGATGCGCCCATCGGTCGCCATCCGGTGCACCGGAAGAAGATGGCGGTGGTTCCTAAAGGCAGGCCAGCCCAGACCTGTTACCGGGTCTTAGCCGAGTTGGGCCCCTATACTTTGGTGCAGGCCAAGTTAATCACCGGCCGGACCCATCAGATTCGTGTTCATTTTCAATATTTGGGCCACCCGGTGGCCGGAGATCCCGTTTACGGCAGGGCAAAAGAACCTTTTGCCCTTGACGGCCAAGCGCTCCATGCCACCCGGTTGGGTTTTGCTCATCCCCGTACCGGGCAAAAGATGAGCTTTACCGCGCCTCTCCCGGTTGATTTCGCGGCGGCGATTACCTATTGCCAACAGCGGTGGGGTGGAAGAAAAAGTGAGATTAATCTTGACCCATTTCAAGATTAATGGTATACTCTTTGGTGGAAGATCAGCATTAAGTAGAAGCCTCTGCTTCTCACCCAGCAGTGAAAACTAGCTTGGGTCTAATGACGTTAAAGACTACCAAGGCGATGGTTATTGTCATTAAGCGAGGAGAGGATCTACTCGCTTATTTTATTATTCCGATCAGAAATCAAGCAGGAGGTGGCGGCCGATTAACAGTGAGCTGCGGATAAATGAAGAGATTCGGGCAAGAGAAGTGAGGGTCGTAAGCGCCGATGGCGAACAACTAGGGGTCCTTCCCGTTAAAGACGCCCTGCGGATTGCCCGGGAGAAGGAATTGGATTTGGTGGAGGTGGCTCCTACCGCTAAACCACCGGTCTGTAAAATTATGGACTATGGTAAATACCGGTATGAGCAGAGCAGGCGAGAGAGAGAGGCTCGAAAGCGTCAAAAAGTGGTTGACATCAAGGAAATAAGGTTAACCCCGAAGATTGAAGCCCATGATCTTCAAGTTAAGATCAAACAGGCTTTAAAGTTTTTAGGCGGGGGCGACAAAGTAAAAGTATCCGTAAGATTCCGGGGACGGGAGATTGTCCATGCCGATTTGGGTAGAAACCTTCTTATGCAGCTTTACGAGGCCGTTAAAGACAGGGCGACCCTGGAACGGGAGCCAAAGGTTGAGGGCAGGAATATGATTATGATTCTTTCCGCCAAGCAGGAATAATATTAGTGATGGAATATTTTGATAAGGGGAGAAAGCAATGCCAAAAATGAAAACCCACCGTGGAGCGGCGAAAAGGTTTACGCTGACGGGGAATGGAAAGATTAAAAAGAATAAAGCTTACCGGAGCCATATATTAGAAAAGAAAGCGCCCGAACGCAAAAGGAATCTGCGGAAAGCCGAATTGGTTAGCGCGGCGGACGAAAGACGGGTCAAAAGGATGTTAGGGTTACGATAATTTTGTGAAGATGATGGTAATGTAGATAGGAGGAATTACTTTGGCACGGGTTAAAGGTGGTTATACCACACGTCGACGGCATAAAAAGATTCTCAAATTAGCAAAAGGTTACCGGGGGACAAAAAGTCGTCTCTTCCGGGTGGCTAATCCACAAGTTTTAAGATCTTTAGCTTATGCTTACCGGGACCGGCGGAACAAAAAACGGGATTTTCGTCGTCTCTGGATCGCGCGGATCAATGCAGCCGCCCGGATGAACGGGATGTCCTATTCCATGTTTATTAGTGGACTGAAAAAAGCTGGTGTTCAGATCAACCGTAAAGTCTTGGCGGACTTGGCCGTAAACGACGGCGTCGCCTTTGAGAAACTTGTTTCGGTCGCTAAACAAAAATCTTAAACCCAACGGCCATCCGGCCGTTTTTTCTTTGGGACGAGGAGGCACGGGCCGTGAATCTATTGACAAGCCGGGATAATCCGCTGATTAAGACGACCCTTTCTCTACAAAAGCGCAAAGGGCGGGAGAAAAAGCGCCTTTTTTTAGCGGAAGGCCCCCATTTACTGGAAGAAGCCTTGAAATCCTCCTTCACGGTCCGCTGGGTGCTGATCAAAGAGGGAATCACCCCTTCCGGTCGGTGGTGGGATTTGCTGGCGAAAAGCAAAATTCCCATTTATCAAGTGGCCTCCCGCCTCTATACAGCCTTAACGGAAACGCAAACGCCCCAGGATGTGCTGGGAGTTGTGGCCTATCCACCGGAAACAGCCGGTTTTCCCCTAGTGGATCCGGATTTTTGCGGTATCATTCTTCATGAACTTCAAGACCCGGGTAACCTAGGGACAATTATCCGCACGGTTTGGGCGGCTGGGATAAAGACACTCTTTACGACTCCGGGAACAGTGGATCCCTATGGTGGAAAGGTGGTCCGGGCTAGCCAGGGCGGGATTTTTAACCTTCAGCTTTTGGTCCGGCCCTTAGACACTATTCTGGTCTGGGCTAAACAGCAAGGGATCAAAGTATGGGGGGCCGATCCCCGCGGGACTAAGCTCTATTATGAGGAAGATCTGACCGGGCCCACCCTTTTTCTATTGGGCAACGAAGCGCATGGTTTTGACCGGACTAAGCTGGATCGGGGACGAGCGGTGGAAGGGATCAGGATTCCCTTACCGGGCGGAGCCGAATCTTTAAATGTTTCTATTGCCGCTGCTATTCTTATCTACGAAGCCTTACGTCAGCGGGGGTAGGCCTGGATAAATTAGCAGGGAACAGCAGGAGGAAGAGAAGATGGGAAATGAGGCGGAAGCGTTAAGACTTCACCGGGAAAAAAAAGGTAAAATCGGGATCCAAAGCAAAGTGCCGATTGAGAATGGGACTGATTTAAGTTTAGCCTATTCTCCGGGAGTGGCTGCCCCTTGCCGGGCGATTCAGGAGAAGCCTTCTTTAGTTTATGATTATACTAACAAAGGTAATACGGTGGCGGTAATCACCGATGGTACCGCTGTCCTTGGCTTAGGCGACATCGGTCCAGAGGCGGCCATACCGGTGATGGAAGGAAAGGCGATCCTTTTTAAACGGTTTGCCCAGATCGATGCTTTCCCTTTAGCTCTTGACACCACCGAAGTGGAGGAGTTTGTGGAGACGGTGGTCCGGTTGGCGCCGAATTTTGCCGGGATCAATCTGGAGGATATTGCCGCTCCCCGTTGTTTTGCCATCGAAGAAGCCCTTAATTCAAGGCTACAGATCCCGGTTTTTCACGATGATCAACATGGGACGGCTATTGTTTGTTTGGCTGCGCTTACCAATGCCCTCCGGGTGGTCGGTAAGGAATTAAGCCAAGTTAAGATTGTGATCAACGGTGCGGGCTCCGCCGGGCTGGCCATTGCCCGACTGCTTTACCAAGCCGGAGCGCGACGGCTGCGCCTTTGTGACCGGCAGGGTATTCTTTTTCCGGGATTAGCTGGAACCAACCCCTACCAGCAAGCAATGGCTAAATTGACCAATGAACAAGGGGAAACTGGGGATTTAGCTTCTGCGCTACAAGGAGCGGATGTTTTCATTGGGGTATCAGCGGCCAATCTAGTCTCGGGGGCGATGGTGAAAACAATGGCTGCCCAACCGATTATTTTTGCGATGGCCAATCCGGACCCGGAGATTAGTCCGGAAATGGCAAAAGCAAATGGCGCCATAGTAGTAGGGACCGGCCGGTCTGACTATCCCAACCAAATCAATAATTTACTGGGTTTCCCAGGGATTTTCCGTGGACTTCTCGAGGTCCGCGCCACTAAAGTAACGGAGGAGATGAAACTGGCGGCGGCAAACGCTCTCGCTGAACTAATTGGCGAAGAGGATTTAAAAGCCGATTACATTATCCCCAGTCCCTTTGACCAGCGGGTGGTGCCGGCAGTGGCTTGGGCGGTCGGCCAGGAAGCTTTGAAGGCAGGACTTAGCCAAGCAAACCTTGACTCCGACGGGTTGCGCACCGCTCTGCGTGACCGGTTCGGTCCTTGGTAAACCCTGGTTAGTCTGGGGAGATCCCGTCAGGGAAAGCTGACATAAACCCTCTTCCTAGTTCATAGTCTATAAAGAACTTTGGTCGGAGCTGAAGAATAATGGTGCTTATGGCGAGACTGATCGGCCGATAGAGGAGGGTTTCGGGTGAAATATGCGGTCTTTTTCTACCTTCTTATTCTCATCTGGGCTGGCGTGGTCGTTTATAGGTTTGGTCAATTATGCCGACAACAGGGGCCTGCTTGGGCGGTGGCCAGTGTTTACCGTCTTCTCCTTGACAATCATCTTTTTCCGGTGGGGCCGGATATTTGGAACAACAAACCATTGTTAACAATGGGCCTTTTAGTAAAAGCCGGGGAACTCCTTGGCTTGGGATTACTGATCCGCATCTTTTGGCTGACCCATTGGGCGGAGGCTGTTTTGATCCTACTGATTTTGGCTGCCGTGATTTACGCCTTTTATTACTTAGCTTCCTGTTGTCGTGAGGACCGGAAGATTCGGAGTGTTTATTCGCTTTCGGAAGAATACGGTGTCTATGAGATTGTACTGGGTCCTTCGGGAACAAGCGGCGCGTGGGTGGGTACAACCTTAGCCCAGTTGGATCTACGTCGGAAAGAACTGTTGGTTCTTTCCATCGTCCGTGAGGGGAAAGTGATTATTTTCCCGAAAGGACCGGAGGTGCTTTTGGGCGGTGACCGCTTATTAGTTTTCGGAAAAACAACTACTTTACCGGAGAAACCCCTTACCTGGAACCAGTAAGCTACAGGGCGAGAAGGGAGGAGAAAGATTGGAGACCGGCGAGCATCAACAAGAAGTAATGGGCGATTTTATAATGGTGAAGGCTTTAGAGGACGGCGTGACGATTATTGGGTTAACCAGGGGTAAAGAGACTAGATTTCATCATACCGAGAAGTTGGACGAAGGTGAAGTGATGATTTTCCAATTCACCCATCATACGGCAGCCATAAAAATCCGGGGTAAGGCAGAGATCTACACCAAACACGGTCAGACCATCGCCGGACGCTAAATGGAGCGTTCCCCCATTGGTTCGGGATTTTGGCACAAACCCTTTTTTCGCCAAAAAAACCAGTAGTGACGATTCCTTCTTAGGGTAGAATTCATATAATGATAGTAAACAAGATTACGGGGAGGAATAGTCATGACCGATGGTTCCTACGGGAGAAATTATAGCTATATGCCCTTCTTAATTTTCTTAATTCTTATCCTATTGATTTTAGGTAGTGTTGGCTATTAGCAAAACAAAGGGAGCCTTGCTCCCTTGTATCCCTTTTTGCCTTGGCTTTAGCCTTAGGGACGGAAATGTAAAGTTTGTGACGGGAGGAGGCCAAAGATGAGGTTAAGGTTTGCCGGTTTAAACATCTCTCCCTTTACCCTTTTTTTAATTTTGATCCTCTTGATCCTCGGTTTTGCTTAGGGTATAAATGGATAAATTCACGATCTGTTTCCTGCCAGGGTGGAATTGAGGTGTGAGGCGAATAAAAAACTAACCAGGAAGATCCAATCTTACCTGGTTTTTTTATTTTAGCTGTTTAGATCGGGGTACGGCAAAGCTTTAATAGGGATACAAGTTTAAAGGGATGCTAATAACGAAAGGTGGTTTGCATGCGAGTTAATAAGCCTCTCCTCTTAATCTTGTACAATTTACCCGGTCTACCCTTAGCCGAGGGCTATACCCGGCTCATGAAGCATTTTGGTTTTACCAATTTGACGGTGCTGGAAGCCCTAAGTTTAATGTGGATGAAGGAACCTAATTGGGTGTTGGGGATTTTGGCCTTTTTGGGCGTAAGTACGTGGGAGACTTTGCTTGTTTATTATAGCACGAAATTATGGGGGACCGATTATTTACCCCTCAAAGGAATGCTGATTGTGATGACCTGTCAAGCCATCATCTTTAGTCTTTATGGAATCCTTGGCGGACAGAGCCAATTGGCCCAAAGTGTTAGTGGGAACTATGTGCATGCCTCCGGAGCTGCTTTTGGTGGCCTTTTTGTCGGCTATATCCTGAAAAAGTTCATCATAAAACCAGAGCAAAGAAGGAAGGATGGGTTCAATAAAGAGTAAGACGTTGAATAGATTAGCAAAGGAAAAATCACCCTACTTACGACAACATGCCACCAACCCCGTTGACTGGTATCCTTGGGGCAAAGAAGCTTTTGCGGCGGCCAAAACAGAGGATAAACCGATCTTTCTCAGCATTGGTTACTCCACCTGTCATTGGTGTCATGTGATGGAAAGGGAGTCCTTTTCCGATCCAGAAGTGGCTACGATGTTGAATGCCGCTTTTATCCCGGTGAAAGTGGACCGGGAAGAACGCCCCGACGTGGATAATCTTTACATGATGGTCTGTCATGCGATGACCGGTAGTGGGGGCTGGCCACTGACGGTCATTTTGACCCCGGACCAAAAGCCTTTTTTTGCGGGAACTTATTTTCCTAAAAAGAGCAGTTTCGGGCGGATCGGCCTGTTGGAGCTAACCCAGAGGATTCGGGAACTCTGGTCTACCCGTCGGGAGCAATTGTTAACGGTGGCCGCCCAAAACATGGCGGTTTTAGCAGCTGAGGTGAAGAGGGGAGGCGGAGGGGAGATCGAACGGGCTGTACTGGACCGAGGGTTTTCCCAATTGGCCGAGGCTTACGATGCTCAGCATGGCGGTTTCGGTTTTGCTCCGAAGTTTCCTACTCCCCATCATCTTACTTTTTTACTGCGTTACTGGAAGCGCACGGGGGAAGAGAAGGCTTTGGCCATGGTGGAAAAGACCCTTGTTGCGATGCGGCACGGCGGTCTTTATGATCAGATTGGGTATGGCTTTCACCGATATTCCACCGATGAACGGTGGTTTGTTCCCCATTTTGAAAAGATGCTGTATGATCAAGCGTTGTTACTCGTGGCCTATCTGGAAGCCTACCAAGCAACCGGCCGGATGCTCTACCGACAAACCGCTGAAGAGATCTTTACCTATCTTGTAACCGAGATGGGGGATGCCAACGGTGGCTTTTACAGTGCCGAAGATGCGGACAGTGAGGGGGTGGAGGGGAAGTATTATTTATGGACCAGTGACGAAGTGGAGGAGGTCCTTTCCCCCGTAGAAACGGCGTTGGTGAAGGCCTATTTCAATTTAAAACCGGACGGAAATTTGCGCAGTCCGGATCACCCGGGAGGGGTTAATCATTTTTATCTTAATGCCGATCTGGCTACGGTGGCGCAACAATTAAGGATCGATCAGGTAAAAGCCGAAGAGTTGCTGGCCTCCGTCCGTGCTAAACTCTATGCCTACCGAAAAAAAAGGGTACCCCCGTTTAAGGATGATAAAATTTTGACCGATTGGAATGGCCTGCTGCTTGCCGCAGTAGCCAAAGGTGGGCGAATTTTCCAGGCGCCGGAATGGATCCGGAGGGCGGAAATGACCGCTCAGTTTCTTTGGACGGTAATGCGGACCCCCGACGATGGTCTATGGCACCGTTATCATCAAGGTGAAGCGGGAATTCCCGCCTTCTTGGAAGATTATGCTTTTCTGCTTTGGGGTTTACTAGAACTTTATGAAACCACGTTTAAGACCGAATATCTGGCGGCAGCTTTGGGGTTAAGCACCTATCTCCGTCAATATTTTTTTGATCAAGAGCAAGGGGGTTATTTTCAGACCTCGTCCATTGGGGATCAGGTACTGATCCGTCAAAAAGACCTTTATGACGGGGCCATTCCTTCCGGTAATTCGGTGATGATGGGTAACCTGATCCGGCTGGCCCGGCTCACCGGTAATCTTTCCCTGCAGCAAGAAGCGGAAAGAATCAGCGCCTGCTTTGCTGAACGGGTGATGGCGACCCCAGTCAATTACACGCAGTTTCTTTCCGCTTTAGATTTTGCCTTTGGTCCCGGGCAAGAGGTGGTAATTGTCGGCCGCCGTGGGGAAGAAACCACGGAGAAGATGTTGACTCTGCTGGCAACCACCTTCGCTCCCCGGCGTGTTGTCCTTTTTCGGCCAATCGACCAGCCCGACCCGGCCATTACCGACCTGGCTCCTTTTACCAAAGAATTGACTGCTTTGGAGGGGAGGACCACCGCCTATATCTGCCGGAATTATCAATGCAGTCTACCTACGACTGATTGGCGTCAGTTTCGGCGGATGATTCAGGAATAGGCTCCGCTGGGGTTTCTTCTTCTTCTTTTTGAGGGCGTTGGGCGCGGGCTTTATCTAGCCACGCTTGGGCTTCTTCCTGCGGGACATCGGAAAGGAGCGGGTCTTCGGTAATACGCTCGACAGCGGTGGCTAAATGCGCACAGGCTTGGTCGATGAGACCCAGCTCCAACTCGGATCGGCCTAGCCAATAGTAGGATTCCACCGGCCAGGAAGTATGTTTAATACACCACTCGTAATTATCTTTTGCCGACGCAAAGTCTTGGCGGTCAAAATAGATCCGGGCGATCAAAAGAACCGGATCGGGATCGCTCACATTGTAGGTTCGGGCTTTTTCGGCCGCTTTGAGCGCTTCTTCTAAAGCGCCAGCTTTGTAGTTGGTAAAGGCTAAGTTGAAATAGACTTTTCCGTTGGTATAGCCCGCTTCGACTAGGCTTTCAATGATGGCGCGGGCTGCTTCGAAATTACCTGTTTCCCGGTAACAAACGGCCCAGACATTCCTGATCTCCGGGGGAAGAGTCTTACCGGGTTTTTTGTTTGCTTCCGTTAAGAGTGAGATGGCTTCTGTCCAGTTTTTTTTACGAGCCGTAATTAAAGCTAAATTAATATAAGGCTTCGGGCTAGCCGGTTGATGGGCAATAGCTCGGCGTAAGTAAGTTTGGACTTGATCCGGGTTCATATTCAAGGTCGCAATCAAGTTCCAAAAGCTGCCGGGAGCAGTAAGGTAAAGAAGGAGAAGCCAAGCGCTGACCCCCAGGCCGAAGACCCCCCAGCCTGGCCGGAAAATAATAGAAAAGACGCACCAAACCACCAATAACCAGTGGTTTTTTTCTTCCCATAAACGTTTCAGTTGCATAATGATCCCTCACTTAAGTAATTTATGAAATGAAAGCAATGAAGCTTTTTCCCTTCGAACTGCTCTGACGATCGGTGAATTTCCCGGCGGGATCCTAACGCTCAACGTCCTTGAAAGCGAGTAAGAAGGTAGTTACGCATGCTGGCTACCACCCGCTTGAGCGAAGTGATGAAAATTATATCAGTAATTTAATTAAAGTCGGGTGAACGACAAAAGCTATTTTCTAAGCAGATGAATACCCCTATTATACCGAATAGAACTGATTTCTTCAATAAAAGAGAGTGGGCGCCTATGATTACCGAAGCCAATGAGCTGAGGTATGATTCGGGAAAAAAAGGGGATACTAAAAATTCCCAAGGAAAGATTTGGGGAGGTGTCTCTTTTTGCGCTGGCTCTATTATTGTGATCTTTTCTTTTTGTATCTGCAGAAAGTATCTTTGCTCATTATCCTGATCTGGTTAGGTCGATCCTGTTGGCAGGAGATCCAATCCCTGAAGGATGGTAACTCGAAAAACTAAACCGACGGCAATCTTCCTTTTTTCCTTGTCAGGATTACTTACTTTATAATAAGATAAAAAGAAGAATTAATCGGTTTTTATGAGGAAAGGAAAGTGGTTGTGCTGAAAAAGAAGGTTGCCGTCTTAGGGTTAGGTCTTGAAAATTTGGCCTTGGTCAATTATTTAATTGATCAGGGGGAGCAGGTTACAGTCTGTGACCGACGGTCCGCCGAACAATTGGGTGAACGCTTTCAAACCCTGGAGACTTTAGGGGTTGAATTTCGACTTGGCCCCACTTACCTGGAAGGGTTGGCGGACTTTCGTACCGTATACCGTTCGCCCGGTTTACCTTTATTCCAACCCGAACTGATGCAAGCAAGGGAGCAGGGGGTGGAAATCACCAGTGCCATGCGGTACTTTGTTACCCTTTGTCCATGTCCGATTATTGGGGTGACCGGGACGAAAGGAAAAGGAACAACGGCCACTCTGATCCACCGAATGTTAGTCCCGGCCCAACACCGTCGCGGCGCCCAAGCTTACCTGGGAGGGAATATCGGGGTAGCGCCTTTTTCTTTTTTGCCGTCTCTTTCTCCGAACGACCGCGTTGTTTTAGAACTCTCCAGTTTTCAACTGGAAGATATGGCCGAAAGGGTGGACATTGCTGTGGTGACAAATATTACCGAAGATCACCTCACGGCCGTTGACCCTAACAATCCCAACTATCATCACACGCGGGCCGAGTATGTCCAAGCGAAAACCAACCTTTTCCGGTATCAGGATCGCTCTGGGGTAACGATTCTTAACAACGATGATCCGACCTGTCGGGCGCTGACCCGGCTTGTACCGGGGAAGCTTTTTCTTTACGGTAGCCAACCACAAACCAAAGGTGCTTGGTATGAACCGACAGCCGATGGTACATATAAGATCTTTTGGAACCCCGTTGGTATAAAGGAAGAGCTAATCGAAAGCACCCGGATCAAGCTGCGCGGGAAACATAATCTGTTAAATATTGCCGCTGCGGCCTTAGCCGCTGGCGCGGCCGGGGCCGACCGGGACGGAATTCGGCAGGCGATTACTGAGTATAATGGATTGGAGCATCGTCTGGAATATGTAACGACCATTGACGGGGTGGAATACTTTGATGACTCCTTTGCCACGGCGCCGGAACCAACCATTGTCGCCTTGCGTGCTTTTCAGGAACCGGTCATCTTAATTGCCGGGGGGGTGGATAAAGGGGCCGATTATCGACCATTGGGGGAAGAGATTATCGCCAGTTCTGTTAAGGCGGTGATCCTCATCGGGAAGATGGGACCGGTGTTGCGGGAAATCATCACTAAAACCGGTCTGGAAAAGGGAAGGATTCCTCTTTTGGTGGATGGCGGCGCTGATATGAACTCGATTATTGCCCAGGTTGAGAGTCTAACGCAACCGGGGGATGTGGTGCTCTTGTCGCCCGCGTGTGCCAGTTTTGACCTTTTCAGAAACTATAAGGAGCGGGGTATTCTTTTTAAGCAGGCGGTTAAGGCTTTGTCCACGCAAAAAGAAGCTTAGTTCAAAATAAAAAAGGAAAACCAGGAGCCAATAAGGAAGGATCTAAAGGAGTAGAGATTGTTAAGAGAAAGAGAAAAAAGCAGAGGATAGTTTTGAAGGAGGTTGGAATGGCTGGAATTGTAGGTATATGTCGTACAGGCGAAAAATGTTTGGTTGAAAAAATGTTGGCAAAGATTAACCACCGGGGACCTGGCGGAAAAAAAGTGATTATGAAAAAAGGGGGCGTATTGGGGGTGGTGTACCGTAAAGGCGGAAAACCACCTTTTATTAATAAACCGAGGTACACTGCAGTTTGGGATGGACGCTTTTCCGGTGACCTCAGACGGTTGAAGAACGCTTCTCCGTTAGCCCTGGCGGCAATTAAAGATGGCCAACTCCTATTGGTCCGCGATGGTCTCGGCATTTCCCCCCTTTATTATGGGCGAGTTGATGGTACACTAGTCTTTGCTTCAGAAGTTAAAGCGCTAGTAGGAATTGCCGGGAAGATTCGGGAATTTCCTCCCGGGCATAAATATCTTTCCGGGGAAGGTTTCCAACAGTTTTTCGGGTTAACGGAAGTTCCCGTTTGGCCTCTAAATGAGCAAGAGGCGATCACCAAGTTACGTCAGGCTTTGGAGCAAGCGGTCGCGCAGTATACGGAGGGGGAGACGACAATCGGTTCCCTCCTTTCTGGGGGCGTGGATTCCAGTACTTTAGCGGCAATTGCCCGACGCCAAGTAAAGCGGTTACACACTTTTGCCTGTGGGATGGAAGGAGCTAGCGACTTGGAGTATGCCCGGGAAGTGGCGCGTCATATCGATTCTATCCACCACGAAGCGGTCTATTCGGTTGATGATCTATGGAAGGTTTTACCAGATGTTATTTACCATTTGGAATCCTTTGATGCTTTGCTAATCCGTTCCGCTTTAACCCATTATCTAGTCGCCAAAATGGTCGCCGATTATGTCCCGGCGGCTTTCTCCGGTGAAGGTGGGGATGAGCTATTTGCCGGCTACGATTATTATAAAGATCTGGAGCCGGAGAGCCTAAACGGGGAATTAATTGCCAGTATCAACCGGTTACACAATACTGCCCTCCAACGGGTGGATCGGTCGGCGGCAGCCTATGGCACCGAAGCGTATGTTGGCTTTTTGGCTCCCCCGGTTGTGAAGTTGGCGGTAAGGATTCCGGTTGAATATAAACTGTACCAAGAGGCGGATGGAGAACCGGTGGAAAAGTGGGTTTTACGAAAAGCAGTGGAGGACTTACTCCCCAAAAAAGTCCTGTGGCGACCAAAAGAAAAATTTTGGCAAGGAGCAGGTGTGAAAGACCACATGGCGGCTTATGCTGAAAACCGCATTAGTGATGAGGATTTCCGGAGGGAGAGAAGATTACCGGATGGTTCGCGGTTGAACAGCAAAGAAGAATTACTTTATTACCGTATCTTTGAAGAGCATTTTGGCACACTTACCGATTTGACATTTGTCGGGCGGACGAAAGGAGCCCCGCAGGCGTCCGTAACCCGTTAAATAGATTGGGATGGATGTTTAGAATTGATTAGCAACCAGATCCAAGTGCTGAACGAAATTGCCCTCGGCTCAAAAACCCCGGCTTTCGCTGCCGGGGTTTTCCCATTCTTTATCCTTCATTCATCCGGATCGGGAGAGACAAAAGCCCGATAGATCCGACGAACGGCTTCCTCAAAATCTTTGTTTTCAAGGCCAACGATTATATTAATCTCACTGGAACCTTGATCGATCATGCGGACATTAATACCCGCGAGGGCGGTAAAGAGTTTGGCCGCGATGCCTGGGGTGTAAGCCATACCCAAACCTACGGTGGCGATCAAGGCAATATCATGGAAGACCTCTATGGAATCGGGATGGCAGACGCGGTCGATGTCGACTAGGACTTTTTCCAATTTGTTATTCAGTTGTTGGTCGGAAATGACCAGGGAAATAGTATCGATCCCTGAAGGCATATGTTCAAAGGAGATCCCATGGTCTTCAATGACCGAGAGCAGTTTCCGGCCAAAGCCCAGTTCAGAATGCATTAGTGTTTTTTCAATGGCAATGATGGTAAAACCTTTACGGCCGGCAATTCCGGTAATAGATCCTGGAACTCTGATGTTTCCGTTATCTTTGACAATCAAAGTGCCCGGGTCATCCGGATCATTCGTATTTTTAATATTAATCGGGATTTTTCCTTCCCGTACGGGGAAGATGGCTTCTTCGTGCATCACAGAAGCACCCATGTAGGCCAGCTCTCTGAGTTCGCGGTAGGTGATTTCCCGGATCGGTTTCGGGTTCCTTACAATCCGCGGATCGGCCATGAGAAAGCCGGAGACATCGGTCCAGTTCTCGTAGAGGTCGGCTTGGACCCCTTTGGCTACGATTGCTCCGGTAATATCGGATCCGCCCCGGGAAAAGGTTTGGATCTGCCCGGCGGGGGTGGACCCGTAAAATCCGGGAATTACCGCTTGATGGTAGTGGGCTAATTCCCGGTTCAGGACGGACTGGGTTTTTTCTCCGTCAAAGTGGCCTTGTTGGTCAAAGAAAATAAGCGTTGCCGGGTCCAGAAAAGGAAAGTTCAAATAAGCAGCAAGGATTATCCCGTTGAGGTATTCTCCCCGGCTGGCTGCATAGTCGGCCGGGACACCGGCGGCGATTGTTCGGGCGATGGTGGCAAATTCCGATTCGAGCTCCAGAGATAAGCCCAGTTCGTCACAGATTGAGCGGTACCGGTCTTTGATTACCTCAAAAACATCCCCGAAGGGACGCTGCTCTTGGGCTAAGGTTTGACATTTATACAATAAATCCGTAATTTTATAATCGTTTTTATCTCTTTTTCCAGGTGCAGAAGGGATGATATAGCGGCGGTTCGGATCCGCCTCCACGATCGCCCGGACCTTCCGGAACTGGGCGGCTTCAGATAAAGAAGATCCACCGAATTTTGCAACCACTGTACGCATTTGTCTCCTCCTCATACCATTCCTAGTCAAGTTTGGGGAAAAGTTCTTGATCTAGGGGATCGCAACTTGTTAAAAGCTATTGAAAAGATATTAGGCGTAAAAATTTTAACGCCTTCTTCTTTACTTATATTTAATAATTTTAAAACCAACTTCTAAAGAAGAGCAGGGAGGGGAGAGGATTTATGGAATGATAAAAAAAGAACCGGATGCGGATAGTTTATCCCAAAAGGAGACGACAAGAAAATGCCGTTTTCGACAGGAAATAAATTTTTGCATAAATGGTTAGCCAAGCTGAAAACCACCCTCCGGCAACAGTTCAGCCCGGTCGAGGTTGGAGAAAAAACAGAGGAGAGAAGGGAGGACCAAGTTGCCATTTCCCTCCAAATCGCCAAGGTTTTAAATCTGCTTAATTATCCGTTGTTCTGGGCAGGGATTCTTCTGGCGGGTTGGTTATTCCTGGAATTTATCTTGGAATTCTTCTTGTTGTCGGCGTTTCTGGCCCCCATTCAGCGTTATAGTAAGCCTTTAGTTGCGGTCCTAGGACCGGCGGTCGTCGGTTACTGGACCAATTTATTGGCAATTAAGATGCTCTTTCATCCCCAGCGCCAAAATGCGGTTTGGTGGGGGTTAATCCATGCACGGCGGGAAAATTTGATCTCCAGTTTAGCCGCAGGGCTCCAATCCGCAGTGATTTCACCGGAGATCATCCGGAACTATCTGTCCGATCAAAGCGTGTTGACAAAATTAACGACTGGACTTGCCCAGGCCTTGGACGAAGTAATTAAGGACCCCGAATTCCGCAGTGATTTTGAGGAGCTAATTGCTAATCTATTGGCGACGATTTTGAGCGACCCGCGGACGAAAGCCCAGTTGGATCGGTACCTTGAGGCCATCATTGAAGACTGGAACGGGTCTGGCTTCGGCGGTAAAGTGCTCGAGTGGACCAAAGATCTGTGGGGAACGGCTTTCCGGAAAAAGGTCTGGGCGATCTTGGCGGAACTTCCCGAACGACTGGATTATTTAACCCCCCAGATCCTGGTTTATCTAGAGAGCCTCCCGGCCAAACTGGAAGCGGAAGCCGAAACGGTTGAACCTCTTGCTACCGAACTAATTACCGATGGGCTACGGAGGATTGATTTCCAAAACGTGATCCAGGGACAGTTAGCAAAGATGGACCCAACTGCCCTGGAACGGTTACTTACCTCCAATATCATGGATGAACTGGTTTTTATCCAGACGTCCGGTGGTATTTTTGGCTTTTTAGTTGGGCTTGCTATTCTCTATCCGATTTTACGCCCGGTTTTTCTCCTCGGCGGTCTCATCCTGTGGGCGATTTACCACCGGACAGTAGAAAAAAAATAAACCAGCGTCGCACTGGTTTAAACTAAGCTTTTTGCGTTGTAATCCATAAAATGAATTCCATACAATATATAGGGTACAACCTAAATCAGGCTATCAGTATATTGTATTGGAATTGTTAAAATAAAGAACAACGCAAAAAGCCTTAACCGATTTGGGCTTGCTTTTGGTAAAAGTTGTCCGTAAGGAGCTTACGATCTTGAAGAATTTTTTCGATACTGACCAGCTGGACACAGACGGTGAATAGTTCCAGGGCGGTTTTTAGTTCGGCCAGCGGAGGATAGGTCGGGGCAATCCGGATATTTTGGTCTTCCGGATCAAGACCGTAAGGAAAAGTAGCTCCCGCATTAGTGAGCACGACACCTGCTTCTGCGGCCCGGCGTACGACTTCTTTGGCACAACCGGGTAGGGTGTTCAAACTAATAAAATACCCACCCCGGGGTCGGCTCCAAGTGGCAATCCCTTTATCCCCCAATTCGGCATCCAAAAGATCGAAAACCAGCTGGAATTTGGGTCGAATCAGGGCAGCTTGCTTTTGCATATGCAGCCGTAAATTGTGGGCGTTTTTGAAGAAACGGACATGGGCCAGTTGGTTTAGTTTGTTGGGCCCGATGGTCTGAATCGACATTTGTTTGGTTAACCGGTCGATATTCTTCTTGCTAGAGGCAACCATCGCCAACCCGGCACCGGCATAAGTGATCTTCGAAGTTGAACTGAAAATATAGACCCGATCGGGATAGTCCGCTTCTTTACAGGCGGTCAGAATATTTTTCAGCTGATCCGGCTCGTCAGTCAGATCATGCCAGGCGTAGGCATTATCCCAGAAGATCCGGAAATCTCGGGCTTTGGTTTTCATCGCGGCTAAACGGGAGACGACCGTGTCACTAAAGGTAATCCCGGTTGGATTACTATACTTTGGGATGCACCAGATTCCCTTGATCAATTCATCGGTCGCCACCAACTTTTCGATTAGATCTAGATCGGGACCGTCTTCCCGCATGGGAACGGGGATCATCTTAATATTGTAAAATTCGCAGATGGCAAAATGCCGGTCATAACCGGGGCTAGGGCAGAGAAACTTAACCGGTTGCCGGCTCCAGGGGGGTGTTCCTTCCTCTACCCCCAGAAGTAGTGCCCGAGCAATGAGATCATGCATCAAAGCCAAACTAGAGTTACCATGGACAATGATCTCGTCCGGCTCCACTTCCAATAATTCAGCAAAGAGACGCCGTGCTTCCGGCAGACCTGCCACCCCGCCGTAGTTACGGCAGTCGGTTCCATCCTCCGCTTGGTAGTCTCCTTGAAGACCTTCCAATAACCCGGAAGAGAGGTCCAGTTGTTCAGGACAAGGTTTTCCCCGGGCCATATTGAGCTGAAGTTTTTTCTGTTTAAAGTGGTTATAAGTTTGGGTTAATTGTTGTTCCAGAGCAAGTAGCGTATTGCGGTCTAACGTTAAATAATTCACCGTAAAATCCCCCTGAGCATAAGAATCTTATTCCTATTATAAGGAAGGAAGGATCTAAAAGCAATAAAGAGACGGCAAGTATACAAGTATACCTACTAATCCTTAACGATGCCTTGACAAGATTACCCAGACATAGTATTCTAGACGTGAAAACTAATTTGTTCGGTTGGTCGAATTGATCGGAATCGAGATTGCGGACCGAAGGGAGAAAAGTAGAATGGAACAGGCTAATACCGTAGAAATAGATGTACGCCAAAGCATAATTGAAGCCGCGCGGGAAATCTTTGCCCGGTATGGTTTTCGGAAAGCAACGATGGATGAGATTGCCCGGGCGGCACGCAAAGGGAAAAGTTCGCTCTATCATTACTTCAAAAGTAAAGAAGAAGTTTTTCAGGAAGTGATCGAAGATGAGGCTGCAGAGGTCAAAACCGAGATCTCCCGTGCGGTGGCCGCAGAAAAAAACCCACAAGCAAAATTCCGCGCCTATGTGATCACGAGAATGACCGCGTTCAATCGGGTAGCTAATCTTTTCAGCGCCTTCAAAGACGAATACTTGGAGAGTTACAGCTTTATTGAACAATTGCGTCAGAGTTATAACCGTTATGAGATTGAGACGATTACCAGTATTCTTCAAGAAGGAATCGAACAAAAGATCTTTGTCGTCAAAGATTTGGAACTGACGGCTTACACGATTTTCATCGCGGCCAAAGGGTTGGAGTATTCCTGGGCGCTGGAACCAGACCTGAAAAAAGTGGAAACCAACATCGACAAGATGCTGGATATTCTCTTTTACGGCTTGGTTCGCAAGTAATTTTTTTGCCGTTCCTTCGACCAAAAAACTAAATTGGTCAATCATTCGTCTAGCGCGGCGCCCCTTAGCAGGTGCCCGTAAAAAAATGGGAAAGGAGAACCGTCATGAGCAAACTAGCGGCACAGATCATCAGGAAAAGTCGGCTCGTTATTGTACTTGTCGCTTTGATCACCCTCTTTATGGGTTTTTCCCTGCGGAGCCTGAAGATCAATCCGGATGTGCTCAGTTATTTTCCCAAAAACGACCCAGAGATTAAACTCTTTAAATATCTGGGTGAGGAGTACGGCGGAAACTCCCTGGCCATGATTGTCCTGGCGACAGAGGACATCTTTAATCGTGAAACGATTGCTACCGTTCATGAACTTACCAACCGGTTAAGGTTGGATCCGGGGGTTGCCTATGTGACCAGCCTAACCAATACCCTTGATATTAGAAGCGATGAATACGGATTTGAAATCGGACGGTTGGTGAACGAAGGTAATTTACCCCGTGAGCCGGAAGAACTAGCGAAATTGAAAGCATACACCCTTAGTAAAGAGATGTTCCGCGGGAATTTGGTCGCGGAGGATGCCACCGCTACGTTGATTATTTGCCGACTGCAAAATGGCGAGGACCAAGTGGAAACCTGTCGCCGTTTGCAAGAAATCGTCGCTGAAATCGGTCCGGTCGAAGAAATCTATTACGGCGGGATCCCCTTTATGATCCTGGATTTGCACCATATGATCACTGCTGACTTGAAAATACTTATTCCGATGGTCAGTTTAATCATCATCCTCTTTTTGTATCTTGCCTTCCAGAAATGGGAGGGAGTCTTTCTTCCCCTCCTTTCGGTGGTCATAAGCCTGATCTGGACCCTTGGGATTATGAGTTTGCTCCAGATCGAATTATCGATTGTCTCGAATGTGATTCCCGTGGTTCTGATTGCGGTGGGTAGCGCCTATAGTATACATGTCTTCAGTAAGTTCACGGAGGTTGATACGGAGCAAAGGCCTTTTCCGGCGCGAGTCCATGGTTTAGCTACGGCCATGCAAGAGGTGGGAACCCCGGTTTTCCTGGCTGCCTTAACCACCATAGCCGGTTTTCTTTCCTTTATTTTTGGCTCATATCTGGTGATGATCCGGGAATTTGGAATTTTCGCCGCGTTGGGTGTGCTTTTTGCTCTAATCACCGCGTTCACCCTGGTTCCGGCGGTCTTTGCCCTCAAAAAAGGGGGGAGCGCGCCGACGGACACCACGTATAAAAAGGGAAAGACCGAAAACACCGGCTTGACCAGCCGTTTATGCACGGCGCTGGAAAGGCTAGTCATCACCAGACCAAAAACCATTCTCTGGGTGAGTATCCTCCTTACCCTGATTGGACTGGCGGGGATCCCGCAAATCAGCCGGCGGGTGGATCTGATCGAATATTTTCAGCCGCAATCCCTGATTAGGCAGGCGGAAACCATTTTACAAGAAAAATTTGGTGGATCGGGTCTGATCCAGATCTTAGTCGAGGGTGATATACAAGACCCCGCTGTTTTGCAGGAGATGGAAAAGATGGAGGCGTTTTTGCTCGCCCAGGACGACGTCCACCGGACCCAATCTCTGGTTAGCCTGTTGAAAGAGTTGAACGATGTGATGGGGGAGGGGCGCGCGCTTCCGGACACCAGAGGGAAGGTGACTAATCTCTGGTTCCTCTTGGAGGGAGAAGAAATTATGGGTCAGCTGGTTAACCCGAGCCGAACAGAGGCGGTGATTCAGGCGATGATGGAAGGCAGTCTGGAGACGAAACGCGTTCATGAGCTGGTTACTTCGATCAATGAATATATCGCCGGGGTCGATTCGGAACTAGTCACCTTCCATCAGACCGGGATGCCGACCATCTACCGGAATCTAGATCAGAGTATCATCAGTAGTCAGTTCCAAAGTTTGACCCTGGCCGTGCTCTTAGTCTTCATAGTCATGCTTTATATGCTGCGTTCACTGGCCGGTGGTTTACGCGGTTTGATCCCGATCGGTTTTACTCTGGTGCTGATCTTTGGTTTCATGGGCTTGAGCAAGATTCCCCTGGATATTGCCACCGTCCTGGTGGCCGGAGTCTCCATCGGGATCGGTATTGATTATTCCATTCATTTTTTAGGTCGATACCACCGGGAATTGACCAAGAACCAGTCGGTTAAAAGCGCCGTCCAGACCACCATTAGCACCACCGGCCAGGCCATTTTGGTTAACCTGCTTACGGTGGCTTTTGGGTTTGTGGTTCTGATCTTCAGTCAATTAGTCCCCCTCCAACGTTTTGGGATCCTTGTGGCCGTTACCATGTTTAGCTCCGGCTTTGGAGCGCTCCTTCTGCTGCCTTCGATCTTGCTTTTGTCCAGCACCGGGTTGAAACTCCGGCCGCACCGTAGTTTGGAAAAAAACAAAAATGCGTCTTTGGATGGTTAAGCGTCCCATCACCAAGGGCTGGTGAGACCCAATTCGGCTCTTGGGGCTTAGTACCCGCCCGTAGGTTTTTTAACCGACGCGGGCGGGGAATTTGATGAAAACAAAGGAAAGGAGAGAGAAAATGAACAGACCATTATTCTTCTTCATCTTCTTGCTTTTACTTCCTGGTTTGCTGTTGCCAACGGTCTTTGCGACTGGGTTTACCGCCGAGCAGATCATGGAACGGGTCGATCAGACGCTCAGCGCCGCCCAGGATCAAGAGATGCGAGTAAAGCTGGTGATCACGGATGCCAAAGGCAATATAAGCCAGCGGGAAATGGTGATGATGCAGAAAGGAAATGACCGCCGCATGGTCAAATTCCTGGCCCCACCGGAGCAAAGAGGAATTGCCTTCCTTTCTCTGCCGGGGGGGTTGAACTATCTTTATCTGCCAGCCTATCGACAAACCCGTCGGATTGCTTCCCATGTCCGTAATCAGAAATTTGCGGGGACGGACTTCACCTATGAGGATATGGAAGCCCGCAAATACAGCGTGGACTGGGAGGCGAAGTTACTGGGGGAAGAAGACGGCCTCTACTGCTTGGAGTTAATCCCGAAAGCAAAGACCAATACCGACTATGGGCGGTTGGTTGTCGAGGTTAAAGCCGATATTTTCTTCCCGGTCAAGATTGAATTTTTTGATAAGGGTAATAAACCTCACAAAGTAATGGTCCAGGATAAACTGGAACAAATTAATGGTTACTGGGTGGCGCGGGAAGCCGAAATGAAGGATTTACAAGCTGGCACTTCGTCTCAGATGTTCTTTACCGAAGTGAAATTCGACAGTGGACTCGCCGATGAGATATTTACCGAACGCTACCTGGCCCGTTGAAGGGAGTGATGAGAATGAAAAGGTTAACGGTTACTCTATTGCTTCTCCTGCTTTTAGCGGCGCTGGCAACTAGCGCATCTGCCATGGAATGGCAGGGTAATTTCATCAGTGATTACCATTTTCAATTCAATGAGAAGCAGGAATTCTCTTCCGGTTCGCGGCTTACCCTCCAACCCGCCGCCCGGTTGGGACCGGCCAGATTTACCGGTGAGTTATGCCTTGATCTACAGGGGCGACCGGTGGTAGCTAGTCCTTCCGGACTCAGCGCGTACCAACAAATCTTCCCTTGGGAACTGGAGGTGCGCGAGGCCTATGTGGAAATTTATGATTTCCCTCTGAACCGGATGGATTTCCGGGCCGGTCGGCAATTAATCCCCTGGGGTGCTGGGGATCTGGTCAGTCCTACCGACAACATTAACCCCCAAGATCTCGTGGATTTTAAAGATTTCGGCCGGCGCCTGGGCTCCGACGCCCTCCAGTTTATCTGGTATCCGGGGTCTTTGACGGTGACTGCCGTCTTTATTCCGGTCTTCACCCCAGCCCGCCTCCCGGCTGGTTGGATGGAACTATTCCTCCCGCCGGAATTGGCTGGCTTGAGTGAAGAAGCGATCCAAGTCAGCCTTCCGGCCACTACTTTATCGGATTCGGCCTTTGGTTTGAAACTGGCCGGGCGTCTTGGCGGGTTTGACCTTTCCTTAAGCTATCTGGACGGCCGGTACGACCTGCCGGTGCTTGAAACGGTCCAGGGTGAACTGGTCGATCCCATGAACCCGGCGAGCCGGAAGTGGAAGGAAGCTTCACTCATTTTCCCCCGCCGCCGGGTGCTGGGAGTTGAGTTCAGCGGCGAAGCGGGCGGGGTTGGGGTCTGGGCGGAAGCGGCGGTCTTCTTCCCGGATAAGGTGAGCACCCGAACAAAGTTGGAACTACCGCCACCATTACCTCCATATATCGACGAAACGGTGGTCCTCAGTGACGCCTACACCAAATACCTGGTCGGCGCCGATTATAATTTCCCGGATGGAACCTACTTCAACCTTCAATTTCTCCACGGCTTCCCCCACGAAAGGGCGGGCAAAAAAATAGAGGGCTCTTCCTTTTTTGCTTTAGAGGACTATCTCCTCTTTGCTTTGGAAAAACCCCTTCTGAACGGGCGGGTAACTATTGTTCCGCTGGCCGGTCTCTTTGCCGTTCAGGATTTTAAGGCAATTAGCCAGAACTATGCGGTGGTGCTTGCTCCGGAAGTACGCTGGTCTCCAGTGGATGGTGCTGAATTCACTTTGGGAGTTAATTGGATGGAAGCAGCTGGTGACTCTCTATTCAGTAGCTTCCGTGATCAGGATGAGCTCTACCTGAAAATCAAATATAGCTTCTAAGCGTTTATTTCGGGTCAGGAAGCACCTAATTCTTTCATTTAAGGTTCAGACTACGACAACAAGTTTGGGCGCCATCTCTTCGTCGTCTATGAGTTTTATCAATAAAAGGTTGCGAAGCATAAGCCAAGGTCAATAGTTAAGAAAGGGAGTCTTTCTGTTTTCAAAGTAAGACTTCCTTTCTATTTTCCTTTTCCAATCTTGCCATCTTCATTTATAATAGAGTTACCGTTTTGAATTTATTCTTACTGAACTTTGTGAAAGAGAAAAATTGTATAATTTATCCATGATGATCACACAATATTGATCGCAGCCTAGGTTGGTACCCACGGTTGAGGCTTTATGCGTTGTTTTACTTCAACAATTCAAACTCATTATATTGGAATTCTTTTTAGGGGTAACAACAGAAAAAACTTGGTTAGTTGAAGGGCGCCGACGAAAGGAAGAGTCCGGGTTAGGGAGGTGGCTGGATGGAGGAAAAGAAGCCGTTGAAGATCGTTTACCTTTTTCACAGTGGATTTCTGGTGGAGACGGAAAGACATTTGTTGATTTTCGATTATTATCGGGAGGCGGCAGGGAGCAAAGCATCCACCTCGGCCAAGGCCGGGGAGCTCCCGGAGTTTTTGCAAACCGATAAGCAAGTGTATATTTTTGCTTCCCACCGCCATGCAGACCATTACAACCCGGGGATCCTGGAATGGGGAAAAATAAAACCGGATTTAACCTATATCCTAAGCAATGATATAAAACCTCGCTGGCAGGGGGAACGGATCCATCTGGTTGCCCCTGGCGCAGAGCGGGGGATTGATTCTTTATACTTAAAAGTTCTTGGCTCCACCGATCAGGGTGTTTCTTTTTTAGTTGAAATTGAGGG
Source organism: Bacillota bacterium (assembly GCA_012837715.1). Lineage (GTDB taxonomy): Bacteria > Bacillota > UBA4882 > UBA10575 > UBA10575 > Capillibacterium. Next base: position 67,637 of record DUQR01000045.1, on the reverse strand, counting down.
TTGGCACCTTTTTCATGCCGGCGATCTAAACTGGTGGTACTGGGAGGATGATTCCGAAACCGAGCTTTTGGCCGCCGAACGTAGCTTTAAGCATGAAATCAGTAAACTTGAAGGGGAAGCGCTCGATCTAGCCTTTTTTCCGGTCGATCCCCGTCTTGGCGCTTATTATCATTTGGGCGGCGCTTATCTTATTCAACAGCTCCAACCCAATCATTTTATCCCCATGCATTTCGGAACCGATGTTCAAATCACGAAGAGCTTTGCCCAGCAAATCAAAGCCCCTACGACGCGGGTCATTACTATCGATCAGAGCCCGCAAACATTTTTAATCAAAAATTAGCTGCTTGTGGAGTTAAATTAAACTTACTGGTGGGTACGGACTTGCGTCGATCTAAACAACCAGTTTAAGTCCGTTAGGCCGAATAGCGTTCTTTGCGGATTTATAATTTCTGGAAAAGAGCAGCCCTAATGGGAAATATTAACTCATTTTAATCACGGGAGGAATTTATGGATCATCAGCGAAACAGTAAAGGTAAGTAGCCTGTTAATTATCGTATTTCTTGACATGATTCCCTACTAAGCCCAACTATTGGGGCGAAGATAAACAATCCCGTGCTGAGGAGGAGAAGATAATGTGGCAGTTATTTTTGAGTGGTGGCCCGGTAATGTATCCTTTATTATTCTGTTCCATTCTGGTGGTGGCCATAACCATCGAACGAATTTGGTATTTTCTGAGTCAACGGGGAGACCTGGATGAAACCAGAAGAATCGTTTTTCGTTTGATGGAAAAAAATGCTCCTCTGGAAGCGATTCAATATTTACAAAAGCAGAACCAACCAGTGGCGCGGATGTTTCAAGCCGCTTTATTGCATTTTGGTAAAGACCGTTCCCAAATCGAGGTGACGCTGAGGGAAGCGGGGCAAATGGAAATCAGAAAAATGGAACGGGGTTTAGGGCTGCTCAATGTGATTATTACTGCTTCACCGCTCTTAGGACTTTTGGGGACGGTAACCGGGATTATCAGCAGTCTTAATGTTTTAGCGGCTTTACAGGGGGTGGCCTCACCGGCCCAATTGAGCGGTGGGATTGCCGAAGCATTGTTGACCACTGCTTTTGGTTTGATCATCGCGATTCCTTCCTTGTTTTTAATGCATTGGCTGAATACGAGAATCGATCAAAAGATCCAGGTCATGAACCAGCTCAGTAAGGAATTTATGGACAACTACGGGAACCGAGGTGAGTGATGATGATGTTTCGCCGGCAACGGCCAACGCCCCGTATTGATATTGTCCCGATGATTGATATAATGTTTTACCTTGTGCTCTTTTTTATGCTTTTTACCACCTTCCGCACTTCTGTCTCGGGGATTCCCGTGGAGTTACCCAGTTCCAACCAAGCAGCGGTTTTGGAACAAGAGCGGGTTATGGTTACGATCAACCGGCAAGAAAAGGTGTTCTATGATGATAAGGAGATTTCCTTAACCAGACTGACTCAGGCGCTAACCCCTTTGGCGCAGGCCAACCCAAACCTACTGGTCATTATTAATGCCGATACGCAAGTTTCTTATGGAAGATTAATTGCGGTGATGGATGCTATCACCGATGCCGGAATTGACCAACCAGCTTTAGGGGTGGAAAAGAAAAAATAAGGAGCTGTCCACGGTGCTTACTAGGAGGTTTAGTGATGGATAAACTCCGCTCCGGAGAATTTACACGAAGAGCCGGGTCATTTCTTCTGGCTGTGGGGTTACATGCCCTGTTCTTACTTATTCAAGGTAGTGGGTACTGGGGAGCTAGTGGTGATGAATTAGGCTACACCATAATCCAACCGCGTCTGGTCGAGCTCGAAACGGTCCGGAGGGAAGCGACGACTCAACAGAGGGTAGCGGACCGGGCACCGGCGAGGCCGAAACCACCGGCACCGTCCCCTGAAGCTCCTCCGGCGCAAGAAGAACCGGCTCCTCCTCCTGTGGAAAAACCGCTTACCACCATTGAAGAGGTGCACCAGGAAAAGCCCGCCCCACGGGAAACTCAGCCGGAACCGGGTGAGGTGGCGCCCGAACTAGAAGTGATGACAAGCGGCGAAGAAACGGCGACGGAGTCCGGTGCAAACACCAACGACGAACCGGTCGCTTCTGAAGAAGCCGTTGAGCTTGAAGCTGAGTTGGCAGGTGAAGGCGATGGAGAGGCGGAAAGCGAGGAGCCGACCGTGCCAGCATTACCCCCTTTAGGCCAAGCTGGCGGCATGGTAGGCTTTTTCCCCCGCTCACCTTCTTATCCAAAAGGCGCTCAGCATCTTGGTGTTGAAGGGCGGGTCTTAGTAGAATTCTATCTGACCCCGGAGGGGACCTACTTGAAGGAACCACTGATCCTTGTTCCTTCCGGCCATCGGGTCCTGGATGAGCATTGTCAGCAAATCATCACTAAAGGTGAATGGAGATTTAAACCGGCGGCTCAACCTTACAAACTCCAGGTGGAAATAGGCTACGCGAATAACGAAGTGACGATTGAGTTTCTTGGGGAAGCAGCCTACCTTTCAACGGAGGAAGGAGGAGAATTGATTGAACAGTAAGATTTGGTATAAATGCCTTGGGCTCCTATTACTCGGTTTGTGCTTTTTGACGATGACGGTTAATCTGTCTGCTCAGGAACCGGCGGTTTTTACGACGGGCGGTGCCCAAGGGACGACCGGCGGACCATCCCTTACCAATACAGAACCGGCACGATCCGCTTCTCTCTCCCGGGACCCGGAACGCCTCATTCTGGAGAATGAATATATTGCAGTGGCGGTTAATAATTCGACCGATGCTGCCGGCCGTTTTGGAATTAAGGTCACCGGTGGTGATCCGCTGCGTACTGGTGACGAAGAAAAACCATTGATTTATGGTTACGAGATGCCCTGGACTTCTTTTACCACCGTCCGGTTGGACGGGAAAGATTACATATTTGGGGGTAAAACTCGAAAACGTTCGGGTGGCACTGGTGAGTTCGGAACGGTTGTCCAGGGTCCCGTTTGGAACAGTGAAACAGAGAGTATTACAATGACATGCCGGTATGGTTCGGTCGAAGTTACGCAGGAAATTTCCATCGTCGAAAGTACAACAACCGGTTATCCTGATACGACCAAGATCAAGTACTCGATTGTCAATCGGGATCAACAAGCCCATGAACTAGGACTTCGGGTCGTGATTGATACGATGTTGGGGGAGAATGATGGCGCGCCCTTCCGGATCGGGGAAACCGCCGTCCAAACCGATGCGGTCTTTGATAAGGAGCGGTTGCCCGAATTTTGGCAGGCCTTTGATACCCTCACCGACCCGAAGGTGATTGCCCAAGGAACCCTGAAGGGCCGTGAAGCGACCCCCCCCGACCTCCTTTATTTTACTAATTGGGGGAATGTGGCCGATGTCCACTGGGAGCCGCCTCTGGTTCCGGATCGGGATTTTACCCGCGCCGGTGAATTTGAATTGGATAGCGCGGCGGTTTATCTTTGGCAACCGGTTACCGTCCCGGCGGCCGGTAGTTTAACTTATGTGCTTTACTATGGCTTGGGCGGGGTGACCGTTGTTCCGGGCCAACTCCAGTTGGGAGTGAGTTCTCCGGCGGAGGTTGTCTACTCCGATCATGAAGATCCCTTCTCGGTGGTGGCTTATATTCAAAACACCGGCCTTGCTCCAGCCATGAGTGTACGGGCCCGTTTGAATCTACCTCCGGCTTTGCGCATTGCCGAAAGTAAACCGCGGGAGATCTACATTGGGAAACTGGATCCAGGAGAAGTTACCCAGTTACACTGGGAAGTGAGACCAACCGGAACGGTTTTTGGCACCCTCGAACCTTTTTCGGTGGTGGCTTCCGCCATTAATATCCCCGAAAATAAAGTGGAGCGCAGTATTCGAGTGATCAAACCAGCCGCTTTAACCCTAAGCGTAACTCCGCCTCCGGCGCCACGGGTGGTCGACGAACGGCTGGATCCGGATCCATACCCGGTGAGCGCTGTAATTAAAAACACCGGTGAGTCGGAAGCCTACGGGGTGATCGGCAGTCTACAGCTGGGAGAAGGAATGCAACCGGCGCCAAAAGAGATCCTCCGGCGTTATATCGGGAATTTAAAACCGGGAGAAGAATACAAGATAACATGGTATCTGACACCAGAAGGAATCGGAAAACGTTCTTATCTTGGCGTTCAATTTGAATCTAACTCCACTAAACCGGTGATGTATATCGCCGGGGTACGTTTACCCATTCTTATCCCTAAGGTTCGTTTAGTTCCCTTAAAACCAGCGAAGGCGGGAGAAATCCTCCCGGTCGAAGTCCGTGTGGAAAATCTGCCGATGTTAACGGGGGCGGAATTCGATTTTCTGTATAATCCGGACTTAATGGAGATAATTAGGGTATCAAGGGGGTTGTTTTTCATTGAGAACCAGGCGCTGACTCCCTGGCAGCCAGGGACGATTGACAGTCTCACCGGCGTAGTGACCGGAATCGGCGGCGCGCGACAGCAAGCGCCAATGGTCAGTTCGTCGCTGGCAACGGTCTACATCCAATTGGGGAAAAGTCCGGGAGTAGCAGTGCTGAAACCGGCCAAGTTTAAACTGGACAGTACAGTAGCGAAGATCCCCACGTACGAAGTGGAAGGCTTAAAGATCACCATCAATCAACAAGGGGGTGTGCGGATTGAAACAATTAAGGTGGACCAGTAAATGGGGGATGAAAACCATTGTTCTCGGTTTATGCTTCCTTCTCACCGCCCTACCGGCGCTCGGCCAAAGCCGTCCCTATTCCGATGTGCCGGATTGGGCTTACCAGGCCGTAAAGAAACTGGTGGACAACGGTTACCTTGAACTCTACGAAGACGGTACTTTTCAGGGGAACAATCCGGTCGACCGTTATACTCTCGCGCTGGTCGTGGCGAAATTATTAACGAGTTTAGGAGAAGGTGGCATCCGCGGCGGACAAGAGGATGTGGCTCTACTCCGTAAACTCTCCAACGAATTTCAGAATGAGTTGGTTCTCCTTACACTTAAAAACAAAGAGTTAGAAGCGCGTCTGGTCCAAATCGAGCAAGGAAAGTTAATCTTGGCGGAAGACCAGACCAAAAATACTTCCAGCCTGCAATTGCTCTCCGCAGAGGCAAAGGGCTTACGGTCGGAGATTGTTGGTCTTCGGAGTCAGGTTGCCGAGTTATTGCAAGAGAAAAATCGCTTGGAAGTCCAACTCTATAACCTCGAGAAAAACCAAGAGAAACAGAAGGATAAGATCGAGAGTTTACAGGCAGAATTGGCGCAAGAAAAAAAGACTAACCGGTTTTTACTGCTTTTTGTAGCCTTAATTGGGGTAGCCGGGGTTTTCCTGCCCGCCCAATAAAAAAACCAGAGGGAACTGGCTTTTTAAAGCTTGCTTCTTTAAATTGACAACCTTTTTTTGCTCGTTTATAATACAGAGGTGAGTTGTGGATGGAACCAATCTTCCAAGTTGACCTTACTGCGATCAAGGATTTGCCCGGGGCAAGGATCGAAGTTCAGGGGCAGATAACCCTTCCGAGCCTGAATTGGGAAGGCAATCGTTTATTGGAGTTTATCAATCCTTGGCAGATTAGCCTTGCGGTGACTAATGTAAAACGTGGTTACCAGGTGGACGGGAAGCTGAGTGGTAGTTACCGGATCAATTGCGACCGCTGTTTAGAAAAGGTAAAAGCAGATTTCAGTTCCGACTTCAATGACCTTTTCCTCCCGGAGGCTCCCCTGCCGGAGGAAGAGGCGAAAATCTTTACCGGGGATGAGTTGGATTTGACGGCGACCATCATGGAAACGATTAATTTGCAGATGCCACTTAAAACCCTGTGTTTACCTAATTGTCGCGGGCTCTGTCCAGTTTGCGGGAGCAACTTGAATCATGAGACATGCCTTTGTCCTCAGGAAGATTTCGATCCTAGACTAGCGGTGCTGCTTAAGTGGAAGCAAGAAAAAGGAGGTGGAAACGATGGCTAATCCAAAGCATAGACACTCCAGTGCACGGGGGGGGATACGTCGTACCCATTGGAAATTGAAATTGGCTGCTTTGTCCCGTTGTGAACAATGTCAGGCGCCGAAGCTACCTCATCATGCCTGTTCTAATTGTGGCTCATACCGGGGGAGAAAGGTCTTTGAAGTTAACAACTAGAACTAAGCCGCGCTTTAAAGAAAAGGTCTTTTGACCTTTTTTCTTTTTTTGGCATAAAAACCGGAAACGACAATAATATCTTTTTAGGTTAAGGAATATGGAATAAAATAGGCTTTCTTTTTAGGTAAAAATTATCATGTTTAGATAAATATAACTTTACTCCCGGAATTATCTTTGTTATACTTTTTTTGATTGTCCCATAAACCGGAGGAGGTGTAATAATGAGAATAGCCGTAGACGCAATGGGTGGGGACTACGCGCCGCAACAAGCTGTGTTCGGCAGTATCATGGCGGCGAAAGAAAAGAAGATCGCTTCGGTGCTTGTGGGAAGAAGTGAAGAGATCAGTAGGGAGCTGGCCCGGTATCCAGATTACCCTCAGGATCTGATTACCATTCAAGAAGCCCGCGAAGTAGTGGAATTTTCCGACCATCCAGCGATGGCGGTCCGTAAAAAAAGGGATTCCTCCATTGTTGTTGCCAACCAACTGCTGAAAAAAGGTGAAGTCGATGCGGTAATCTCCGCAGGAAGCACTGGGGCGTCGATGACTGCTTCGCTCTTTGTTTTAGGCCGGATCTCCGGGATTAACCGACCGGCAATTGCCATCCCCTTACCGACGGTCAAAGGAGTCACTGTTTTGTTAGACGCCGGCGCCAACGCGGAGAACGATCCTCAAGATTTAGTACAGTTTGCGGTCATGGGCACGATTTATGCGTCGGCAGTGTTAGGGGTGGCCACACCGAAGGTAGGGTTGTTAAGCATTGGTGAAGAAGAGACCAAAGGAAATAAACTGGTGCTTGAGACCCACCAATTACTTAAAGAAAGCGGCTTGGATTTCCTCGGTAATATTGAAGGGAAGGATATTTTAATGGGCCTTGCCGATGTGGTGGTCTGTGATGGTTTTGTTGGGAATATCATTCTTAAATTCGCGGAAGGAATGTCCTCCGCGCTTTTTCAGAAAATGAAGGAAGCATTACTCCAGTCCCCCCTGACTAAACTGGGGGCGCTGGCGATTAAACCAAGCCTAAAGCAACTAAAAGCCAGTTTTGATTATTCGGAATACGGAGGGGCACCCTTATTAGGGGTTAAGGGGGTAAGTATTATCAGTCATGGCCGGTCCGACGCCAAAGCCTTTAAAAACGCCATCATTGCTGCGGCCAACGCGGTCGAACAGGATGTAATCGGTAAAATCCAATCCTCTTTGGATCGGAATGGGAAATAGAGGGGAGGCTCTAGATGTCGAAACAGATTGCTTTTCTCTTTCCTGGACAAGGTAGTCAGTACGTGGGGATGGGCTTTTCTTTCTATCAAGAATATGAACTGGCCCGGTCCATCTTCGTTGAAGCCGAGGAGATACTGGGTATCCCGCTCCGCAAATATTGTTTTGAAGGTCCGATCGCCGATTTGACAAAAACGCAAATTGCCCAACCGGCAATCTTAACCGTTGAGTACCTTATTTACCGTATTCTGACCGCCGAAGGCGTCGAGCCCACTTGGGTGGCAGGACACAGTCTTGGTGAATATGGCGCGTTGGTAGCGGCGGGCGCCCTTTCCTTTGCTGATAGCCTAAAACTGGTCCAAAAGCGCGCAGATTACATGGCCGCCATTCCGGTACCAGGCGCCATGGCGGCGATCCTCAATTATCCCCGCGCGGAGTTGGAAGCATTAATTGATGAGTTGGCGACGGAAGGGGTAATTGAATTAGCCAACTATAATTCCCCGGCACAAATTGTCGTTTCCGGCGAACGCCACTTGGTGGAGAAACTAGTCACCCGGATCAAGGAGAGTAAAACCGGGAAAGCCATCCCTTTAGCGGTTGAAGGCGCTTTTCATTCCCGTCTGATGCGGCCGGCGGCCCAGCGCTTCCGCGCCGATCTGGAACGGACAAGTTTTTCCTCGCCGACAACCCCAATCCTGGCCAATGTTACCGCCGAAACAGTGACTTTGGCAGCACAACTTCCCCAATTGTTGGAACAACAGATCTATTCTCCCGTGCGTTGGCAGGCGATCACCGAAAAATTGTTTACTGCTGGTTGTCAACTTTTTTTGGAAGTAGGCGGCAAGGTCCTTTCCGGACTGGTGAAAAAGACTTGCATGGAGGCAAACACCGTTTCCCTTCGGGAAGCCGAAGACCTAAAAAAGTACTTGCAAAAATAAAGGAGGTTTAGTAATATGAAGTTAGCCCAGGAGGTGGCAATCGTTACCGGTGCGGCCCGGGGTATCGGACGAGCGATTGCGGAAGCATTGGCCCGCGAGGGAGCTAAAGTAGTGCTGGCCGATGTCCTGCCGGAGGTCTACGCAACTGCAGAAGAAATGGGCCAGGCCGGGTTTGAGGTTTTAGCCCTCACCGGTGATGTGGCCGATTTTAGCGCTGCGCAGCAACTGGTGGAGAAAACGCTTGAACATTTTGGACAAGTTGATATTCTTGTGAATAATGCTGGTATTACCAGAGACAATTTGCTATTACGCATGACACCGGAAGACTGGGAAAAAGTCATCGATATAAACTTAACCGGAACTTTTAACTTGACGAAAGCCGCAATTAGGCCTATGATGAAAAGGAAATCCGGTAAAATTGTCAATATTGCGTCGATTATCGGTGAGATTGGGAATACGGGACAAGCAAATTATGCCGCTTCGAAAGCGGGGGTGATTGCTTTCACCAAATCGGTCGCTAAAGAACTGGGTTCCCGGGGAATTCGCGCGAACGCAGTAGCGCCCGGTTTTATCAGATCGAAAATGACCGCAGTCCTACCGGAAACAGTGACCGCAGAATTAGAAAAACAAATTGCCCTTACCCGTCTCGGCTCACCGGAAGATGTGGCCAAAGCCGTTGTTTTTCTAGCCTCTTCCGATGCGGATTATATTACAGGCCAGGTTTTAAATGTGGACGGTGGAATGGTAATGTAAAAAACTTAGCTGATTTTTAACTATGACTTAGATAATTTGACGAGGTGTTGGAAGGAGGTGAGGTTGTGGATAAGGTGTTTGAGAAGGTGAAGGAGATTGTGGTCGAGCAATTGGGGGTTGAAGAAGAAGAGGTCAGTGAAAACTCCTCTTTTGTGGATGATTTAGGCGCTGATTCCTTAGATATAGTAGAGTTGATTATGGCCTTTGAGGAAGCCTTTGAGACCGAAATCCCCGATGAGGATGCTGAAAAGATTGCCACTGTTGGTGATGCGGTGAAATATATTAAAGAGAACGCCCAATAACAATAACAAGTCCCGGGACTTTCTCGGGACTTTCCGCAAAATGGTATTTTATTTGATTTTCCCCGCCCTTACGGTGGGGTATTTTATAAGTGGAGACTTTTGTGAAAACGAGGTGAACCTATGAAGAGAAGAGTTGTCGTTACCGGGCTGGGAGTAATCTCTGCCCTTGGTCTTGATCTTGACACCTTTTGGCGTAACATTCAGCAAGGTAACTCCGGGGTTTCTTTAATTGAATCCTTTGATGCATCGGCCTTTGATACGAAGATTGCGGCGGAAGTCAAGGATTTTGTGCCCACCGACTATTTAGAAAAAAAAGACGCCCGGCACATGGACCGTTTTACCCAGTTTGCCGTAGTCGCCGCGCAGCAAGGTCTCGAAGATAGTGGCATCCGGATCACAGAAGAGAACGCCCCGGAGGTTGGGGTGATTATCGGTTCCGGGATCGGCGGACTCAAGACCATGGAAGAACAAACCCGTCGGTTATTGGAAAAAGGACCGAAACGGGTGAGTCCCTTTTTCATCCCGATGATTATTCCGGACATGGCGTCCGGACATGTTTCCATCTATACCGGGGCCCAAGGTCCTAACCTTGCGGCGGTGACCGCTTGCGCTTCGAGTGCTCACGCCATTGGGGAAGCCTTTCGCTTAATTCAGTATGGGGATGCGGAAGTGATGATTACCGGTGGCGCGGAAGCCGCGATTACCGCTTTGGGGGTTGCTGGCTTTAACTCTGCGGGCGCCTTATCCAAAAATAATGACCACCCGGAACAGGCCAGTCGACCCTTTGACGCCAAGCGCGATGGTTTTGTAATGGGGGAAGGGGCTGGTGTAATCATCCTCGAAGAGTTGGAACATGCGGTTCGACGCGGGGCAAAAATCTATGGGGAAATCGTGGGTTATGGCCTGACCGGTGATGCTTACCATATTACTTCGCCTCACCCCGAAGGAAGGGGCGCTCGTCAGGCAATGGCCATGGCAATCAAGGATGCCGGTTGGGAACCGAAGGATGTAGAGTATATCAATGCCCACGGCACCTCGACGCTCCAGAACGACCTGCTTGAAACCAGAGCAATCAAAGAACTCTTTGGGGAGGAAGCAGCCCGGCTTGCCGTTAGTTCTACAAAATCCATGACCGGACATCTACTCGGCGCCGCTGCCGCTGTGGAGGCGATTATCTGTTTATTAGCGCTACGGGATGGAATCATTCCACCGACGATTAACTATGAGTTTCCGGATCCCGCTTGTGATCTGGATTATGTCCCCAACCAGGCTCGTCGCCAAACCGTGTCCCGAGTGCTTTCCAACTCCTTTGGGTTTGGAGGACATAATGCGACTTTGGCTTTTGCGAAATACAACGGTTGAAATTAATAAAATCCGGTGGGAAGGGGTCCATATCAACCGTACTTCCCCTGGGATAAAAGGGCGGAAAAATGAACACAGAAGATACATTTCACGAAGTAGCTAGTTTAGCGCGGGCTTTAGGCCTCTTTCAAATGAACACCACCTTGTTACGGCAAGCTTTAGCCCATCGGTCCTATATTCACGAAACCGGCGGGGAATCCAACGAACGTTTGGAGTTTCTTGGTGATTCCGTATTATCGCTGATCATCAGTGAGTACCTTTATCATCATTTTCCCCACAAGACCGAAGGGGATTTATCAAAATGGCGAGCTTACCTAGTTAGTGCGGACACCTTAGCCCGCTTGGCCCAGAAATTAGATCTAGGCCGTTATCTGTTATTAGGGGTCGGAGAAGATAAATCCGGCGGTCGGGAAAGAAAATCGATTTTGGCCGATGCGCTGGAGGCGTTGCTCGCCGTCATTTATCTGGAATACGGATGGGAAAAGGTAAAGGCCTTTACTTTAACCCATTGGCAACCCCTTCTGGCCCAGATGGAGAAGGATGATTTACCGATTGACCCGAAAACTCATTTACAGGAAGTTTTGCAAGCCAAAGGTTCCGTTCCCCGCTACAAGTTAATTAACACTGAAGGCCCCGATCACAACCGCCTCTATACAATTGCCGTATATAATGGAAGCCGTTTTTTAGGTAAAGGAATGGGTAGAAGTAAAAAAGAAGCCGAACAAGAAGCGGCTGAAGCCGCATTAAAAGAGTTAGAATAAAAAATAATGTCAAGAAGGAAATTTCCGTTAATTGTGGAATTATTACTTATCTACCAAAATTGGTAAACGGAGAGGATTTTTATGGGGGGGTTAATAGTTGGAGATCTTGAAAGTCTCAGCCGGCTCCAATCCGAAATCGGTGGCCGGGGCCTTGGCAGCAGTTATCCGCGAAACAAGTTGTGCCGAGATTCAAGCGGTCGGAGCTGGTGCAGTTAATCAAAGTATTAAGGCTATCGCTATCGCCAGGGGTTATGTTGCCCCCAACGGAATTAATTTAATTTGTGTGCCTGCCTTTTCCGAGATAGAGATTGATGGAGAAGAAAGAACAGCAATTCGCTTTATTGTCCAGCCTCGCTAGGTTGACGCCCGAAGGGGCGTTTTTTTTTAGGACATATTAAGGACAACCTGACCATATAATCTATCAGAATCGAAAAAACTTTGCTGGGCAGGAGGTGTTCTTGGTGATCACTCCCAACCATAGACGGGACTTAGAGTTGTTACGCCGGATCAAAGATGGTCAGGATCGAGCCGCCAAGGAAGAATTGGTCGCAAAGTATTTACCAATGGTTAAACATATTGTGAAACGGAAATGTAGTAATGGATCTGAATTTGAAGATTTGATTCAGGAAGGATTGATTAGTCTATTAAAGGCCATCGACAATTACGATGGCAATCAATATCCGGTCAAGTTTAGCACCTTTGCTTACATCTGCATTTTAAGAAGGATGTTAAATATGCAGAAATATTTTACTTCCACCAAGTTTCAAGTGGCTGCTAATGCCCTCTCCTTATGTGGTTATCCGGCTGGAGATGAATCAAAAAGGTTAATCGATGTTATTGATAATTATCATGCGCTGGATCCGCAAGAGTTAGTAATCCAAAAATTTAACCTTGTTCGTTTAAAGGAAGTGCTTAAAGCCTATTTGACGAAAGTGGAGTATACGGTCTTTTTCTTGTACCTACAAGGGCTAAACTGTAGTGAAATCGGGGCCTTGTTGGAATTGGAAAGTAAAGTCGTGGATAATGCCAAAACTAGAGCGCGTATAAAATTGCAAAAAATTATTCAACAGTATGGCTCCTTATCTAATCCACGGATTCCGTTACGCCCCCGGAAGCGGGTGGATTTAGCCATGGAAGTGAAGGCGATCTAAAGAAACCAACTACTAACCCTATCTTTACTGGCCCCCTGATTAGCGGGGTTTTTTTATCGGGTTCCCCTTTCTGGCGAGGGGGTTTTCTGCGTTGACCTTTGCGTTTATCATTTCAATACAATATATTGATCGCAAAATGCAAGCAAAATACGAGATATTGTATTAGGTTCCCTTTCCATGGCTACAATTATGCGGGAGAAGGGTGTTTTTTTAGCATAAATATGGTAAAATATAAGAGTTTAAGTAGTTGCTCACGCTGGCTAGGGCCCGCTTGAACCCAGTGCTGAAAAAACAAAGCCAGGTGAGTCCAGATACTCTTTGTCGGGGGAGAAAAAAAATAGCTAATAATATATACGGGAGGGGCTCCTTTGCATCTGAAACGTTTGGAAATTCATGGTTTTAAATCCTTTGCCGACCGCATTGATCTAATCTTTAAACCTGGGATCACGGCAATCGTCGGCCCGAATGGAAGCGGAAAAAGTAACATTGCCGATAGCCTCCGTTGGGTTATGGGCGAGTCGAATCTCCGTAACATTCGCGGGACCAAATATGATGATGTTATTTTTTCCGGAAGCGACGACCGGAAACCCTTGGGGATGGCCGATGTTACTCTGGTCCTGGACAATACGGATCAAACTTTACCCCTGGACTATGCGGAGGTAGCCGTGACCAGACGGGTTTATCGTTCCGGCGAAAGTGAATTCTTGATTAACCGGGCTCCGGTGCGGCTTAAAGATATCCAAGAACTATTTTTCGATACCGGCTTGGGAAAAGAGGCTTACTCGGTGATCAGCCAAGGTAAGATCGATGCGATTCTTTCCGTCCGTCCGGAAGACCGGCGGAGTATCTTTGAAGAAGCCGCCGGGATTATGCGGTACAAAGTAAAGAAAAATTTATCGCTTAAAAAATTGGGGGAAACGGAGAATAATATTTTAAGAATCCAAGATCTGTTGGAAGAATTAAGAACCCAGTTGGATCCTTTATCGCTCCAGGCGGAAAAGGCCACCTTATATCTGGAACTCCGTAAAAAGCTTAAAGCGCTCGAAATTAACCATTTTTACCAGGAAATAATGGGGATTGGCCAAACGCTAAACTGCTTAACCGAGCAAGAGCAGAAAAAACAACAGGCCCTAGCAGCCTTAAAATCAGAGGAAGAAAATCTATCCCGCCAGGTGCTCACCATTAAAACCCAAGCGACTGATTGGGAGGCTCAGCTTCAAACCCGACAAAAACTGTTGATGGAGGGACTTGCCCGACGGGAACGGGTGGCGGGAGAGTTGAATCTTTATGCCGAGCGGAAACGTTCTTTAGAAAACCGCCGCCAGGACTTGGCTACCCTCTTGCGGACGCACCAGGAGAAGTTGGGGACTTTAGAAGAAAAACAGGCACAGCTTCAGCAGAGTACGGCGGGAATCGAGCGGGAGAAGGAACAGCTGGCCGCCGAGGTCAAACAGTTTGAGCAAGTATTGGTGGATAAAGAGGAGCAAATTAAAAAGGTCCGGGCTAGTTTGTCGGCTAAAAAAGCTGCTTATACCAAGCAATTGGAAGCCAGCTCCAAGTTGAAACAAGAGATCAGTGAGGAAGGAGCCCAAAAAGGGTTTCGCCAGGAAAGAGAGGCCGAACTCCGCGCGGAGTTGGACTTGGCCAATCAAGAAATAGCTGCTACCGAAGGCCAATTGCAGTCGCTTCAGGCTAAGCTAAAGGAGCTAGGAGAAGAAGCGGATTCCGTAAAAAAGGAAGAACGCTGTTTAGCAGAGGAATTGGAAAAACACCGCATTTACTTGACGGAACGGGTCCAGAAGAACCAAGAAATGCGGGAACGCCTCCATGGGCTTGAATCGAAGATTACTGTCCTTAACGAAATGGAACGGAGCCACCAGGGGTATTTCCACGGTGTGAAAGCTTTGTTAGAAGCAAAAGGAGAACCTTTTTACCGAGAAATTCACGGTGTGGTAGCTGATTTAATCCGACCCGAACCCGGTTATGAACTGGCTTTAGAAGTAGCGCTCGGTTCGGGCCTCCAAAACTTGGTGATTAATCATCACCGCCATGCCGGACAAGCCATTACTTACTTAAAGCAGCAACGGTTAGGGCGGGCGACTTTTCTTCCTCTGAACCTGATTGAAGAGAAACCGGACCGTTTTAGCCAGTTAAAAACCATCCTTGCCCAGTTTAAATCGAAACCGGCAACAGAAGCGGTATTTTATGATCAACAGTACCAGGCCGTAGTCTCTTACTTACTAAGTGGCACCTTAGTCGCGCCCGACCTAAAAACAGCCGTTGAATTAACAGAACAAACAGGAAAGAGATTTCGGGTTGTGACTTTGGAAGGAGAGGTTATTGCTCCCGGAGGCGCTATCTCCGGCGGAAATCTTGAACGCCGGCAAGCCGGTTTACTCAGCCGTAAGGGGGATATTCGGCGCTTAACCAAGGAAAAACAGGATTTATTGGCCTTTTTACATAGGGGCCTTTCCGAAGAAAACAAATTACAGGCGAAAATCAAGGAACTATCCCAGTTGTTTGAAGAGCAAAGGGATTTGCGCCAAAAAATTAATTTTCAACAGAATTCAGCCCTCAAAGATCTGGAGACATTAAATGCCGTTCAGCAAAGAGCTTTAAAACAAAAGGAGCTTTTGGCAACAGCACTCCTTAAGATCAAAGAGGAATTAACGACTAAAGATTTGACCGTCAATCAATTACAGCTACAACAAGGGCTCTTCGAAGTTGAGCTGAAACAGATCACCCAGGAGATCCGATCTTTAGAACAAGAAGAAGGAAGACTCATTCAAGAACGGGAGCAGAAGCTGCGAGAACTTTCCGCTCTTTCTTCGCGGTTTGCCGGGATCCAACAAGAATTGCTCGGAAAACAAGAGAATTTACAGGAGTGTGCCGGTGCCCTTGGTGAACTGCAGACCGAAACCGACCGGCGGGAACAGGAATTAGCCCAACTGGTGGAAGAACTGGAGCGTCTGGAAACCGAGGAGAAACAGCTGGAGACAGAGCTTACCCAATCGGCGCAGAAACTAGCCGCCGAAGAAGGAGAAATTCAGAGACTACGGGCCACTTGGCAAGAAGCATTAGCTAAAGTGAACCAGATGGAAATCCGCCTCCGGGAACAGCAAAAAGAAGAAGGAGAGCTCCTGACCGAACTCCACCGGTTAGAATTGCAGCTCAATCGGTTAAAGATCAATCAAGAGAATATGACCGCCAATCTAGCTGAAGCCTATGGTGAAGACTGGGCTCAGGCCGTAGAAGAAAATTGCGCCCTGCCCGCCCATCCCCGGCAGGAGATATTACGCTTGAAAACACAGTTGAAAGCGTTGGAACCGGTGAACCTCCAGGCCATTGAGGAATATGAAAATTTGAAAGAAAGGGTCGAGTTTCTTTCCAAACAGTTGACCGATCTCACAGACGCCCGTGATTCCTTAACTAAAGTCATTGCCGAAATCGAAAAGACGATCAAAAAACGGTTCATTGTTACTTTTGAGCAGATCCGTAAGGAATTTATCGACCTCTTTGAGCAGTTATTCTCCGGTGGTAAGGCCGATCTACAGCTGGCCGACCCTGATCTACCGTTGGAATCAGGGATCGAAATCTTGGCGCAACCACCAGGTAAACGCTTACAGAACTTATCCCTCCTTTCGGGGGGAGAAAGAGCGATGACTGCGATTGCTTTGCTTTTTGCGATCCTTCGGGTTAAACCTTCCCCCTTTTGCATTCTGGACGAGATTGATGCTACTCTCGACGAGACTAATGTCCAGCGGTTTACCGAACTATTGAAGATTTTCAGTAAAGAACTACAATTCATCGTTATTACCCACCGACGCGGGACCATGGAAGTGGCGGATGTTCTATATGGAGTGACGATGGAAGAAAAAGGGATTACCAAATTGATCTCCTTGGAGCTGAAAAAACAGGCAAGTTAGGAGGAGCGGAATTGGCCGAAGGATTAGTCGCACGTTTAAAAACAAGTTTAGACAAAACCCGCCGAAAACTTTTGGCCCCGTTAGAAGAGGCGGTTCGGTTCCATAAAAAAATCAGCCCCGAATTTTACGAGGAGTTGGAAGAGATTCTGATCACTTCGGATGTGGGGTATGCGACGACCATGTTACTGATGGAGAAGTTGAAAGCAAAAGTAAGAGCTGAAAAAGCGGAGGATACAGCTGTGGTCCAAAGCTATCTCCATTCCATCATCATGCAGGTTCTTTCTGCAGCATCGCCGCCGGAGTTGGACGGAGCTGAGCCATTAGCATTGCTGGTGGTGGGGGTGAACGGCGTCGGGAAGACCACTTCCATTGCCAAATTAACCGAGTATTATCGAGAGCAAGGAAAATCCGGTCTCCTCGTGGCTGGTGATACTTTTCGCGCGGCGGCCATCGAGCAATTAGGGATTTGGGCGGAGCGCATAGGGGTCGGTTTAATTAGCCACCAGGCCGGAGCCGATCCGGGGGCGGTTGCTTTTG
Organism: Bacillota bacterium; assembly: GCA_012837715.1. Classification (GTDB taxonomy): domain Bacteria; phylum Bacillota; class UBA4882; order UBA10575; family UBA10575; genus Capillibacterium. The sequence goes on along the minus strand of DUQR01000045.1, from coordinate 50,532 downwards.
ATGGGATTTCCGCGGCAAACGCCCGGAAGGTGGATGTGGTCATTTTTGATACAGCCGGCCGTTTACATACCAAGGTAAATTTGATGACGGAATTAAAAAAGGTACACCGGGTGATCAGCCAAAATTTGGGCGCCAGAAAACTGGTGAATTTATTGGTTTTAGATGCGACCACCGGACAAAATGCTCTGGAGCAGGCGCGTGTCTTCCATGAGGCGATCGGGGTTGATGGCATTATTCTGACGAAGATTGACGGCACTGCCAAAGGCGGGATTGTCCTTCCGATCGTCGCCGAACTAGGTTTACCCATCATATGGCTGGGTATCGGCGAGCAAACCGGGGATTTACGCCGTTTTGATCCGCAGGAATTTGCTACGGCGTTATTGGCTGAAGATGATGATTAAAAGATATTCTCCCAATTCAGACGGAGCTGGTCCGGAATCCGGTAGATGATCTGTTTTAATTCGGCAATTTCACTGATGGCTAGGACCGGCGCGTAATTATCCAGGTAGGCTTTGGCGCGGGCTAAGGCAACTTCGAAACGGTCCAGATCATGATGGTCAATGAGTAGGACCCAAACATTGCGGGCCTTTACCCAGAGTTGGTTGATGGTTTCTAGTTGGGCAGTGATCCCTTTCGGATCATTGATCTTAACTAGAGTAGCCAGTTTTTCCAGTTGAGTGAGGATTTCTTCTGCTTGGCGGGCAATGATGAGCTCAGTATACCAACCGACGATGAAAAAGAGGAAGAAAAAGATGAAGACACCAACAGCAACCTTCATCCTTCCTTCTCCTTTCGCTTTGTTGGTTTGGTCTGACAAAAAAACTGGCCACGTGTATCAAGCATGGCAATTAAGACGCTGTGGGGATCAGGTATCCTCCGTTTCTTTAATTCCCTTTGCAAATCCTTGATGGTTAATCCGGCCCGCGCCAAGTTCTGCTTTTCGATTTGTCCATCAAGGATCAGCGTGATCGGCATCTGGGTATGCTCCGTCTCCAGCTGTAAGTCTTCCGGAGTGACCGGACGGATTTTCGCTTTCGGAAGCACAGTTAGGCTCCCGTTGGTTTCCAACAAGGCACATTCTACATCGGAAAGGTTAAAATATCCTTGCGAGCGGAGTTGCTCTAGTAAATCATTAACGTGGTAAAGATTGCTTCGCATTTCGGACCAGTTTATTCTGGCATTTTCTATGATCGGACTCGGTTTCCCACAAAGAATACGGCGAAAGGTCTTACTTTTAAGTGACCAGAAAGAAAAGACGACTTGAGCAAGGAGGAGGGTAAAGACAGGGATGACACCGCTGAACAAGGATAATCCCCGATCTTGCATGGGAACGGCGACTAAATCCGCGATCATGATGGTAATTACAAATTCATAAGGCTGCAGTTCACCGATTTGCCGCTTTCCCATCAAACGAGTGACGATGACAACTAAAAGATAAAGGAAGAGGGTACGTACAAAAATAATTAACATTTTTAACCACCTTTCCTGGTTTGAAAAAGCAAAACAAAATAAGATTGATCACCGAGTGAACTGCAGATAAGCCAGTTTCTTTTGGTTAGTATTCACCACCGGCCTGTCGATCTATACTTTGTGTGAAAATATTGAAAAGATCGGCAAAGGATGTATACTATATACTTTTTGTGATCAGATGAATAAATATTGACTTTCCATTCCTTTTAAAGATATGATTGAAAAAACATTTGATCTAGTGGGGGGATTTGCAATGCAGGAAATTAGTCCGTTGGCTGTTGCCCAACAACAATTGGATATGGCGGCGGAAAAACTGAATTTGGATCCGAATATTCATGCTCTTTTGCGGGAACCAGCCCGTGTAATGGAAGTTAATTTTCCCGTCCGGATGGATGATGGTTCGGTCAAGGTCTTCAAAGGATACCGGGCGCAGCATAATAATGCCATTGGGCCAGCCAAAGGAGGCATCCGTTTTCATCCGCAGGTAACAATGGAAGAAGTTAAAGCCCTTTCCATGTGGATGACCTTTAAATGTGGGGTGTTGGGCTTACCATACGGTGGTGGAAAAGGGGGAGTTGTTGTTGACCCGACGACTTTATCCCGAAGCGAATTGGAGCGGCTTAGCCGGGCTTATATCGGAGCAATCGCGGCGATTATCGGTCCGGAGCAGGATATTCCGGCGCCGGATGTTAACACCAACCCTCAGATCATGGCCTGGATGATGGATGAATTCAGTAAATATAAAGGTGGAGTGACTTATCCGGGAGTAGTAACGGGTAAACCAATTATCAACGGCGGTTCCTTAGGCCGGAGTGAAGCGACCGGGCGGGGGTGTGTGATCATTATCCGCGAAGCGGCCAAACGGTTAGGGATTGATCTGCATAAGGCCACGGCGGTGATTCAAGGTTTTGGTAATGTCGGCAGTGCGACAGCCCGGTTTTTAGCTAAAGAAGGGGTAAAGATCATTGCGATTATGGAGATTGACGGAGGAATTTATAACCAGGACGGAATTGACCCCGAAGAACTGCTGGCTTATCGGGCAAAAAACGGCACCATTACGAGCTACCCTGGAACCCGACCTATTGATAATGAAGAATTATTTACTTTAGAATGTGATATTCTAGTTCCCGCCGCTTTAGAAAACCAAATTACGGCGGCTAATGCCGATCGAATCAAAGCGAAGCTGATTGCGGAGGCAGCTAACGGTCCAACCACACCCGAAGCCGATGAGATTCTGATGAAGAAAGGCCGCTTTCTAACCCCGGATATCTTGACCAACGCCGGCGGTGTTACTGTCTCCTATTTCGAATGGGTGCAAAATTTCATGCACTACTATTGGACGGCGGACGAGGTTAATTCCCGGTTGGAGCAAAAAATGGTTGAAGCCTTTGCTTGCATCTACCAGATGAGTCAGGAGTACAAGGTTGGGATGCGGATGGCTGCGTATATGTTTTCCCTGGCGCGTTTGGCCGAAGCCATTCAGTCCCGCGGTTGGGCTTAAAGAAAAAAAGAGCGGCATTGCCCGCTCTTTTTTTATCTTCCTTTCCTTCCGGTCAAACTCGATATGGGGAATTCTAAAGATCAAGATAGCCCGGTAAGGCTTTTTACAACCCAAAGGCTTCGGTAATGGTTTCCATTGCCTCTAAAATCAAGAATGATATAATATTAGTATTCAAGCCCTTCCGGAACAGCGGTGAGCAGATCAGAACAGATAAATATGGTTTGTACAGGTGGTTTGCAAATGGAAGAATAAATGTTACAATTACTGATGAACTTTTATTCACTGGAGCACTAAATACACATTGGAGGAGAATAAGGTGAAAATACTCGACAAAAAACAACTTGCGCCAGAGATCGTAAAATTTCTTGTGGAAGCTCCTCTGATCGCAAAAAAAGCCCAGCCCGGACATTTTATTATTTTACGGCATAAAGAAAACGGGGAACGGATCCCGTTAACCATTGCCGACTTTGACCGGGAAAAGGGGACAATTACCTTGGTTTGTCAAGGAATCGGCAAGAGCACCCGGGAGATTAACCAAATGGAAAAGGGTGATTCCTTCTTGGACCTCCTCGGTCCCTTAGGGAAAGCCTACCCGGTCCAGAAGCTAGGGACGGTTGTCTGTGTGGCCGGCGGTTTAGGGGTGGCGCCCCTTTATCCCAAAGCCAAAGCGTTGCACGAAGCCGGTAACCGAATCATCGGTCTGGTTGGCGCCCAACGGAAAGAGATGTTAATTATGACGGAAGAGATGGCGGCGGTCTGTGATGAGCTACAGTTTAGCACCGATGATGGTAGTTATGGACACCATGGTTTGATTACCGAACCCCTGCGGGCTGTGCTGGCCAGAGAGCAAGTGGATGAAGTTGTAGCGGTGGGGCCGGTACCGATGATGGCTGCTGCTGTGCAAGTGGCCACCGCGTTTAAGGTTCCGGTGGTGGTGAGCCTAAACGCCTTAATGATTGATGGAACCGGGATGTGCGGCGGTTGCCGGGTCACGGTCGGCGGCGTAACCAAATTCTGTTGTGTGGATGGACCCACTTTTGATGGAGCCGCTGTTGATTTCCATGAAATATTAATGAGACAAAGATACTATCGGGATCAAGAGACAGAAGCTTTGCACCGATGCAAACTTGAGGAGGCCGGAAAATGAGACAACAGATGCCCAAACAAGATCCGCAGATCAGACGAAGCAATTTTGAGGAAGTGGCCCAAGGATTCACGGCCGAACTGGCTCAAGCAGAAGCAAAACGCTGTTTGAACTGTAAAAAACCCCTCTGTGTAGAAGGTTGCCCGGTTGAAGTGGAGATTCCTCGATTTATTACGCTCCTGGTGACCGGGAAAACCGATGAAGCGCTAGCGAAGATCAAAGAGAAAAATAGTCTACCGGCCATCTGTGGCCGGGTTTGTCCTCAGGAAAACCAGTGTGAAAAGAATTGTGTTTTAGGACGGAAGGGCGAACCGGTTGCGATTGGGAGTTTAGAGCGCTACTGTGCCGATTGGGGACGGGCCCATCAAGCGGCGGAACCGGTTTGTACGCCAACGGCAGCGATGAGAGGTAAAGTTGCGGTCGTCGGTTCCGGTCCTGCCGGGTTAACTGCGGCGGCTGATTTAGCCCTGATGGGATATGAAGTTACGCTTTTCGAATCATTACACGCAACGGGTGGGGTTTTACGCTACGGAATCCCCGAATTTCGTTTACCTAAAGCCATTGTCGACTATGAAGTGGGTAATTTGGAAAAATTGGGTGTAACGATCCAAACCAACGTCTTGATTGGAAAGACCTTGACCATCGATGAACTCTTTGCCATTGGTTACCAAGCGGTCTTCATCGGGACCGGGGCCGGACTCCCTTATTTCCTTGGGATTTCCGGTGAAAATTTGAACGGAGTATACTCGGCTAATGAGTTTTTAACCCGGGTTAATTTAATGAAAGCCTATCGTTTTCCGGAATTCGATACTCCAATCCGCATCGGCCAACGGGTGGCGGTGGTCGGCGCCGGGAACGTGGCGATGGATTCGGCGCGGACGGCATTACGCCTTGGCGCCAAAGAGGTTAGCATCGTCTACCGGCGCTCCCGGGAAGAGATGCCCGCCCGCTTGGAAGAGATTGAAAACGCCGAAGAAGAAGGGGTGATCTTTCGTCTGCTTACCAACCCGGTCAAATTATTGGGCGATGAGAACGGCAACGTGACGACGATGGTCTGTCAGAAAATGGCCCTCGGGGAACCGGATGCCTCCGGTCGGAGAAAACCGGTCCCGATCCCCGGTTCCGAAGAAGCGCTCTCCGTCGATACGGTGGTGGTGGCGATTGGACAAGGCCCCAACCCCATTCTTTTGCAAGGCACGACCGGTTTGACCTTGAACAAACGGGGCTATATTGAAGTCGATCCGGAGACGTTAATGACCAGTATTCCCGGGGTTTTTGCCGGTGGGGATATCGTCACCGGCGCAGCGACGGTCATTGCGGCCATGGGGGCCGGCAAACGGGCGGCCCGGGCCATTGATCGTTATCTATCCGAACAGAAATAATCCGGGAATTACTTTTAATGCTGTTGCCACGTAAAGACATTTTGTTAGGGTCAAAGGAGAGCCCCTGGAAGAGGGCTCTCCTTTTCCTTCATTGCCCTCCGCTTTGTTTTGCTTTTGCTATTGCAAGCGCTCAATTTAGCGGAGAAGAAGATTCCGCTAAATAGAAAACTACCGGTTCCGTCCAGATACTATTATTCCCGCTCCAGTCTAAACTACTGACGGCGTACTTGAGGCAACCATTGCCAAAATCTCCGGGCGAAACGACTTCCGTGAAGGAATGGGTATCTTTATCCACTTGATCGTGGAGTTTGAGAACCCCCTCTTTATTTGAACGGTAGATGTTATAAAGGACAAGATCGCTTTCGAAAACCGGATCCCAACTAAGGTAAACTTGATCGCCGATCAGTGTCCCGCTAAAATTCTCCGGGGTAGCCGGGTTGGCGTCAATTACGGCGTCAATAATCAAGCCCGCATCGGAATCAAGATGGATGGCTGTTTCTTTTCCGGACCGGATCTGGATAAGTCCATAATGACACCCGTAAATAGCACCGGTTTTTTGCGGGATATAAATATCGGTTTCATAGGTGCCTTCCGCCAGCTTGATCTCTTTACTGTTTTTAAGGTAATTCCCCTCCAAGTGCAGGTCAAAGGAGGTGGACCTGTTGTTGCTGGGATCTTTATAAACATAAAACTTGCCACTGGTGACCGTATAACCTTCAGCCTGGAGGAGCGCAAGATCCACCGTAACCATTACCCATCCGGGCGCTGGTTTAATCATCAAGGAAGCCTCAACGGTTTTCCCCGGTGGAATTGACCGGGTGTCCTCACCGTAGAAGATAACATCATCCTCCCGGTCGTAGCCATTGACTTGAATTTTCCAGGTGCCGGGATACAGGGAATCAAAGGTCACCACATGCTCTCCTAGGTAGGGCTGGATCTCTTTCTTCTTGAGATATTCCTTATTTGTCAGGATAATTTCCAGTTTCTCAAGCTCATTACTCTTGGCCAGTAAAGAGAATTCCTGCTGAGTTTGGGTATTTTCCGCTTCTTTGATCCGAAGGCGGAGCGTTCCCAGGTCTTGCCCAGGGAAGTAAGGTTTACGCAAGCAGCCTCCGCTCAAGAAAAAACTGGTGACAAGAAGAACGGCCAGGAGAGTAAAATTTTTTCGGACCATAATTACCACCCCAAATTATTAATAATAAGATTACATAAGTATTTGACATAATTGTTTATGATCCTGCCACAAAATACCACCCCAGTAATAAAATGCAAATCATCTAGGGTGGGCGACTGTCATAAAAACAGCTCGCGTCCTTCGTCACGCCGACGGAAGATTATCTTGATCCGTATTCACCCAGCCGGGGTCAGAGGCACTCTCCGCATGACTTGGTTTTCGTGGCCTATTACTATGCGCAAGCGGTCGTTAGCTAGGGTGAGCGACTACCCAAAAAAAAGTGGATACCGATCATCGGTATCCACTTTCGGTCAGCCAAGGTCGACTGGCTGGTTGGGGCCGTCCAGGGTGGTCCGGCCAATTTTAATTACCCATGTGGTCAACAAGGCCTTTGTAAATATAAAAGGCTTCCCGCCAAAGATATCCCGGATCTCTTAACCGCTGCTCTTCTTTGGGATTGGTGATAAAAGAGGCTTCCGTTAGAATCGCCGGCATGGTTGTGTTCCGCAATACGTAGAAATTGGCGGTATTAGCGCCTAAATCGCGGAGACCGGTCATTTGTCGCAACCGTTTTTGCACTTTGTTTCTTAAATCATGACTCTGCCAGCTTCCATTCTTCGCCGAATAAACGGCTGTTCCATTATGGTTGGGATTCACCGAACCGTTATGGTGTATCGAGATGAAACGATCCGCACCGCTTAAATTCGCCTTCTTTACCCGGGACGCCAAGGAAACATACCGATCCTCGATTCTCGTCATTTCCACGATTGCCCCCCCGTACTCCACCAGACAGTTGCGGAGGGCCTTTGCCACCTGTAAGTTAATCTCTTTTTCGGTTAGACCGTTGACGCCTACGGCGCCCGGGTCCCAGCCACCATGTCCCGCATCAACAACTACTTTAACCCCAGATAAGGGTGGAGCGGCGGCGCCGGTGGTCACCACCAGGGTGAACATAAGCAGCATGGTCAAAAGTAGGGTGGTTGATCTCCTTTTTAACAAAGATAATTCCTCCTTAGGGGATAATTTAAAATACGGTGTTAAACTGAACGAATAAACGATTGTACCGGTGGAGGTTAATCTTATCCACATCAGCTTCAAACCCTGAATCAAAACCAAATTCCAGGTTGGTAGCGATCGAAAAGCTTTTCCGTAACCGACCGGAGAAAGTTAACTGCGGTCCAGAGAAAGTTTGGTCCGGTGAAAGTAAGAGACCGGCTTTTACAGTTGTCTCCCAGTTATTTTCGAGTTTCCGCTGTAAACCACCGCCGATCCCGTATGAGTTGTTGGCGAAGATTTCACCCTTTTCCAGAAAACTGTCGTTCAAAACCGAAGAGATGGGAGCAAAGCCTTTCTCAAAACACCAGGTATTTAAGGTGTAAGTTGTCGCAGCCACATTTTTGCTCCAGGTTGCTAACCCGCCGAAAGCGCCATCATGCTTGTAGGTTTGATAACTGTCCACTCCTGGCTTATACCAGGCCACTTCAGTTTGGAGAGCGCCGCCGGAAACATTGGTAATCAGGTCGAGCCCAATCGCGGTTTCACTGAGGTCCCCCGACGGGGTGGATACTAAGGTCATTCCTAGCATATATTGGGGTTTCGGAAAGGCCACCCTTATGGCGAACTGATCATCACTGGTAATCTCGATTTTTTCCGGATCGATTTTTGCCGGATTCAGAAAAAGCCGGGAATAATAACCGCCGAAATAAATTTTGTTATTACCGGTTTGGATGGCCATACCTTGAAGCGGTGAGCCGGAGTGATCGGCAATTAAGCCTAGAGGATCCAGAGTAAATTTGAATTTTCCCAAATCCAATAAGAATTGGGGCGAACGGTAACGGACAGCCGCTTCGTTCACATAGAGTTGGTTAAGGTATCCGTAATTATCATAGTGGGAAAGCAAAAGATAGAAGTAGAAGTTGCGATCGATTTGCGCATCAAAATAAAGGTTCAAATAGTTTTTCAGATCCGGGGTCCGGTATTCTTCAAAAGCCCGTTGCTTATAATCCGCAAGAAGACTGAATTCTCCGCCGAGCTGGAGATGGCCCCAGCGACTTTCCAAATTAGAGAGGCGTTTCATAACATTATCTTCAACAGCCTGAGTAGGGGAAACGCCCAAAAAGCCGAGGAATAACAGGGTAAATAAACACCAGAGTAATAGGTTGGTTTTGGTAAGGCGTAGCAAAGATGATTCCTCCATTTCTTTCAGCAAATTTTGCACGACTGGCCTAAATAGCCGTTTGCACCTTTTGTTCCTTAAACTTCTCTAAATTAATAAAAACACCTGCTCAAGGCAGGAATGGAATTTATGGTAAACTTTAAAAGAGGGTGAAAAGATCAAGACCTGGCCGGAAGGCAAAAATGGGAACAAGGGGTGTAGGGACACACCCCTTGTTCCTATTTCGGGGAGGCCATCAACTGTTCAGCTTTTTCGATCAAGCCACGCACAATGAGGCCTGCCTCGCGGGTAGTGAGATTGCTGTAGTCGTAGTTATTTCCGTTACGTTGAATGCGGTCGGCGAAACCAAGTTCTTTGGCTATTTCGTATTTGACCTCATCGGAAACGATACTACGTCGGGCCACAGCTCCACCTCCCACCGATAATATAACCGGGTGGCGCTGGAAAAACCCATTAAAAAAAAGGATGAATAGGTAAGTAGTGAAGAAAGGGACAATATAAAAAAACGGGGGAGGAAAAGAGATGACCAAAGAGGGACGGCATCCGCTTAGTCTTCCGGAAAGAGCGGATAATGCCGAAGAGGGTGTGAAATGTCCATACTGTGGAACAATGATTCATTTAGGCTATGATGAAGACGACGAAGTGGTGACCTGTCCACTCTGTCAAGAACAAGTCACCACCGTTGATGAAAACCAGCTCTATTCTTCCAACGAAGAATACTGAACTTTGTTCGAACCCGGAATTACCGGGTTTTCTTTTTTATTCTTTCCGTAACCCGTAAGTCTCCTCTACCCTTTGGGTGAAGATAATCCCATTACCCGGTTGGTCAATATGAAGTTCGGCGCGGATGTGGGTGACAATACCTGCGGTAAGCTGCTGTTCACAGAGGATGAGGGCAATATCTTTTTCCGGCTCGATTTCCATGCCAAATAATTTAATAGATTTATGAATACCCGATCCGCGAGCATGGATGATCGTTCCTCCTTTGGCCCCCTTTTCTTTGGCTGCATCAATAACCGCTTCGCCTTTTCCTTTATCCACAATGACAAAAACCGCATTATACATGTTTTTTATCACACCTCTATTCTCTTTAAACGGTTGGTCCCCAAAGGTGTGGGAACCAAAAAAATTAATGACTGGAATACTGAAGGCAATCCCATGATTGGGCTTGGCTAAGGAAAATTCTTTATTGATCTCGAACAATGCCTGTCTGGCCACATTTTTTTCCGCAACCATCAGCACGATCTCTTTACGGATTTCTGTTAAGGAAAGAAATTCCAAGAGGCGGTTGTGGACGGTCCCTTTTCCAAAAAAAATGGTTCCTCCGGTTACGCCGGAACGTTTCGCATGGGCCAATATTTTGCTACCTTGGCCGTAATCAACAACCACGTAGATTAAAGAAAACTCAAGTTCTTCCCGGTGCTTATCCATTAGCCTTAACCCCTCCTTCTGTAGATTTAACTTTATATAGATAACCTAAAAGTTGGAGTGTGAGTAAAGGAGTTAACGCCACCATGGCGATGACTCCGAAGCCATCGATTAACACATTGGCTCCCTCCGCTGCTTCCGCCACCCCTTGCGCAAAGGCCAAGATAAAAGTGGCCGTCATTGGTCCCGAGGCGACGCCGCCCGCATCAAAGGCAATGCCGACGAATAACTCGGGAACAAAATAGGTGAGGACAATGGCGAGGAAAAAACCGGGTAATAAATAGTGCCAGAGTTGGATGGCGGGAGTGACAATCCGGAGAATAGAAAGGGCGACCGCTAAACCCACGCCGATGGAAAGAGCAAAGAGAACAACCTTTCTTTTAACGTAACCACTGGTCACCTCTTCGATCTGGTTGGTTAAAACGTGTACCGCCGGCTCGGCAAGGACCGTAACCAAACCTAGGACTAACCCGATCATCACCACCAAGGGACGGCTGGAGGAAGCTAACCGGTAGCCGATGAGACTGCCTACATCCAAGAACCCCGCTTGTACTCCCGTAAGAAAGAGGACTAAGCCAATGAAGGTATAAAGCAGGCCTTTTAATACGCGACGGGCGGATTTTTTCGGTAGTTTAAAGACTAACTTCTGGCCGACAAGAAAAACCAGCAGCAGCGGGAGGAGGGCAATAAAGGCGTCCCAGCTGTTGGAGGGGAGTATTATGAGGAAAGGCGCCAATAGAGAAGGGGATTGGGTGAGTTGAAGTTCTAGGCTCCCCACAATCCGGTCAGTTTTGGAAAGGATACTCATGAGGGTTACCGCCATGATCGGGCCGGAGGAGATAATGCCGACTAAACCAAAACTTCCGCTTTCGGAGACAAGACTATCCTTATTTAAAGAAGAGATCCCCAAGGCTAAGGCCAAAACGAAAGGCACGGTTAACGCGCCGGTGGTGGCGCCGGAGGAATCAAAAGCGATCGCCAAAAATTCAGCGGAAGTAAATAAGGATAAAAGAAAAATAACAGCATAAGCCAAGGTAAATACTTTGGATAACGCAAGATTGTAAACGGTTCTTAAAAAACCGACGGCCAGCATAAGGGCAATCCCAAGGGAGACGACTACCACGATTACCGCTTTTGGGATCTGCCCTGCGGAAACCATGTCAACCTGGCCGGCTAAAACATGGAGATCCGGCTCGGCGATGGAGATCATAAAGCCTAACAATAAGCCGGCTAATATAATTACTGTTAATTTATTGGTTTTCGCCACGGTCTCACCGAGCAGCGAACCGATTGGGGTAATACCAAGATCAACCCCGAACAGAAAAATGGCTAAGCCAATTGTGATCAAAAAAGCACCCAGGAGAAAACGGAGTAAAAGCGGCGTTTCCAAAGGAGTAATCGTAAAATGCAGGATGAGAACGATGATGGTAATCGGAAGGACAGTGGAGATAACTTCTTTAAACTTTGAACTTAGCGCATTCAAAACAGAATCACTTCCTTTCAAGATATCTTCTTGATAAGGGCTTTTGCGTTGGCCTTTGCTTTAATGCGCCAATACAATATGTTGGTTGCCCAAATTCAAGGTAAACAGGAAATATTGAGATATCTTTTAATGTAATGGTGACAACGCTAAAGCCATAGTTAAATAGCCTGGCGTGTTGGGGTGGGCGACTACGAAGCAGATTAAATGTTAAGTCTAGGTTAACTGGTTAATTATAACACAAAAATTTTGGCCGGGCAATTATGATCGTTAAAGCTATTTAGTGGAGGTTACCGAAACGGGAATTAAAGATGGCAGAAATGGATAAAATAAGGAATAATTTATGTTGACTGAATCTAGCCACCGGTGGCTGGGAAAGAAAGATTCGGCCATTTTCACAAAAGAGATATTGTTTTATTCAGTTAAACGTCATAGAATAGAAAATGTGGGAAAAGAGGGAGGATTGGCCGAGAAAGGACGGATCAGCTTGAAACCTGGTGATCATCTTTATTTTATCGGAATTGGAGGCGCGCGTCTCAGCGCTTTAGCCAAGATTATGCTCGAAAGCGGCTATAAAGTATCCGGTTCGGACCGGACAGCCGGTAGAAATACATGGGAATTAGAGGCCAAAGGCGTAAAGATTTACTACGGACATAAGGCAGAGCAAATCACCGACGCTCTTGATGTGGTTGTTTACACCAATGCCGTCGGCGAAGATAATCCGGAAGTAGTGGCCGCCAAAGCGAAGGGGCTTCCTCTCTACGAAGGAGCTGAACTTTTAGGTGCGATTATGAAAGAAAAGGGAATGGGGATCGCCGTGGCCGGAACCCACGGGAAGACGACAACCACGGCGATGATTTCTTTGCTGTTGATTAAAGGGGGAAAAGATCCCACCATTGAGGTAGGTGGGGAGATGAAAGAACTATTGGGAAACCACCGGACGGGAAAAAGCCCCTACTTTGTGGTGGAAGCCTGTGAATTTCGCTGCTCCTTCCTTTACCTTTCACCCCAGATCGCCGTCATTACCAATGTCGATTGGGATCATCCCGATTGTTTCCCCACGGCCGAAGCGGTGGTGGAGACCTTTAAGGAATTTATTAGGCTTGTGCCTTCGGATGGAAAGTTGGTAATCTGGCATGATGATCCTCATCTTGCCCAGTTACGGACGGCGGCGAAAGCGCCGGTCGTAACCTTCGGGCTAACGCCTGAGGCGGATTGGTATTGTACGGAAGTGGAGAATATCGCGCCGTTGGGAATCAAAGGAAAACTACATAAGAACGGGGTTTATCTTGGGGATTTGGCCTTGCAAGTACCCGGCGAGCATAATTTGCGGAATGCGCTGGCTGCGTTGGCCGTAGCTACAGAGACCGGGGTTGAGTTGGCCGATTGCCTAAAATACCTCCAAGCCTTTACCGGTGTCCGCCGTCGATTTGAAGTGAAAGGAAAAGCCGGTGGCGTGGTGGTGATTGATGATTACGCCCATCATCCGGTGGCGATCCGGAATACCCTGGCCACGGTGAAAAAACAATATTCGGCGGGCCGAGTCTGGTGTGTTTTTCAACCCCACTTGTATAGCCGGACAAAACATCTTTTTTCCGACTTTACCCAGGCCTTTAATGATGCGGATATTCTCCTTCTGGCCGATATCTATGCCGCCCGGGAGGTGGATCCGGGGGATATCTCCAGCCGTCAGCTAGCGGAAGCAACGGGGGAACACCACCCAGATGTCCGCTATGTTGGCGACTTGACAGCGCTAAAAGAATTGCTTCTGCAGGAGACGCGGCCGGGTGATTTAGTGCTGACCATGGGGGCCGGGGATATATATAAGGTGGGCGAAGCTTTCCTACAACAAAAAGGAGTTTAAGACCACGTAAAAAAGGGGTAACGCTAAAGGAGTCTTTCTGTTCTCTGGAGAACTTAACCAGAGAACTTTTTCTATATTAAGAAAAGGCAGTGGAAATGGAGAAAGATTGATGAATACAGTTGCTATGGCCCGTTGTTCCAGTTATTCCCGGAAGAAAGTGGAAGGCGCTGTTCAAAACTGCCTCCAAGCATTGGGGGGGCTCGAAAAATTTGTCTGTTCCGGCCAAAAGGTATTGGTTAAACCTAATCTCTTAGCGGCAGAACCGCCCGAGCGGGGAGTCGACACCCATCCGGAAGTCGTCCGCGCGGTCTTAAAAGAACTATTAGCCCTCGGCGCCAAACCAATAGTGGGCGATAGTCCCGGGGTGGGCAGTCTCTCTTCGGTGGCACAGAAGGCAGGGATCGCTGAGGTCTGTCGGGAACTGAACGTACCCCTGGGTGTCTTTAACCGGGAAATTACGGTCAAGGCCCCGGAAGGGAAAATTCTAAAAAGTTTTCCGCTAGTGGAAGAGATCAGCCAGGTTGATGTAATAATTAATCTACCACGAATTAAAACCCACGGCCTGACCCGCCTGACCGGCGCAGTGAAAAATCTCTTTGGATGTGTGGCTGGGCTACGCAAAGGGGAGATGCATTTCCGGCTGCAACAGGCTGAATATTTTCAGGAGATGTTAATCGATCTAGCTTTAACCTTAAAACCAGCTCTTACCGTGGTTGACGGCGTGATGGCGATGGAAGGGGGTGGGCCGCGGAACGGAAACCTCCGTTTGATGGGCTTGATTTTAGCCGGGGCTAATCCCTTTGCTGTTGATGCCACGATTGCCCGGTTGATTGGTTTAACACCGTTAGAAGTACCTTTATTGGCTTTAGCTGCCCGAAGGGAAATTCCTGGACTGAAAGAAGGGGAGGTCCGCATCTGCGGGGAGCAATTGAACGAGTTTATTCTCGCCGATTTTCAGGTTCCACCGGCCAAGACCAACATCAACCTGCGGGCCCCGAAGGTGGTTACCAATCTCTTCCGCCGCTATGTCTCTGGTTATCCGGTCTTCAAGGATAATTGCCTCCAATGTGGGATTTGTCTTCAGGGTTGTCCCGCCCAAGTAATCAGTAAAGGACAGCACGGGATGGAGATTGATGATCGCCGGTGTATTCGCTGCTATTGTTGTCAAGAATTTTGTCCCCATGATGCTATTCTTATAAAAAAACCATTTTTCGGCCGATTTCTTTAAAGGGTTTTTAAGATTTTAACTAACCGGTGGAATTTTTCCTTTTCCCTGTTCGCTAAGGCTTCATCAATCTGGGACAAGAGTTTGGTTCTTTGCGCTTCGTTTTCGGCTTCCGCCAGTAAGAGTTGGATTTCCAGGTCAATTTGGAGACCTTTAATTTTTTCCGGGTCCAAGGGGAGGGGAAGTTCTTCTAGAACATCAAGAAAAGGCACGCAGGTGTTACGATTGGGGAAATAAAACGTTAAGTAAAGACCGCCCTTTTTTAGGGTTGTGCAAAAGTCGATGATCTCGTCCGGATCGGTTAAAATTTGCTCATACGTCAAGAGATGAACGGGGGGCATGCCCGTGCCGAGACTGGAGACAACCAGGAGGGGACGGAGAAAACAACCTTCAGCAATGATTTTCACCTGTTTTAAAGTCGCGTCTTGTTTGAGGAGAGTGAGCAGGACCCGCCGGGGACCTTCGCCCCGGAATTCCCAATGCGTTAAGAACCATTTGATAAACCTTTTTTTGGCCAAGGGGGTAACTAACGGTTGGTTCATGACGGACACCTCCCTTTACCCCGTTGCCTGATGAATAATAAGGTGATTTACCTCCTTATTAATAAATTCGGATCTTACGGGGTGAGTCTTAAGATAAACTTCTATTATATTCATATTAACGATCACCCGGTCTGATGAACCTTATTTCTTGAATGGGTAAAATAGCACTGACCGGCTGTGGAGAGTGGTTCTACCGTTCGTTGGTTTCGCTAACGGTAATTAAGGTTACTTGCTGAAACAAAGGTAGGGAAGATTTGAGGGATGGCTAATAAAAAAAAACAGCAATTCCGGTTTTGGTCAGCGCCTGTTTGTTAGGGGAAAAATGTCGCTATGACGGGAAAGGTTATTTATTACCCTCTTTAGTTACAAGCCTCCAAGGATATAAGGTGCTTCCCATCTGTCCTGAAGTAATGGGCGGCTTGTCGGTGCCCCGTCCACCCTGCGAAATTAAAGGGGGTGACGGCATGAAGGTTTGGCAAGGAACAGCCGGTGTTTTTACCGAACAAGGTCAGGATTTAACGGAGGTTTTCCAGAAAGGTGCTTATAAAACGCTAAAATTGGCTGTAACCACCGGCGCCCAAACGGCGATCCTAAAAGAGAAGAGCCCTTCGTGCGGTTGTTATACAATATATGATGGTTCCTTTTGTAACTGCCTCATCCCGGGTGTGGGAGTGACCACGGCTCTATTGAAAAAAAACAAGATCCAGGTTGTAACGCATACGGAATGGCTCGAAAAAAGGAGGGACCACTTTGACTAGGAAATATCGATGGCTGAAAATATCAGGAAGTTTGGTTGTGGTAGTCCTTTTTTTCCTGATCATTAATAGTTTTTTGCACGAAAATATGCGTTTGGTCGACCAAAATAAGGCGTGGCAGGCAAAGCTCGAAGAGCTTGAGGAGAAAGGACGGCAATTAGAAGCCGAAAACAAAGAGTTGGAGCGTATTCTGATGCCAGGACGCCCCGGGTTGATCATTAATGACCTTAACTTTAAAACGCTTACTTTTAGTAACACCCATCGTTTATCCTACGAAATAACCTTGACGCTTGAGAACAAGTTAAACCAACCACTGCCGGAAGGGAAAGCCCATCTCCTGTTGGCTTTTGGCCTGCCCGGAACTACTCCTTTCCAGCGGACTTCTTGGCAACAGATGGTGCTTCCCCCTTTTCAGTCGGGCCAACGCAAAATAATTTCTTTGACGGGAGAGACCTTGGCCAACCCGGGAGAAGAGATCTTATTAGTTGTTCTTCTAGATCAACAACCGGGGGTGGCTAAACTCCAGGTTCGGTTAGGGGATCTCAACGGAACCGAAAGGTCTTTGCCATAAGAAAATAAGTTGCAAGGAGGATAACCGGATGAACAGGCCAGATAAAGACCATTACTATCTGGATATTGCCGCCGCGGTGGCAAAAAGGTCCACTTGTTTACGCCGCCACTTTGGGGCCATCATTGTGAAGGTGGACCAGATTATTAGTACCGGTTACGTTGGCGCTCCGCGGGGAAGCATCAATTGTATAGATTTACAGGATTGTCCGCGGGAGAAAGCGGGGATCCCTTCCGGGGAAAGGTATGAGCTTTGCCGTTCCGTTCATGCGGAGATGAATGCCATTATTCACGCCGCCCGTAGCGAGATGATCGGGGCGACCCTTTATCTAGCCTGTCTTTCGCCGCAGACGGGGGAAAGGGTAATTGCCGTGAGACCCTGCAAATTATGTACCCGGATGATTATTAATGCGGGGATCGATTGGGTCGTGGCCGATGGAGCGGACGGAGGAGTCGTCCGTTACGCCGTTCAGGACTGGGTGAAACAGGACCGGGGGGTCTGGGCGGACGAGAATATCCACGGTTATTAGGGTGTAATCATTAATTATTTTATTTCTCTTTTAACCTTTGAAGGAAGAATAGAGTAAATTTGGGAAGGAGAGATTTGATTGGCTTATCGAATTACCCTTATCCCGGGCGACGGGACCGGACCCGAATTGACCGCCGCGACGAAAAGGGTGCTTGAAGCGACCGGGGTGGCTTTTGACTGGGAAATACAAGAGGCAGGAATTGATGTGCTGGAGGAAAAAGGAACGCCCCTTCCGGAAGAGGTGTTGGCTTCGATTCGCCGCAATAAAGTTGCTTTGAAAGGACCAATCACCACGCCGATCGGAACCGGGTTCCGCAGCGTGAATGTGGCCTTGCGTCATGCCTTGGACCTTTTTGCTTGTGTGCGTCCGTGTAAATCCTATCCGGGGGCCCGTTCCCGCTATTCCGATATTGACCTTGTTATAATTCGGGAAAACACCGAAGACCTTTACGCGGGGGTAGAATTTGATGCCGGGACGGTGGAAGCCAAAAAAATTATTGATCTGGCTCCGGCCGGTAAGATCCATCCGTCCGCCGCGCTGTCGATTAAACCCATTTCCTGGGAAGGCAGTGAAAGGATCATCCGTTATGCCTTTGAATATGCCCGCCAGCACGGACGGAGGAAAGTAACGGCGGTGGCCAAAGCGAATATTATGAAATATACCGATGGCCTTTTTTACCGGGTGGGTCGGGAAATAGCCAAAGAATACGCCGGCGAAATTGAGTATAATGAGGTTTTGGTCGATGCCCTCTGTATGCAATTGGTCCAACGTCCGGAAAATTTCGATCTCTTGGTCCTCCCTAACCTTTATGGGGATATAATTTCTGATCTATGTGCTGGACTGGTTGGTGGTTTAGGAGTAGCGCCGGGAGCCAATATCGGAACAGAGACGGCCCTTTTTGAACCAACCCATGGTTCGGCGCCCAAATACAAAGGCTTGAATAAAGTTAATCCCTGCGCTATGATCTTGTCCGGTGTATTAATGCTCAGACATTTAGGGGAAACCGCCGCCGCCGATCGTTTGGAACAGGCCGTTGCTGCCGTGATCCAAGAAGGAAAGGCGGTAACCTATGATTTAAAACCGGACCGGAATGACCCGACGGCGGTCGGAACCAGTGAGATGGCAGATGCAATCATTGAAAAGCTAAAAGCAGATTAAGGGAACTGCTAATTTTTAGTTTGGCGAGGAGTAAGACGGCCAAACCCCCCGCTCGCGGTAGCGGGGGGTTTTTTGTCATGGTGAATCCCCGAAGTTTCGCCCTCGCTGGCTACCACCCGCGCGCAATAAGTGATGAAAATTCAAAGCTGATCTAATCTCCGCCGTGGCCGGATGGTATTTCCTTCTTCCGGCGAATTTCTTGGCGTATTCTAGCGCTCAGCTCCGTTTGAAAGCGGGTGCCTGCTATATGGTTCCTTCTGAACACAAAGCGGATCGCGACATCCTGGCGCTCGGCCTGCTTTCAACCTTCACTGCGCGAAGAATACGATGCCAAGAAATAGAAGTCACGCGGAAGATACCATCCGGCCCTGGCTGGGTAAATACTGGCCAAAGCAATCTTTCATCCGCGGGACGGGCGAGGTGTATTTTCTAACTAGTTTTGCCAGAAAGTTAGGAAGTAGGCTGAAATAAGCTCCGTGGTGAGGGTTTTAAAAAAAGGGCGGCCGTAATTGTTTGAGCCCTCCCGGCCAACCCAAAAGGATGCTTTCCGTATCCGACCAGACTTCATGGAACTTGTCCCGGAAAGCGGCGGAATAGGGCGTTGTTGATTCCGGGTCTTCGGGGGGAAGGACCGGCAGGATCCGGTAACCCTGGTCATCTTTGGCTACCCATAATGGCGTACAGGAGATCAACTCAATCTCAATGCCCGGCCGGAACAACTTTTTTTGTAGACGGAGGGTAAGCATTAATCCACAGTCGCTGTAGCGCCAGCGTTGGTTGGAGAGGAAATTCCCCAGCGAATAGGCAAGAAAACCGGTCTTTAGGTGATTACTGAAGGGATCCTTAATGACCACCCGCTCAAGGGGGCGGATCACATGGACATGGCTACCTAAGATGATGTCGACGCCTAAGCGAAAGAGATGTTGACAGAGCCTTCGGTCCGCCGGGGAAGGGGAGCGGGCATACTCCTCACCGGTGTGCAGGGCCATAATGATTCCGTCTACGCCGACATTTTTTAATTGCAGGATCTCCCAACCGAGCTTATAGTAGTTCAAGGTATTCAGGACCCATTTTTGATGGGGAGGTGGCGCTAATCCGTTGGTCAAGGTGGTGTAGGAGAAAAAAGCCAGCTTTAAGCCGTTGATTTCCATCAGATAATAGGGTTTTTCTTGGATGACGCTGCGGGTTCCGGTCGCCGGTAAACCGGCGGCGGCCAGATGGGAGAGGGTACTGGTTATCCCGTTTACTCCTTGGTCCAAGGAATGGTTATGGGCGGTAAAGACTAAATCAAACCCGGCCCACCGGAGGGCTTCGGCAAGGGGAGCCGGGGTATGGAAACGGGGGTAACCCGACAAGCGCTGATAGTCAGTGGTTAATGAGGTTTCTAAAACTCCGACGGTCAAATCGGCTGCCTTTAAGCGCCCTTCGATCTCCTGGAAAATTGGTCGAAAATCATAGTTTTGATCAATAATCGAAAAAGCCGAGTTGACCACGGGCATATGCATTACTAAATCACCGACGGCGGTGAGCGTGAGGCTGGGAATGGGCGGATGAGCTTGAGTAGTTACGCCGGGAGGAGGGGTAAGTTTAAAAGTGGTAACGGCGATAACAGCGGCGAGCGCAAGCAGCCAATGGTTTTTGCTTCCCGGAATTGGGCGTTTCATTCCCAGATCACCTCCGATGGGGATCTTCCGTTCCTGAGGCGCAAGAACGCCTTAATCGAATAATACGCCTTCCATAATTAATTCCCTTTATTTTACGGAAAACAAAAAAACCGGAGAAAGCGGGGGAAAAGGAAAAAAGGGCTTTTCCGTTCATTAACGAAATGAGGATTAATTACTTCGTGTGGGGGTGGTAATGTGGATAACTTACAAAAAAGGATCATTGCCGAAAACTGTCGGCGGGAAGAAATACTCCTTTCCCCTTATGCCTGTGCCAGTCGGGAAGGGGTTCGTTTTGCGCCGGAGGCAGAGAAGATTCCCGATGGAGAAAATATCCGCCCAACCTTTTTTCATGATACGGACAAAATAATTCACTCCATGGCTTATACAAGATATATAGATAAAACCCAAGTTTTTGCCTTGTTTCAAAATGATCATATCACCCACCGGGTCCTCCATGTGCAATTTGTTGCAAAAATTGCCCGGGTGATTGGTCGTTGTTTACGTTTGAATGAAGATTTGATCGAAGCGATTGCTCTGGGCCATGATCTAGGCCACACCCCCTACGGCCATGATGGAGAACGCTTTCTCAATCGGCTTTGTACCGAAGCGGGGATCGGCTATTTTTGCCACAACGCCCAGAGTGTGCGCTTTTTAATGGAGATTGAACAAGGGGGACGGGGACTAAACTTGACCCTTCAGGTATTAGATGGAATTCTTGCCCATAACGGGGAGATTCTCAACGCCCGCTTGATTCCGGATACCAAAAAAACACCGGAGCAATTCTTAACGGAGTATGAATCCTGTTTTAAAATTAAAGATTACCCGAAGCAAATTTACCCAATGACCTTGGAAGGTTGTGTGGTGCGCATCACTGATATTATTGCCTATATCGGCCGGGACATTGAGGATGCGATTACTGTGGGTTTAATCAAACGTTCCGATCTACCGCCGAGTATTGTCCGGGTCCTTGGGGATACCAATGACCGGATCATCAACACCTTAGCTTTGGATGTGATTAAACAAAGTTACGGACAGCGCTATATCGGGTTTAGCCCGGATATATATAAGGCGTTGCGGGAATTAAAAGCCTTCAACTATGCGTATATTTACCACAACCCGGTGGTAAAAAGTGAAAACCGGAAAATCGAAGGGTTGTTTCAATCCTTATTCTTCCGTTATGTGCAGGATATCGAGGAGCAAAATTTTCCTTCTCCGATTTACCGTTACTATCTGAAGAAGATGGACGCCCGCTATCAGCAGCAGAATAAGCCAGCCCGGATGGCAGCGGACTTCATCGCAGCCATGACCGATGAATTTTTTAATCGACAGTATAAAGAGTTGTTTTTTCCCAGGAAGTTTGGTCTGAAAATTAGCGACCAAAGGGAGGAAAAACCTTGACGAACACATGTTTGTCATGAGAAAATGGAAGCGGGTATGATTGCGGACCGGAGGTGGATCATGCGCAAGATCATCCATCTTGATATGGACGCCTTTTTCGCCGCCATTGAACAACTGGGTCATCCGGAATTCCGGGGAAAACCGGTGATCGTCGGCGGAGCGCCCCACAGCCGGGGGGTTGTTTCCACCTGTTCCTACGAAGCGCGAAAATATGGCATCCATTCGGCCATGCCATTACGGGAAGCCGGACGCCGCTGTCCCCATGGGATCTTTGTCCCCGGTCGGCTGAAAAGGTATCACGAAGTATCTCAGGAGATCCTGAAGATCCTCCGTGCATATACACCATTGGTCGAACCGCTTTCCTGCGATGAAGCCTTTCTTGATGTGACCGGCTCGGAAAAGTTGTTTGGCCCCGCCGAACAGATTGCCCGTGTGATCGTAGACCGGATTGCGCAGGAATTACATTTATCTGCTTCGGTGGGGGTAGCCCCCAACAAATTCTTGGCCAAAATCGGATCTGATCTAAACAAACCCAAGGGCTTTGTGGTGATCCGGGAAGAAGAGATCCTTTCCTTTTTGGCGCCCTTGCCGATTAGCCGGTTATGGGGGGTCGGTCCGAAAACAACAGCCCAATTAAGAAAAATGGGACTGGTGACCATTGGTGATCTGCAGCGACTATCCCTTGCTTATCTCCAGAGTAACTTAGGTGACCTTGGTGTTTGGCTATACCGGTTAGCGCGGGGAATTGATGAGCGGCCGGTGGAGACCGAGGAGACCGTAAAAAGTATTGGCCATGAAACTACTTTTCAAATAGATACTGATAACCGGGAGGTTTTAACGGAAACCCTTTGGCGTCTTTGTGAACAAGTAGCCCGCCGTTTACGCCGGAAAGAACTAGTAGGTAAGGTCATTACCATTAAAATCCGGGACTACAATTTTAAGACCATTACCCGCCAATCCACCCTCTACCAACCAACCGATTTTGAGGAAGTAATCTTTCAAACCGCCCGCCGGTTGGCGGAAGCTAATGACTGGGGAAATCAGCCTGTTCGCCTTATTGGGGTCAGTGTTTCCCGTTTGCAACCACGGGAGAATATCCAGGAACCCCTCTTTGAGTCCCCTTTGGAGCAAGACCTCCGTCGTTTACATCAAACTTTGGATCGGATTAAAGATCGGTATGGCGAAACCGCGATCACCCGTGCCCGTTTCCTGAAGTAAGCCCACTATGGATTTGGGCTAAAAGAATAAACACCGCTCACTTGGAGAGGATAAGTAGTTAGGATAGGATCCTACTGAGGGAGAGGTGGGCCGAACTGAAACGGGCAAAACTTGTTCTTTTCCTCTGTTTGCTACTGCTCTATAGCCGGGGGGTGGCTGCCGAGTCGGGTCCGGAGTGGTCGATCCGGATTAACATCCCCGCTTGTACCTTAGAACTGATCCGCCAGGGGCAACTTTGGCGTCGATTTCCGGTGGCGGTCGGGAAAGAAACGACACCGACCCCCATCGGTAACTTCACCATTATCAATATTATTAAGAACCCCACTTGGTATCCGGTGGACCGACCTCCGGTTCCGCCCGGAGTGAACAATCCTCTGGGTGGCTACTGGTTGGGTTTGAGCATTAACGGTTATGGCATCCACGGGAATAACAAACCTGCTTCCATTGGTTCTCCCGAATCCAACGGTTGTATCCGTATGCATAACCAGGATGTGGCTTTACTGGTCCAGTTGATTCAGGTAGGCACACCCGTAGAGATCTTATATCAGACCATGGAAGTGGATGCGGTTCAAGATAAAATCTGGTTGACGCTCTATCCCGACCATTATCACCGGGAAACTGATGTCCGGGAAGGGGTAACAAACGCCTTGCGGCAAAAAAACTTACTCTATCCGGTTCATTGGACAGCCCTTTGGCGGTTGATCGAAGAGGACCGCCCATTAATTATTGAGATTCCACGGGAACTTACCCTCTTCATCGACGGGGAAGAATACCCTCAAACTGCATTTTATTGGGGAGAACAGGCCTTTTTGACGACGGCTTTGGCCGGATTATGGGGGGAAGAAAGGGAAGAACCTTTCATTGAATTGGTGGAATTTATGCGTTCCTATGCGGGACAGGTTTATGGGATTTTTGATCAACAAACGAAAAGCATTAAACTTTACACTTTACGGATTTACTGTAACGGGTCGCTTTTCCCCCTGCGGGGTTGGTTTCAGGAAGAACCATATCTTCCTTGGCCGCTAGTGGAGGTTATCCGGAAACAATTGGGTCCGCCGGTAACGAGTCAGCTTTTCCCGGTAGCGGAAGGGGGGGACCGTTGGCTTCCTTTATCAGTCCTCGCCCAGTATTGGCCCCAGCTTGAGCTGGCGTGGGATGAAAAACAGTGGGTGCTCTGGATTGAATTTAACGATCATGGAGAAACCGCCCCCTAGCCAGGGGCGGTTTGTGCAAACAAGCGACTCCAGGTTAGCCTAAGATTCTTCCTAAGGCCATTGCGGTGAGTTCAATCCGGGCATATTCTTTGATCAGATCCCAGTTCCGGCTTAAGATGGCGCCACTTAAATCTTTCGTGATCCCCAAATAAGCAGAGAGGGCACTGGCCAGACGGTCCCGGCTGATGGTATCAAGATATGCCCAGTCTTGGACGAGAATCGATTCGGCTTCTTCAGCCGTGAGTCCAATATTGAGTAGTTGATTATATAGTTCACCCTTAATTCCTTCCTTAACATCATCCCAATTACCGGCTAAGATGGAAGAAATCTGTTCAGCCGTGAGCCTTCCTTTTACTAGGGCGCTTAATCGGCCGAGGAGGTCCTTTTGGTTGACTTCACCAAAGGCTTTGACGACTGCCGGTTCATCGTTACGGTTATAAAAGATGGTAATCTGATCGTCTTTGGATAAAGCTTCGGGTGTAGTCGTAATGTTGTTCCGGAAAACAACCGCTTCCGACGGAATAACAGCGATTTGGATCTCACCCTCTTCTTCCGGTTGGACGGTGACCAGATTGGTCCCGACTTCCGGTTGATCCAAAACTTGACCCCGGACGGTTTTCAGGTTGCGTAATTGTTGAAGCATCCAAGCGGTATCAGCCCGGCTGGCTAACCGGGAAGGACTGAATTCGGGCCCGTAATAGCGGGGCAAGAGTCCTAATTTAGCCGCTAGTTCAGTCTGGTAAAAAGCCCAGTGGTCTTTGGCTAAATCGGGAAAGGTGGGCGCAAAAGCGATGGTGTACTGTTCTTCGCCGGTATCTACGTTGAGGAGCCGGGTCAACATGGTCACCATTTCCGCCCGGGTGATCGGTGCTTCCGGTTTGAAATTACCGTCCGGATAACCGGTTATAATCTTTGCTTCGTTTAAAGCGGCGATATATTCTTCTGCCCAGTGTTGATCCGTATCCGGAAATTGAACATTCTGGTTGGAACCTTTGAGCCCATAGGCGACGGCTAAGGTTTTAGCCAGTTCCGCCCGGGTGATACTTTGGTCCGGCCGGAAAGAACCGTCGGGATAACCGTTTAAGATCTCCTCTTCGATCAGGCTTTTAACACTCTCTTCCGCCCAATGACCTTTAATGTCAGCCGGCATGCCTTGGACAACTGGCGTTACAAATAAAAAAATTAAAAGCAAAAGGGAATAAAGGATGAAACGGTAATTTAAAGATTGCATTGCTGTTCACTCCTTGGTTTATCTTCGGGGATTACACTTTTGAATTCGCGTATTATCCTGGGTCTCCTTTATGTAAATCCTGGACCGGTTGGCAGGAAAAAAACTGAAAGGATTTTCCCCCTTGAGATGGAATTAAAAAAATAAAGGAGCGGAATACTTTGCCGGAAATTTTAAGCGTTACCCAAGTGACCCTCTATCTTAAACAACTGGTCGAATCGGACCAAGCACTACAGTATATTTGGGTGCGTGGCGAAATCTCCAATTTTACCCTTCATTCTTCGGGACACATGTATTTTACGCTTAAAGACCAAACTTCCCGTCTCCGTGCGGTGATGTTTAAACGGGAAAACCAGTGGTTAAAATTCCAGCCTTACAACGGATTGGAAGTAGTGGCTGCCGGACGGATCGCCGTCTATCAAAAAAATGGCGAGTATCAACTGTATGTTGAGTTGATGGAAGCGGCTGGACTTGGTTCCCTCTACCTGGCCTTTGAGCAATTAAAAGCCCGTTTAGCCCAAGAGGGTCTCTTTGCGCCGGAACGGAAAAGAACCATTCCTCTTCTCCCGCAGAAGATTGCGGTCATTACTTCCCCGACCGGGGCGGCGGTCCGGGATATCATTCGGATCCTGCGCCGGCGTCATCCGCAGGTTGATATTCTGATCATTCCGGCACAAGTTCAAGGGGAGATGGCGCCGGCCAGTTTGGTGGCAGCCTTGCAAATAGCCGGTAGCATAAAAGAGCTGGATCTGGTGATTATAGGCCGGGGTGGCGGTTCCGCCGAAGAACTATGGGCTTTTAATGATGAAGGAGTAGCCCGCGCCATTGCCGCTTGTCCTCATCCCATTATCTCCGGGGTCGGTCATGAAACGGACGTCACCATTACCGACCTGGTTGCCGATTTACGGGCGCCTACTCCCTCCGGGGCGGCCGAACTAAGTGTGCCGGAAGTTGCCGAAGTGGCAAGTCGGCTAAAACTCTATACCGACAATCTCTACGCCCTTTTCTCCCGCCTTTGCGCCCGGAAACGGGCCAACCTTGAACGGCTGGTCTTCCGTCCGGTGCTCCGCCAACCCGACCGTTTTATTTCCGTCCGCCGGCAACAGGCAGATGAAGGGAAAGAAGAGCTAATCCGGCGGATGCAGGTAATTCTGGAAGATAAACGGAAAGTTCTCCGCAAGGAGCTGGCCAGGTTAGATGCCTTAAGCCCCTTGGCCGTTTTAAACAGGGGATATAGTATTTGTTACCGGGAAACCGATGGTCAAGTGGTTAAAAAGAGTGCGGATGTTGCTCCCGGGGAGAGGCTCCGAGTTACCCTCGGTCGTGGACAGCTCCGGACACGAGTAGAAGCTGTGGAAGAGGATGTGATGGCGTGAAAGAAAAATTGACGGAGAAGACTTTTGAAGAGGCTTTAGCCCGTTTAGAACAGATCATTGAGGAATTGGAAAATGGGGAGTTAAATTTGGAAGAAAGTTTAAAACTATACGAGGAAGGGATTGCCTTGGCCCGCCATTGCAATTCAAAACTGGATGAAGCCCAAGGGAAGGTAGAAATGCTTTTAAACGTCGAAAAGGGGGTTGCCCGGACGGCCCCGTTCCAACCGGAGGAGGAGTGAGTTTGTTCCAGCCGGAACTTCAGGTTTATAAAGATAAAATCGAAGAAGGTCTTGATACCTATCTCCCTAGCCCCTCTGCTCCCCCAGCGCTACTCCATGAAGCAATGCGTTACAGTGTTTGCGGCGGGGGAAAACGGCTACGGGGGCTCCTAACCTTACTGGCTTGCACGGTGGCGGGAGGAGAGTGGCGCAATGCGTTACCGGCGGCTTGTGCTATTGAAATGATTCATGCCTATTCCTTGATCCATGATGATCTTCCGTGTATGGACGATGATGACCTCCGCCGCGGTAAGCCTACCAACCATCGGGTTTATGGTGAAGCGATGGCCTTGTTAGCGGGTGATGCGTTATTAACCCAAGGGATCAAGATCATGATCAACTCAATCCCTGCCGGTCTAGAGTGCGAGTACCACCAAGCTTTAGCCGAACTGGTCACGGCCAGTAGTTCGCAAGGGATGATTGGCGGTCAAGTCCTTGATTTAGCCGCCGAAGGAAAAAGCATAAACCTTAACGAACTTAAAGCGATCCACCGCTGGAAGACCGGCGCTCTAATCCGAGCAGCTATACGCATGGGCGGCATGATCGGCCGTGGGGAATCAAGAGTGATGCAGGCCCTAACAACCTATGGAGAAGCCTTAGGATTGGCTTTCCAAATTACCGATGATTTGCTGGATATCGAAGCCGATCCCGCGGTATTAGGAAAAAAAACCGGTCGTGACCTCGAAAAGAAGAAAGCGACCTATCCTGGGCTGGTTGGGGTGGAAGAAGCCCATCGGTTGGCGAAAGCAGAAATCAACCGGGCTTGCCAGGCCCTCGTTCCTTTGGCCGAGCGAGGAGCAATCCTGGTCGCTTTGGCCCAGACGGTTCTTGACCGGAACCATTAACCCAGGCTTTTTACGTTGTAACCAATAAAAAGGATTCCAATACAATTCAGTTTTATTGGGATGGCTGAAGCAAAGAACAACGCAAAAAGCACTTAATCACGAAACTTTCTGGAGATGAGGGAGGCAGCAGTGGGTAATTTTTCGGATAATACAGTATTTTGGAGCGCTTTTTTTGCTTGGTTGATTGCGCAGGGGTTAAAAGGATTACTCGCCCTCTATAAACATAAAAGATGGGATTTCCGCCGGTTTGTGGGCGCGGGGGGAATGCCCAGTTCCCACTCGGCTTTTGTCTCGGCGTTGGCCACCGGAGTGGGTTTAACTGATGGGTGGGCCTCAACCAGTTTTGCTTTAGCTTTGGTCTTTTCTTTAATCGTAATGTATGATGCGGCTGGTGTGCGACTGGCCGCCAGTAAACAGGCGACGATTTTAAACAAGATGATGCAAGAGTTCTTTGATGAACGGGAATTTCACCATGAACGTCTGAAAGAATTGATCGGCCATACTCCGGTTGAGGTAATCGTTGGTGCTTTGTTAGGTATTTTCATCGGTTGGTGGCTGGTGGGAAGAATTTGATTTTAAAAATCGGTAGTAATATGATATAATAGTGATGCCTAGAAGATGGTGTAGTATCCTAGTCGGAAATTCGTTTCGAAGACGGGCCTAAAAATCCGTCAAGGGCACATCGATGAAGTCCCTGGTGCTAGCCGCTGACGCCCAGTCGGGGGCGGTGCTGGGGGTTAAGGTATCGGGGCAACCCGCAAAGGCATGCGGGCGATGACCCCTTACCGCGGAGACCCAAGTGCGTGGGTAAGCCTACGGGCCTGACTACGGCTTGGGATGGGAACCTGCACACGGTATGGAAGGAGTTTTTACTTACTAAGTATCGTTGCAGCGTAGCCTGCCTTGAGGTGGGGTGGCGAGGATAACGGGTGCCAAGTAATGTTCTTGAAGGCCTGAGAACATTGCTCTTTGCCGTTTGAAACCCATTCTGCAAAAGAGGCTAGAAACGATCCTTTCCGTTGAGGAAAACTCCTAGGCTATTCCCAGCGGGGACAGTTATTAAGGATTGCGGTGTGGACTAAGTGGTGATCCAGTTTTATCGTCGGTGACGCGATAAGGCGCTCATAAAGGGAAACCGCCGGAATGGCGACATTCCGGAGGGCGCCGGGAAAACCTACTGGACCTCAAGCCACAATGTTTACTTAATAATTGACCATCTTCTTACATAAGCTTTTTCCGCTGCCACCTTTATAAAAGATGTTAAATATGTGGAGGAGTTTTTTTGGCTGCTAACTCACAACGGGCTTTCCGAGTCGGGATTCTGACTTTTTTTTTGTCTATTTCCATCTCGCTTTTATTTCAGCTCACCCATACCGGGACGGCTTATTGGGTATCGGTAGTGGTCCTTTTCATCGTAGTTTTTTGGGGAATCATTTTTGATGTGATCGGGACGGCGACCACCGCTGCTTCGGAGAAACCCTTTCACGCAATGGCGAGCGACCGGGTGACCGGCGCCAAAAAAGCCATCGAATTGGTACGCAAAGCCGACCAGGTAGCCAATTTCTGTAATGATGTGGTCGGCGACATCTGCGGAACGGTCAGCGGCTCGATCAGCGCCGCTTTAGTCATTGATTTTGTGGTTAAGAATAATTTAAACACCTATCGGGATTTATTTTCTCTGCTTGTTGTTGGGTTGGTTTCCGCCGTAACCGTCGGGGGAAAAGCGGCCGGCAAGTCATTTGCGATCAAAAAATCCTCCTTCATCTTACTTAAAGTGGCTTTTATCCTTGAAAAATTCGATCTTCTGCTTGGCCGACGGCAGGTTCCGGGGAAGACTAAAAGACAAAGAAAAAAGTCTAAGATGTGAGTGGGGTTTACACAACGATGCTTACAGAGTTAAAACTACCTGAAGATTTAAAGAAGTTATCCTTTACCGAATTAGAAGTGCTGGCCAACGAGATTCGAACCCTGTTGGTTAATACCGTTGCCCGGCAAGGTGGTCATCTTGCCCCGAATTTAGGGGTGGTAGAGCTTACCTTAGCCCTCCATAAAGTATTTGACAGTCCGAATGATAAAATCATCTGGGATGTGGGGCATCAGTCCTATGTTCACAAGATCCTGACCGGGCGGTTGGATCAGTTCGCTAAATTACGGGAGATGGGCGGATTAAGTGGGTTCCCTAAACCGCAAGAAAGCCCCCATGATATTTTTGCGACCGGCCACAGTAGCACCTCGATCTCGGTCGGACTGGGCTTAGCAAAAGCCCGGGATTTGTTAGGGGAGCGGTATAAAGTAATATCCGTGATCGGTGATGGTTCATTAACTGGCGGACTAGCCTTCGAGGCCTTGAACAATGCGGAACACTTAAAAACTGACTTGATTGTGATCCTGAATGACAATGAGATGTCGATCGCCCCGAATGTGGGGGCTCTTTCCACCTATTTAAGCCGGGCGCGAATCAACCCGACCTTCTATAAAATAAGGGCTGATTTAGAACAGTTTATCCAGCGGATTCCGAAAGTAGGAGAAACCACTTTTCGGTATCTTGATAAAATCAAGGATAGCTTAAAATATTTAGTCATTCCCGGGATCCTCTTTGAGGAACTAGGCTTCACTTATGTCGGCCCGGTTGATGGACACAATTTACGGCAATTAACCCAAACTCTAGCGGAGGCCTCCGGACGCCGGGGACCTCTTCTCATCCATGTCCTGACCAAAAAAGGCTATGGTTACCAGCCGGCCGAAGAAAATCCCAGTAAATATCATGGTGTTCCCGGTTTTGAGGTTAGTACCGGCCAATTACTAGTGGCTTCCGGTCAACCTACTTATACCCAGATCTTCGGAACAACCCTGACGGAGCTAGCCGCGGAGGATGAACGGATTGTGGCGATCACGGCCGCCATGACCGAAGGTACAGGTCTGAAAAGTTTTGCCCAAGCCTATCCCGAACGCTTTTTTGATGTGGGAATCGCCGAAGCCCATGCCGTGACCATGGCTGGCGGCTTAGCTCGTGCCGGGCTGAAGCCGGTGGTCGCAATCTATTCCACCTTCTTACAGCGGGCCTTCGACCAAATTATTCATGATGTTTGTCTGCAAGAACTGCCGGTTGTTTTTGCCATCGACCGGGCCGGAGTAGTCGGGGAAGATGGACCAACCCATCATGGTGTTTTTGACCTTGCTTACCTGCGGATGATTCCGGGGCTTACGATTATGGCACCCAAAGACGAAAATGAGCTTCGTCAAATGCTTTTGTTAGCGTTAAAAATGGACAAACCGGTAGCGATCAGGTATCCACGGGGGCAAGTTACCGGTGGGAATTTAACGACCGTGAAACCGATCGCCCCGGGAGAAGCAGAAGTTGTGCGAACCGGGGAACAGGCGGCGATTCTTGCCCTCGGACCTTTGGTCGATACGGCCCTGGAAGCGGCCGATCTCCTTAGTAAAATGGGGATTAATTGTGCAGTGCTCAACGCTCGTTTTGTGAAACCCTTGGACCGGAAGACCATTCTCTATTGGGCACGGCGGGTTCCCCATTTGATCACCGTGGAAGATCATATCCTAACCGGTGGTTTTGGCAGTGCGGTTCTGGAACTTTTAGCCGATTCTGGCCTTCGTAAAGTCCAGGTTTCCCGGTTGGGTTACCCAGACCATTTTCTTGAAACCGGAACTATTCATCAACTCCATAACCTATACGGGTTAACTGCCGAAGGAATCATGCGGACGGTGACTAGACGCCCCCTGACTTTGGCCGGTGGAGAAAAAGGAAAATAACTAAGGAACACAACGTTGCTTTTTAGGAGGAATATTTCTCCAGACGTCGAACCTTAGTTTTAGATTGTCTTTTTTTTCGGATTTTTGTCGGTTTGGTTTCCTTTTTGATCCCTTATTGTTGAAGGAGGATGTCTTTTAGGTTTAGATTTGTTCGTTTCTATTCATTCTCATTGGCATTAGCTATTGGATAATTTACTTTTTAGCTCCCTTACCCCTAGTTCTGTCGGTAAAAGAATTACGTCAATGGAGACGATTGGTGTAACTTCTGTAAACGACCCATTTGGCTACTACTGAATTACAAATTGATAGGAATGAACAAGAATGAAGAGAAAACCATTAATAATGCAATTAGGAAGTATCTCGGCCCTTTATTTTTTCGGCGCATATATGGTTTATTACAAATTAAACGTTAGCACAGTTCTTTTGCCGCAGGAAGTAGGGGCTTTTTTTGCCCTTGTTTTTCTCCTTTGGCTTTTGTTTATTGTTTTTATCCGCTATTACCTCTTGCTTTTTCGAAAAAAACTGCAGAAACAGGACAACATCCACCAAAAAAACCTGGCGAAACTTAATAATACATACAAAGGGACAATTCAAGCCCTCATTAAGGCGTTAGATTGTCGGGATCATGCTACTTGGAACCATTCGATGCGGGTGGTTGGTTATGCGACCGCGATCGCGGAAGCAATGGGATTAGACGAAAAAGAACAGGAAAAATTGGCTTTGGCCGGTTTTCTTCATGATATTGGTAAAATTGGCGTACCCGACCGGATCCTTTTGAAAAAAACCAAGCTTCTCCCGGAGGAATGGGAAGCAATCAAGCGCCATCCGGAACTTGGTTATAATATAATTAACCAAATTGAGTTTCTTAGTGACGCCGCCGATATTATCCTCCATCACCATGAACATTATGACGGCAGCGGTTATCCATTGGGCTTAAAGGAGGAGAAGATCCCGTTGACGGCCAGGATTTTTGCGGTTGCTGATGCTTTAGACGCGATGACCAGCGATCGGCCTTACCGCTCAGCCCGGACGATGGAAGAAGCGGTTAATGAAGTCTATAGCCTGGCGGGGAAACAGTTTTGTCCTCAATGTGTTAAGGTGCTTGAAAAAATAGGTGTTGAGAAGTTATCCTGGATCCAACAGGTTGTTAAGAAAGACGGGGTCTTCAAATATCGCCTGGAAGAACTGATCCGTTGTTCCTGACCTGAATCACTATTGAGTGACCCGCGCGGGTCATAATTTTTTGGAAAGACAATGGAAGGAAAGATCATCTTGACACGTAAATTCCGGCTTTTTTTAGGTTTAGTCGGGTTTCTCCTTCTTCTCCTCCTTCTCCTCCAGCAGGTCCGGCTGAAACCGGTGGAAAAAAACGGTTTTCTCTTTGGAACATTAATCCGCATTACTGCTTATGGACCCAAAGCTGCGATCGCAGTTGAACAGGCTTTTGCTGAAATGGAACGCATCCACCGGTTGACCGCACAAAACCAAGGGATTGTCGCGCGTCTTAATGCAGAGGCCGGCCGCAAACCGGTTCCGGTTGATGGAGAAACCTTCTTCCTTCTACAACGGGTGTTCCGGTTGGCGGAAGCAACCGCAGGTCATTTCAATCCGATAATTGGCGCCTTAGTTGAATTATGGGATTTTGATTATGGGGGAAAAGGAAGATTACCTTCTCCGGAAGAAATCAGGAGGGTTTTACCGTTAACCGATAGTAACCTGGTGGCTTTCGACCAAAAGGCGCAGACGGTTTTCCTAAAACAAGCCGGGATGAAACTGGATCTGAGCGGAGTGGCCAAGGGTTATGCCGTCGACCGGGCGTGGGAAATCTTACAACAATTCGAAGTTACCGGGGCGCTGATCAACGGAGGCGAAAGCAGCATTCGGGTTTTAGGGGAAAGGCCAGGGGGAGGACCCTGGCGGATCGCCCTTTCCCATCCGCGCCGGGAAGAATGGATCGGTGTACTCTATTTAGAGTCGGGCCAAGCCTTGGGGACCTCCGCAGATACAGAACGTTATATTGAAAGTGAAGGACAACGCTATTCCCATCTGCTTAACCCTTTCACCGGTTATCCGCCGACTGATATTATGGCGGTAACGGTGGTTACCGATTCCGCTTTAGAAGCTGACCTTTATTCGACTGCGGTTTTTGTAGCCGATGGGGATAACCGGGAAAGGTTAATTAACCGGCTGGGACTGGAAGCGGTAATTGTGGACGACACCGCGAGGGTGGTAATGACCCCGGGGATGAAGGCGATCATGAACGGGGAAGAGGGGGAGGAGTTCCCATGACCCTAAAGGGAAGAATAGAAAGGGAAAAAAAGGTCGATCAGTTGTTGGGCGAAGCCGATCGCCGCTTGACCGCGGCGGAAAAGGCAGTCACTGGAGAAGAATCCTGGACCAACTGCCAAGAGGCTGTCAAACAGCTGTTGCTTGCTTTATTAGTGGCCAAGGAGGAAAACGCACCGCCCGAACATAATCTTAACCTAAGCCTGCTCTGGGAAAAATGCCTCTTAATGGATCCGGAGCTTCTTCTGCTGACAGATTGTCTCCGTATCTTTCAGGAGGAACCAAATCGATTCGAAAACGGCGATCTATTGATCGAAGCGGCCAATGAGGTTTGGGATTATATTTATGGGGTCCTAACCGAAGAGACCTGATGACCGCCCTTGTTTCTTGATTATTCTATCCTAGCCTTGTCAAAGGATTTAAACTGTGGTAAACTTTATGTACTAGATGACGTGCTGGAGAAGGAGTGGGTTTTTAACCCACTTTTTCTCTTGATCGCTCGTTCCTACCTCTAAAATAGCTATTTGTCCAGAAGATAAAGGGTTGAGCCTATAATTGAGCGATCCATCAATGAAAAACAAATGAATTAGAGAAAAAGGAGCGTACATATGAGCCAAGGAGTAAAACCCATCCTTTGGAAATTGGCTGAACAAATCGGCAACGAGCTCGAGTATGAAGTGGTCGATTTGGAACTAACGAAAGAAGGACCGAACCGGATTCTAAGAGTCTTCATTGATCGTCCGACCGGGGTTGGTGTAGAAGACTGTCAGCTTTTTAGTCAGCGTTTAAGCACTGCCTTGGATGAGGAGGACCCGATTCCCACCGCTTATCTGTTGGAAGTCTCATCCCCCGGTTTAGAACGGCCTTTGACTAAACCGGAACACTTCCGGCGGTTTACCGGTCAAGGAGTTGAACTTAAACTTTTTGCGCCTGTGCAGGGACGAAGAAAGATAAAGGGGAGACTGAAAGGCTGGGCCGACCAAAACGAAGGACTAGTCTTAGTGGAACTGGACGGCACAACGCTGGAGATTCCCTGGAAAGCAATCGCAAAAGCTCGTTTAAAATATATAGATTAAGGACGGGTTAAGGGAGGATATTCGGATGAACCGAGAGTTGATAGAAGCATTAAATATGGTTGAAAAAGAAAAGGGTATTGCCAAGGAAGTCTTAATCGAGGCGATTCAATCAGCAATTTCATCAGCCTATAAAAAAGACCAGGGAAAAAACTCTAATATCAAGGTAATCTTAGATCCGGAAACCGGCGAATTTCATATCTACAACTACAAAGAAGTCGTCATGGAAGTAGAAGATGCCAACACCCAGATTAATCTAGCGGAGGCGAAGGCAATCGACCCGAGCTACCAGCTAGGTGACCAGGTTGAATTTGAAATATACCCGAAAGAGTTTGGGCGGATTGCCGCCCAAACGGCAAAACAAATCATTGTGCAACGGATTCGCGAAGCCGAAAGAACTATGATCTATAACGAATATTCCTCCCGTGTGGATGATCTGATCACCGGTACGGTCCGTCGTTTTGAACAGAAAACGGTTTATGTGGATCTTGGCAAGACCGAAGCGATTTTACCCCCCTATGAACAAATTCCCGGAGAACGATTCGAACATGGAGCACGGATCAAAGCCTACTTAGCTGAAGTGAAGAAAGGTTCGAAAGGGCCCCAGATTATCCTTTCCCGGGGACGAAGCGGGTTCTTGAAACGGCTCTTAGAATTTGAGGTGCCAGAGATCCAAGAAGGGATCGTCGAAATCAAGAATGTGGCGCGCGAACCAGGTGCCCGTTCCAAGGTGGCGGTTTACAGTAAATACGATAATGTTGATCCGGTGGGGGCTTGTGTCGGCGCGAGAGGTTCCCGGGTGCAGATGATTGTCCGGGAATTAAAGGGCGAAAAAATAGATCTGATTCTCTGGGATGAGGATCCGGCCCGCTATATTACGAGGGCCCTCAGTCCAGCTAAAGTTAGCGATGTCATATTGCTCCCAAGCAAAAATAGCTCGATTGTGATTGTACCCGATAACCAACTCTCTCTGGCGATTGGGAAAGAAGGACAAAACGCCCGGCTGGCCGCACGTTTGACCGGTTGGAAGATTGATATCAAGAGTGAAACCCAAGCTGAAGAAGGGAAAGAGGAGCTTGAAGCGTTACGGGCGGAAGAAGAGAACCTGAAACCCGAAACTTATGATTGGGAAGATCTCCTCGCCGAAGGAGAGGACGGATTAGACCTCTTAAGCGAAGAAATGGAAAGTGAAGCGGCGAAAGAGGAAGAATATTGGGAAGAGGATCTTGATCCGGCCGTTGAGGTGGAAATGGAAGAATATGAAGGCGAACCGGAAGAACTAGTCCCGGAAGAAGTTTTTCTGGAAGAAGAGCCGAAGCGTAAAAAAGCGAAAAAACGAGCCAAAAAGCGGGTTAAGGAATTAATTGATGAAGTAGAGGAAGGAATTACTCTTTTTGAAGACGTCAGCGAAGAAGAAAAAGAGACTGACGAAGCAGAAGTAGCCTCAGAGGACGATACACAACTGGTCTTTACAGAAGAGAACGGGTCCGGTTTTACCATCGGGCAACTTCTTTCCGAAGAGTTAAAGAAGAAATTTATGCTTAATCCGGATGAGAAAAAGAAGGGGAAAGAACGTTCGGTGAAGCGAGGGGAAAAGTGATGCCGATACGAAAACGGAAAATTCCACAACGGACCTGTATTGGGTGTAATTCGGTAAAAAACAAGAAAGAGTTGATCCGGATCGTGAGGACACCGGAAGGGGAAGTTTTAGTTGATTTTACTGGCAAAAAGTCAGGCCGTGGTTGCTATATTTGTCCCTCTCTGTCCTGTTTGGAAAAGGCTTTTCGCGGAAATCTTTTCGAGAAGAAACTAGAAGTGAAGATTGGGTCCGAGGCGAAAGAAAAGTTAAAAACGGAATTGTTAACGGGGATTGTTGATGAATAATTTTCTGAATCTATTAGGGATCGCCCGGAAAGCCGGTGAATTAGCTTTGGGTTTTACCGCTACTGCAGATGGCTTAAGAAAAGGGAAGGTGACCCTAGTTCTTCTCGCGACAGATACGTCACCC
Organism: Bacillota bacterium; assembly: GCA_012837715.1. Lineage (GTDB taxonomy): Bacteria > Bacillota > UBA4882 > UBA10575 > UBA10575 > Capillibacterium. Next base: position 13,777 of record DUQR01000045.1, on the reverse strand, counting down.
CATACCAAAGAAAAGATCGAGCGGCTCTGCCGCCGGCATCAGGTTCGTTTTGATTACGTAGCTAATCAGGAAGCATTAGGGCGGGCATTAGGGAAAAGTTCCCAGGCTGTGATTGGTGTGTTTTCTCCGCATATGGGGAAAGCCCTTGAATCGCGGCTTCCGGCCCGGACGGAATAATCGGAGGTGGTTCTATGGCTAAAATGCGTGTTTATGAACTTAGTAAAGAATTAGGAATTCAAAGTAAGGATCTACTCATTATCCTTAATGAGATGGGCGCCAATGTTAAAAATCATATGAGCACCCTTGATGACGAATATGTGACAAAAGTACGGGCTTCTTTCAATACTGGTGGCGGTAGCCCCGCCCCGAAACAGAAAAAAACGTCGACTTCGACAGGCGCCCCTGCGCCAGCCCAAAAAACAACGGTTCCTCCGGGACGGAAAAAACCGCCGGTCAAGACGGAAAAAGCACAAAAGGAAAATATTGAGGCGACGAAAACTGTTGCCCAAACTAAATCAACCTTGCCCCCACGACCACCGGCCAAACCTGTAACTTCCTCCAGACAGCCGCTGGGCGCGGGGAGGGGAAGTGAGCAACGCCGAACCGGTTCGGAAAAACCGAAAACGAGCAGTCGACAACCGGCCCCAAAACCGGCGGTCCAGTCGGTGCAGACGGAGGACGAAAGAAAAGGGACCCGTTTGCCACCGCCAAAAGGTAAAGCTAGTCCACGGCCGGGCGGCCTTCCCCCGACTGGAGCTGGCGGAAAAGGAAAACCGGCAAAAGCCGGCCCGGCAGCTCCCTTTAAGAGCGGAAAGAGTCAAGCAGGAACTAAAGATGGGAAAAGGAATCACAGCAAAATGGAGCAAGGACGCGCAAAGGGGAATTTTAACCGTATGTCACAGCATTCCAGGCGAAGACCGACCGCAAAAAAACCAGTACCGTCCCGTCCAAAAACCAATGTTAAATCCGTACAAATTCCAGAACGGATTACCGTGAAAGAATTTGCACAAGCCATTGAAGTTTCTGCCTCCGAGGTGATCAAGAAGCTGATCGCTTTGGGTGTGATGGCTTCAATTAACCAGGAAATTGATGCGGATACGGCGACTCTAGTCGGAGCGGAGTTCGGGGTTACTGTGGAAGCAGCGCCCACCGATGAAGAAGCTTTGGTTATTATGGAGATTGAAGATCGTCCCGAATCGTTGAAACCCCGTTGGCCAGTGGTAACCATCATGGGCCATGTTGATCACGGGAAAACCTCCTTACTCGACGCGATCCGGGAAACGAACGTCATTGCCTCGGAAGCCGGAGGGATCACTCAGCATATCGGAGCTTATCAAGTGGATGTGCAAGGGAAAAAGGTCACCTTTTTGGATACACCAGGCCATGAAGCTTTCACGGCCATGCGGGCCCGGGGCGCTCAAGTGACGGATATTGCCGTTTTGGTCGTGGCGGCCGACGACGGCGTGATGCCCCAAACAGTGGAAGCGATTAACCATGGCAAGGCGGCTGAGGTGCCGATTATTGTGGCCATTAATAAGATTGATAAACCTGTTGCCAACCCAGACCGGGTGAAGCAGGAACTAACCCAGTACGGTCTTGTTCCCGAGGAATGGGGCGGAGATACCATATGTGTGGAAGTGTCAGCGCTCAAGAAAATTGGCCTTGACGACCTTCTGGAGATGATTCTGCTGGTCGCGGAGATGAGAGATTTAAAAGCCAATCCGAACCGGCCGGCCAAGGGGACGGTTATTGAGGCGAAATTGGATAAGGGCCGCGGCCCGGTCGCCACCGTTTTAGTGCAAAACGGCACCCTACACCAAGGCGATACCATTATAGCCGGGGATGTTTCCGGTAAAATTCGCGTTTTAGTGAATGATAAGGGGAAAAATGTGGCCCAGGCCGGACCCTCCGAACCGGTGGAAGTGGTAGGTTTTGCTGATTTACCTGAAGCCGGGGATATCTTCTATGTAACCGACGAAAAAACTGCCCGTCAGCTGGCGGAGAAACGTCAACAGTTCAGACGGGAAAAGGAATTGAAAAAGGATCAACGGTTTAAATTGGAAGACCTTTTTGTCCGGATTAAAGAAGGAGAAATAAGAGAGTTAAACATCGTTCTCAAAGCTGATGTTCAGGGGTCGATCGAGGCGATCCAAAACTCCTTGGAACGGCTTTCTAACGAAGAAGTTCGTGTCCGCGTAATCCATGGCGGGGTTGGTGCCATTAGTGAAAGCGACGTCATGTTGGCATCGGCTTCCGGCGCAGTGATTGTCGGCTTTAACGTCCGTCCCGATCCTATCGCTAAACGCCTGGCCGAACGGGAGGAAGTCGATCTCCGCCTGTACCGGATTATCTATAATATTATCGATGATGTGAAAAAGGCCATGGAAGGGATGCTCGAACCGGAGTTTAGGGAAGTGGTCTTGGGCCGGGCGGAAGTCCGGGCCACCTTTAGAGTGCCGAAAGCTGGAACCGTAGCCGGTTCTTACGTCACGGAAGGCAAGATCACCAGAAATAGTGAGGCAAGAATTATCCGGGATAATGTGGTGATTTATGAAGGGAAAATTGAGAGTCTAAGACGGTTTAAAGATGATGTGCGCGAAGTGGTCAGTGGCTTTGAATGTGGAATCGGATTGGAAAGATTTAATGATATTAAAGAAGGGGATATCATTGAGTGCTTTACCAACGAAGAAATTAAAAAAACTAATGGCACCGATTCGGTAGGATAAAAGGAGGGTCAGACATGTCTGAATTTCGGGCCCAACGTCTGGCGGGACTAATCAAAGCGGAGCTTGGCGCCATCCTGCAAAAAGACCTTAAGGACCCACGCATCGGATTTACCTCCATTACTAATGTTCGTGTCTCCAAGGACATCAGTCATGCGAAAATATTTGTCAGTGTTTTCGGTGATCAAGAACAACAAACGGCGACGATGAAGGGGTTGGAAAGCGCAAAAGGTTTTATCCGTACTGAATTGGGAAAAAGAATCAGATTACGATATACCCCGGAAATCCATTTTGTCTTCGATAACTCCCTCGAAGAAGGGGCTAAGGTTTTATCCCTGCTCAATCAGATGCAAAAAGAAGGAGAGGAGGGACGGCCTTGAATGCGTCTTCGTGGGGGGAAGTAATTTCGATCTTAAAACAATATGACCGTTTCATCATCGGCTGTCATCTCCACCCCGATGGAGACGCCATCGGTTCTTTACTTGCTTTGGGTCTTGCTTTAAGAACTACCGGCAAACAAGTGGAGATGGTTCTACCTGAAGGGATCCCATTAACCTTCGCTTTCTTACCAGGGATTCGGCAAACAGTCCTTGACCCGTCCTTTGAGCCGGAAGTGGTGCTCAGTGTCGATTGCGCGGAACGGGCCCGCCTTCAATTACCGGAATCAATTTTTGATCATGATCCGGTCTTGGTCAATATTGACCATCATATTTCCAATGATGGTTTTGGCCAGGTTAATCTAGTTATACCTGATGCCGCCGCCACCGGACAGATTATCTTTGCGTTACTGGAGAAAGGTGATTTTCCCATCGATTCTACCATCGCCAGCGCCCTCTATACGGCCATTGCCACCGATACGGGTTTTTTCCGCTATTCCAACACTACCGGGGAAGTCCTTTCCATTGCTTCAAAGTTGGTTGAGGAATACTGCATCTCCCCTTCTTTCATCGCCGAACGGGTTTATGAGGAGAAAAGTTATGCTTCCATCCGTCTCTTGGCCGAAGTGCTTGCCACTTTACAAGTATCTGACAATCAACGGTATTCCTGGATGTATTTGAACCAGGAGATGATTAGGAAGTATGAAGTGGAAATGGAAGAGATTGAAAACTATGTGAATTACACCAGTTCGATCCGGGGGATCGAGGTGGGTTTGTTTTTCAAAGAAACCAAACCGGAGCAGATTAAAATCAGCTGGCGTTCTAAAGCCGGTGTGGATGTGAGTCGATTGGCCGCCCATTTTGGGGGTGGAGGCCATGCCCGCGCAGCCGGTTGTTTGGTGCACGGTTCTTTACCCATGGTGATGAGTGAGGTGCTTTCTTTTTTAGAACACTACTTTGAGGAAAATTTAAAGGAACGGACGGATCTGCTGGTATGAACAAAACCGGATTTTTAGTGATCAATAAACCATCCGGTTATACTTCCCACCAGGTGGTGGCAGCGGTCCGCCGAATCCTGGCGGAACGACGCATTGGTCATACCGGTACCTTGGATCCAATGGCCACCGGAGTGTTGGTTCTGGCGGTCGGCGCCGCCACGAAATTAATCTCTTTTCTCGACGAAGAGAAGAAAGTATACCGGGCGCGTTTGGTTTTAGGATTAACCACTGATACTCAGGATCTGACCGGTCAAGTGCTCAGGGCTGAACCGGAGACCAGGATCTCCCAAAAACAGCTGGAAACCGCCCTCGCTTTTTTTACCGGTCAACAGGAACAAACGCCGCCGATGTATTCAGCGCTGAAAGTAAAAGGTCAACCTTTGTATAAGTTGGCCCGGGCTGGAAGGGAAATTTCCCGCCCGAAAAGGAAGATTACCATTTACCGTTTGGAAGCCGCGGAAACCTTGCTTCCCGCCTACGGTTATCAGGAGGGTCCCACCCTCATCATCGAATGTTCACGGGGGACCTATATCCGCACTTTATGTCATGACCTGGGGGCTTATCTTGGTTGCGGTGGCTGTATGGGGGAATTGACGCGTTTAGCTTCCGGTTCCTTCCGCTTATCGGCCGCTCTTTCCCTTGAGGAGCTTGCCCAGGCGGTGACCGAAGGCAAGGTGGGACAGTTACTAATTCCGCCGGCCGAAGCCCTAAACCATCTACCAAGGATCTATCTATCTCCGGAAAGTATCGAGAAGGTCCGGCATGGCGGTCAGCTGGGACCAGGGGACTTAGCCGAGCCGGCCGGTCCGGAAGCTTGTCGGCCTGGTCAGTTGGTACGGGGAGTAACTACTAACGGCTCTTTGTTAGCGCTCTTAAAACACATAAAGAGTTCATCCTCTTTTTGGCAACCGGTACGCGTGCTCACTTGATGAATGGCGCCCAAAGGGGGAGGTTTAGACGTATGAAGCAGTGGCATAGTTTTTCGATGTTCCAAGCAGAACTCGCAAAAGACCCCGTTTCCGGTTTAGTGGCTACGGTTGGTAATTTCGACGGCGTCCACCGCGGACACCAAAAAATACTCGCACGCATCAAAACCCTTAGTAAACAGCATGGCTGGGGAACGTTGGTCATCACTTTTCAGAAACACACTTCTTTGGTTTTACGGTCGCAAATCCCGCCCCTGCTCATGTCGGTCGCCAAACGTTGTCAATTTTTTGCCAAAAGCGGGATCGACGGAACGTTATTACTGGAATTCACTCCTGAACTGGCCGCAATGCCGGCGGAGGATTTCTTAGGCCAGTTACTTTCGCTGGGGGTTAAGGCGCTAGTCGTTGGTCATGACTTTACTTTTGGGGCCGGGGGCGCCGGTGATACCAATTTAGTCTTAACTTATATGCGCCGACACGGACTTTACGCAGAGGTTATTCCTCCTGTTAAGTACCGGGGTCAAATCGTCTGTAGTTCTCTAATCCGTACCTTATTACGGGAAGGTAAACTAGCGGAAGCCAATGGGATGCTGAATCGGCCTTTCTCTTTAGACGGATATGTGCAGCACGGTAAAGGTCAAGGTAAAAAAATGGGCTTCCCGACTGCAAACTTAACTTTCCCGCCCGACCGGTTACTACCTAAGTTTGGCGCTTACGTCGTCCGGGTGAACCTCAACGGGAAAGCCCATTATGGCCTAGCCAACGTGGGGTGTAAACCCACCTTTAATCAGATAACGCCGGTGGTGGAAGTCTTTATCACCCAGTTTTCCAGAGAGATCTATGGTGAATATTTGGAAGTGGAATTCCTAAAATTTCTCCGGGAAGAAAAAAAATTTGCTTCACCAGAAGCTTTACAAGCTCAGTTAAGGAAGGACCAAAAGCAAGGAGAAGCAATCTGGTCCCGTTGGGAACAGCGAAAGCCCGTGTCGGGCTTGTTGCATACGGCGGATCCTTTAAACAAAAAGACCGGGCTTTAAACTTTGGCGGATAAGGATTTATTTTCTTTTTGCTCCAGCCAGGAAAGATCGGCCCGCTGCAAACCGTAGTCTTCGATTAATTCTTCGACAGCTTCGGTTTTTCCCACATCCTCGGGATGGTGGGCGTCGGAATTGGCCACGACGGTTATCCCTTTAACCGTAGAGGCCAATTGCCAGAAGGGGGAGAGTGGATAAGGGGGACGGGCGCCCACCTTTGTTTCGATCAATGGTTTTCGTAGGCCGTGGGCATTGAGCTCTAACGGAATTTTGTAGTAAGCGGCTGCTTCTATAATTCGCTTTGAACAGCGAACCGTATGTTCATCCCAGAAAGGATAGGAATTTCCGAAAAGATCCGGATGGGCGACAAAGGCGAATAAACCGGATGCCATTGCTTCGACCATATGATCCGCATAGGCCATTAGTTCTTCGCCACTTCGGATCTGGGAATGGGCGCCGACCCACCGGTTTCCACAAGGGAAAAAATGGTTACCAACAATGAGGTAATCAAACTGGCGTTTGGCTAATAGTTCATCGCGGTAAAAAGGGACCAGATCTACGCTGTATTCACATTCCATTCCTTTGAGAATAGTCAGTTGGGGATAGTTTTTTCTCGCTTTGGCAATGGCCTCTTCGTAACCATCCAGTTGGGACCGGCTCATCCGGATCATATTCCAACGTTCATTAGGTAAGGGCACCGGGAATGGCGTGTGGTCAGTTACGCCTAAGACGCGAAGACCCTTCTGGACGGCTACCGCCGCGTAATCCCCCACATCCCCTTCGGCGTGGTGACAGCGGAAGGTATGGGTATGATAATCATTGGGCATGAATAATCCTCCATATAATCTAATGCAATGTTTATATATTCATTTCCGTTTTTAAAAGACAATTTCCTGCCTTTAGCTTTTTGTTTAGAATAAACTTTACCATATTGTAAGAGGGCTTTTTATTTTTAACCCAATACAAGGAAGGACCGTCTGATTTAAGTTGAACCCCATCGATTGCCTGAGGTTTTTTTGGGTTACAACGTAGAAAGCCTAAGAGGGGAGGTTAACCATGAAACGGTATCAAGCGGCAATTATCGGCTACGGTAACATTGGCCGTTACTTGCTGGAAGCAATCGAGACCGCGCCCGATTTCCAACTGGCCGGGGTGGTGAGAAGACCCGAATCAATCAAGGAGACACCAAGGGAGTTACAAACAATTCCGGTGGTGACAGCTTTATCCGAATTAAGCCAAGTGGAAGTAGCTTTTCTCGCCCTGCCCACCCGGTTGGTTCCCCAGTATGCGCCGGAAGTTTTAGCGATGGGCATTAATACGGTCGATAGTTACGATCTCCATGGTGAACTGGTCAAGTACCGCCGAAGTTTGGATCAAGTAGCGAAAAAACACGGGCAGACCGCTGTGATCTCCGCCGGTTGGGATCCGGGGACCGACTCGGTGCTCCGGTGTCTCTTCCAAGCAATGCTTCCCCAGGGAATGACCTATACCAACTTTGGTCCTGGGATGTCGATGGGACATACCGTTGCGGTTAAAGCAATTTCCGGGGTGAAAAACGGCCTTGCGTTAACGATTCCTTTAGGTACCGGTCTCCACCGCCGGATGGTCTATGTTGAGCTTGAGGAGGGCGCCGATCCCCAAACGGTCTCTGCCGCGATCAAACAAGACCCCTATTTCATCCATGATGAAACCATCATCAAATTCGTTCCTGACGTGCAAGCGTTGATCGACGCTGGCCATGGGGTTCTTTTGGAAAGAAAAGGAGTCTCCGGACTAACCCATAACCAGTTGCTCAAATTTGAAATGCGGATCAATAATCCGGCCCTCACCGCCCAAATCATGGTGGCGGCGGCCCGGGCCGGTTTTAAACAGCCTCCCGGCTGTTATACGCTGATTGAACTTCCGGTGATCGATTATTTGTCCGGGGAACGGGAGACCATTATCGAAAGAATGGTCTAACCACTTTTCCAGGAAAAAAACATTAAGAAATAGGTGCGTTGACCGATATTAGTATTGCCAAGGTGAATAGAGATCCATGCCCTCCAAAAACGCTAGACCTGCCGCCGAAGGCAGGTTTAGTTCTTCTTTTTACGGGGGGTGTTAAGGGGCGCAACGATGAAAGAAGACAACAAAAAGACCAAACCACGCTTACGGGAACAGGAAAAGAAAAGGCTTCAAGCCCTGTATCGGTTGGAAGAGGAATTGTTAGGTCGTGGTTACCGGATGATTGCCGGCGTCGACGAAGCGGGAAGAGGACCGTTAGCCGGTCCGGTGGTCGCCGCGGCAGCGATCATTCCGCCGGAGACTTTTATTCCCCATCTTAACGACTCCAAAAAATTAACGCCGAAACAACGGGTCTCTGTTTATGAACAGATTCAAGTCTTAAAGATACCTTACGGAATCGGACAGGCTTCCGTCGGGGAGATCGACCGTTTAAATATTCTCCAGGCTTCCCGGTTGGCCATGATGCGGGCGGTTCATAACCTACCGGTCCAACCCGATTTTTTATTACTTGATGGTTACGCCTGGCCGGGGATTGATCTACCCCACCGCGGGGTAATTGGCGGTGACGCCTTAAGTATGTCCATTGCCGCCGCTTCGGTCCTGGCAAAAGTGACTCGTGACCGCATCATGATCGACCTTGATCGGGCCTTTCCCGGTTACGGTTTCGCCAAACATAAAGGTTATCCCACTGCCCAGCATTACGCTGCTTTAGCCCGGTTCGGACCTACGCCGGTCCACCGGCGTAGTTTTAACCTTCATCTTCAACTCCCCCTTGGTGTGGGGACTGATCAGCCATTGGAGGTGAAGAAAGTTAAGCAATGAACACCAAGGCGCTATCCTCCTTTTTCCTCTCCGGTCCCGGTCTTGTCCGGGGTTGCCTTGAACAAAGGAAGAACGGAGGGGTCGTGCTCAAAACGGACCAGGGCGATTTCCCGGTTAAGCTGGAAGGAGAAGCGGTTTCCTTCGGGCAGGAGCTTACCTTTCGGATTCTCCGGGCAGAACCGGGACTGCTTGTGCTAACTCCGAACCGGATGGAAACGCTCGGCGAGACGCTTCCCTTTTTTAAAGAACTCTTTGCCAACGAAGAAGAGCTTGGCCTTAAACTGTTATCCGCTGCGATGCAAGAAAAATTGCCTTTAAACCGGGCTGTGCTGACCGATCTGAAAAAAGGGTTAATTACGGTGGAAAAACAGTGGGGTCTCATTGTACACCCGCGGGCATTAGCTTTTCTACAAGCCCGATCAATCCCGTTGACCCCTCGTTCTCTTTTATGGGCCCTTTATGCGTTATTTCCGACCGTGCAAAAAGTCCTCTGGCACAAGGCAGGAACTGCTGACAGCCTCTTTCCTGACTTTAAGCGGGAAGGCGGAGAGAGAGAAGGAAGGCCAGATCATCCCCAGACAAATGGTCCGGCCCAGAAGGAAGTTCCCGCCGAAATCTGTAAAGAAACGGTGGCCTTTCTCCATCAGCAAGCCCGTCATGATCCGACTTTACCCCATTTTGTCTATTATCTATTCCCATCGTCCCAAGAAGAACTGCGCTGTACAGGAAGGAAGTTTTCCATGTCGACGACCGATAACGATAAGGGAGGGAACGGAGAAGAGGACGGCTTCGCCTTTGCTTTAGATTATCAATCGGATTTCTTCGGCCCCCTCCAAATTACCGGGGTCTACAATAAATTAGGGTTAAACCTTACTATCGGGGCAGAGCCAGCCGTTTTAGACCGGAATTTACTCAACGGTTTAGGCTATTATCTGGCAGAAAAAGGGTGGCCAGTCCGGTCCGTCCAATTCCAAACATACCAGGAGCGGAAGGAAGAGTTACCACCAATCTTTCCTCCCCTCCGGATCGATGGGTGGCTGTAAAATGGAGAAACAAAGCTTGGAAGCAATTGCCCTCCGCTACCGGCAAGCGGAAGACGAAGCCCCGATCGTCTTAGCGAAAGGCCGGGGCTTGGTCGCGGAAGCCATTTTAGAACTGGCCCGCCAGGCCCAGATCCCTACCGTCGCCGACCCGGAGCTTTGTCAGCTCTTGGACGGAGTAGAGGTTGGAGGCTATATTCCGCGGGAAGCCTATCAATTGACTGCGGAGATCCTGGCCTTTCTTTGGCAGTTGGAAACAAAAGCCGGAAAAAAACAGCGCTTATCAAACCCGAAATAATATGGTATTATTTTACTGTAAGGAAAGGATTTACCAGACCGAAATAGCGGTCGAATTAGGCGATTATTTTGGTGGTGACGATGGAACGTCGGCGCTTGGGAAATTATGGAGAACTGCTCGCCCGAGGGATTTTGAAAAGAGAAGGCTATCTCATCCTACAGCGAAAGTACTACACCCGTTACGGCGAAATTGATCTGATTGCCCGCCACGGTGATCAGCTGGTCTTTATTGAAGTAAAGACACGGATCAGTAAAGCTTTCGGTTCGGGACTGGAGGCAATCACCAAAAGAAAACGGCTCCATCTGATCCGCGCCGCCTTCTGTTACCTACAACAACATCAATACCAGGATTATCCCTGCCGTTTTGACCTCATTACCCTTAACCTGGACGAGCAGGGTAAACTAATTGATTATCAGTTAATTACCAATGCCTTTGGGGTTGAAGGAGGCAATTACTACTAATGTTTGCCAAGGTCACCAGCGGCACCGTTGTTGGTATTGATGGCTTCCCGGTCGAAGTTGAGGTCGATCTTTCCCCCGGCCTTCCTTCCTTTGATTTAGTGGGTTTGCCCGATCTAGCCGTGAAAGAAGCAAAGGAACGGGTCCGTGCCGCAATTAAAAACGCGGGGTATACTTTCCCCGGTCATCGGATTGTCGTGAACTTAGCCCCGGCCGACTTGCGTAAAGAGGGGAGCGGTTTTGATCTCCCGATTGCCCTGGGGATCCTTTGCGCCCAAGGTTTTTATGGTCCGGAAACACTAGAAGGTGGCATGATTATTGGGGAATTGGCCCTCGACGGTTCGATCCGAACGGTCCGCGGAATACTCTCAATGACCTTGGCGGCCTGCCAACGGAAGAAAGATTATCTGCTTTTACCGGCGGGCAATTACCCCGAGGCCTGCGTCGTTAAAGGGATTAATTTGATCCCTGTGCGCCATTTGGAGGAAGCCGTAACCTTTCTACAGAAAGGTACCGTTCCCCAAATCACCTTGCCCAAAAGAGAAGCGGCAACGGTAAGGGAAGAAGGGGAGGATTTTGCGGATGTAAAGGGTCAGGAGACGGCAAAACGGGCTTTGGAGATCGCGGCCGCCGGCGGACATAATATCCTTTTGGTTGGACCGCCCGGTTCCGGGAAAACAATGCTGGCCCGGAGACTACCGTCCATTTTACCCGAACTCAGTCAGGAAGAAGCCCTGGAGCTCACGAAGATCTATAGTATCGCCGGTCAATTACCACCCGGAGCTTCGCTGCTGCGTTGGCGTCCCTTCCGTAACCCACACCACACCACGACCAAAGTTGGATTAATCGGGGGTGGTGCCTATCCCCGACCAGGGGAGGTGACCTTGGCCCATCACGGTGTCCTTTTTTTAGACGAATTTCCCGAATTTCACCGGGAAGTGTTAGAGGTGCTCCGCCAACCGCTTGAAGATGGGAAGGTAACCATTGCCCGCACCACCCTTTCTTTGGTCTACCCCAGCCGGTTTATGTTGGTGGCGGCGATGAATCCTTGTCCGTGCGGGTTTTACCGGGATCCCCAGCAAGCTTGTGTTTGCACACCAACCCAAATAAGACGTTACACCTCCCGGATCTCCGGTCCGCTCCTGGACCGGATCGATTTTACGGTGGAGACCCCGCGTTTACAATACGAAGAGATGGCGGCCCCTGCCGCCGCCGAACCGTCAAGACAAATCAGGGCCAGGGTGACGGCGGCCCGCCGTCGGCAAGAAGAACGGTTCCAGGGAAAGAGTCTCTATTGTAACGCCCATATGGGGCCCCAAGAAATCAAGGCCTTTTGTGCCTTGGATCGGGAAGGGCGCAGGCTGATGGTTTCGGCCGTTCGAAATTATGGCATCACTGCCCGGGGATACCACCGTTTGCTCCGGGTAGCCAGGACCATTGCGGACTTGTCCGGGAAAGAATTGATTGAAGCGGCGCATTTAGCCGAAGCGATTCAGTATCGACGTCTTGAAAACCTCTATTCATAATACGAACTATTTTCCTTCATTTACGCTTTCAATCTCCTTTAAAATATCCCCTTTCTCCCAGAAGCCTTAGGGCTAACCCGGCCGCTTCGGCCAATGCTGTAAGGGCCGGTTAGCGCTTGGCCTATACTTTCGGCAACTTTGGACCGTTGTAACAAATAATTCCGGTGGGACGTTTTTACACAGCAATATTGTGAACGAATTGATCGGGGTGGCCGAATTAAAAAAGACTAGCTATTTGACGATGCCCCCTTGTTTTTACAGGCTAAAGAAACTCCTGGTCATTGACGGCATAAACATTTCACGTTCGCATAAAGATTGATCGAAATATCATATGGTTAATAAAAATTATTATAGCATAATCAAAAAATTTCTATTCAATTTGAACGGTCCATATGTTTATATTAATAACAGATTAACAAGTAGAAGCGGCCCCTTGGTTGGTAAAGGTTACTTCATATAAAATCAGAGAAATAGGAACAAAGGGAGGTGTATTGCCGGCCAGACAAATGAGACTCGAAAGGTAATTTTAAAATTTTAGAGGAGGTTTAATGATGAAGAATTTGAAAGTAGGATCATTACTGTTAGTGGCTATTTTGGTTCTGTCTACCGCCTGCGGATTAGCAGCTTCACAAAAACTGATTAAGGTTGGGATTGTAAATTTACCGCCGGAAGAATCTGGCTACCGTCAGGCCAATGTTGAAGACATGAACGAGGTCTTCTCGAAGAAAAACGGCTATGACGCAAAACAGACCAACACCGCCGACAACAGCGAACAGATGGCTGCGGCCAGAGGGTACATCCGCGATGGTGTGGACTATCTTCTGATCTCGGCGGCAAACGCATCCGGATGGGATGACATTCTGCAATCGGCAAAAAAAGCCGGTGTACGGGTTATTCTCTTTGACCGGGAAATTGATACGGACCCCTCGAATTATGAGGCAGCACTTCTCTCCGATATGCATTATGAGGGCGATTTGGCAGTAGAATGGGTGTTAAACAATGTTCCGAAACCGATCAACCTAATCCTCATTCGTGGGCAGTTGGGGAGCGCAGCCGAGATCGGGCGCAGCGCCGCAGTGATCAAGGCAGCGGAAGAAGGTAAACTCAACATTGTCGCGGACGGAACGGGTGGAGACACTTGGAGTCTTGAGGAAGCCCGCAAAGTGGTTGAAGCCGCGATTGCCGCCGGAAAAGATTTCAACGTCATCTATGCTCAAAACGACGGTATGGCGCAAGGAGCTGTCCAAGCGCTCGAGGCGGCCGGGATCAGCCATGGAAAGAACGGCAAGGTTAAGATCATTGGTTTTGACTTTAACCGTTTTGCCCTTAGAAACGTACAAGCCGGTTACTGGGATGCCGATGTACAGTGTAATCCACGTCAGGCCGGCCAGATTGATCAGTGGATCAAGAGTGGTAATATCCCCAAAGGAATCGTCTATCAGGAAGAATTAATCTTAACGACTGACACGATCACCGACGAACATATCGAGAAATATGGGATCAATGCCGATCCTGGCAAGGGTGTAATCACAAGGTAGTTTACTGTAGCGGTTCACGCAGTGCGGTGCTCG
>DUQR01000044.1 GCA_012837715.1 Bacillota bacterium | reverse complement strand
TGAGTCATGTAAAATGTCTCCTCTCTCATGGGTGACATTTTACCAGAATAGATTCAACCTGACATTATCACAGAATAACTACACTTTTCTTTGGCTAAGCCTTGACACCACGAAGAATTCCAGATATAATTTGATATGTGGAACGCACAGGGGAGTAGCTCAATTGGTAGAGCGTCGGTCTCCAAAACCGGTGGCTGCGGGTTCGAGTCCTGTCTCCCCTGCCAAATTGTTCATGAACCGGATCTGCCGGTTTTTTTTCTGATTAGAGTTCGCGAAAGGAGTACATACAAAATGGAGAACAAAGTACCGGTAGGAGTCTCAAACCGTCATGTTCATCTCACAACCGAAGATTTAGAAACCCTCTTTGGGGCCGGCTATCAACTCACGGTAAAAAAAGACTTGTCTCAACCGGGGCAGTTTGCCGCTGAGGAGACCGTCGACCTAATTGGACCGAAACGTTCGATTCCGAAGGTGAGGATCCTAGGACCGGTTCGCCCGCAAACACAAGTTGAAATTTCCTTAACCGACTCTTTTACCTTAGGGATTGCCGCTCCGATCCGCGATTCTGGCAATTTAAAGGATACTCCCGGTCTGATTATTGAAGGACCGAAAGGCCGGATTGAGCTTAAAGAAGGAGTCATTATTGCCCAGCGCCATCTCCACCTCCATGACAGTGAGGCAGAAGAGCTTGGTCTGCAAGATCAAGATTATGTGCAAGCAAAAGCAGAAGGCATCCGCGGCCTTGTCTTTGACCAGGTTTTAGTGAGGGTTGGTCCCAAATATAAGAAAGACCTCCATCTGGATATTGACGAAGCCAATGCCGCTGGTTTGAAAAACGGTGATCTGGTAACCATTATCAAGAAATAGGACCGGGGCAAGCTTGTCCAATAAAATTAAGTAGTTACACAAGTCAGTGTTCCGAGGTGATCAGGGTGCCAATCTATGAATTTAGCTGTCCGGAATGTAAGCATAAGTTTGAAGAACTCTGCAAGTGCAATACGGAGTCGATTCCTTGCCCCAAATGCGGGGCGACTCAGACCAAGCGGCTTTTTTCCGCTTTTGGTTTTGCGGTCTCCGGCGGTTCTTCTTCATCCGGATCGGCTGCGAGCGGTTGTGGAAGTTGTAGCGGCGGAAACTGTTCAACCTGTCACTAGTCTTGTGGCTAAAATATTTCAGAAAAAAGTTCCGTTCTTTTAGGTAACGGAACTTTTTTTATGGAACGGGCCAATTCCCATATCCTGGCTTATTAAGATTTCATTAAAAATAACGGGATAACCCATTGAAAAGAGGAAAAAAAGGGGCAACTGTCGTATAATCAATAATTGGGAAACATTTCATTTTTCGGTCTGGAGCTTTGATTTCCAATACATAACAAATATATATGATTTACCCACGAGACATCTTTTCTGCGGGTGAGATTCTAAGAGCGAGTGGGTTATTTTTGTGAAATTAAAGATGATAGAGGGAGTGTAAGCGATGAGTGAATTAAAAGGGGCAGTTATCTTCGGACAGTCCGGTGGACCGACGGCAGTAATTAATGCTAGTGCTGCCGGAGTCTTCCAGGAGGCATTAAGACAGAAGGCGATAACGGCGGTTTATGGCGCTGCCCATGGCATCAAGGGTATTCTAGAGGAGAAGTTCTATGATATGGGTAAAGAAGACCCCTATGAGTTGGAACTTTTGAAGACCACCCCTTCCTCGGCCTTGGGTTCCGTGCGTTATAAACTGAAAAACGCCGAAGAGGACGAGACCGATTATAAAAGGATTTTGGAAGTCTTCAAAAAGTATAACATTCGTTACTTTTTCTACAATGGCGGCAATGATTCCATGGACACCTGCAATAAAGTAAGCAAATATATGCAGCAAGCCGGTTATGAATGCCGGGTAATGGGTGTGCCGAAGACAATTGACAATGACCTTTGGGGAACCGACCATTGCCCGGGGTATGGAAGCGCCGCCCGGTATATTGCCACCTCAATTATGGAGGTGTATCAAGATGCCCGGGTCTACGACCAGGGCCAGATCACGATCTTGGAAATTATGGGGAGAAATGCCGGATGGCTAACGGCTTCTTCCGCCCTCGCCGCTGATGCCGGGTGTGGACCGGATTTGATTTATCTACCGGAACTTCCGTTCGATCTGGATAAATTTATTGCAGAGGTAAATGACCTTTATCAAAAACAGAAGAATGTGATCGTTGCCGTCTCCGAAGGCATCAAAGATAAGGATGGTCGTTACATTTCCGAGTACGGTCAGGATCTGGCCTATACCGACTCCTTTGGCCATGTGCAACTTGGTGGTCTTGCCTCGACCTTGGTTAATATCCTTAAACAAAAGATTGACGCGAAAATTCGCGGGATTGAATTCAGCCTTTTGCAAAGATGCGCGGCACACCTTGGTTCCCGTACCGATGTGGATGAGGCGGTGTTAGCCGGTGAGATGGCGGTGCGATATGCGGTTGAAGGGAAGACCGATTATATGGTCGCTTTTGAAAGGGCAGCGGGCCCGGTTTATAAATGCCAGACGAAACTCGTTAACCTCAGCGAAGTAGCCAACAAGGAAAAGAAAATCCCTCGTGAATGGATTAATGAGGCCGGCAATGGTCTGAAACAACCCTTTATTGATTATGCTTTACCTCTGATCCAGGGCGCCTCTGCCCCCCCAATGGAAAACAGCCTGCCGCGGTTCGCAAAGTTAAAGAAAGTTTTAGCTTCCGAGTTGGTTACCCTCTAGTCGGCTGATTAAAAAGACCAAAAGCTCTTAAACCCTGTTATTCTGTGAATAGCAGGGTTTTATTTTTTCTTGGTCGCTCCGGTTTGCGAAATAAGAGATTATTCCCGGTTTAAACTTCAACCTATCCAGCCAGGAATGCTACTGCGGACGACCAGCTTTTATACGCTATCGAGGCTTGTCGGTCTCACCTGACATCAAACCTTCATCACTGGGCTCAAGCTGACGGTAGCCAGTGTGAGCCAGTAATTATAAATAATAGCATGATGGCGGTTAACTTTATTGGAAATTTGTCGATAAATAATATGTCGAAAAATGTTACCAAAATGCGATGGGGATGCGATGTTGGATCTGTTGAAAAAAGAGAAAGGAGTTAATCAAACTGACAAACAAAAATGAAGGAATTTTCCACTGGATTAACCATGGATAAAAGCTGAATAAGACTTCCGTTTGCGACCCTTGAGGAATTAGACAGAAACTATTCGTTAAGGAGGTTTATTCCGTTATGAAAAGGATTTTAGTGGTGGATGATGCCGCTTTTATGCGGATGTCTTTAAGGAAAATATTAGAGGAAAATGGTTTTGAGGTAGTGGGTGAAGCAGAGGACGGAAGAATTGCGGTGGAAAAATATAATGAATTGAATCCCGATATTGTGACTTTAGACATAACAATGCCGGTAATGGATGGAGTGACTGCGCTGAAAGGAATTATGGAGATCGATCCCAACGCTAATGTGATCATGATCTCTGCGATGGGACAAGAAAGTTATGTCAGGGAATCGATTATTGCCGGGGCCAAAAATTTTATTGTCAAGCCCTTTACTAAAGAACACGTGATCAAGGTGTTAAAATCCCTGTAAAAAGGTGTGTGTAAAGTTTAGTCCTCCGTTTTATTGGGGGAAAGCGAACTAATTTCTATGAGGGAGACAGGCGGTCGGCTTATACAAAAAACATCAGTCATCGCATGGGCTTAAAAAAGATTTCTTGTGAAACGGAAGAGTAAGCATCCATTGTAGAGGAACAGAACTGTCGAAGTAAATTAATAAATGTCGAAATATGCAGTAGGAGGTCATATCTTGTTTGCCCGAATGAAGCTTATGCCCAAGATGGTTGCCCTATTTTTAGTAATCGGATTAATGCCCATGCTAATTATATTACTATTTTCCTTTTCCATCGCTAATCAGTCATTAACCCAGGAGATTGAAGCAAAAATTCAAATCTTTTATGAACAGCAAGAGACCATTTTTCAGAACTGGTTTGAGTCCCAAAGGGATGTGGCAGAAACTGTAGCCACTACAAGGGATATCTATGAGAGCCTCAACTATTATATGGATGGTCAGCATCTAACGGATGGTGAAACTTTTTTATGGAATACGAGAAACAGGGAAGTATTGACTCCTTTATTACAAAAATTAGCCACTCAGTATGATTTTCAATTTGTGACTGTACTTGATCGAAATGGTAGAGTTATCAGCGCTTCCGATCCTGAGCGCCTTAATGACAATCTTAGTGGTAGAGACTACTTTGAGAAAGCATTACTTGGTCAGACCAGTATTTCAGGGATATTTTACTCAGCAATCATGAACGCAAATTGTTTAGTAATTGCGACGCCGATCTACAATAATGGCGGATCGGGAAAGGTTACCGGCGTAATGAACTTTTTCCTGAATGTTCCCCAAATTAGCGCTACATTAACTAATGGACTAGAAACGATGGGAAGAACTGCCGACGCGTACTTAGTGGACGCGAACCAAACTTTACTTACTGTCCCCCGTTTTCAACAGGGCTTGGAAGTTTTAAAGACAAAGATAAATACAGAAGCTGCCCGGGAGGCAGCCCAGGCGGCTGCAGCTGGGAACATCGGTCATAATCGGATTATTATCTATAATGATATGCAAGGGAAGAAGGTAATCGGTAATAGTAGCACCCTTATTCTCGGGGAACAACTAGTCGGCTTTAATCTAAAGATCGATTATGATGAGGTCTTTGCGGTAGTTAATCAACTGAAAAGAATAGCAACTATAATGGCCATTATTGTTTGTGCGGCGGTCATAATAATTGGTTTCAGTTTTGCCCGTTCAACTACCAAACCGTTCTTAAAGATCAATGAAAAATTACAGTTGTTGGCTAATGGAGATTTCACGGTAGAATTTGCCGCCGACCGCCAGGATGAAATCGGCGAGATGGCTCTTCAATTAAGCCTAACCGCTCAAGAGTTAAGGGAGTCGATCACCAATGTAATTCATTCCGCCGGAAGTGTTCAGTCGGTCTCGGCCCAGATCGCCGCTGGTAATCAGGAACTTTCCCAGCGCACTCAGGAGCAGGCCTCTTCTCTGGAAGAGATCTCCTCCACCATGGAAGAGGTGACGATTTCGATCCAAGAAGTCTCTAACAACGCTGATCAAGCAAACCAGGTTGCTCAAGTGACCTTGGAGGCGGTAAATGAAGGGGAGCAATCGATTCAAGAGACGATTGCAGCCATGGAAGAGATTTCAACCAGCAGCAAACAGATTGCGGAGATTATTAAGGTCGTGAACGATATTGCCTTTCAAACCAATCTCTTAGCCTTAAACGCTGCTGTTGAGGCTGCCCGCGCCGGAGAGCAAGGTCGAGGCTTTGCCGTGGTGGCGGCGGAAGTGAGAAATTTAGCCGGCCGGACTGCGGAATCGGCGAAAGAGATTGAAGATCTAATTAATGAAAGTGTCAGAAGGGTGGAGCGGGGCAATACGATGATCCAAAAGTCCTCTGCGATGCTGCAGCGAATTATCGAGAACACGAAAAAAACATCCGACGTCATTGTCGAAGTGGCCTCTGCCATGCGTGAACAATTCGGCGCCGCTGAACAAATCCAATCCTCGCTTGAACAACTTAATCAGGTGACCCAGGAGAATGCAGCAATGGTCGAAGAGATTAGTGCGACCAGTGAAGCCCTAGATGCCGAGGCCGAGAAGCTCCGGAATAATGTCTCCCAATTCAAAGTGGACAAAACAGGGAATCTCGGACGAAAAACAATGGAAACGCAAGTTGATTTCCCACGGGACAATGGAATTACCATGAAAAAGGATATGAAAAAGTTCGGACAGGAGAAGACGAAAATAAACTACGATAGTTTGGAAGGCTTTTGAAAGGAGTAAAAAAGATGTCAAGATCCGATAATACCCTTGATCTGATGAATCTTCAATTAACCGACGCCGAGCAGGAGGAACAACTGATTATTTTTAGTGTTGGTGAAGAAGAGTTTGGACTCGACGTCTTATGCGTCCAAGAGATTATCAGGTATTTAAAACCGACAAAAATCCCCCACGCTCCTGAGTTCATGGAAGGGGTAATTAATTTTCGGGGAGAAGTGATTCCGATCATAAGTATGAGGAAAAGGTTTGGCATTGATGGTCTCAATACAGATAATAATGTGATTATTGTGATCGAGCATTCCGGCCGGGTCTTTGGCTTGACAGTTGACGCCGTATCCGATCTGCAAAACTTACCAAAAGATAAAATACAAAGGCGTTTTGACTACACGATTGAGGAAAAGACTAAATATCTAAGAGCGATGGGGAAAATGGAAGACCGCTTGATCTTAATCCTTGATTTGGAAAAAATAATCGATTTGGATAGTGAGATAATACCGGAGGAAATAAAGCAATCGATCAATAAGGAAGGTGGAGAGTAAAACTATCCCTGAGTAATTATGTCCTTTAAATCCAGAACCCCAAAAGAACCCGGTGGGTTAAGGCACCCTCCGGGTTCTTTTAATTGGGTTAGGGTTAATTTCAATTGCCCCACCATAATTTTCAAGTTATAATAACTTGAATAAGCTGGAAAAGTTACACTGGAGGATCCGGGAAAACGGCAGGCTCTGGACCTTTATAACAACGGCTACTACCTTGAAGAGTACCGGTACGACCCCGTCGGCAATGTGATTCCGGAAGGGAACACCTGTCGATGGGGCTAAGATATCCAAAACGTTTTTGGATGCGCCGCGTCCGGGAAGAAGCTATAGCTGTCCGGATACGGGGCTGTATTACTTTAACGCTCGGTGGTATGACAGTGAATTAGGGCGGTTCATTAGCGAAGATCCAATTGTTGAGCAATATATTGGGAAGTTTAATAGATCATATAAAAAATATGTTGAGCGACTTGAACAGCAGAAAAGAGAAAGTATTAATAACAATACTGATACCGAGATAAGTTATAGTGATTACCTTATTAATGATAAAGAGTTTCAGACGTTATTGTTTGAAGACTTTTCAGCAAACGGCATAAAACTATACTTGTATTGTAACAATAATCCATTGGTATTTATGGATCCTGACGGACAGAAACCCATCAAGTCTAATTGGTTTCTTGGTATATTTGCTCATAAAGCTATTCAAGCACACTTTTTAATGACGACTATAAGTGAAGGAAATCCTAGAGTGGAAGTTTTCACGCCAAAAGGAAGAGCAGATATGGCTTTGGTAAAAAGAACCGTAGTAGAAGGATGGGAGATCAAACCAATATCATATAAGGAAAATAGGTTGAAAAACTTATACGGAAAAATGCAACTTTTTAGGGAATTAATAGGCTTGGAAATGAGATTTAAGAGACCAGCTATCCCAGGTACGAGTTATAATCCCAATGGTGTTGTGATTCCGTTTCCCGGATGGGAAGGCGCAAAAATAACTGTTATGACTTTTCCTGAAGATCCGGGTATGGTTTTTTATCAAATTGACGACGGGCTTCCGGAAGGGTCAAAGACAAATATTCCTGAATATTCACTCTTAAAAGAAGCGCTTAAAGGTGGGCTAGATGTGTTAATGAATTTCCTTCATGAGGCATTTACACCTCCGCCACAAACCGATCCTATATTAGCACCACCGCCTCTTCCTCCGTGGATACCAGTTCCAGTATTCTAAATAGGGGTGACAAAATGGCGAAAGTGAGATTTTATAAAATCATAAAATCAAGTCTCGAACCTATACTTTTGGACTTGGGATTCAAGTTGATTTCAAAAAGTGGAGGAGCTATTCATTACAGTAGAAAAAAAAATGGGATTGAAGAAAGTATAAGATTTGTTATTCACAGATTTAGTCCTGAATGGAACGTTGATTTGGAAAAAGAAAACAATGAACCTCCAGCCATAGAATTGAGGCGGCTTTCAAAGCCTAAAGCTTATCCCTGGTGGAGTTATTCAACTGAAGAAGAAATGATGGAAGGTCTTAAAGAAGTAAAGGAAATTCTGCTTAATGAAGGAATAAGATGGTTCGAAGGCAAAATTGATTATTGGAGTTTGTTTGAGGAGTAGAGTTAAAGCCCCGGTGAACCATGGATTTTCCCTGTCGTTCCTCGGGGTTTTTCTTCTGCCGGCGACCGAAACCTCAAAACAAGCGAAAAATTCCTACGGTTACTGACGCCTTACACACTCGGGCCTATTTTGCCGCTGTTCGGCGGCCGTCCTCCCCGACGGGAGTCAGAAAGGATCAATACCAACACACTGCCGGGGAGAACAGGCCGCCTGAAAATCGAGTACTAAGCGGAAGGCAGGCAGACCTCACCCTCCTGGAGAGGAGGAAGGAAGCGGGACGGCCCCGTCGCGCCCCCCCTCCAAACCACCCACCCCCCGGCATCCCCCCACCTGTTAAGGTACCCTATTGGACATGGAGGGAGGGGCCGCTCTTGGGGGGAGGGTGAGGAAGGCCCTGGCCTTGCCTGCCACCAATCTGGGTCAAATCTGTCCAGCTCCCGGAACTTTAAAACTCTTGCGGGTCGCCGTCCTGGGCTTCGCTAGATTTCCGGGGCTTCTGCCTGATTTAATGCCCCCTTCGGCCCACCCGATGCTGATCCTCCGAAGTCAAATCACCCATCCATTTCCCCCACAGGTGGTCATTCCCTGAAAGATACAAGAAAGCCTCCGCCCGTTCCCATGATGGGATCATGGTAACTCGCGGACTGCGAAAAAGTCAAGGCTAAACAGAGCTCGCTTCGCTCGGCCTTGACTTTTT
>DUQR01000043.1 GCA_012837715.1 Bacillota bacterium | reverse complement strand
TATATCTTTTTCTTAAAAAGCAAGTTTCCGACTTTTGCCTTGTCATTATCTAAAAAACCGATAATATTAACGGTTTTCTTCAATCGATTAAAAGCGGTTTTTCCGGCCTCTCCGGCACCAAAGATAAGAATATCTTCTTTTTTTTTACTAATAATTTTCCTCCAAAGACCCTTACTTTTCACGAGTTTAGACTCAGCCTGCATCTTTTGATTCCCCTTCGCTATAATTTCAGAAAAAATTCATTTCTGCTACAAAAATTGTTAGAATGATTGGTCAATAATTTCATGATAATTATCATATAGTATTTGTCTCATATGATAGTTTATGTCAGGTACTATTATATGGAGTGTTCCATTAGGTTTTAAAATTCTTCTCCACGAGTAAAGAGTCATTTCTAACTGTGCATAAGTTAAATGTTCAAGAAAATGTCTAGAATATATTGCATCTACTGATTCTGGTTGTACATAATCAACAATTTCCCAAGCATTACAAACATATTTCACATTCGGTAATGGTCTAATATCTACTCCTATATATCCCTCTCTTAACTTCTCACCACAACCAAATTCCAATTTCTTTTTATCACACATCTAGCATTCCCCTGTCCATTTTGAATAATTTATTTAAACGCTAGCTATACACTTTTCCCTGATTTACTAATCACTTCCCACGACTCCTCTTACCTTTATTCAAACATTATCAAAGATTTTTCCCAAATCTGTTAAGATTGCGAAAACAATTATCTAACATTAAGCCCAAAAACTATCAAGATTCTTGAGTATCTATTTGAGCTTTAATTGTCTCTCTTAATCTTCCAACCTCAAGAGTGTATGATTCTCCCACGTACAACACCATCTGCGCTTCTCCCAACGCCTCTAGGGTCTCCACCTGATTCTCCGCCACGGCAATGGCGATGGTCGGCAGTTCCAGGTAAAGCCGCTCCCAGGTGGTGGCGCCCCCGGCGCCGATGGCCAGATCGGCCGCGGCCATCAACTCTACCATGTTTTCCACCTGACAGTGATAGGTGGTGTTGGGCATCTCGCTACAGATATACTTGATCTCTTCCTGATGGGGATTTGCCGCTCCCACCACCACATCTATGGCAATCTCCGGACGGTTCAACAGCTTAATTGCTTCCAACGCCTTCTTCGTCTCATTGGTCGGATCGCTCCCGCCAAAAAAAACCAGGATCCGCCGGATCTTCCCATCTCGTTTGCGCAGATTCTTTTTCGCCTGATGGAACTCAGGACGGAGAAGGGCGTATTCAGGTCCAAGCAGCTTCCGGCAGACAAGGGGGACCAACCCGTCGTACCGGTGTTCTATCCCCCGGTAGTAGTTTTGATCTAAGAGTAGATCGCAATCATGGGCGCGGTTGGCCAAATCATCGATGACCATGATCTTATTGACATAGGGTCGAAGGAACTTCTCCCACTTGCGGTCTAAGGCATAGCTGTCAACTACCAGGTTAATCAGTGAATCCAATTCCAAACCTGTGCCAGAACCTGAGAATAGTTGCGCCGCAATTTTTGAACTTTGGTTGATTAACCTCTCATCAAGTAGAGAAACTTGCTTAGATATGCCATCCCCTGTGTCTACATTACTTATATCGGATTGAACCCCAGCTTGGTTAAGTATTATTTCCCGGGTCTTTATGGCATCGGTCATCCAGTTTTCACCCAACCACTGCCAATAGTCCACCGTTAAATCTACTTCTTCGTTTATACGATGGACTTTAAACCCTTTATTTTCAACATAATCGCATAAATCCCCGGATAACACCCGGGAAATAAAGGAAACCTCCAACCCAAAATGTCTGAGGTCTCCCGCTAAAGTAAGGCAACGCATAACATGTCCAGTTCCAATCTGGGTGGAAGCATCCGCACGAATGTATACCTTCATTTTACTTCACCGGCTTCTGTTTTACATGCGCATTAATCTTTACCCACTCCGGATGTTCTTCAATCAAAGTCAAGCAATCTTCCAGCGTAAAATGGGGGTTAACCGGGTAGAGGGCGGCAATCATCTTTTCGATTAGCACAAAATCCTCCGGAGTATCAACCGTCCACCGGTAATGGCTGTAATCTTTGTCGTAAGGCAAAGTCTTTATTCTATAGCGCTCCGGATGTCTCTTGATAAAGATGGTCACATGCTCCCGCTCCGCTTGATCGGTGGCCTCTTCATGGGCTTCCATAAGCGCCTGATAAGAAAAGACTTCCGTATCCATCCCCCGAGGGTAGGTCCGTTTTGAAAAGGTGTTGGAGATAAAATCGTATTCCGCTTTGTGCTTAAGATAAAAGCCGATCACCTCATCGACCACCGCCGGATCGATCAGGGGGCAGTCGGAAGTAATCCGAACAACTACATCGGCGTGATATTGGGTCGCTGCCCCGTAGTACCGGGCCAGGACATCCTCCTCCGAACCCCGAAAGAAGGGGACCCCTAATCTTTGGCATAGATCAACAATCGGCTGTTCCTCGCCATGATCCGTAGTGGCGATGATCACTTGGTCCGCTTGCTTAACCCGCAATAATCTTTCCAACTGGTATTCGAGCAAGGGCTTATCCAGTACTTTTTTCATAATCTTTCCCGGTAGCCGGGTGGACCCCATCCGGGCCTGGACAATTATTGCAGTCTTCATCTGTATCCCCTTCTATCCATAAACCATCTTCCTTGGAACCAAACAATAATCAGTACAAAACAAAATAATATTCTAATCCCAAATTAAACACAATTTAGCTCTAACAATAATATTAGCTGTTTATCTTATAATTTCCTGTAATTTCTCTATTACGTAATTCTGATCCTCATCACTCAAACTGTAGTAGAGGGGAAGCGTAATCGCTGCACGGTAATACTCTTCGGCCGCCGGGAAATCACCGACTTTAAAACCCAGTCGCTCATAGTAAGGTTGGGTATGAACAGGGATATAATGCACATTCACATCGATCCCAGCCGTCCTTAACTCCTCGAAGATTTGCTTTCGTGATTTTCCTAATTGGTCAAGATGGAGCCGAAGTACATATAGGTGCCAAGACGAATAGGTATCAGGATCTTGCCAGGGTAGGGTCACCGGCAAGCCTTTGAGGCTTTGGTCATAACGGGCGGCCAGCACATGCCGTCGGCGGACAAATTGATCAATCCTTTGCAACTGACTATAACCCAAAGCCGCCTGGATGTCGGTCATCCGGTAGTTATAGCCCAGATCAATCTGTTGGTAATACCAAGGGCCGTCCGATGGTTTTGTCATAAACCGTTCATCGCGGGTAATCCCATGGGTCCGGAGAAACAATAGTTTTTCGTAGAGATCCGCCCGGTTGGTCAGGATCATGCCCCCTTCACCGGTGGTAATGATCTTGACTGGATGGAAACTGAAGACCGTCATTGCGGAAAACTGGCAAGCGCCGACCTTTTGACCTCGGTAATTACCGCCAATGGCATGGGCGGCATCCTCAATCACCGTAAAGTTATACTGAACGGCCAGTTTGCGGATGGCTTCCATCCGGCAGGACTGGCCAGCGAAGTGTACCGGAATAACGACCTTGGGCAACCGACCGCTTTTCGCCGCCTGAATCAGCTTCTCCTCAAGGGCGTCAACACTCATGTTATAAGTCAGCGGATCAATATCAACAAAGTCAACGTCAGCCCCACAATAAAGGCCGCAGTTGGCCGAGGCGACAAAGGTGTTGGGCGAGGTCCATAAGATATCCCCAGGTCCTAAACCTGCAACCAAACAGGCAAGATGAAGAGCGGAAGTTGCACTATTGACAGCCACTGCATATTTAGCCCCGCAATAATCGGCCACTGCATTCTCAAACTGCTCAATTACCGGACCTTGCGTCAACCAGTCGGACTGGAGGACCGCAAGCACCGCCAGGAGATCTTCCTGGTTAATCTCCTGGCGACCATAAGGAATCCTTATCATTCTGTACCCAACTTTCTTAATTCTTCCACCGTCAGGAATACCAGGTTAGTATCGGAACGATATTCAAACCCTTCCCCAACCGGCTGGCCTTCCTCCCCTAACGAATTCCTTCGGTAATCTGGTTTTCCAAAGGTGCTAATCGTGGGTTGCACCAAATAAAATCCAGGGTATTCCAGGGTTAAACAGGAAGCTTCCAACGGAATCATCAGCTCATGTAGCTTCTCCCCCGGTCTAATCCCGATAATCTCCATTTTTATATCTGCTCCAAAAGATTTAACCAAATCAGTAATGCGCATCGAAGGGATTTTCGGCACAAAAACCTCCCCGCCCTGCATCCGGCTGAAGTTTTTTAAAACAAAATCGACACCTTCCTGAATGGTAAACCAAAACCGCGTCATCCGCGGGTCCGTGACCGGTAGCTCCTTCGCCCCTTCGTCTACCATTCTTCTATATAACGGAACAACTGAGCCCCGCGAACCAATCACGTTCCCGTAACGTACCACCGCAAAACGGGTCTTTAGTCCTCCAGCCATATTGTTCGCCGCAACAAAGAGTTTTTCCATCACCATCTTGGTCGCCCCGTAAAGATTAATCGGGTTTACAGCTTTATCGGTGGATAGGGCAATTACTTTTTTGACCCTATTTTCAATGGCGGCTTTAATGACATTTTCCGCTCCGTTGATGTTGGTTTTAATAAATTCCGTCGGATTGTATTCGGCAGCAGGCACTTGTTTCAAAGCTGCCGCATGGATCACATAGTCTACATCACGCATGGCCTGGATTAGACGTTCCCGGTCGCGGACATCGCCGAGGAAATAACGCATTTGGGGCCCATTAAAAACTTGTTGCATCTCATATTGTTTCAATTCATCCCGGGAAAAAACAATCAACCTTTTCAGCTTATATCTTTCCAGTAAAGTCCGGACACAACAGCGTCCAAACGTACCCGTTCCCCCGGTAATGAGAATGGTTTTACCATCAAACATTGGTAATTCCTCCGTTCGGAGTATTACTTAAGTTCGAAAGCGTCCGCTGCAACCCATCGTATTCTCTGACTGTTGTCGCTAAATCTTTGGGCAGACAATTAACCAAGCTACTAAATAGCTTAATTATTTTTTCTCCTTTTTTTCTTTGGTCGGCTTCAAATCGAACTCCATCAAGGTCTTTCGCAATCAATTCGAGCTCCACTCGTTTTCCGGGTTTAATAAAGACGGTGTAATATAGATTTTTATTTAACTTCTTCAGTTCACGGTCAAACCGATGGATTTGCCTTTGCCATTGTTCACTGTTCGCGCCAGGCATCAGGTTTTGGAGCGATTTAAAGGCTTTTTCCAATCTGGAAAGAATGGAAGTGAGCTGGTTAAAATCGGTTTCCATCTTTTTGTGTTGTTTATTTAGAAAAGCCAGATCATACTCACAGGTGGGAGCCGGGAACCAGTCCTTCTTAACCACTTGCTCCGTTAAGCGCTGCACCATAACATCCGCCAATGGCATAAAGCTTGTACCCTCAATTTTCGCTCCGCCTTTGGTAGTATTAATAAACTCGCCCTCATTATTTAAAGCAATCACTGCCTGTATTTCCTTTCGCATCCGGTTATAATCTTCGATCGTATATATTTCCTGTCCGTCGACAGATTCCACCGGGATCGCTTTATTCCGCCAGTAATCGGTTAATTCCGGTTTGTAATAGGGGATTCCCCCTGCGTACCGGTACTCGCCACGAAAAGCAAGGTTTTGCCCAACAAAGATCAGGGGATTGAATCCTAGATACTTTAAGACTTGAACCAGCACGACCGAAACAGTGCTACTGTCATAAAAGGTCCCAGGTTCGCTCCCGTCTTTTAGACGTAGATAATAGGGGGCAACCGTATCTTGGCTGTTGATCATATGAGCCATCGGTCCCGGGTATTTATTTAAGGAAATACCAACTGTGCTCCCGAAAATCAAGGGAATCGAGGAAATCTGCTGCGCAAATATTTGCTTATAAACACCGTCAAATTGGTTAGGATCATAAGAAGTGGCCGCATCGGGATAAATTCCGTTATTAAGCAGCGGAACTATTCCCGAACCAGCAGAAAAAATATAGGCTAACCCGTTTTTCTTAATTCTTCTAAGCTGCTCAATCTCGTCCATCAGTGATGGACCAGCCGCGACAATTAATGCCGGTATATCCTTAAACCGGTTCTTTGCACGGAGTATGTTTGGCGTCTCCAAGAGATATTTTAAGTTACGAATGCTGTTTAAAGTCCATTTCCATTGGTAAACGGTGTTCGCTTGGAGGTTGGTTCGCTTCCCGTCCAGCATTTGTTGAAAACAATTAATAAAAGCTTTGGTTAACTCGGGAAAGGCCTGTTCGTAACTGGGCAAAACCACAAATAAGACATTGCCGTCGGTAAAATCGATAAAATCCTTGAGAAGAAGTGAACGGTTCGCCGGGGAAGTCTCCACATAAAAGTTTTTCAATTGTTTCACTGGTAACTTGGTTAGCATCCGCCTGGAAAAATAGGTTGAAAGAATCTCCGGCACCGGTTCGTAAATGGTAAACTCAATGTTTGGGAACTTCCGCATAAAAGCCTCAAGGTGGTAACCAAGGCCAATCCCGAAGAAGAAGACATGGTGATACTTTTCTACATTATCAAATTGTGTAATAAAACGCTCCGCTTCCGCCTCCGGGTTATAACTACTATGCAGGTAAAGAGCTTTTCCCTCCTTTTCGACCTTAAGGGTTGGCGCTCCATTTCGGGCGGTCACAACCTCTATGCCAGGAAAAACTTTTCCTTCCAGTGGTTTGATCGCCTGCCAGAGTAAGGGAAACCTTTCGGTTAAAAAGTTAAGATTATCAATTAAGATCATCGGTACAAACCTCGTTTTTTAATAATTCCCGTATTTCCTTCTCCAGAGCGGAAAACGAGGGTGAGATTTCGTATTGCAAAAGATCACCAAGTAAAACATGGTCCGTATTCTCGAGCGCTTCTTGCAAAAGTTTAATTTTTTCCTGCAATTCCACTCCCCACCCGGAACTGGACTGTAGCCCGGGATGGTAGCTTTCAATGGCGGCAACCGCCTCGAAAAGCCATTTCAAGCCTTGCAGTAATTGCTCAAATTTACTCCAGGATTCATTGGCTGGACCACGGTAAAATTCCACACTCAATTTCTCCACTTCGGGGCAAGCCCGCTCTAAATAATCAGCCGCGCTCTGCATCGTCTCCGCCATTAATCTGCGGAAACTTTTAAGCCCCACCTCGATTTCTTGTATCTCATCAATCCGTTGACTAAGATAAAGGGCAAAATCGGTCTCTATCTCTACTCCATCAACGATCAAGGAAGAAAAGACTTTGCCCGTTCCGTTCAGCTGTTCTTCAATCTTTGTAAACAATTCCTCAATCGAGGAAGGATGGTTTGCCAATTCCCACTCCTGGTCTAGTATTTTTACCCGCAACTTTATTCCCCCATTAAGCTCTTTTCATTCATTCCATAACAAAAATATCGGCGATTCCCAACGGAAAGTTAAGGGTAAGCTGGGCGCAGATGCAAATCAAAGTAAAGACCAGGTCTTTACTTTGATTTGCTCTTCCACATGTCGTTTAGCTCATCGATGCCGACACCGGCTTTTGCCGCTTTCCGGTTCTCTTTCTGGATCTCCAGGTATACCTCCTCGCGGTGGACAGGAACCCGTTTCGGCGCGCTGATGCCCAGTTTTACCTGTTCTCCTTTGACTTCGACCACAGTAACTTTTACATCATCACCGATGATGATGCTCTCGTTGGTTTTTCTGGTCAGTACCAGCATTTAAATCCTCCTTGACTTTAAGCTCACCGTTCTGCCCAATGTTTCAATCACTTCCCTACCGTAAATAAGCTACCCGTTAAAGGCTTGCTTCATGCTTCCTCTATTTTCTCCACCGGTAAGGAAGATTCGGCAAAAAGAGAAGACTGGCTATTTCGCGGCCGCCACCGATGATGATGTTTGCTTCGTCCATAAGGGACAACGGAGGGGGTATCCGCTATCACTCAGGATCACTTGCATCCCCTTTTTCATCGTCTGATTAATCACAATCGGCGCTTGGAGATTGACGGTGGCTTCTTCCGGCTTCCCCGGGGGAATGGTCACTACCGCCAGCACCAACACTTCCTCCAGTTTGGAGAGGCCCAATTCTTTTTGGTTGGTCGCGGTCAGTTCAAAATCATAATCAGGACAGATGATAAAAGGCGACAGGACAATAAAGGCGGTCTCCGCTTGCCGGCAGGATTGCAAACAGCCAAAGACCGAATCTTCATGCTGGATAAAATGATATTCCTTGTCTTCTTCAAAACCGGGTAGCCCCGCTGGAAAGTGAATAATCTCTTCCGGAGCTACTTCCACTTCCCCATAAAATTTGGTCTTTACCTTCATTTTTCCACCTCATCCCGTTGTTGGTCGGGCCTATCTATATGTAATTGACGAGGGTATTCTGGATAATCCGGGCGCTGGTCGCTAAAGCGGCCTGGTAAACACTTTCTTGCATCTTTAGGTCCATTGTTACCTCGGCATAATCCGTATCTTCGATTTTGCTAAGGAGTTCTTTAAAGTTAATATTCATTAAGTCCATCCGCTCGATATTCTTTTCGATCCGGTTAACCTTCGCGCCGATCTCGCCCCGGACCTTCAACACTTCATCCAAACGGTTTTGAATGTTTGTAAGATCCGTATTTGAAATCTCATCATAGTTTGCATTTTGAAGATGCTCAATAAAATCATCTAATTGGGCAAAGAAATCATTGGCTGGATCCCCAAAAATACGGTCGCCAGTAACCGTTATCTCCATGATAATCCCGGTCCCTACTTCCGCTTTGAGGGGCGCCGTAGAGCCTTGCCACTCCACACTCGGGGGATCACTTGTATTGTCAAGGGTATATGCCGGTTGATTCGTTCTTTCTCCGGCAAAGATATAGGTGTTTTCCTGTTTGGTATTGGCAATGTGGTATAAATGGTTACGTAATTCTTCCACTTCTTGGGCGATGGCCTCCAAGGAGATTTGATCATTGGTTTCATTGGCGCCTTTCACTGCCAATTCGGACAGACGGTGTAAGACTTTAGTCATCTCATCCAAAGCATAATCCGAACTGTTCAACAAGGCCAAAGCCGCATTGGCGTTTTCCTTATACTGGGCCCCTTCGGTAATTCCTTTCTTTAAGCGCATCCCCATAATCAACCCTACCGGATCATCGGAAGGCCGGTTGATCATTTTCCCGGTGGAAAGCCGGGTGTAGTTGGTATTCAACCGTTCCAGGGCTTTTTGGATGTTACCGGTTAAACCCATATGGAGCATGTTATCGGTTACGCGCATGACAAACCCCTCCTTGGGCAAAAGTTATTCTTACCGGCCAACGATGCCGGTGCCGTTGATCAGCTTATCCAAAATTTCATCGATGGCCGTCATCATCCGGGCGGCCGCGTTATAAGCATTCTGGAATTTAATCAAATTGGCCATCTCCTCGTCCAAGGAGACCCCAGCCACCGATTCCTGCATGTTTTTGAGGTGACCGATTAAGGTTTTCTGATTGGTATGGGTCACTTGCGCCTTTTCCGCATCTATACCCAATTTCGCGATTAAACTGTCGTAAAAATCAGAAAGCGAAGTGGTGCCGTCCACCAAAGGTTCTTCTTTGATCAGTTTGGCAAGGAGTAAGGCGTTTTCACCGTTACCATCCGCTGTAGGATCACTGTTTGCAGAAGCGGCAATATTATCCAAACCATCCGCCGGATCTAAGATAGCAGCATCCAAGGTAATGTCCGCCGCACCCATCCCGCTAAAGAACGAAAGGCCAGTGCTTCCGTTCAACCCATAGCCGGCTGCGTGTTGAGCGTTAAACTCCATGATAAGGGTCTCGGCAAACTTATCTAAAGAATCCATATAATACAGGACTTCCTCATCCCGCATCTCCAGCAATCCTTTGAGCTCACCGTCGGCGAAGGTGACCGCTTGCCCATTATGGGACCAGACCACATCATATAAACCGTATTGATCACTGCTCGGATCATTGTTAATTTTTGTTTCCATACTGTAGGAAGCATCCCCTCTCACCAAAAGCATCCCGGCAATATTAATACTGTACCGGTTTAAATCATCGGTATAGACGGAGATGGAAACCATGTTGGATAGTTCACCGACTAACACTTCCCGTTGATCCATAAGATCATTCGGTTGGTCGCCAACCGCCGTGATCTTCGCAATCTCCGCATTCAAGTTGGCAATCTGTTCGGCGAGGGCATTAATCCGCCCAACTTTAACATCAATCTCCGTATTAAGATTTTCCCGCAACACGTTGAGTTGCCGGTAGGTGCCACGGATTGTATCACAAAGGTTGTTGGCTTTTTCCCGCACCACCGAGCGGACCGCTATATTATCTGCCCGGTTGGCATTGCCCAGATTTTGCAGGGCTGCCCAAAATTCATTGAGATGGTAGCCAATACTGGCGCCGGTTTCCAAATCAGCCGGTTCGGCCAGCGTAACTTCTAAATGGCTGAAACTACGCTGCCGGGCATCCCAGTAGCCAAGGGCGGCATTTTCATACTGGGTGCGCCGGTCGACAAATTGATCCCGCATCCGCCGAATCTGGGTAACGGTTACCCCCGTGCCGATCTGACCGGCGATGATGTTCCGGTTCATCGTCGGGATGGCGTAAGGATCAGTCGCCTTCATATCCACCACTTGCCGGGAGTAACCCGGCGTGTTGGCGTTACTGATGTTATGCCCGGTTACTTCAAGAGCTAACTGTTGAGCTCTTAACCCCCGTAGGCTCGTTTCAATACTGCCGAATGTCGAACGCATGTTATCCTCTCCAATTAACTACTGATTGGTTGCCTCCAACTTTGACTTGACCGGAGGAACCGTACAGGTTATTCTCTTCTTCACCATGAATTAGCTTTAGAGAATATTCGACTACGGCCAGCGCGTCTTCTAATAATTGTTGGTTTAAAAGGTTAATCTCTTTCAGCTCGGCTAAGATCGCCGCTCTTTCCTGAATAAAATCATGAAATTCCGTGCTTTCACGCGCTTCCCCATCGTCGACCCGTTGGAAACGATCAACAACGGCCAAGGTTTGTTCTTCTTCATCCACAATTTCCCTTAAGGCTTCAAGATTATTCTCAAAAAGCGCTTCTTTTTTCGCCGTCGCTAAAGCCAACAATTGCCGAAGCAGGCTAATCTCTTCCGCCATTCGTTCCTGAGCTTTCGCTGTCGACACCGTGCTCATCCCCCCACAATCCGGTCAACTAAACTCCGGACCAACATCCGGTGGGCCACTTGTTCGCTGGTCACCTTATATTCCCCTTTGGCAATGGACTCTTTAAGTTTGTCCACAAGGTCCGAACGGACTTCAGGCGTCTGCGCTATATTACTTTGAATTAATTGCATTTCTCTAGCTTCCGGTGATAAAAGCAAGGAATCACCCCGCCTAATTGATTCTGAGGGTTGAACGGCCCGGTTTTTTTGTTTAGCCGTCACATCATACGCTTTGATAATGGAGTTAACCTGCTGATTTGAGATGATCATCTTATTACCCCTTTCCCTGGTTCCCTAGGAACATCTCTCAAGGGT
This sequence comes from Bacillota bacterium, assembly GCA_012837715.1. Classification (GTDB taxonomy): domain Bacteria; phylum Bacillota; class UBA4882; order UBA10575; family UBA10575; genus Capillibacterium. Next base: position 98,824 of record DUQR01000043.1, on the reverse strand, counting down.
TATATCGGTTAACCCTCGGAAGATGTTTAGTGGTATTTATTGTTGTTTGCGGGAAACCTAGCGTCTTTTCTTTTTAATCGAATCCATGGTGTGGACCTTCCCCTTCATTTTGACCTCCGCCCGGCTGCCCAACTCGTTATTGGCCATTAACATCTCGTTCCGCAACTGCGTGGCGCAGTCGCTACAGAAGCGCCCTTCGTGAATGGGTATACCACAGGCGGCGCAGAAATGATCCCCACCCTTTTTCGGATCAATCACTAAACGTCCTTCCCGTCGGAAACGGTTAATTACCGCCGGTTCAACCCCGGTTTCCCTGCTTAATTCCAAAACGGCGGCACTCGGACGTTTGGATAAATACTCCCATATTTTCGCAAAGTCTTCCGTATCCTTAGGCAGACACTCCTGACAAACCTTGTGTCCCTGAAAATCAAAGAGTTTGCCGCAGCGTTTACAATTACTCAAGCTCAAAAAGGGAACCTCCTTTATACTGCTACTTTCTAACCCTTAATCAGGCTTTTTGTGTTGTTCTTAATTTTTAGTTAAACACCATATGTTGTATTGGTTTTGGTTCTAACGTGAAAAAAGCTTTTAATCAACTCGCCTTCCGTGAGCTCTATCGCCTCATTGCATCCATTGTTCCGGCGTAACGCCAACAGCGATCGTCAAGACTTTTACCCGACGGGCGCCAGCTAAAAGTAAGGCCTGGGCTGCCGCGGAAAGGGTATAACCGGTCGTCCGGATATCGTCAACCAATAGAATCTCTTTCCCGGCTACCGCCGGACAGTTAACCACCAAAAAGGCGCCTCGCATATTTTCCTTCCGTTCCCGGCGACTGAGTTTGCTTTGACTGCGCGTCGGTTTCACCCGCTCCAGGAGTTCGGGACGGAGCGGGCGGCGCAGGGCGGTAGCCAGCGGTCTGGCCATTAATTCCGCCTGGTTATAGCCGCGGACCGCCAGTCTCTGCGGATGGAGGGGGACCGGGATAATTAGTTCGATCCCTTCCAACCGGATTTCGTTTTCGGCCCAAACAGCCAAAATCGTTCCTAATCCCCGGGCTAAATCGGGCCGAAAGTTATATTTGGCGGTATGTAATAACTCCCGTAGATAACCGGTGTAGACCGCGACAGCCATTGCTTGTTCATAATAGTGGGTTTCGTTTTGGCACTCGCGGCAGAGATCGCCTTCTCCACCCCGTAACGGTCGGTCACATTGGGAGCAGACTGGTGCAGTGATGAAAGGAATCCGGGCTAGACACCGCTGACAAAAAGCCAGCGGATACAGGGAGTCAAAAGGCTCCCCACAGGCTACACAATTAGGTAGTGGTGGATAAATTAGCTTCGCAAGCCAATCAAAGAACCTAGACAAAGAAACCCCTTAATTTTCATCGGCCGGATTCCTTCTTTTCTTAATAGAGGGAATTGTATAATTAACCTCTCCATTATTTATCTAATTGGGCTTTCGCCCCTTCTTTGTTCATCTGCAAAATTCCTTGACGGGCCGCTTTCATCGTCCCGCTGATTTTTTCCGCCACAAAATAGACCCGGCCCCCGGGATCAGCCGCCTGTCGTCCGACCCGACCAGCAATCTGTATTAAAGTCTCTGCCGAAAAGATCCGTTCTTCGTCAGCGTAAAGAACCATCAGATCCAACCGGTCAAAATTAAGCCCCCGTTCCAAGAGGGTAGTCGTTACCAAGAGCCGGAGCTTTCCGGCCGAAAAATTTTTCACTTTCTCTGCCCGCAAAGGGTCCCGCGCGTGAATCCCGTCGATGCGCTGGGCATGGCGGGGTAATTCCTTTTTCAACCGCCGGGTAAAGACTTCCACCAGCACCACCGTGGGCATAAAAAGCAGCCCTTTGCGGTCTGCTGCCTCCAGAGAAAGGAAAAAGTCTTGCACCACCGCTGGCACAAACTCCCCTTTTTCCCCGGGCAAGGCCGTGCGAATCAACTGGGGAACGGGAAGGGGTTGCCCGTGATAACGGAGGGGAATCTTGGTAAGTGCGATCTTACCCTGCTGCGCCCGGCGGCGCCAGGAGGCATCGGGGGTGGCCGTCATGTATATTTTCTTTCCCGTGGACAGGACAACCCGTTCCAAGACTGCATTCAGCATCGGGTTACCGTATAAAGGAAAGGCATCGGCTTCGTCGATAATGGCTAAATCAAAATAGGAGGTAAAGCGGAATAATTGGTGGGTAGTGGCGACAACTAGCCCCGTGCCGGGGGCTTCTTCCTTATGGCCACCGTAAAGAAGGGTAAAAGGAAGGCCGGGAAAACAGGTTTTGACCCGCTCGCCTAATTCCCGGACGATTTCCCGTCGCGGCACGGCCAGGAGCACTCTGCGCCCTTGGGCTAAGGCTTCCCGGATCACAGGAAAGACTACTTCGGTTTTGCCCGCCCCGCAGACCGCCCAGACCAACAAAGTACGGGCATCGGGTCGGCGCCAGAAGTCCAAAACATCGGCGACTGCCCGTTCTTGCCAGATTGTTAAGGCCGGAAGGAGCAAAGGAGGTAAGGCAGCAACCGGTTTAAGCTCCGGGTTCGCGCCCCGCCAGCGGTAAAGGGCGGTTCCATCCGTCAGAACCCCCAATTGGCGACAAGAGGGGCAAACCCGGCAGGGATAAGGGGAAAACGCCGGTTGTTCAAGGGTAATCCGGTCCCGTTCACCGCAACGGCGGCAATAGAAACGACCCCATTGGTCCAGGCCAACCGCGGCCACCCGTTCCACTTTCCCCTCAAGGATTAATTGCTCAAGGGCGATGGCCAACTGGTCGCCGGTAACCTTGACCCCCGCCCGATTTAAAGCCCGCCGCAGTTCATTCGTTGTGAGCGCCCGGCCGGGTAGGAGTTGGGGAATCCTCATCCGGAGGAGGTGGTCGTCATCGATCCCCTCGGTGGCCGCGGCCACCGGCACGGAAACAAAGGGTTCGGCCGTCAGCTCCACCCAGGCTCCGGCATCCTTGATGCCGTGCCGCCGGGCGGTTCTGGACAGTTCTCTCCCCAAACGGCGCAAAAGAAAATAAGCCTTTCTTTCTGGGCAGAGCTGTCCCAGCTTTTCCTGGAGTTTTTCCCGGAGCTTTTCCCCCAGCCATAAAGGAAAAGGCCGATTCCAAGACCAGACCCTATTGTATCCGTGCTCGGACGCCCACGGTCGCATCAAGGCCGGATCGGGAATGAGGCCCGCTTCCCACTGGGCCCCTTTTTGGTAAACCACCGGATAGTAGGTAACCGTTAACATCAGGATTCCTCCCGGCTAACCGCTGGTCTCCTCTTTTCTATTACGGTGTCCGGTCTTTTTTATTCGGTATTACGTCCGCATCTACTCCGACAGCTTCTCTGATCCGGCCGCTTCTTCCGCGTAACGGACCAATAACGACGCCAGCCATGAATAGCGGTTTTCGATTTTATTATTTTTCACCGCGATGGCCAAAGCCCTTTTCGTCCCCACCAGGACTACCATTTTTTTTGCCCGGGTAATCCCGGTGTAGAACAAATTCCGTTGCAACAAAAGATAATGTTGGGTGGTTACCGGCATGACCACGACCGGATACTCACTGCCCTGGCTTTTATGAACGGAGATGGCGTAAGCCAAGACCAATTCATCCAGTTCCTCATAGGCGTAGTTGAGTATTCTTTCCTCTTCGTCGGCAAAAGCCACCGTCACTACTTGTTCTTCCGGATCGATCCGGAGAATCTTCCCTAGATCCCCGTTGAAGACCATCTTGGCGTAATTGTTCCGAATCTGCATCACTTTATCCCGCGGGCGAAAAGTCTTTTCGCCAAAACGGATCTCCGGCCCGTTAGCGTTTGGCGGGTTTAACGCTTCTTGAAGGAGATAATTCAGGTTCTCCACGCCGGTCAGGGTCCTTCGCATCGGGGAGAGGACTTGGATCTCTTCTACCGGATCACACTTTAGGTAACGGGGCAAACGTACGGTGACCAAGCGGATGATCTCGTCAACAATCTGTTGGGGTTCAGCCGCATTGATAAAGAAAAAGTCGGCTGCCCCCTTCAATTCAGGCAGACGCCCTTCATTGATCCGGTGGGCGTTGGTCACAATCTTACTGGTTTGGGCCTGACGAAAGATGGTCTGCAAACGGATGAGGGGAATCACTTCCGAAGTAATCAGATCCCGCAACACGGAACCGGGGCCAACCGATGGTAATTGGTCTTGATCCCCGACCAAAACCAAACGGGTTCCCGGTGTAAGCGCTCTTAACAGTTGATAAAAGAGGGGGAGATCAAGCATGGATACTTCATCGATAATCACGATATCGGCTTCCAGCGGGTGTTCTTCGTTTCGCCCGAAACTCAAACCGCGGCCCGGCGTATAACCGAACTCCAACAAACGGTGGATGGTCTTCGCTTCTTTGCCGGTCGCCTCTTTCAGTCGCTTCGCCGCGCGTCCGGTCGGGGCAGCCAAAAGCGCTTTCTCCCCCCGGAGCTGACAGAGGCGGATTAAACTGCGAATGGTGGTCGTCTTCCCGGTTCCCGGGCCGCCGGTAATCATCAAAACCCCTACTTGAAAAGCTTTTTCCACTGCCAAACGCTGTTCATAGGTGAGGGCGTTCAGTTCTTCGGCGGTAAACAGAAGGGGCCGTTCCACCGGGCGCTTCCGCATGAGTAAACAAAGTCTTTCCGCCACCCGCTGTTCACACCGATAGAAGAAGGCTAAATAAAGGCGTCCTTCCTCCAGGTAAAGCTCCCTTTCCCGGACTAAGCCTTCGATTGCCTGTTTCACCACTTCCTCCGGCGCCGCCAATTCTTTGCTTACTTCCGGGACAAACTCGTCCACCGGTACATAGACATGGCCTTCTTCAGTTTCCTTACGCAGGTAGTATAATACTCCAGCCCGGACCCGTTCCCGGGCGGCCGGATCATTTCGTCCAAGTAAATTAGCGATGCGGTCGGCGGTCCGAAAGCCCACACCGAAGAGTTCATCGGCCAACCGGTATGGGTTCTCCTTGATGATCGCGGCCGCTTGCTCTCCGTAACGCCGGTAAATTTTCGTGGCTAAAGCAGGTGTGATCCCGACCCCCCGCAGAAAGACCATCATCCGCTGAATCTGGCGTTGTTCTTCCAAAGCTTTGCTGATCTTTTCCGCTTTTTGGGGGCCAATCCCTTCTACCTCCAAGAGCCGTTCGGGAGTTTCGTTAATCACCTTGAGGGTTTCCAAGCCGAAGGCCTGGACCATTTTCTTGGCTGTTACCGGTCCAATTCCTTTAATCAATCCGGAGCCGAGGTAGCGTTCGATCCCTTGGCGCGTAACCGGTGGGAGAACCTCAAAGGCCTCTGCCTTAAACTGCCGGCCATAAGTGGGATGAACGATCCAGTCCCCGCTCAGGCGGAGCGTTTCCCCGGTATTAACGTTGGGGAGAAAACCCACCACCGTCAGCATTTCACCGTCCGCTTGGAAACGGGCTACGGTATACCCGTTTTCTTCGTCTTGGAAGGTAATCCGTTCAATCACGCCTTCCAGATCCGTCATGGGATTTCCCCCCTTCCCCCCATTCCTCCCAAGGCCGACGGGCAATAATCTGCCGGGCTAAATACCCGGTTAACCAGCCGGAAGGAAGAGCTAAGAGTAGAGCCCAGGGCAATAAATAAAAGAACCCGGTACCGGGCACCAGCAGCCACAAGGTGAAGAGCTGCCCGCAGTTATGGGCAACAGCTCCAATGATACTAATTCCGACTAAACTGAAGACCCGACGGAACCACCGCCATAAAAAACCCATCACGAGTAAGGCGGCCATCCCCCCACCGACACTCAAGGCAAAGGGGACTGAAAATAAGGTTCCGGTCAAAAGCGCCGCCATGACAATTCGGCCTCCGGTCACCACCCATAACAACCATGGCTTTTCGGTAACCAACAAAACAAGGGTCACGATATTAGCCAGACCAATCTTGGCGCCGGGCAACGGAACCACTAAACCTAAAGGCGCCAAAAAGGTCTCAAGCAAGCTGAGGGTAACCCCCAGGGCCATATAGGCGCTAATTTTGGCAATGTTCCGAATCCGTCCTTGGTTGGACTGGCGAGACATTCTTTTCTCTTTCATGCGTTTTCCTATTCTTTACCTTCAAAAATAGTCTCTTCACTGATCTCGTCGCTCGTCACTCTTTGCTCATGTGAATGACTTGCCTTCGCCAACACAGCGCTGCTAATTTCCATCCTTTCCCTTACCCAGCTGTCGGGGTGAAGGACTCAAAATAAGAGCGGTCGCTTCTTTTCAGTCTCAACAGTTCACGACTCACCCGGCTTGATTATTCTTCACCGCGTTGTACTTCTGAAGCGAGCATGGGCGACGACCTTAAATTTTTTAGCAATGAATTCTTCGTGAAGCGGAGATTGAAAGCAGATCGAGCGACAGGGAGGTCGCGAGAATATTGTACACAAATTCGGTAATTTGGCAATTCGCTTAGCTGTAATAGGCCAAACTTTCCAACTGTAAGGTGAAATCGGCGTGGTGGACACGGATCCCAGCCGGGATCTGTAGCTTAACCGGGGCGAAATTGAGAAAGGCTTTAATCCCGCTGGCAACACAGGTATCGAAGACGGATTGGGCTACCCCAGCCGGAACGGTCAAGATTATAATCGACAGCCTCAGTTGGGTGATGAGTTCCGGTAACTGCTCGACAGGGAGGATCTCCACCCCGGCGATGCGGCGCCCAATCTTTTGCTGATCTTGATCAAAAGCCGCTTTGATGATCAATCCTTCCCGGTTTAAGACTTCCCTTTGCCGACCGGCGCCGTACCGGAGAAAAGCTTCCCCCAGTTTACCGACGCCAACCAGGCCAACATTGACCACCCGGTCCAGGTGGAGAATACGACAGAGCTCCACCCGTAAAGTGGAAATTTCATAACCCACACCCTGTTTGCCAAAGACTCCGAAGAAACTAAGGTCTTTCCGGATTTGTCCCGGGGTAATCCCCGTCCTTTCCCCCAATTCGAAAGAAGAGATAATCGGAGACTGTTCGGCGTCAATTTCCGCTAGGACCCTTAAGTACAAGGGTAACCGATTTATTACTACATCTGGAACTTTCCGTTTCCGCACGGGATTCCCCCCTTTGTTATATAGTCCCCCTTCGACGTTTATCCGAACATTCCTTCCCGCTATCGAGCCCATACTTTTACTTAGAAAAGACAGATGTGGTTTTCTTCAAATTCTCACCCCTTCGTGGCGCAGGTGATAGCCAGCGTGGGGAACTACCTTGAATCTCTTGGCCTAGTATTCTTCGTGAAGCGGTACCATCCGGCCACGGCGGCGGTTCTTCCGTCGTAAAATCCCCTGTCTTAAACCCACAACCCTTGGCATATAATTCTACAATGATAGGTAACTGACACCCAACAGAAATACAGAAGACAGGGGGTCGCCTAACGATGAGCTCTCTACCGAGAAGAGTAATGACACCCGAAAAATTCCGTTTTCTCTTGGTGATTGGCCTCACCATCTTCACCTTATTCATCGCCATCGGAGTCAGTCTGGTGGAACTCGGCCACCAGCCGAATTTATCTTATCCCCTTGTTTATCTGAAACGCCTTTACCATCTAGATTCGCAAGTAGGCCGCAACTTTCTTGCCCAAGTGATTCCCGTCTTTAAACGTTACCGGTTCGAGGATGATCCCGATTCTATTCTTGATGCCAAAGGGGCCGATCTGCTCCTCCGTTTTCTGATGAACATTCGAAACCCATCTCCCGAAGAGATCCTGAAAACACAGTTTCCCTTTTTGGCCCGGCAAAATATGGCCAAAGACTATTCCTTGGTCAATACGGCAACCCAACGGATCACACCAAAACCAGTCCCGCCCCAGACCGCCCCACGACCGCCCGTCCGTCCCGGGCCTGTTGAACGGGTTCCCGCGCCCCGGGCCGAAACACCCCGGGTCCTTATCTACCATACCCATACTTCCGAGTCCTACGTACCGGTCAGCGGTCATACCCATCTACACAACGGCCGCGGCGATATTGTCAAAGCTGGGGAAGGCTTGGCGGCCCTTTTAAACCAAAAATATGGGATCAAAACCTTACATTGCGATGTCATCCATGATCACTACCCCTTCCGGGATGCCTACAAACGTTCTGAAGAAACGGTCAAAACGCTCCTGGCGGAACATCCCGGGATTGAAGTGGTGCTTGATCTGCACCGGGATGCGACGCCCGGGCTAAATCATAAAGTACCCATTAAAGGAAAAACCGCCGCCAAGATCATTCTTGTCGTCGGTTCCGATCGGTTGGGCCTGGACCATCCCCAGTGGGAAAAGAATTACCATTTTGCTAACGCCCTATTGGAAGTGCTAGATCATCGGTTCCCCAATCTAGCCCATGGGGTGATTTTAGCCGAAGCCCGGTATAACCAACATCTCCACTCCCGGTCCGTGATCGTCGAGTTCGGAGATGACAATTCAACCTGGGAAGAAGTCCAATACTCTCTGGAACTCTTTGCCGAAGCGCTCGCCACCTATTTTTCCCAGGCCAGTTACTCGATGTAATCCTGCGTAGCGCGTTCCACAATCCGGATCACTTGGGGCTGATAGCGGGAAGATTTTCTCAACCGCCGGTCGTAATAGTGGAGTCCCCAATAGGTCAGGACCAAAGCTAAAACCCCACCGATCATCCCACCGGCTTCCTCCGCGGCGGTGCCGATGAGGGCGGCGCTAATCTTGGCGCCGGCCAGATACCCAAGGAAAAAAAAGATTAAAGGTATGGTGTAGACGAGAAAGCTGGCTTTCAAAAGAGAAGTACTCGGCAAACCTACTGCCACCCGGTCGCCTTTCCGTAAATCCAGTTGGTTCTCGGGAAGAATAACCTCTTCTTCCCCCGGACCTTTCCCCAACACAAAGCAAGCTCCACAGTGCCGACAAGCCCCATGCCGCATATACCGTAAACGGACCTCCCCGTCCTCAACTGCAACCACCCAGGCTTCTTTCTCCATCATCATCCCTCTTTTGTCGAAAAGCTTAAACTTAGGTCTAACTTTTTTGGGGTTGTCCCCCTGGTCGGTATGATCACCCTAATGGTAGTCTGGTCCGCCTACCGTAGTAGCAAAAAGGCTGATCCTGGCGTTTGTTAAAGGGTTTCAAAGCCCTCTTTCACTACTGTCTTCCAGACTTCCCCCAGGAAAAGGGGGGCCAAAGCCAATTCCCCAATGAGTAACCAATCGTTAAGGGGTAGACTCTGGACGTGGAAGATCCGGCGGAACCAGGGGGTGAAAAAGACAAGCAAATGCAGAAAGGCGGACCCAATGGTACTATACAGCAATTTTTTATTCGGAACCCGTCGCCGCCGCCAAAGGGGTTCTTGAAGGGAACGGAAATTATAGGCGTGCACCAATTGGCAGAGGCCGAGCGTGGCAAAGGCCATGGTCACTCCCTTGCGAACCGTCTCCCGTAACCCCCAACGGAAAGCCACCAGGGTCAACAGGGCAACAAACCCGCCGAAGACACCCAAAGAGAGACGGACTTTCCGGCCAAAAAGCCCTTCTTCCGGATGGAGGGGAGGCCGTTTCATGATCTCACCCTCCGGGGGCTCCACCCCTAACGCCAATGCGGGCAGGGAATCGGTGATTAGGTTAACCCAAAGAATCTGAAGGGGAATCAAGGGGACCGGCCAGCCCAAAACAATCGCCACAAAAATGGTGATGATCTCCCCCAAGTTACAAGAGAGCAGAAAATAGACGGCCTTTTTTATATTCGCAAAGATCACCCGTCCTTCCTGCACCGCCCGGACAATAGTGGCAAAGTTATCATCCACCAAAACCATATCCGCTGCTTCCTTCGCCACATCGGTGCCGGTCTGTCCCATGGCCGCCCCGATATCGGCCTTTTTTAGCGCCGGGGCATCGTTCACTCCGTCACCGGTCATGGCGACGATGGCGCCCTTTTGCTTCAAAGCTTCCACAATCCGAACTTTATGTTCGGGGGAGACCCGCGCAAAGACCCTGGTCCGCCCGACTTGCTCCGCCAATTCTTCCCCGGCCATCGCTTCCAGTTCTACTCCGGTTAAAACGGGCGCGTCAAGATCAGCCAGTTCCAGCTGTTGCGCTATCGCCCGTGCCGTGTCCGGATGGTCCCCGGTGATCATTTTCACCCCAATCCCGGCTTGCTGGCATTGGCGGATCGCCGCTTTGGCTTCCGGGCGCGGCGGATCGATCATGCCCATAAAACCGAGAAAAGTCAGCTCATTCTCGGCCTCCCCAACGGGAAGAGGGCCGGCAGGTAGATTGGGACGGCAAGCAAAGGCTAAAACACGCAGCGCTTCACTGGCCATTTGGTGGTTTAATTGGAGCAGTTCTGCCTTGCGGGCGGGGGTCAACTCCTGACGCCCCTCCCCATTCAACCACCATTTACATTTCTCCAGAACCAAATCGGGAGCGCCTTTGGTCAACAACCAGCGCTGGTTGGCTTCCCCTTCACCCCCTTCTTCTTCACCCTTTGCTCCCCCGCCACCGGAAGCGCCCAGGAGGGGGGTAAGGTTCCCCTGATGGACGGTGCTCATCCTTTTCCGGACCGAGTCGAAGGGGTATTCCTGTAGGCGGGGGTAGACCGCTTGAAGCTCTTCCCGGGTCATGCCCGCCTTTGCCGCCGCCACGATCAAAGCTCCTTCTGTTGGATCACCGATTAGCTTTCCTTCCTCGGGCCGGAATTCCGCATCGTTACAGAGGGCGCCAGTTTTCAAGAGCAAGGTCAGGAGCGGTTCCTTCTTCACGTCCACCTTTTCCCCGGCCCGCTCAAAAGTGCCGACGGCTTCTAACCCCGCGCCGGTTACCCGATAATTACCCGCCCCGGTCACAATCTGCCGGACGGTCATGGTATTCTGAGTAAGGGTACCGGTTTTATCGGAACAAATGACCGTCGCCGAACCTAAGGTCTCCACGGCGGGCAGCCGCCGAATGATCGCTTTCTGCGTCGCCATCCGCTGAACGCCAAGGGCTAACACGATGGTGATCATCGCCGGTAAACCTTCAGGGATGGCCGCTACTGCCAGACTAACGGCCACAAAAAACATTTCATTAAAACGGTGCCCCCGCAAGAGCCCGAATAAGAAAATGAAGAGGCAAAGGACGATCGCCAGAAGCCCGATTTGCTTGCCAAAGCTGTCCAATCGCTTCTGGAGAGGGGTTTTCTCTTGAGCACCGGTTTGCAGCAACCCGGCGATCCGCCCCAACTCGGTCTCCATACCGGTCCCGGTCACCAAAGCCCGTCCCCGGCCAAAGGTAACCATCGTCCCCTTAAAGACCATATTCTTCTGCTCGGCCACGGGTATTGTCTCCTCGGCGGTATAGTCCGCATCCTTTTCTACCGGCACCGACTCACCGGTTAAGGCCGACTCATTGACCTGTAGATTTTCGGCCACCACCAGCCGGCTGTCGGCCGGGATAAAATCCCCGGCGTTCAAAAGGATTAAATCGCCCGGGACCAACTGACCGGCGGCGACCTCCCGGGTCTGCCCCGACCGGAGCACTTTGGCTGTCGGGGCCGAAAGGCTTGCCAAGGCGGCCAGGGCTTTTTCCGCTTTTAATTCCTGGAGAACACCGAGGACGGTGTTGATCAGCACCACCAGAAAAATAACGATGGCGTCGCTGCTTTCCCCTAAGAGCAGGGAAACAGCGGCCGCCACCAGTAATAAGAGGATCAAAAAATCCTTTAACTGTGCAACCAACTTCTGCCAGACCGTCAGCCCAGACTCTTTCTGAAGCTCGTTCGGACCGAACTTGGCCAACCGGGCCGCAGCCTCCTCTTCGGTCAAGCCCTGCTCCAGATCGGTCGTCAACTCGGCGGCGGTGGCGAAGGCGCTCATCCGGTAGTAATCCCCCATTAAATCACCCCGTTTTAATTACCATCCCATCTAACTAATATCCTACGCCTTCGGGGTCCATCAAATTCACACAAATATACTCCTTGCCATGTCCCCAGCCGCAAACGGCCGTCCTCCACCGGGAGGTGAAGCGAAGAACCAACCAATGCCGCTCTGAGGTGGGCTGCCGAATTCCCTTCCTGATGGGCCCGGTTTAAGGAATGGGGAAAGATTTGGTCAAAAGCCAACTTTAAATCATAAAGCACATCCGGGTCGGCATTCTCGTTCAGCATTAAACCAGCAGTGGTGTGGGGGATAAAGATCGTCCCTACCCCTTGGCGCACGCCGGCTTTTTGAAGATCGACCGCTAAATCCCGGGTGATCTCCAAAAATTCCGTCGCGGCACGGGTATTAAAGGCTAGCTCGCGCCAGATCTTAATCACCTCCTTGTCCCGGTCTGAATTTCGCCCGGGTTCCCTCTCCCCCGGAGGTCTTTAACCTTTCCCGCCTTGGTCGCTGCTTCCCGTTCCCGGGCGGCGCTTTGCATATTTAGTAAGCCACGGAGGCAAAAGAAGAGCAAGCCCATCCCCGTGAGTAAAATAAAGAGTCCAATCAACAAGGTAACCCGGGAAAGAAAGACCGAAGCCAATCCGGAAAGCAAACTTAAACCATACAGTAAAAGAACGGTCTTTCTAGGACCGAGCCCGGAAGTGAGCAATAAATAATGGATATGATAAAGGTCGCGGCGCATGATCCGGTTACCGCCCCGCCAGCGTCGCCAGACCGCCCAGATCGTATCCAAAAAGGGAATCCCCATGGCAAAAACGGGGATGGCCAGGGCCAAAACAGTTGGTATCTTTAATGCCCCCATCACCGAAATGACCCCCAAAAGGTAACCCAGGAAATAGGCCCCGGAATTACCCATAAAAACCCGGGCCGGGTAAAAATTATAGGGGAGAAAACCAAGTAAAACCCCGATTAAAAGCGCACAGAGAAACACCGCCGCCGACTGGCCAAGACCCATCCCGATGATGAGCAGACTGACCCCGGCAATGGCCGAGACCCCGGCCGCCAAACCGTCCAACCCATCGATGAGATTGATAATATTAATCGTCAGCACCAGCCAGATGATGGTCAAAGGATAACCCTTCCAGCCCAAAGCCACCATATCCCCAAAGGGGTTAGTCAGATAGGCGATCCGCACGTCGGCGCAAGTAATGAAGGCTGCGACCAGAAGCTGGACGAGGAGTTTCCACCCGGCCGGTAAATCATATTTATCATCAAAGAACCCCAAAAGGAAAATGGCTAAACCCCCGAAGAGAAGCGGACCAACGTGGGGGAAGGTGAGCCCGCCGGTGAGCAGAAGCCCAAGACTAAACGCAATGAAAATAGCTAAACCGCCGGTATAGGGGCGGGGGGTTTCATGCACCCGGCGTTCCCGGGGCAGATCCAATAATCCCCAAGCGTTCCCCTTTTTCGTCCAAAATGCCGTCAACGGGAAAGCGAAAACAAACCCGATCCCGGTCAGGAGGGCAAGATTCCACCCGAAAACCGACCACTGCACTCGCCTTCCCCCCTTTTGAACCCTTTTTTATTCAGAACGATCCTCATTTTGTGCCAAACAACCGGTCACCAGCATCCCCTAGACCGGGGATAATGTACCCACGGTTGTCCAAACGTTCGTCAATGGCCGCCACAAAGATGTCTACGTCGGAATGATCCTTTTGGACCCGTTCGATTCCTTCCGGAGCGGCAATTAAACAGACTAACTTAATCCCTTTCGTCCCTCGTTTCTTCAGAAAATCAATGGCCGCCGAAGCCGATCCACCGGTCGCCAGCATCGGATCGACCACGATCATATCCCGGTCCTCAATATCCATCGGTAATTTACAGTAGTATTCGACTGGGCGTAAGGTGTTGGGATCCCGGTAGAGGCCGATATGGCCCATTTTTGCCGCGGGAATCAGTTTCATAATCCCGTCGGCCATGACCAAACCCGCCCGGAGAATCGGCACCACCGCTATTTTTTTGCCGGAGATGATCTTGGCTTTGGCGGTGGCGATCGGGGTCTGGATTTCAACCTCTTCTAAGGGAAAATCCCTCGTCACCTCATAAGCCATTAAAGTAGCAATTTCTTCTACCAATTCACGAAATTCTTTCGGACCAGTGCTCACATCCCGAATGATACTTAATTTATGTTGAATCAGCGGATGATCAATTAAATGTACAGACCCCATTGGTAACTATTCCTCCTTTTCATTCTTCCAGTTTCATGATTTTATCGACCCGTTGCTGGTGACGTCCGCCGGCAAATTCCCCCTTCAGGTAGGCTTCGACAATGGAGAGGGCAAGCCCCGGACCAACCACCCGGGCACCCAAAGTCAATACATTACTATCATTGTGGGCGCGGGCCATCTGCGCTGAAAAAACATCGTGACAAAGGGCTGCCCGAATCCCTTTTATTTTGTTAGCCGAAATGGAAACGCCGATTCCGGTTCCACATATAATAATCCCCTGGTCAAACTGGCCTTTAGCCACTGCTTTTGCTACAATAGCCGCTTGATCAGGGTAATCAACCGATTCGGTGGAAAAAACACCAAAATCCTTGAACTCATAACCGTTGGTCTGTAGGTATTGGGCGATCTCCGCTTTGAGATCAACGCCGGCATGATCGGAACCCAAGGCAATTCTCATCTTTCTCCCCCCTTTCTGTTGGCCAATGTCCTTTTTGTCTGTTTCCATTAATTGGATTAGCGCCCTTAAATCTTTCTCGATCGCGGCGGCACACCGCCGGTACACCTCCACCGGTTGTCCAAAGGGATCGGGCAAATCACCATCGGGTCCATCAACCCGGCCCCGACTCCGCAGATACTCTCTGAAGACAAAGACCCGATCCTTCAAGGCCGGATAAGTCTTGAGAATCTGTTCTTTCTGGGCGTGAGTCATGGTTAAGATTAAATCGGCTGCCGCCAACTCTTCCTGCTCAAGCTCCCGTGCTAAGTGGGTTGAGAGATCGATCCCGTAACCCCGCATCACTTCCACCGCTTCCTGGGAAGCGGGCGCCCCGGGGTAAGCATAGAGCCCGGCCGAAGAGATTCCAATCGTCCCCTGTAGATCACTGCGTTCTTTTAATAGCTGTCGGAGCAAGGCCGCCGCCATCGGACTACGGCAAGTATTCCCCGTACAGACAAAGAGTATATTCTGGACCATCTTTACCTCCTGTCTGAATCCATTATTATTCGTCCGACCCATGGTTGATCTTTACCAAACGGGCGGTTAAAACACCGATATTGGTCGCCACTTGAATCCGTAACGGATAAACCGCATCATCTTGGGAAAACCAGACTGTGACCTGGGAGACAGGATCATGCACGACTTCCGCCCAGTGGTGATCATTTAGCACCCGGATTCGCTCTTTCCCTCGATGTTCATAAATAACCGGTTGCGCCCCTTTATTGGTCAAATAATAAACCTGGTTCAGCCCTTGCCGCCAAGGCCGGTTTCGGAGGTAATAAATCAAAGAGAGACCCTCTAAAAGAGGGTGTTTGGCTTCATAGGTCGAAATCTGGACCGCCTTCCCGGGAACCAAGACCCGTTTTTCCACCTTTTCGCCGCCAAAATAATACTGCTCTTCCCAAACTTTGTCCTTCTCTTTAATCACCTTTTTCAGGCTCACAGGGGTAAGATCCTGGGCATCCAGGTGCAAAAGGTTCTCTTCGCCATAACTATAAAAAAGAGCGTAAGCGGCATAACTGCGTAAACTCATCTCGATCTCAAAAACACGACGGTTCTGAACCACTTTTTCCCGTCGGAGCCGGAAGATCTGTTCCCCAATGGGCAGACCTTTAGTAAAAACTTGATATTCCAAGGTTTCGCCCACTAAAAACCCCTTTCTTTGGCTCAAGGCTGGCTGTGTGCAACAGAATACAATGCATAACAGCAAGCAAACTCCCCAGACCCGGCTACGAGAACTCATTTTATCTCCTCGACTTTCCCGCCGGCAGCCTTAAGCAGACGGTTATAAACCGCCTCTCCGACCCCCGTGCGCGGGGGCGCTACCGCATATATTTCATCCACTCCGGCCTGATCGCAGAGTCTTAGGAGATGAAACAAGCGCTCTGCCCCTTCCGCCGGGTTGCTGCGCCGACCCAACGAAAAAAAAGTGACTTCCGTTCGACAAGACGGAATGCCTTGGTCTTCGTCGTAACCGATTACCCCGATCTTCTTTCCGGCCTGGCGTGCCTGGTCAACCCTTTCTTGGAGAAAAGTGTGGATTACTCTTGTTTCGCCGGTGAGCAGACGGAGGGGCGCCTGTGGCGCATAATGCCGGTATTTCATTCCGGGGGCCAACGGACGGCTGTCATTGAGCGCTTCCGGCGTCTCCACGGCGCCCGCACCCAAAACCGCTTCCAGCATCTCACGGGTAACCCCACCGGGACGGAGAATCCGCGGACGAAGACCAGTCAGATCCAGCACGGTCGACTCGACCCCTACTCCGGTCGGACCAGCATCAATAATCATTTCAATCTTCCCATTCAGATCGGTAATCACGTGGCTCCCCCGGGTTGGACTGGGTCGACCGGAAAGATTCGCACTCGGCGCCGCCACCGGCAGATCCGTCAAGCGCAAAAGTTCCCGGGCAACCGGATGGGAAGGCAGCCGAATCGCGACCGTGGGTAGACCGGCGCTGACCTCCACCGGGATCCCTTCGCGTTTCGGCAAGATCATGGTTAACGGGCCGGGCCAGAACCGTCGGGCCAGGACCATCGCCGCCGCCGGCGTTTCCCGGGCAAGCTCAAAGATTTGTTCTTCCCGATAAATATGGACAATCAATGGATTGTCCCCTGGCCGGCCTTTAACGGTAAAAATATTTTTTACACTAACCCGGTTATAAATAACGGCCCCTAAGCCGTATACTGTCTCTGTGGGAAAAGCAACCAGTCCTCCCCGGCGCAGAATCGCCGCCGCCTGAGCCAATGCCCCTTCATCGGGCGCTTCCGGGTTAACGCGGATAATTTCAGTCTTAATCATTCCGTCACCAGCTTTAGCTTTATCCCCGCGATCATCATATCTTCGAGGAAACTTCTCTACTAAGGAAAAGGATTCCTCTTTTTTATCGCGAAAAGATCCCTGTAAATTCAACAAGCGAGGTTTATATAGATGAAAAAGACTAGCCTTCCCAACCTGCGCCGCATCGTCTATCCTTTATTCGTGATCGGGGTGGTTTATCTTCTTTTCCTTGCTAGCCAGGTTCTTTTTTTATTTCTCGGCAACCTCCTCGGTCACCTGCTTAAATGGACGTGGAAATTTGAGGAGCTCCAACCGGAACTCCTCTACCCTAATTTCCTGGTCAATCTTTTCTTCGGTTTACTCCCCTTATTACTGGCCTTTTTCTGGGCCAAGAAACTCATTTTCCGCCAACGGTTTCTCCCCCGCTTTTTTCCGTCGTCCCGCTCGGCCCTTCCCGACCTTTGTTTTGGGTTTGGTTTAGGCGGTATCCTTTTTGGCCTTCTTTTTCTCGCCTTTGGCGCTTTAGGTTGGCTCCGCGTGACGGCCGAACCGGCTTTAGCCGCAACCGATCTACTCTGGCTCACCCTGACCTTTTTCGTCTCTGCCCTCTTTGAAGAGTTGCTTTTCCGCGGCTTTCACCTACCGCTCCTCGCCTCGCACTGGGGAATCTCCCCGGGGATCGCTTTCTCTGCCTTTCTGTTTAGTCTGGCCCATCTATATAATCCCCACTTAAACTTCTTTGGCTTGTTCGGAATCTTAATCGCCGGGGTTCTCTTTGCCTTCGCCTATATCGAAACCGGCGCCCTTTATCTCCCGATCGCGCTCCATTTTAGCTGGAATTTCTTCCAGAACCTTTTTGGTTTCCGGGTTAGTGGGTTAGCCTTTCCCACCCTTTTCCAGGTCGAAGTGATTGGTCCCCCGCTCTGGACCGGTGGCGCCTTCGGTCCGGAAGCCGGCCTTTCCGGCCTGGTCCTGCTCAGCCTGGCGACAATGGCGACGCTGCTTTATGGCCGTTACCGCCGAGCGCCCGGCCCCCGTCCACCGGCTAGTACCCAGCCTTCCATAAAAAACCGCCCGTAAAACGGGCGGTCTCTCTTTGCGGACCGACGACCGCTTTTTAAATCCGGCGCCAACGCACCCCTTGTGGTGTGTCCTCCACGATTATTCCCGCTGCTTTTAATCGATCCCGAATCGCATCGGCGGTTTTGAAATCCCTTTTCTTCCTTGCTGCTTGCCGCTGTTCGACTAAAGCATTGATCTCTTCGGCACTGAGGCCGGTTTCCACCGTCGCTTCACTAAACCAAATACCCAGAAGTCCGCCTAATTCTTCGAGGAGGGAAAGGGCTTCCCGTAACCCTTTTTCTCCCGCCGCCGTCAGGACAAAGTCTTCGGCTAAAGCCCATTTATTAACATCCCGCACTAATTCATAGAGTACCCCCAAGGCCAACGCGGTATTAAAATCATCCTCCATCGCACTGACAAACCGGTCCCTACTGTTGGAAACCGCCGTGCTGACTTCCGCCGGAATCTCCCCGGTCCCCTCGTGTACCGGGGTGGAGAGCAGGTGACGCCAATTATCCCGGGTCGTTTCTAAACGGGCCAGACCGTTCGCCGCCGCCGTTAATTCATCTTCCCCAAAACTGAGGGGATTCCGGTAATGGGTGCCTAACAGCCAAAACCGGACTACCTTTGGCGAGAAGCGGGCACAGGCTTCCCGAATGGTGACGACGTTACCCAAGGACTTGGACATTTTATCTCCCCGCATCGTGATAAAGGCCGTATGGAGCCAGTAACGAACGAAGGGTTTAGTCCCACAATAGGCTTCGGCCTGGGCAATCTCATTTTCGTGATGGGGGAAGACCAGATCTGTACCGCCGCCGTGAAAATCAAAACCGCTCCCCAAGTATTTCAAAGACATGGCCGAGCATTCGATATGCCAACCGGGACGCCCTTTGCCCCAAGGCGAATCCCAGGCCGGCTCGCCCGGTTTCGCCCCCTTCCAAAGGGCAAAATCCATGGGATTTCGTTTCCGTTGATCCGCCTCGACCCGCGCCCCGCTGAGCATCTCATCTAAAGGACGGGCGGAAAGTTTCCCGTATTCGGGGAAGGTGTCAACGGCAAAGTAGACGTCTTCGTCCAATTGGTAAGCATGGCCTTTCTCCACTAAACCTTGGACCATCTTGATAATCTCGGGGATATGGGCCGAGACCTTGGGATACCAAGTCGCCGGCTCGACCCCCAACGCCGCCATATCTTCCAGATAGATTTGGGCGAAACGGGCGGAAAGGGCTAAAGGTTCTTCCCCGGTTTGGTGGGCGTGGAGGATAATTTTATCATCCACATCGGTAAAGTTCTGAACCAGGGTGACTTCATACCCCCGGTAACGGAGAAAACGCCGGATACAATCCCAAACCACTGGAGGACGGGCATTACCGATGTGGGCATAATTATACGGGGTCACCCCACAGACGTAAATGCTGACTTTTCCCGGTTCCCGTGGCACAAACTCTTCCTTCTTTTTCGAAAGGGTGTTATAAACCATAATCGCCATTGGTCAAGCCTCCTTTTTTTCCTAAGTCCGGTCTTCTTCCAATCCGGCTAACCGGTTTTCCAAAACTTCAAGCCGTTTCTGCAACTGCTCACAGTAGGTTAAAATGGGGTCGGGCAACTGGCCGTGCTCCAGATCGGGCGTTCTGACCCGAACACCGTCCTGCACCACTACTCGTCCAGGAACCCCCACCACCGTCGAGTTGGGAGGCACCGGACGAATAACCACCGCGCCGGCGCCAATCTTGGCATTCTCCCCTACGGTAATGGAGCCTAAGACCTTCGCCCCGGCCGCAATAATCACATTATCACCGATGGTGGGGTGCCGTTTTCCCTTCTCTTTACCGGTCCCACCCAGGGTAACTCCTTGATAAATAGTAACATTATCCCCGATTTCCGTTGTTTCCCCGATCACCACGCCCATTCCATGGTCGATAAAGAATCCTTTCCCGATTTTGGCCCCGGGGTGAATCTCGATCCCGGTGAAGAAACGGGTAATTTGGGAGATGATCCGGGCGATTAAATACAATTTGTGTCGATAAAACCAGTGGGCAATCCGGTAAGCAAGGAGGGCATGAAACCCGGGATAACAAAGGATTACCTCCCAAAGACTACGCGCGGCCGGATCCCGTTGAAAGACCGCTTTAATACCTTCCCGAAGATAAACGAACATTTTTACACCCCCTTATTCCGAAAAAAAACTCCGTCTCCCGACAGAGACGAAGTCTTTCCTTCGCGGTTCCACTCTGGTTGGACCGGCCTTGGCAGCGGTCCCCCTCTTGTTACGCGGTAACGGGCGTTCCCGTTAAGACCTACTTTTAATTCGGCCTTAAGGCTCCCGGGGGCATTTCCCCTGTCGTTCCGGAGGGAAGCTTCCAGCCGCCGACTTCCCCTCTCTGACCTTCCCGTCAAGGTACTCTCCCGTTCTTCGCCACAACTATCAATAAGCCAATACCTCTGCTTTCACCCTGATTATAGGTATGAACTAACTCCCCTGTCAAGAACCATCCGGGGGTTGTTTCCGTGGATCAATGGCGGGGGGCCACAGGAGCAAAGGGCGACCCGCCCGCATCGCTCTGGCCAGATTCGCATAAACCCAAGGGTGTTCTTGATTCAAAGTATGAATTAGATCTTTTACTTTTTGCCGGTAGGTATACCCATCAAAGGGACAACTCGGCGCCACCGGTGCATAAGGGATAAACTCCTGGGCGGCAATAATTTCGGCTTCCCGCAAATAGACCAAAGGACGGATCACCGTTAACCCCACCCGGTCCAAATAGGTTTTAGGCATAAAAGTACGGATCTGTCCCGAGTAAAGAATACTCATGAGAAATGTCTCCACCGCATCATCATGGTGGTGGGCCAAAGCGATTTTATTAAACCCATGGGTCGTGGCAAACCGGTTCAACCGGCCGTTCCGTAGGTAGGAGCAAGTTGCGCAGTGGTCGTCCGCGAGCTGGGCGGTCGCTCCGATGTCAGTAGGGAGATAATAAAACTCCACACCCACCCGGGCACAGAGCTCCCGTAATGGTTGGGGATCAACCCGGGGCGTAAACCCTAAATCCAGAGTTAACGCCGCGATCTCCGCTCTGATCACCCCAGCTTTGGCCATCAGACCTAAAGCCCAAACCAATAAGGCACTATCTTTCCCCCCGGAAAAGCCAATCAGGATCCGGTCCCCCGGTTCAATCAGACCAAACTCAAAGTTGGCCCGTAAAATCTTTTGGTTGTAACGCTTTGGCAAAGATGGTTTCATCTTTCCTGCGGGGCACAGTTGGCGCAATAGCCGTAAAACTTGAGCAGATGCCCGACGATGGCGAAAGTATGCTCTTTGGCGATCTCTTCCTCTACTTTTTCCAGTAAATTGTCGTTGAACTCGGTGATTTTCCCACACTTCAAGCAGACTAAGTGGTGGTGATGGGCTTGGCTTTCCAACTCGTAACGGCTATAACCCTCTTCAAAGTTTAGCTGGTTAATAATCTTCTCATTACTTAATAGTTCCAGCGTCCGATAGACGGTGGCCATCCCGATCTCCGGATGGGTCTTCCGCACCATGGCGTAGATGTCTTCCGCGGCCAAATGCTGGTTGGGGTTTTCGAGTAAAATCTTGATCACGGCTTCCCGCTGCGGCGTCAACCGGTAGCCCTTGCGGCGGAGAGATTCACTAATTTCCGTTATTTTTTCGCGTAAATTTTTCACCTAAAAATCAACCCTCATTCGATAGTATTATAATGCTCGTGCCACGATGTTGAAAATAGATTATCATTTTTTGTCTACTAAATCAATCTTTGAAAAGTATAAGTAATCATATTGTAAACAACTTATAATATGATTAAGCTTTTTGCGCTGTCGCCAATAAAGATCCCAATCTGATCTATGGTGTTGAAGATAAATTGGGCTTGGCATTGTTAAAGCAAAGGACAACGCAGAAAGCCCTAATGAGGCCCAAAGCATAATTGAGGCAGGAAACAAAGGGGAGAACCAGAACTAATTATTTTTAGCTCAAGCACCGAAGGAGGCGATTTCAATTGAAAGCATTAGCCCTTTTTTCCGGCGGTTTGGACAGTCTACTTGCGATTAAATTAATCCAAGAGACTGGCGTTGAAGTAGAAGCCGTTTATTTTCTCCAACCTTTCCTCCCCCCGGAAGAAGAAGAAAGGGTAATAACCCACTTACAAAAACTAATTGCTCAGCTGGGGGTGAAACTACATATCTTCCGTTTGGGCGAAGATTATCTACGGATGCTGGAAAACCCGAAACATGGTTATGGTAAAGCGGCCAATCCCTGCCTGGACTGTCATATTTTTTTCTTGCGGAAAGCAGGCGAGATGATGAACGAAATCGACGCCGCCTTTTTAGTCACCGGTGAAGTCGTCGGCCAACGGCCTAAATCCCAATACCGGGGAGCCTTTCCGAAGATTGATGAAGAAACCGGGCTGGCCGGTTTGATCGTGCGGCCGCTCTCCGCCGGGCTCTTACCACCGACTATTCCCGAAGATAAAGGCTGGATTTCCTTGCGGCACTGTCCGTCGATCCAGGGCCGGCAACGTAAAATTCAACTGGAATTAGCCAAAAAGTACCGTTTAGAATATGAGGCGCCGGCCGGAGGCTGCCTCCTCACCAACGTGGAGTATGGCCGCAAGGTCAAAGACCTCCTTAAAACAGAAGGCCGTTTGACCGTTGAGCACCTCCGTCTCCTCCGCACCGGGCGTCATTTCCGTTTGAGCCCGAACTTTAAAGGAATCATCGGTCGTAATCACCGGGAAAACCAGGTCCTCTTCGGTTATTTCTGCCAAAACCGTCACGCGGAAGGCCTATACCTATTGAAGGCTTTAGGCGCCCCCGGACCCTTGACCGTCGGTCTAGGCCAGCCCACCGCCGAAGAGCTCACCACCCTTGCCGGCTTAACTCTGCGTTATAGTGATCATGCGCCGGACTCGACCGTGACCGTGAAAATCCTCGCCAGTGGAAAAGAACACCATTTAGCGGAGCATTCTGTCCTCAAGCGCCTAAGCTCACCGCAGCCGGATCGTTACCGGATTACTTGATTTTACTCTTTCCGTCTCTCTTTTCTGACCGGTTTTTACATTGTCCTTTGCTTGAACCTTCCAGCACAAGATCATCTCCGCCTAATTTAATTAAAATATATATTTTGTATTGGCATCCCTTTCAATGATTCCTAATGTTTGCATCGGAAAAACATTTACCATGAAACCCTTGCCGACGGTAGACAGTTCAGTTATAATTAAGAGCAGATATTATTAGCTAGTACTAATTTATCATTTTCGATTATCTGAGTGAAGGGGAAGAAAGATGAAAAAAGTAGGACTTGTTGCCGTCGGCAGTTATGTTCCGGAAGAAAAACTTACGAACACCGATTTAGAGAAGATGGTTGACACCACCGATGAGTGGATTACGTCGCGAACCGGAATTAAGGAAAGGAGAATAGCCCCGGAGGGGGTTCACGCCTCTGACTTAGCGGTGGAAGCCGCGGCTGATTGTTTAGCCCGGACCCCTTACCAGCCCCAACTTCTCATTGCCGCGACCAGTAGCGCGGAAAAAGCCTGTCCTTATCAAGCCAGTATAATCGGGCAACGACTAAACCTGACCAATCTGGCCGCTTTTGATCTAAACGCCGCCTGTTCCGGTTTGGTTTATGCTTTAGCCGTGGCCTGGAGTTTAATGCGGACCGAAGGTTATGACCACGCTTTAATCACCGCCGGGGAAAAACTCTCCCGTTATGTAGATTATACGGACCGTTCCAGCTGCATACTTTTTGGTGATGCCGGCGCCGCGCTGATGCTTAGTACAGCTCAGCCCGAACATGAGCTGCTCACCGTAGAGTTAGGCGCCGACCCGGCTGGCGCCGATCTGGTCGTCATGGGCGGTCCGGGGGATCAGTATCATTTCCGGCAAGACGGAAAAAACGTCTTTAAGTTCGCAGTAGATAAAATGGGCGGGCTTATTGATCGGTTGCTCAAACGCTTGGCTGTGAAGCAGGATGAGCCCTACTTTATCATCCCCCACCAAGCCAACAGTAGGATTTTTGAAGCGGTCGCCCGGAATAAGGGTATCCCCCGGGAGCGTTTTATCTCCAATATCGCCCAATACGGAAACACCTCCTCCGCTTCGATCGGCCTGGCGTTAAAAGAAGCCTGGGAAGAAAAGCGTTTTACCAAAGGGGATCTCGTCTTTCTCATCGGTTTCGGGGGTGGCTTGTCTTGGGCGGCGGCCGCTCTTCGGTGGTAAAAACCGGTCTAAGCCAGACCGCTGGCGATCAACCGGCGGTCCTTGGGGACAACACCCAAAAGCGATCTTCGCCACCCCATCATTTATGTCATCTTGCTTAAAAATACCTGAATATCCGTTTAAATCAATAGACAAATAAAACTGATCAATTATCATTATAATGGTGGGAAGTTGGTCAACACCAAAGAAGATCGGCAATTGAGAAAAGATGGAGGCGGGCGGGTAATGGCAAAACTACTCTGGGCAAAATTCAAAGAATCCTTTACAACGGTACTTCCAATTATCATTATTGTTTTAGCACTGACTTTAACAGTCGCACCAATGCCCTTTTATAGCACGGTCCTTTTTTTACTGAGCGCAATGATGATGATTCTCGGCATCACCCTGTTTAACCTTGGGGTTGATGTTTCTTTAATGCCCATTGGGGAACATGTTGGCTCCGGTTTAGTAAAAAGTAAAAATTTAAAATTGATCGTAATCTTAACCTTTGTAATTGCCACTTTTATCAGCATCGCCGAACCGGATCTCCATGTTTTGGCCGGACAAGTCAACGGGATCCCCGCCTCGATCATTATCTTTGCCGTTTCGGTTGGTGTCGGGATTGCGCTGGTCGGCGCCTTTCTCCGCATCTTGTTTCAGGTCCGGCTCGCTACTATCCTTACCTTCTGCTATATACTGGCCTTTATCTTATCGGGTTTTACCAGCAAAAATTTTCTTTCCATTGCTTGGGAATCGGGCGCTGTCACCACCGGCCCGATTATGGTCCCCTTTGTCATGGCCTTGGGCCTTGGGTTGGCTTCGGTCCGGGGTGATAAAACTACGGAAGAGGATAGTTTCGGTTTGGTCGCCTTCTGTCTGATCGGGCCCATCCTGACGATGCTGATCTTAGGCCTCTTCTTTGAACCGTCCGGCGGAAGCGTCCTGGCCATTCCCGACCTGTTTTCCCTTGGCGACATCGTCCGCCTTTATCTGGCTAATTTCCCCGCTTTTTTCGGCCAGGTGGCACTGGCCCTTCTCCCTATTCTCCTCCTTTTTATCGTTTTTCAATTTGTCTCCCTTCGCCTCCGGAAAAAAACGTTGTTGAAGATATTAATCGGCACCATCTATACTTACTTGGGTCTTGTTTTCTTCCTAACCAGTGTTAATGTGGGCTTTATGCCCGCCGGGTACCAGTTAGGGGGATTGCTGATCACGAACACACCGCCCTGGGCTTTGATCCTGATTGGTCTGGCCACCGGTTATTTTGTCGTCGCCGCCGAACCGGCAGTCTTCGTCCTAAAAGAACAGGTTGAAGATATTACCGACGGCGCCATTTCCGGTCGGACCATGGGCATTGGCCTCTCCATTGGGGTGGCCGTCTCCGTTGGACTATCCATGTTCCGGATCTTAACCGAAACGTCTTTGCTTTTTATAGTGATCCCCGGATACATTATTGCATTGCTGTTGGCGCTGATTGTCCCGCCCCTCTTTACGGCGATTGCTTTTGATTCCGGCGCCGTCGCCTCAGGACCTTTAACCGCCACCTTTCTGTTACCGCTGGCGATGGGGGCCTGTGAAACAATCGGGGGTAACATCTTCACTGATGCCTTTGGCATCGTGGCCCTGGTCGCGTTGACTCCGGTGCTGACCATCCAGGGTTTTGGCCTTGTTTATCGGATAAAGGCCAAACGGGCCGAGAAAGAGAATATTATCCCCGTTGCCGAAGACTCGATTATTTTGTATGATAAAGAGGAAGAGTTCCCAAAATGATTTAATCCAGGTCATTTCGGTAGTGGGCAAGCCCACATTTTATTTAGCCGGTTAATTCTATCTGGGCGGAAAAGCTTAATCCAGAGAGCGGGAAACGGAGGGTACGATTATGCCAGAGAAAGACGGGACTCGGATGGAAGCCTTGATTACGATTGTCGATTTTAGTCTGGGTAAAGTAGTAAAAGATTTGTGCAAGCGTAATCAACTACCCCTTTACTTAATAAGTCACGGTTATGGTTCTGCTGAATCGGAAATCTACGAATTACTTGGCTTTGGCAATCCTAAGAAAGCGGTCGTCCTGAGTATACAGAGCACCACTTTGACGCATCAGTTTTTAACCCAACTACAGGATCAGATTGATCTTCACCGACCGGGGACGGGAATTGCCTTCACTATTTCACTGAATAGTGTCAGTAGTTCCCTCTGGAAACTTAGTCAACAGATGGATCAAGATCATACCCGTAAGGAAAGGGAGGATCAGACCATGGAATTCAAGGAAGCTTATGATTTGATCGTTACTATTGTCAATCGGGGTCATTCCGATTTGGTCATGTCGGCCGCGAAAAAGGCCGACGCCCCCGGAGGCACACTCCTGCACGGCTTAGGGCTAGGTTCGAAGGAAGCCGAGAAGTTTCTTGGCATCACCATTCAACCGGAGAAAGATGTAATCCTAATTTTAGCCCCCCACGAGAAAAAATCGGGGATTATGGAAACGATCACCCACGAAGCCGGGTTGAATACAGCGGGTCGGGGCATCTGTTTCTCCCTCCCGGTAAATAGGGCTTTAGGTCTAAAAAACTGGGACTAAGCAAGCGACTACAAAAAAGAAGCTATCCAAAGGATAGCTTCTTTTCTACTGTCACCAACCGATCTGTAAGCCGAGTTCTGTGCTGATTGTGATGGCACAATCAGTGGTAACCATTTATCTGGGACGACAGTTACCTGCCGCCTCAAGCGACCGTACCCGAGGGAAGAACGGGCCGTCCTCGCGTCTACCGGGAGACGCCCCCTCCTATTCGGTCTTGCTCCGGGTGGGGTTTACCAAGCCGGTTGATCACTCAACCGCTGGTGCGCTCTTACCGCACCTTTTCAGCTTTGCCATGGACCAGCATCACTGCTGCCAGTAGGCGTTTCCTTTTCTGTGGCACTTGCCTTAAGGTCACCCTCACTGGACGTTATCCAGCACCCTGCCCTCTGGAGCTCGGACTTTCCTCAGACGTTCCCTTTCGGTCTAACGCCCGCGGTTACCCGATCCGGTTGGTTTCAGGATTTATAATTTTATCATAGTTCGGGAGAAAACACAATGTTATTTTTATCCATCCGCTTTAATTCCCGTTTCCAACTCCACTTCACCAAGGGTTTTCCGCGTTGTCTTTTGCGATGACCCCAAGCCAAGATTTGGATGGGTCATTCATTTTAAGCAAATTAGAGCGGAGCGGAATCCCTCTAATGGTGACAACGGAAAAATCCGCTCAAAGGAACTTGACAAGGATGATATAATAATTTAAACTTAACGTTTAAGTATAAATTAAACTTCCAGTCAAAGGCAGGGATTTTCGTGCATATTCCTTTCTTATCACGCCGGATCGCCACGGCGGACCCGCGCCGACAGGATTTCTTCCTTGGTCTCCGGGACGGGTTCCCCATCGCCCTAGGCTACGTTCCAGTCTCCTTTGCCTTCGGTTTACTCGCAGTTAGAGGCGGCCTCCCACCTTGGATTGCCACTCTTATTTCGCTGACCAATTTAACTTCAGCCGGACAATTCGCCGGTACCAACCTGATCTTGGCGGGCGCTTCGCTGCTGGAGATCACCTTTACCACTTTCCTCATTAACCTTCGTTATTTGTTAATGTCCCTCTCCCTAGGCCAAAAATTAGCGCCCGACCTCACGCTCGGCCAGCGCTGTCTCATGGCCTTCGGCATCACCGATGAAACCTTCGCCGTTGCTTCCGTAGAGCGGAGCGAGATTACTTTTCTTTATATGTTAGGACTAATTGTCGGTCCCTACCTCGGTTGGGGGACAGGCACCCTTTTAGGTGGCATTGTCTGTACCTTTCTCCCCGCTAGCCTCCAAAAGGCGCTGGGCATAACCCTCTATGCCATGTTCATCGCTATCGTCGTCCCTCCTGCCAAAAAATCGAGGACCATTTCTATCATCATCGCCGTCGCCGTAGGGGTCAGTTCCGCCCTGACCTGGCTTCCCGGTCTCCGTCTGCTTTCGGAAGGCTGGCGGATCACCATTGCAACCGTCGTGGCTTGTCTCTTTGGGGCCACTTTCTTCCCCAGAAAGGAGGTTAAGTAATGGTTAGAATCCTGCTCGCCGTCTTCTTAATGGCGCTCGTCTCTTACTTACCCCGGGTGTTACCCCTCGCTTTTCTCCGGCAAAAGGTTGATTCCCCTTTTTTCCAATCCTTCCTTTATTACGTCCCCTATGCTGTCTTGGGAGCAATGACTTTCCCCGCCATCCTCTACGCGACCGGGGATATCGGTTCAGCCCTGGTTGGCTTTGGCGTCGCTCTCCTTCTGGCCTTCTATGAAAAAGGTTTAATCACGGTGGCTCTCTTCGCCGCCTTCGCCGTCTATCTCTTTCAATATTTTTTAGGTTAGCCCGAATTCGCAAAAAAAGGGCTCAACGAGCCCTTTTTAACCCCATTTCCCTTTCTGCATATGCCCAAGCAGTTCAGCTTTGATCGCTTGCCGCAACTCAACAGCGGATTGGATCGCCTTCTGGAAGAGAGAGACACACGGTGGATCCAACTTGTCTTCCAACCCCAGCTCGGCTATAGTTTTCACTTCTTCAAGTAAGGCGAGGAGTTCCACATGATAGTGGTTGGTTCTCCGCGCGCGCTCAATTAACGCACTCTCTTCCGCCGGGATCTCGGTGAATTTCTCCGCAGGTGCATTACATTTGGGACAAGCGGCGGGGGGATGATCGCCGTCATGCACATACCGGCAAACGCCACATCGCCATTTCTTCATCTACCTTCCTCCTTCTCATTTTTTGGGGGAAACCGGTCCTCTCCGGTGAAACCACGGTAAATTAAATTTCCGGGACAATCCCGCACATGAGCCCGACCGCACCGTAAACAAACCCGGTCAAGCTGTTCCGTATTGACTAAAGCCGCTTTTAAAAAGGCTTTCAGCCCCTCGACAAAAGAAGCCAGCATTTCCGGCTCGAGCCGGTCCACGATCTCTTGCAACCGGCGACAGGTTTGGCCGTGGGTGTTTTCCAAAAGCTTTCTTCCGGTCTCGGTTAAAGTGATGATAATTTGCCGCCGGTCGTTTTTAGGATACTCCCTGATGACCAGCCCTTTTCTTTCCAAGCGGTCAATCAATTTGGTAACCGCCGCGTTACTGATCTGTAAACCATCAGCTATTTCTTTGGCTAAAGGAGACGGGTGATAATAAATAAAGCGCAAACAGTTTTCTTGAACAGGAGTAAGACTACTCCCGCCTTGGGTTAGAGGGGCGTAGATTCCCTTCTCCAGAGTTTGAACGAATAATTTTAAAGTTAAGTCTAGCAAATCAAGATCGATCAAGACCAACACGACCTTTTATTAATATGGTTTAATATTACCATATTTAATTAATACCGTCAATTCCCTTTTTTTAAGCTTTTTATCCTATCCTTTGCTTCAATCATTCTAATACAACTTATTGATACCAAATGCAAGCTAAACCCGATCTCTTGTCTTGGATCGGGTCCAAAGTTTTTCCACGAAACCTGGAACGTAAATTTGCATTGACGCTGAAGGCATGGTTCTATTCTATCCCAAGTTAAATTAGATTCTTGCTTCAATTTAATGGCCTCAAGCAGAGAAAAAAAAGGAGGCGCAGCCTCCTTTCGTTAAAATAATCTCCTTCTTCGGAAAACCCGTCTTCTCCTCCGCCGGCGGTAGGGGCACTCTTCCCAACGGATGGGCGGTTCGGCATAGACAAAAGAACCGGGATAGTAAGGGTTGGGCATTGGTGTCCCCGGCACACTAGGATAGCGCTCTTTTTCCCGGGGCGGACAAGGACTGGGGCTCACCACGGGTGGTCCATCCGGGCATGGATAAGGCCTTTCTTCCCAGGGTGGGCAAGGAAAAGGTGGGTGGGGCGCCGGTGGAACCGGTATTGGCGGGCTAACCGGTTCTTCAATCGGTGACACCACCGGGCAAGGAACCGGTACACAGATCAATTGCCCCGGTTGGATCAAGTTCGGGTCGGTAATTTGCGGATTAAGTCTTAACAGGGCTTCAACCGAAACACCAAGACGCTGGGCAATACTAAAAAGCGTATCCCCGGGAACAACCATATAGGTTAATCCGGTCGGGCAATCCGGTTGGGCCGTTACCGGCAGGCAAATTACTTGTCCCGGGAAGATCAAGTCCGGGTTGGTGATCTGTGGATTGACCGCCAATAAAGCCTCTAAAGTCACGCCAAAACGTTGCGCGATCTGAAATAAGGTATCGCCTTGAACTACGATATAAGTTGCTCCCGGACAATGGGGTACCGGCGGCATCGGCATGAATGGAACACAAATAACCTGCCCGGGAAAGATTAAGTCCGGATCAGGGATCTGTGGATTGGCCGCAATTAAAGCTTCTAAAGAAACGCCAAAACGCTTAGCGATCAAGAACAATGTATCACCGGCGACTACAGTATAGAGCTGTCCCTGAGGACAAAAAGGCGGCGCCGGAGGAGTAAAGTGGCCCTTTCCTTCCATCTCGTCCTTGAAAATCAATTTTCTCCCTCCTCAACGCAAACTTGGGCTTCACGCATAGCCTTCTTTTCTACTACTTTCCATGAAAAAATAAACACAGCAGTAGAACAGTTTCCAATTTAGCATATTCGAGAGAAGACTATTTGTCCCCGGGCGTAAGGAATAAGTAACAGCCCAGCGGTATGCTATAATTAAGGAGATTACGCTATGAGGAGGTCTCGCCCCCATGTCCCAATCTCCTCCCCTTCGCTTGTCTATCCTCTCCGTCTGGAAAGGACGGACCGTTGAGTCCGTTCTCCGGCAGGAGTTGCAGTTCTCCCGTCGGCAAATTATTGCCTTGAAAAAAAGTAACGGTCTTTTTTTGGAAGGAAAACCCGTCCGTGCGAAAACTATTCTTCACGGTGGCGAGGAACTGGTGGTCCGCTTTCCCCTCCCGCCGCCCCAACAGATCCGCGGGGAAAAGATTGACTTATCAATTGTTTACGAAGATCCCGACCTCATTGTCGTGAATAAACCCGCCGGCATGCTGGTCCACCCGGTCCGTTACCATTTAACCGGAACGGTTGCCAATGCTTTAGTCTACCATTGGCACACCAAAAACGAAAAGGCCGCCGTACATCCGGTTCACCGTTTAGACCAGCCGACTTCCGGATTACTTTTAATTGCCAAGAGTTCCTGGGCACATCAACAATTATCCCTACAGTTGACTAAGGATAAAATCAACCGTCGCTACCTGGCGGTCACCGATGGGATCCCCCCCAACGAAAGCGGTCTAATTAACGCACCGGTCCTCAAAGGAACGGAAGGGATCAAACGGGTCATCTCTCCAGCCGGACAAGAGGCCCTCACCCGTTACCGGGTCCTTAACCGGACCGATCGGGCCGCCCTCCTCCTCGTCAAATTGATTACCGGGCGCACCCATCAGATTCGGGTGCACTTTGCCTCGATGGGGGCGGCTTTATGGGGTGACCCGCTTTACGGCCGGGTGGATCCAAACTTTCCCCGCCCAGCCCTGCACGCGGTAAGCCTTGGTTTTTACCATCCCCGACACCACCGGCGTTTAAGGTTTAGGGCTCCCCTCCCCGCCGATCTAAACAAATTAACCGCAACCCTTGGTTTACGTCGCGAAAAAGATTAGGTTACCATTTGTTTGCAAATTCCCTTCTCCAGCTTTTTTGAAAGGATTTTTTTTAGGAAAAGAAGAAATAATGAGGTTGGGATCTTATACTGAATCTTAGAATAATAGGAAAGGAGTTTGTCCATGATTACCACAATTGCCAACACAATTCGCGGGTTAGCCGCTGATATGGTGGAAAAAGCCAACTCGGGTCATCCGGGGATGCCGCTCGGCGCCGCCGAAATTGGGGCTGTCCTTTATGCCGAGGTCATGAAACACGACCCCACAACCCCCGCCTGGCCGGACCGGGACCGTTTTGTGCTCTCCGCTGGCCATGGTTCAGCCCTGCTTTACGCTTTACTCCATCTCACGGGCTATCCTCTGCCGATGGAAGAACTGAAACGTTTTCGCCAATTTAACTCAAAAACACCCGGTCACCCCGAATACTGGGAAGTGCCCGGTATTGAAACCACTACTGGTCCTTTAGGCCAGGGTATTGCCAACGCGGTGGGAATGGCCTTGGCCGAACGAATGCTTGCCGCCAGGTTCAACCGGCCGGACCATACCATTATTGACCATTATACTTATGTCATTGCCGGCGATGGTTGTTTGATGGAAGGGGTAGCCGCCGAAGCCTGTTCGTTGGCGGGCGACCTGCAACTTGGCAAACTAATCGTCTTTTATGATGACAACGAGATTTCCATTGAAGGCTCAACCGATCTGGCCTTTAAAGAGGATGTGCCCCAACGCTTTAAGGCTTACGGTTGGCAAGTCCTCA
The DNA here is from genome assembly GCA_012837715.1 of Bacillota bacterium. Classification (GTDB taxonomy): domain Bacteria; phylum Bacillota; class UBA4882; order UBA10575; family UBA10575; genus Capillibacterium. Next base: position 66,383 of record DUQR01000043.1, on the reverse strand, counting down.
ACATTGACGGGCATAATCCGGAAGAAATCCTGAAAGCCGTTGAAGACGCCAAAGCCGACACCTTACGCCCGACCCTGATTGTGGCACAAACGGAAATCGGCCATGGTAGTGCCTTAGCTGGCGACGCCAAAGTACACGGCGCCCCCTTGGGCCAAGAAAACATCGTTGCCCTCAAAAAGACCTTGGGACTGCCGGAGGAAGACTTCCATGTCCCCACCGCCGTCTCCCGCTTTTTCCAGGAAAAACAGGAACAATGGGCCCAACGGCGTCAGGACTGGGAAAGCCGGTTCACTGCCTGGTCCAACGCTTTCCCCGAACTAAGAGCCGAATGGGATCGGGTGATGGCCCGCGAGTTGCCGACCGATCTGGAAAATTCATTGCCCGCCTTCGAAGCGGGGACCAGTTTTGCCACCCGGGATGCCGGTGGCAAAGTCCTCACCGCTTTATCCCCGAAACTACCCGAGTTAGTTGGAGGCTCGGCTGACCTCGCCCCTTCCACCAAAACTTACGTAGCAGGAGCCGGCGATGTTAGCGGTGGTGAATATAGCGGAAAGAATCTCCGCTTCGGCGTCAGAGAGCACGGGATGGGTTCGATCTTAAACGGCATGTCCCTCCATGGTGGTTTCCGGGTCTACGGGTCGACCTTCTTTGTCTTCTCTGATTACATGCGACCGTCGATTCGCCTAGCTGCGCTGATGAAAGAACCAATCATTTACATTTTCACCCATGACTCTTTTTACGTAGGCGAAGATGGACCCACCCACCAACCGGTGGAACACATCGAAGCCTTACGGTTAATTCCCGGTTTGCACACCATCCGTCCGGCCGATGCCAATGAAACCGCTTGGGCATGGCAGGCCGCTTTACGCCGGACCGACGGACCGACGGCCATTCTTTTGACCCGACAAAAGGTTCCGACCCTCCCTGGCGCCAACCAGGAAGGCTTCATGCGTGGCGGCTATCTCCTTTACGAACCGGAAGGCGGCGCTGATTTGGTTTTAATCGCCACCGGTAGCGAGGTTTCCTTGGCCCTTTCCGCTGCGGAAAAACTGGCTACAATGGGTAAAAAAGCCCGCGTCGTCTCCATGCCCTGCCGGGAAGTCTTCTTGGCACAAGATCCAGCCTATATCAGCAGTGTTCTCGGCCCTGACTTACCGCGGGTCACGATTGAAGCCGGTGTCGGCAGCGGCTGGTATCAACTGACCGGTCCCCTAGGTTTAGTCATTTCGCTCGATCGGTTCGGCGTCAGCGCTCCCTACAAAGATCTGGAGAATTTCTTCGGATTTACTCCTGAGGCTGTGGCCGACCGGATTAAAACCTTCTTTAAATGGTAAACCCAAAACCACAAGAAAAAGAACCTGGGTTCGACCCAGGTTCTTTTTACACCAAGAGGAGTTGAAGTTTATGCCGGAACGGACTAAACGAACCAATCTGTTCTCCCTTTTTATTACCTTTTTTAAAGTGGGCGCCTTCACGATCGGAGGTGGTTACGCCATGGTGCCCGTAATCCAAAGGGAGGTGATCGAGAACCACCAATGGTTAGATACGGAAGAGTTTGTTGAACTGATCGCGATTGCGGAGATGACACCGGGACCGATTGCTGTTAATACGGCCACCTTTGTCGGCTACCGGACCGGCGGGTTCCTGGGCTCGGTCATGGCAACCTTAGGTGTTGTCCTCCCCTCTTTCTCCATTATCTTAGCGATTGCCCTCTTTTTTCCCCGTCTTACTTCCCATCCCATCACCCAACGTCTCTTCTATGGGATCCGCCCGGCTGTGGCGGCCCTCATCGGGTCAGCCGTTTTTAAATTAGGTAAACAAATCTTAAAAACTAAGTTCGGCTTTGTCATCGCCATAGCCGTTTTCCTAGTACAGCTCCTGCTTGGGGTACCTCCGATTCCCACCCTGCTCATAGCTGCCGTAGCTGGCCTTCTTTATCAGTATGTAGTTGAAGAGAAAGATCATCACAAGCAACCATCAAAAACAGGAGGAAAATAACCCATGGCCGTTTTCGTAAAACTCTTTTTTACCTTCTTTAAAATCGGCGCCTTCACTTTTGGCGGCGGTTACGCGATGCTCCCCCTGATCCAGGTGGAAGTGATTGATACGCACGGCTGGTTAGCGCTGAACGAATTTATAGAGGTCATCGCCATTGCCGAAATGACCCCGGGGCCGGTCGCCATCAATGCCGCGACTTTTATCGGTTACCGGACCGCCGTTTTCTTCGGGGCCCTGGTCGCTACTTTAGGGGTGGTCCTCCCCTCTTTCCTAATTATTCTCATCATTGTCCGTCTCTTTACTGGTTTGACCAAATCCCCCTGGACAAAAGGAATTTTTACTGGGATAAAGCCGGCGGTCATCGGCCTCATCGGCCTGGCCCTCTGGCGGGTAGGAAGTGTTACTTTAACCGATTATAAAGCCGTCCTCATCTTCCTTGGCGCTCTTGTCTTATTGCTTAAGGGACGTCTCCACCCGATCCCGGTCCTCATCTTAGCGGGTCTTTCCGGTCTTCTCCTCACCTGAATAAAAAATCCCCTCACGAACGAGGGGACTATATAAAAGGAGGTGATATTAAGGTTAACGTTCTTCGCTACGGTTTGTTCCCGCCGCAAAAAAAATGGCGCCAAAGGGCGCTGGACAAAATTAATGGCCTTTACAAGGCTTCGCATAGGTAAAAGTTCCACATCATCAGCGGGTTTAATGCCCCCGCTTACTCGGCTATGGCGGGTTATGTGGACAAACCCCTAAACTATAAAAAAGGAGGAAAATGAAAAAAGGATGTTTGTTTGTGTGATCTTAGTATAACAAGCGACCGTTAACTTCGTTTTGCCCGGAAGCTACGAATAGGTAAAAAAAAACCCCTTACGGGGTTAGGCTAACCTTTAATATCACTAATAATTGCTTGAACCGCCTGTTCAAGATCGGGAAATTTTAATTGTTGATAAAACTCCTCCAACTCGGCATCGGAAAACATGCCCTTCAGTTTGGCAATGGCTTCACTTGCGGTCAAAGAGGGACCTTGGGTCTCAATTAGTTCACCGATCGCAGAACTTATTCCATGGTTCATAAGCACTATTTCTCCTTTCCTACAGTTTATATCGGCTGTCTTTGGGAACACAAGCTGTAGGTAATACACAAATTTTTTTTCGGCAAAAAAGCTTTCTTTGGTGGAGGCGGGGGGAATCGAACCCCCGTCCGAAAAGATGACCACAGGAGTCTCTCCGGGTGCAGACCGCAATTTAAAGTTCGCCTACGTTCCGTCTACGGCCGAACTGAACTTCGGCTATCTCGATGATCTTAGCACCGGCCTCCGAGAATTAGCCGGTGAGCGCCCTGGTTTAGTTGACGCCCGCACCGCACTCCCAGGTTAAGTCCGGATTGGACGGCTACTTTAAATTAAGCAGCGTATAAATTATTATCGGCACTTAATGTGCTTGCTGTAGTTTAACGAGGCCACAGCACCTCGACCCGCTACCCCTGTCATCAAACTCCCCGTCGAAACCAGTCGCCCCCAAATCGGGAAGTCTAGTTTACCCTTTAATTATACTCTAAATTAAGGGTTTTGGCAAACAACGATCGTCCACGTGAGTCTAAGAACGAAAATCCGCCTTTTGTTTAAGGGCCCGGGCCATCTCCCGCTGGGCATCCCTTTTGGCCAGATCCTCTCGTTTATCATAGAGCTTCTTCCCCCGGGCCAACGCCAGCTCGATTTTGACCCGGTTGTTCCGGTCAAAGTACATAACTAGGGGGACTAAGGTAAAACCTTTCTCTTTAATTTTACCCATTAACCTTCGGATCTCCGCCTTATGCATAAGCAATTTACGGGGGCGCAGAGGATCATGGTTATAACGGTTACCAAAATCATAGGGGCTTATATGGCAGTTATATAGAATAACTTCTCCCGCTTTAATCTGCGCGTAACTGTCGTTCAAGTTCCCCTTTCCCCGTCGTAAGGATTTAACTTCGGTCCCGGTCAAAACGATCCCGGTCTCAAAGGTCTCTTCAATAAAATACTCGTGTCGAGCCCGACGGTTAGTGGCGATCTTTTTGATTTCCAAAAGTCCAACTCCTCAACTTGGTCACTGTAATTATATCCAGGACCGACCCTACTGTCAAGTAATCGCAGATCCTAAGTTACTACTAGGGCGACGAAGTGATGAAAATCAATGACGCGAATTTCTTCCAAAGAATTCTTAAGACTAAATAAGCGCCATCGTGTCTCTGGCAATGACCAACTCTTCATTAGTAGGGATCAACATGATGGTCACTTTAGAATCGGCGCAGCTCAGGATGGCCTCCTCCCCACGGAGATTTTCGTTCTTCGCGTAATCCATCTTAACTCCCAAAAACTCCAGTTCCCGACAGATGTCGGCCCGGGCCTGCCAGTCGTTCTCACCAATTCCGGCGGTAAAGACCAGAACATCCAAGCCCTTTAGGGCTACCAGGTAAGAACCAATATACTTCGTGATCCGGTAAATAAAGAGGTCATAAGCTTCCTGGGCACGGTTATTTCCGGCTTTACGTTCCCGTTGAATATCCCGCATATCGGAATAACCGGTCATTCCCAAAAAACCACTCTTCTTATTGAGAACGGCATCGGCCTCTTCCGGGGTCAGGTTCAATTTCTGTCCGATAAAGGGCACGATGGCCGGATCCAAATCGCCCGATCTGGTCCCCATCACCAGGCCTTCCAATGGAGTTAAACCCATAGAAGTATCGATGACTTTACCCCCGTCAATCGCAGCCAAACTACTCCCATTCCCCAGATGGGCGGTGATCATCTTAAGATCGGTAAGGGGGCGTCCAAGAATGGTCGCCGCCTGATGAGAGACATAGCGGTGGGAAGTACCATGGAAACCGTACCGGCGGACCCGGTGTTTTTCGTAAAAATCATAAGGGATCGCATAAAGGAAAGCCTTTTTCGGCATGGTCTGGTGGAAAGCGGTATCAAAGACAGCGACCTGGGGCACACCCGGCATTAGCTCAGCACAGGCTTTAATCCCCATGATATTGGCTGGCATGTGCAACGGACCAAGCTCAATCAGTTCCTCCATTTTCGCTACATCTTCGGGGGAGATCCGAATCGATGCTTTAAAATATTCCCCCCCGTGCAGAACCCGATGGCCAATGCCGTTAATCTCATGCAAGTCACGGAGCACACCCCATTGGGCATCGGTGAGCAGGTTTAAAACCATCCGTAAAGCTTTCTGATGGTTAGAGATCTCATCCTCGGCTTGATATTTTCCGTTTTGTTCCCTTTGTACCTGGTGGGTAATTTTACCCAGCCCGCCCGGCATTCCAATCCTCTCAACCAGTCCGTAGGCTATAACTTCTTCTTTGTCGACGGAAAACAGTTTGTATTTCAGGGAAGAACTGCCACTATTCAGCACCAAAATATTCATCTTGTCACAAACTCCTTTCAATGATTGTTTCTTCGTGTGCGGTTTCCGGGGGACTGAGGTTTGTCCATTCTATAGTTAACCGGCCATTACCCAAGCTTTTTATGTTGTCGCCATTTAAAAGGAGACCCTACAAGAAACCGGGTTCAACTTGAAGGGGGCGATCAAATCAATGGACAACGCAAAAAAACCTACCAATAACCGGATAACTGCTTGGGGGAAGCATAAGAGGAAGCCAGTATAGACTGGCTTCACACCTCAATATTTTTTCCTGCTCCAGGTTATACCGATTCTTCTATTCTTTCCTGTTCTTCTCCTGCTTGGTCACTGACAACGGTGTTAATCTTAAAGACTTCACATTGGTGACACTGGGCCCGTTTCTCCAGAACCGAACCGCTAGGAATCCCTTTCTGACACAAGGTGTTCGGAATCAACCAGCATTTTTCCTCTTTCGCCTGGTATGCCGGGCAATCCACCCAGTTACAATCCATCACCCGCCAACACCGTTGGAAATTGGAACTAACTCGGAACCGCCCAACCATCGAGGTTAAATGTTCGGCCATTTCCACCAGGGCACTGGAAGACTTGGCCAGTTGTTCCATGACGGTTCTTTGTTGTTCGGTAACCGCCGCCACTTGCTGAGCTGCTCCCACATTCCGTTGGGCGATCTCTTCCACCCCGGCCATTGTGCTATTCATCTCTTCACTACTCGCCGCCTGTTCCTGGGAAGCCGCTGCAATCTCCTGAATGGTCTGCACGGTCTCGGTCACCGAATTAACAATCGCTGTAAAAGCTTCGTTGGCTTGGTTAGCAAGAGAGGCCCCTTCATCCACAACCATTTTCCCGGATTCCATCGCTTCAACGGCGCTTTGGGTTTCACTTTGAATCTCCGCGATCATCTCCACAATCTGACCGGTAGATTGGGTGGTTTGTTCAGCTAAGGCGCGGACTTCATCGGCAACCACGGAAAAACCACGTCCGTGCTCACCAGCCCGGGCGGCCTCAATCGCCGCATTTAAGGCCAAAAGGTTAGTTTGACGGGAAATACCCCGAATCACATCGGTAATCTTCCCAATTTCCTGCGACTTTAATCCCAGTCGACGGACCGTATCAACTGAGGAGTCAACAGTCTCTTTGACCTGTAAAATCTTTTCCTGGACGGTCTGAATAATTTCGCCGCCGATCTTAGCCCGTTCCGATGCCTTCGTCGAGAAGGAAGCCGCCTTTTGGGATTCCGCGGCTACTTCCTGAGCCGTCGACGCCATCTGCTGGGCAGCCAAAGATGATTGTTTGACATGTTGAGACTGTTCTTCCGTCCCCTTCGCAATCACATCGATTGCGCTCGTAACTTCTTGCGACGAAAGATTAGCCTCTTCCGCCATGGCCGACATATCATGGGCGGCTAACATTAGTTTCTCGGCTGCTTCCAAGTTTTCCTGGAGAATCCGGCGTAGATTAGCCAACATTTGGTTTAAATTATGCCCGAGAATGGTAAATTCATCGCCGGTCGCAATTTGCAGTTCATTACTTAAGTTATTCTCCGCAACTTCCTCCGCGACCTGGTTGATCAGGTGAACTGGCCCTAAAACTCCGCGGTCAACGAATATTTCTACTAGTTTCAAGTACCCGAAGACCAAAAGAATTTCAAGGACAATTCGCCAAAACACACTACTGATTATGGTCCCCAGCAGATTACTGAGGACAACAAGCACCATTAATGGAATCATAATCCGAAGCAATAAGCGCTTTTTAATACTGATAAATTTCAAAGGAACCCTCTCCTCCCTGCTGAACTCTCCCTAGCTTAATAATGTTCTACATAATAGCAAACAATCCTGCTTTTCACAATGGAGTGAACCGACAAAACTTCTTTTTACCCAGAATTTTTTACACCAAGAGCGCGCTGGGATTCCACTTATTTATTCGGTAGAACAAAATGTTTTCTGAAGAGGAAGATGGGTTTGAAAAATAAAAAACTCCCGCCAGGGAGTTAAAATAGGTTGGCAATGATCGCCAGGAGGAAAAAGGCTACACCCAACCCGGCCGTTATTTTAGATAACAACGCTTCCAACCCTTTATTCTTCCCGAACAAACGGGAAGAACCTCCACCCAGGGAGCCTAAGCCTTCCTCTTTGCTAGGAAGAATCGTCACCAAGACAATCAAAGCCAAGGAGACAATTAATAATAATACGGAAAAGAAATTCATTTTTATCACCCCGTTGGGTTACTTACTTATATTATTTTATCAAAGATGTCCCGGATTAACAAGCCTTACTTCCGATCCGCTTTTTTGCGAGGGGAAGGGAGGAGCTTCCTCCCTTCCTTTTCCTCCTTAATTTACTTCTTTAAATTGTAAAAGGCTTTCAACCCGCGGTAGATCGCGCTGTCGCCCAAGAGATCCTCAATCCGGAGCAACTGATTGTATTTGGCCACCCGATCGGTACGGGAAGGAGCACCGGTTTTAATCTGTCCCGCATTGGTCGCCACCGCGATATCGGCGATCGTGGTATCTTCGGTTTCACCGGAACGATGGGAAATCACTGCTGTATAACCCGCCTTTTTCGCCATTTCAATGGCATCCAGGGTCTCGGTGAGCGTGCCAATCTGATTCACTTTGATCAAAATCGAGTTGGCCACTCCCAATTCAATTCCTTTCGCCAGCCGCTGTGTATTGGTGACAAAGAGGTCGTCTCCGACCAATTGCACTTTATTTTTCAGGGCTTCCGTGAGCAGGGCCCAACCTTCCCAGTCCTCTTCAGCCATCCCGTCTTCAATGGAGATAATCGGATAGTTTTCAACCAACCCGGTCCAAAACTCGACCATTTCTTCCCGGGTCTTCATCATATCCGATTTCCAGAAGTAGTATTTGCCTTCCTCGCCTTTCTCCTTCGCCGCCTCCCACAACTCGGTCGTCGCCGGATCCATGGCGAACATCATATCTTTACCTGGAGTTAAACCGGCCTTGGCGATTGCTTCCATAATTACATCCAACGCTTCTTGGTTGCTCTTGAGGTTCGGCGCATACCCGCCTTCGTCGCCTACGGAAGTAGCGTACCCTTTCGCCTTTAGAACAGCCCTCAGGGCGTGGAATACTTCGGCGCCCCACCGTAAACCCTCGGAGAAACTCGCGGCGCCAACGGGCATCACCATAAATTCCTGTAGGTCAACACTATTATCGGCATGCCGTCCACCGTTCAGAATATTCATCATCGGCACCGGCAACTCTTTGGCGTTAACCCCACCCAAATAACGGAAGAGGGGAATTTCCAGGGCGTTGGCCGCTGCCTTCGCCGTCGCCAACGAAACTCCTAAAATGGCATTGGCCCCGAATTTCCCTTTGTTCGGGGTGCCGTCCAAGTCGATCATGACCTGGTCGATTTCGGTCTGGTCTAAAGCATCCATCCCGATCACTTCACCGGCAATCTCCTCATTCACATTGTTAACGGCGGTTTGAACCCCTTTCCCCAAATAGCGGTCTTTCTCACCATCTCTGAGTTCGACGGCTTCAAAAGCGCCGGTGGAAGCCCCCGACGGAACCGCGGCTCTACCCACAGCGCCCCCGGCGAGCGCCACTTCCACTTCCACCGTGGGGTTTCCCCGTGAATCCAAAATCTCCCGGGCATGAATATCAATGATTGACGTCATTTTAAATCCTCCTCAACAATCTAGATTTGATAGTCTTGAATTTCTTAAATTCAGCACTGCCTTGTGCTGACGGTAACCAGCGCATACGGCTTGTTGGCGCCTTTTTATGTCAGTTCCTCAATTAAGGAGACCCCTGTCATCTCCGCGGGCTTGGGTAAACCAAGCAGCTCCAAGACGGTGGGGGCTAAATCGGCCAAAACTCCCTTCTTCAGCCGACATTCTTTCCCGTACCCGATGAGCAAGACAGGAGTGGGGAAAGTTGTATGGGCGGTCCAGGGTTGATTTGTTGCGGGGTCCACCATCAACTCGGCATTTCCATGGTCGGCCGTGATCAAGACCGCCCCGCCCTTGGCCAAAATGGCCGGCACCACCCGGGCCAAACAAGCATCGATCGTCTCCACTGCTTTCACCGCTGCGTCCCAGATCCCGGTATGGCCTACCATATCGCAGTTGGCATAGTTCATAACAATGACATCAAACCGGTCGCTGTCAATCTCCGCCAAAACCCGGTCGGTGACTTCTAAAGCGCTCATCTCCGGTTTTAAGTCGTAAGTAGCTACCTGCGGCGAAGGAATTAAAATCCGCTCTTCTCCGGGGAAGGGGGTTTCTTCCCCCCCGTTGAAAAAGTAGGTCACATGGGCGTATTTCTCGGTTTCCGCGATCCGTAGCTGTTTCAGACCGTGGTCACTAAGGTATTGCCCGAGGATATTCCGCATTGCCTCTTCCGGCGGGAAAAGCACCGGCGCCTGAATCTCCTCATCATACAGGGTCAGACAAGCAAACCGTGGGGCTAAAAAGCCCTTCTTCCGGGGAAAAGACGTAAATTCCCCATCCACAAAAGCGCGGGTAATCTCCCGGGCCCGGTCGGGACGGAAGTTGAAGAAGATCATACCATCCCCAGGTTGAACGGTCGCCACCGGTTTCCCGTCCCTTTCAATCACCGTGGGGAGGACAAACTCATCGTGGATCTCCTTTTGGTAGGAAGCCTCCACCGCGGAAACCGCATCCGCCGCCTTTTCCCCTTCACCGTCAACCATAGCGGCATAGGCCTTTTCCACCCGGTCCCAACGCTGATCCCGGTCCATCGCATAATAACGTCCGGATACAGTCGCGATCTGGCCGACCCCGATCTTCTTGAGTTCTTCTTCTAACTCGACCAGATAACTTTTGGCGCTGGCCGGTGGGGTATCCCGGCCGTCCAGGAAGGCATGGATATAAACCTCCTTCACACCCATCTCCACCGCCAGCCGGATAAATTGGTATAAATGGTCTGTATGGCTGTGCACCCCGCCGGGTGAAACCAACCCCATAAAATGGAGGGGTTTCTCGTTGGTCACCAGATAATTTATCAGTTCGGTAAAGACGGGGTTTTTCTTCATCTCCCCACTTTTTAGGGCTTTACTGATCCGTACCAAACTCTGATAGACAATCCTTCCGGCTCCGATATTCAGGTGGCCTACTTCAGAGGTACCCATCTGTCCCTCTGGGAGACCGACCGCCTCTCCGGAAGTCTCCACCAAAGCATGGGGGTGCTCCGCCATCATCTGGTCTAAAAAAGGGGTATGAGCCGCCTGAATTGCGTTATGTTCCGGGCTGGGATTATAACCCCAGCCATCGAGGATGAAGAGGCCAACTGGTCTGTGTTTTAGTTTCATTGCGCATCTCTCCGTTCAAACTGCGTAGCCTTGCTCATTGATAAGAAATAATTCCATAAAAATCGGCTGCTTTCAGGCTAGCCCCACCGACCAGAGCGCCATCGATCTCCGGTTGGTCCATAAATTCTTTAATATTGTTCGGTTTTACGCTGCCGCCATATTGGATCCGTACCTGATCCGCCAAAGCCGGTTGAAATTGATTGGCAATAGTTTGGCGAATCATCCCAATCACTTGATTGGCATCGGCGCCACTGGAGGAACGGCCGGTGCCAATCGCCCAAATCGGCTCGTAGGCGATGACCACCTGGGGAATTTCTTCCGGAGCCAACCCGGCCAAAGCCTTCTCCATTTGACCGGCGACAAACTGATTGGTCTCGCCGGCTTCCCGTTGGGCTAAACTCTCACCCACGCAGATAATGGGCTTCAAACCATGGCGGAGGGCAGCTTTTGCCTTTTTGTTCACGCTTTCGTCGGTCTCGCCAAAATATTGACGCCGCTCCGAATGGCCGATAATCACATAGGCACAACCTAACTCTCTAAGCATTGCCGGAGAAACCTCCCCGGTATAGGCTCCTTCCTCTTCCCAGAAAAGATCCTGGGCCCCTAAGCCAATCTCCGTCCCCGCCAGCTCTTCTCCGACGGTCGCCAGCGCTGTAAAGGGCGGGCAAAGGACCACTTCCACCCCAGCGGGCAAGGCTTTCTCCTTTAGCTCCTTTACTAAGTCCTTGGCTTCCAAATGGGTTTTGTACATTTTCCAGTTCCCAGCAATAATTGGTTTCCGCAACAATACCACCTCTTATTCTTTGTCAGTCAAAGCAGCGACACCCGGTAGTTCTTTTCCTTCCAAGAACTCAAGGGATGCGCCGCCGCCCGTCGATACATGGGTCATCTGCGCCGCGAAGCCTAATTGTTCAACGGCTGCCGCCGAATCGCCGCCGCCAACAATCGTAGTGGCGTCCGCTTCAGCCATGGCTTTGGCAATGGCGTTGGTTCCGACGGCAAAGTCGGGGTTCTCAAAGACACCCATCGGCCCGTTCCAAACCACTGTTTTCGCCGCCTTCACCGCTTGTGAAAATAATTCCACCGTTTCCGGTCCGATATCCACCCCCTGCATATCGCCAGGGATAGCATCGGCGGCCACTGTCTTATGGGTCGTCGGGTTTTTGAAGTCATCGGTTACCACCACATCCACCGGCAGGAGGAGCTTGACACCTTTGGCGGCTGCCTGTTCCAGCATCTCGCGGGCAAAATCGATTTTTTCCGTATCAACTAAAGATTTTCCAATCTCCAAACCCTTTGCTTTGAGGAAAGTATAGGCCATTCCTCCACCGATAATTAATGTATCCACCTTATTCAACAGGTTGGTGATCACGCCCAGTTTATCGGCGACTTTCGCGCCGCCTAAAATAGCCACAAAGGGGCGTTCCGGATCGCTGATTGCCTTACCCATGATCCGTAACTCCTTCTCGATCAAAAACCCGGCCGCGGCCGGCTGCAGATAAGCGGTGACTCCGGCGGTGGAAGCATGGGCCCGGTGAGCGGTGCCGAAGGCATCATTCACATAAAGATCGGCCACCGCGGCTAACTGCTTGGCAAATTCCGGATCATTTTTGGTCTCTTCCTTGTAAAAACGAACATTCTCCAGCAATAAAAGATCACCTTCGGCCATGGCGCCAACGGCTTGTTGCGGTTCAGCGCCGATACAATCGTTAACCTTAATCACTTTCCGACCGCTAAGTTCCCGTAAGCGCTGGGCGATCTTATCCATCCGAAACTTCTCGTCTACCCCTTTCGGCCGTCCGAAATGGGAGACCAAAATGACTTTAGCACCATTCTCCGCCAGCTGGTTGATGGTTGGCAAAGCGGCTTTAATCCGCCGGTCATCGGTGATCTCTCCCTGGTCATTAACGGGAACATTAAAATCCACCCGGACCAAAACGCGTTTTCCTTTTACCTCCAGGTCTTTAATGGTCAACTTTTCCATCAGTACACCACTCCTTGCTTATTCTCACCTTTATCTTATAGACCTTTGTCAACCATAAAAGTAGCCAAATCCGCCACCCGGCAGGAATAGCCCCATTCATTGTCATACCAGGCCACGACTTTAACCAAATTATCTTCAATTACCATCGTGGAAAGACCATCCACAATCGAGGAATGGGGGTCTCCGTTGTAGTCGGAGGAAACCAAGGGCAGTTCGGTATAGGCCATAATCCCATTCAGTTCATTCTCGGCAGCCGCCTTCAACGCCGTATTCAGCTCTTCCGCCGTCACTGGCGTTTGGTTCAATTCGGCGACTAAATCCACCACCGACACATTGGGCGTGGGCACCCGCATGGCAAACCCGTTTAGTTTCCCTTTTAATTCGGGAAGGACTAAAGCCACCGCCCGGGCCGCCCCCGTCGTCGTCGGGATAATCGACAGCGCCGCTGCCCTGGCCCGACGCAGGTCATTATGGGGCAGGTCCAGGATTTGCTGGTCATTGGTGTAGCTATGTACGGTCGTCATTAACCCCCGCTTAATCCCGAACCGCTGGTGCAAGACTTTAGCCACCGGGGCCAGACAGTTGGTGGTACAGGAAGCATTGGAGACCACATGATGCTGTTTGGGATCGTACTGATCGTCATTAACGCCCATCACTATCGTCAGGTCTTCCTCTTTCGCCGGCGCCGTGATGATCACTTTTTTGGCCCCACCTTTGGTTATATGGTTGATTGCGCCCCGCACTTCCCGGCCCTTCTTGTTCACACCGTCGTTTTTGAGGGTAAAAATCCCGGTTGCTTCAACCACAATCTCCACGCCATACTCGGACCAGGGGATCAAGGCCGGATCTTTCTCGGAAAGAACTTTTACCGGTTTCCCGTCGACGATAATCTGATCTGCCTCCGCCTTCACCTCAGCGTCTAAAATCCCATGGACCGAATCATACTTTAAAAGGTGGGCAAGGGTTTTCGCGTTAGTTAGATCATTAACCGCAACGACCTCAAGTTCGGGATGGTACTTAATAATCGCCCGGAGAACATTCCGCCCAATCCGACCAAAACCGTTAATACCAATTTTCACACTCATTTTTTCTCCTCCTTTTTCCTTTTGTTAACTCTTGTTGCCCTTTTTCACCTACTAACAAGAGCTTTTCCCCCACTGTTCAGGAATTACATTATCGTTGGCTTCCGCTTGGACCACCCTATATTCTGTACAATTATGGCCACGGTAATAATGCATTTCCCTCTACTACTGGAATTATCTCCCCCTTTCTTCAAAACTATCAAAGCTTTTGCAGTTTTTCCTAGAAAGCGGGATTTCCAACCGGAAAAAGGGGAGAATGATCGGGAAAAACCAACTTTGTTAAAAAAGGATCAAACTAATTGTTCATCTCGGAAGATTCATTTCCTCCCTGGTCTAAATAGATTTCGGCAATTTTTAACAATTTCCGCATCCGGTGATTAACCGCCGATTTACTTAAGGGCGGAATGGCCAGTTCGCCCAGTTCCCGGAGGCTAGCCTCCGGATGGTCCAAACGAAGCGCGGCCAGTTCCTGCAAAGAAGGGGGGAGTTTCGCCAGCAGTTTCTTGGCTTCGAGAGCTTTAATCACCTTCACCTGTTCCAAAGCAGCCCGGACCGATTTTTCCAAGTTGGCCGTCTCACAGTTCACCAAACGGTTCACTTCGTTACGTACCCCTTTAATCACCCGGATCTCTTCCAACGCCAGAAAAGCATGATGCGCCCCGATGAAACGTAAAAATTCCCCGATGTTTTCGGCCCCCTTGAGATAGATGAAATAATCCTTCCGGAAATTAGCGCCGGCATTGAAACCACATAAATTCATCAGGTAATTAAGGCCGATCGCAAACTCTTCATTTTCAGTCACAATTTCTAAATGGTAATTTTGTTTCTGCGGATCGGTAATCGATCCCCGGGCCAGGAAAGCTCCCCGTAAAAAAGCTGCCCGGCAACAATCGGCGCGGACCAAAGCGGAAGGGATCGCGCTTTCCAGGTTTAACCCGGACATGATATTAAGCTCCGTAAGGACCCGCCGGACATTTCTGGCGCCAACCAGTTGCAGCCGGTACCGGCGCCGGTTGAACTGCCCCCGCTCTTCCACCATTACCCGACTGGGAAGCTGAAAGTAATTTTTCAAAAGCAGAAGGGTCTTCCGGATTAAAACCACGTTTTCACTGGTGACTGTTACCGCAAAGGACCGGTTGGCTTGTAAGTGCAAACTACCGCTAGCGCGCATAATCGCAGCCAATTCCGCTTTAACGCAACATTTTTGTTTCGGAAAGCGCCGCGCCAACTCGGCTTTGGTCCGTTGGGAAAAACTCACCATTTCTTTTCCCCCTGTCGTTCGCCCTTATTTCTTGCGCATAATCGCTCACCATACAAGTATATATATGGAAGGAAGGAGGTGGCCCCGATCAATCGCATCTGGCTTGCCCTTTTTTTCCTCGGTTATGTGGTCGCAGGCGCGACCGGACGGGTCGAAGAGACAACCCTAGCCTTGCTGGCCTCCATGGAAGACAGCGTCAAATTCGCCATAGGGATCACCGGTTTTTTAGCCTTCTGGTCGGGACTGTTACGGATCGCCGAAACGGCCGGCCTTACCCAAAAAATAGCCCGGGCCCTCCATCCCCTTTTACGCCGGTTATTTCCCCGCTTGCCCGCAGACAGCCCTGCCCTTGGCGCAATCACCCTGAGCCTGGCGGCCAACCTTTTGGGCTTGAGTCACGCCGCCACGCCCTTGGGAATCAAAACCATGCGTGAATTGGAAAAGGTCAATGCCACCCCCGGCGTCGTCTCCGATGAAATGGCCGTGTACCTGGCTTTAATTCTCGGTGGAATCTCCCTTGTCCCTTCCACCATTATCGCCGTCCGTTCCCAAGCTGGTTCGGTCCGGCCCTCGATGGTCATCATCCCCATCCTCATCACTGCCTCCTTCGGGACCGCCGCTGCCTTACTAACCCATTTTTTCATAAAAAAAACCCGTAAGGAGAGGAAAAAATGAACACACTCTCTATTTGGGCTATCCCCCTTTTTATCCTGGCCGTTCTCGCCTACGGAGAGTATAAAGGGGTTAAAGTCTATGAAACCTTTATCCAAGGCGCAGGTACTGGTCTGAAAACCGGGTTTGAGCTTCTCCCTTATTTCCTGGCCATCTTCGGCGCCTTAGCGGTCTTTAAAACTTCCGGGGCTTTAAACTTCTTTTGCCGGGTGGCTGCCCCCTTCGCCAACCTCCTCCGGATTCCCGAGGAAATCCTTCCGCTTGGCCTGATTAAACCACTTTCCGGTTCCGGAAGCATCGGCTTTATGGCCGATTTAATCCAGAAGCATGGTCCCGATTCCCCATTAGGGATCATGGCTTCGATTATTGCCGGCGGATCGGAGACCACCTTTTATGTGCTCTCCGTCTATCTCGGCGCGGCCAAGATCACCCGCCCCAAACATCTGGTCGGCATGGGTCTTCTGGGTGATCTCACCGCTTTCTTCATGGCCGTGCTGATTACTCGGTGGTTTCAAATAGGCTAGCCGCTTTCGCTTTGGCGGCCGCCAACGCCTGGGGGTCTTTTTCCAGCTCTATTTTGCCGCTTTCCTCCACCTTTTCCGGCTCTGCTTTTCTGACGTCAATATTATGGCGGGAAAGATCGACCATTTTATCCCAAATCCCTTCAATATCCAGGTGTTGTTCGGCCATCTCAATCAGCGAATTCAAAAATCGGGTAAACTGAATCCGGAAGAGATCGACCTGTTGCTTCAGGTTGGCCAATTCTTGAAGTTCGGATTGGATCTCCTCCCGTACTTTCAGCCGCATCTGTTCGGCCCGGTTCTGGGCTTCCCGCAGAATCACTTCGGCCTGTTTTTCCCCGGCCGCCTTAATCTCTTCCGCCGTGCCCTGAGCAAGGTAAAGGGTGTTTTTCAGTGTCTCTTCCATCTGTTTGTAGTTCTTAAGCAATTCCTTCTGTGCATCCAGTTCTTCCCGGAGGTCGATGTTTTCTTTATAGAGTTTTTCATAATCCACGATCAGTTTCCGCATGAACTCCTGAACCTCTTTTGTCCGATACCCGCGGAACCCCCGCCGAAAAACCATGGTTTCCAGATCTACCGGTGTAAACATCCACCCAGCCTCCTCTTTTTCCACAAAATACATGATTCCAATGATGACCAGCTGCAGGGGTATTTGCGTTGTCCTTATCCCTTTTCCTGGTCACAACGGAAATAACTTGTTACAACAACCGCCTGAGTTTTACAACCAAACGCCCTTTTTTCGTTTCACCACCGACCTCAGCCACCTCTACACGGCCGCGACCAAGGATGGAAAGCACATCCCCGACCGCTACTTTATAATCGGAGTCGGTTACCGGCCGCCAGTTCACCTTGACCTTAGCCATTTTGATCTCCCGTGCCATCCGGCTCCGGGAAACACCATAACCAAGGCCAGCCACTGCATCCAAACGCAGGGAAGCCACGGTCCCCCTGATCTCTTTCACTCTTTCCACTGGAATGTTGAGTTGTTCGGGATCAATCGTCTCCACGGTAACACCGATGGCTCCAACCTTCGCCAGGTTGGTCCGGATGAATTCTCCAATCTCCTCCCCAACCACCGCTTGGGCTTCTTCCGCCGTCAAAAGTAAATCCCCGATCTTCCCCCGTTTCAATCCTAACCCTAAGATGCTCCCTAACACATCCCGGTGGGTAAAAAGGGCGTCCGATGCCTCCGCAGTATGCTTCCGCCCCTTGGTCGCCGGCCGGATCGAGAGATAAGCCAGGGGTGGCTCTACGGCTTCCGACAGATAAAAAGCGGGGATGATGACCAACCGTTGCCGTTCGGCGCCGCGGTACCCACCAAAAGATAAAACTTTAACTTCCGGGAGATAATGAAGGATTTCCCTGGAAAGTTCTCTCTCCCGTGGGTCCAAAAAGTCCGTAGCCACCGGCGCCGCCTTCATCACCGCCACTTCCACCTGATCCAGCAAGCGCGCAACCAAAAGCCGTTCATTCTCTTCCAGTTGGGCTAAAATAGCTTCTCTATCCATTAAATTCTCCTATTCTTTTTCGCCTAATGCTCGGGCCCGCTCGGTCGCCGCCAGAACGGCTGTCATGACCTGCCCGGCAAAACCTTCCCGTTCCAAATGGGCGAGACCAGCAATGGTGGTGCCCCCCGGCGAGGTTACCATATCCCTTAGCACAGCCGGGTGTTCTTGCGCCTCGGCCACCAGCCGCGCACTGCCTAACACCGTGGCCACCGCCAGTTCCCGGGCTAAAGTCCGGGGCAAACCGGCTAAAACTCCACCGTCGATCAAAGCCTCGATAAAAAGGTAAACATAACCGGGTCCACTCCCGGAAAGTCCGGTCACTGCATTCATCAGGTTTTCCGGAACAACCACCACCCGCCCTAAACCCCGTAGGATCTTTTCCGCCCACGCTTCTTCGGACGCTCCACTCTTCGAACCCAGGGTTAACGCAGTAATTCCTTCCCCAATCAACGCCGGGGTATTGGGCATCGCCCGCAGGACTTTGGTTCCCGCTGGCAGTAACTCCTCCAGGCCAGCTATGCTGTACCCGGCCACAATTGAAAGCAAGGGCAAATCAGGATAGTTTAAACCGGTTAACGCCTCCGGCACCACCTGGGGTTTAACTGCTAAAACCACCCCTTCGGCTCCGCTCGTGGTTAACGCATCAAGCATCGGCTGGTTGGCGCTGAAGGTTTCCACTCCCAGCTCCGCAAGGATTTGGCGGCGGGCCGGATCCGGATCGGACACATAAATCCGGGCGGCCGGATAATTCTGCTTCAAGAGGCCTTTAATCAAAGCGGTGGCCATCATACCGCCACCTATTAAACCTAAGGTTTTCAAAGGTCTCCTCCTAACGTTCAAAAGTATCCGGACTAAAATAGGGATTTTTCCCCGTTTCTGCACGGAGCGGGAAAGACACCTCCACGTTGAGCGGGGTAAAGAGCATAATCGAAGAACTAACCCGTTGGACCCCGCCATCTAGAGCATAAACAGCGCCACCGACAAAATCAGTAATCCGACGGGCGATCGCTTTATCGGTCTCCTCCAAATTTAAAATAACCGGACGTTTATTTTTTAAATGGTTGACAATGGACTGGACATCATCAAAACTTTGTGGTTCAAAGACCACCAGCCGCGTGGTCTTATTAGTGCTGGAAAGGCTAACTACTTTTCCCCGTTCTTTGGTCGAAGACGGTTCCGTCTTCCCGCCTTTCGGGTTTTCGTCATAAACCTCTTCAAATTCAATTTGGGTTTCAAAACCCAACAGGTTCATCAACCGTTCAAGAAAACTTTTCTTCCCTTCTCCCTGGGCCCACTCTTCATTCTCCGCCGATTTCATACTCATCCCTCCGTTCAAACCCCAAAGATGGCACTACCAATCCGGACAATGGTTGCTCCTTCTTCAATCGCTACCGCATAGTCGTTACTCATCCCCATAGAAAGTTCCCGCCATTCGGGTCCAGGATTATACTCCGCCTTCACCTGCTCAAAAAGAAAACGCAGTTCCCGAAAGACCGGACGGACCGTTTCCGGATCCTTGGTATAAGGGGCCATCGTCATTAAACCACTGGCCCGAAGTCCCGGAAGTTTCCGGATCTCCTCATAAAAGACGCCTACTTCGTCGGGGGCGATCCCATGTTTGGTGCGTTCACCGGATACATTAACCTGAATGAGGACCGGGATCCGTCTTTCTATTTCTTCCCCAACCCTACTCAATACTTCCGCCAAATTTATCCGGTCCAAAGAATGAATTAAGTCAAACCGAAGGGCGGCCGCCCGGGCCTTATTTGTCTGTAAACTGCCGATAAAATGCCATTTAAACTTAGTTTTTAGCTCGCCTAAGGCCTCCTGTTTCCCAACAGCGTCCTGGAGCCGGTTCTCGCCAATCTCCTGTAAACCGTAGGTCAGCAACTCTTTAAACACAGAAGCATCCACATACTTAGTGACGGCTAGAATTGTCAATTCTTCCGGCTGGCGTCCGGCGGCGGCCAATGCGCGATCAATCTTTGCCCGTACAGATAGAATATTTGTTTTCAGATCCAAACTTCAATTCCCCCCAGTGTGCTTTAGCCATCTTATCGATCATAAATCACGGTGCCAAGCGGAATCCCGTTGATAATCGCCCATTGGTCGTTCATATCAACCACTTCCACCGCGACGGGACGTTTCTCCCCCTTGACGGATGTCGATACGGTCCAACCGGTGTTTTTTTCAAAAGCCAAAGCCGGGGTCGGCACACGTAAACCCGTAGCTGATCGGTAAATAAGGTAAGCGGGAAAACTTCGCTTCTCCAGAAGCTCCGGGGCTAATGAGTTTTCGGTAAAGTACCACTGGCGGTTGGTATAATCGGTTGCCAAAAAAGAAAGGTTAAACCGGCGGCCATTCACCAACAACACCGCTTCCTCCGGCGGTTTCAGATCACTCCCGGGCGGCAACTGACAGACCAAGGTTTGGGTATAATCCATAATCAGCTTGGCCCACGGTTGGCCGGCGGTCAGTTTCGAAGCAAAACCCCGGTTCCCGCTAAAGCCATGCTTAAAGGGGGTTTTCCATTCCGTATGTTCCAGCAGATCAAGACCTTCTCCGCCGTCTAGTTTGGTGCTGAAGATCCCGGGCTGGTCGGTAACGATCAGTTGATAATAACTCTGCCAATCGGCTAACACCATTTCGACGTTCCGGAGTAAAGAGGCCCGCTGCTCCAAAAACTCAGCTTTCTGGGTCACCAGATAACGCGCTTCCGTCTTGATCCCGGCTAAGCTAGAATCATGGGCGGTAAGAACCGCTAGGTCTTTGTCGATTTGTGCAACTTCTTGATCAATTTGGTTAAGACGAAGGGCAATTGTCCGCAAAGCCAGCCGCTGCTCTTCTTCCAGATCAAGCCAGACTTTAACGTTGATTAACTCGGCCACCGCTTCCCCCGCCCGCACCCGGGCTCCTTCTTCCACCAGCAAACGGGCTTCTCCATCAAAAGGGGCGGTTAAGACCAGCTCATTCCGTAACACCAGGACATCAACCCATTGTCCGTACTCAATCGTCCCCCAGTCCACCACCCGGACCCGGGGGAACAGATAACTGATTCCGGCATAAATCAACTGGCTAAGCAGGAGAAGCAGCAACAAAAGGCCGATGGAAAGCAGGGAGATGCGACGATTAGGTAAGATCTTTAACAAGCGGGCTAAGAAAGAATCGGGTCTTAAAACATAACGTTTCAAAAACCATCCCTACCCTCTAACTTTCTCCGACCTTCCGGTCAAATTCCCCTTAAAACTTATTAGTTCGTTAATGTTCTACTTTTTTCCTGCCACCGCAGTTATTCTTTGCTTTTATTTCATCATGATTAAGGAAAGCATCCGCCTGGCGGTTTGCTCCCGGCGGAAGGAATAAAAATCGGTGTCCCGGCAAGCCGTGCATAGCCGGGCCGGATCGATCCGGGCAGGCCGCACCCCAAGCTTCTCCAGACACTGTTGATTCAGGGCGGCCAAATCCAAGACCCCTCGCTTTTCGGCTGCCCGCCAATCCAGCCCCGGCCACTTTTCCTGAAACAGTTTAATTCGCTCCCGACTCACCCGGTAACAACAAGAACCGACCGCCGGTCCGATGGCCGCCCAACAATCCGCCGGTTTACTGCCGTACTCGGCTTCCATCCGCTTGATCGTTTGGCCAACAATCCCGGCCAAAGTACCTTTCCACCCGGCATGCACGGCGGCGATCACCCGGCGAACCGGGTCAACCAAGACCACCGGGACACAATCCGCATGGATCGTCGCCAAACCCACTCCCGGCTGGTTAGTAATCATGGCATCCGCTTCCGGTAATTCCAGCCCGGGCTGGGGTCGATCAATGACCAACACCCGATCGCCATGAACTTGTCTGACCATTTGAATTCGGTCGGGAGTAAGCCCGAATAGGGCGAAAAAACGCCGCCGGTACTCTTCTTCCACGCCCGGCTTTGTAACTGGGGAAACCGGCGCCCGGGTGGAAAAGCCTTGTTCTAACCAAGGGAATTGGGCCAACAATTGGGAACGATAGTAGCGAACCCCGTTAACTTCCCGCTGTTCCCAGGGCATCACCGGTGCCTCCTTTTGAGGCCCACAAGACAGGCCTAGCTTTACCAAGGGAGGCTTGGACATTGATAATCCTTTGGTTACGCGAACCCCGGAAAGCTAAATGCTCATCTTTTTCCGCGAGGAGAAAAGGGCCATCAACTAAAAGATCAGTCAAGCTGATTAACTCCGAAATCGACGGCGAGGCCATCTCAAGAAGCTCCTCCCAGGTGTAACCGGTATAAATCATCAGGTTCCCTTGGACCGCCCGTACTTTCCGGGCTATCGCCAGCGCTCCTTCCGGTTGGGCTAAGGGCTCGCCGCCACTTAATGTAATGCCCGATAACAACGGATTATACCGTAATAAACTCCAGACCTCCTGCACCGATAGGAGTTTTCCCCCGGCCGGATCCCAGGTTTCCGGATTATGACAGCCTGGACAGTGGTGGGGACAGCCTTGAAAAAAAACAACTGCCCGTAACCCCGGACCATCCACCACACTCTCCGGGGTAACGCCGGCGATCCGAAGCTTGATTTCCTGATCGGTCATCACCAAAAGTCTCCTTCCTCCATGTTTAACATAATCTATTTGTCGGCATAATAACCTAAAGCCCAGCTATATGCGGCTTAAAACCTTGTCCCGTCCGGAAATATTTTTGTTTTCCCCACTGTTCTCCACACTTTCCACAGACTTATCCACAAACAAAGGGAGAGAAAAGGGAATGTTTTGGGGAGTAATCCACATTATCCACAGGCAAGTCTACAAAAAAACTGTCTATAATTGAACCGCTTTTACGAGGAGTGAAGGGTTTAATCCACAATTCTCCACAAGCTGGTTGTCGGATTATCCCCGGCCGGTCTCAATCCAACTTTAAGCGGGGCGCAACCGCTAGAGCCAAGGAAGAAGGACCTTTTTTTAGATACCGGAAATAACCGCCCGCGGCGATCATGGCCGCATTATCAGTGCACAGGACCGGTGGTGGAGAGACAAACTGCACCCCCCTTTTTTTCGCCTCCGCACTAAAGAAGGCCCGCAACTGAGAGTTAGCCGCCACTCCCCCGGAGACAGCCAACGTCTGGACTTTTTTTTCGTCTACAGCCCGGAAAGCCCGGTCCGCCAGGATCGTCACCACTTGCCTCTGGAAGCTGGCGGCGATATCCGCGGCGGGAAGCTCTTCGCCCTTTTGTTTTAAATTGTGTACCAGGTTAACCACAGCGGTCTTTAATCCACTGAAACTGAAATTGTAGGTCCCTGCCAAGGCATCATGCTGGACTAAAGTCAAGTGGGGTTGGCCTTGCTGGGCCAACCGGTCAATCGGCGGTCCCCCGGGATAACCCAACCCAAGCACGCGGGCAACTTTATCAAAGGCTTCTCCGGCCGCATCATCCCGCGTCTGCCCCAAAAGTTCATAGACGCCATGCTCCGGCATATAAACCAATTGCGTATGGCCGCCAGAGACGGTTAGACAGACTAAGGGTGGCTCCAGTTCCGGATGGGCTAGAAAGTTGGCATAGATATGCCCTTCCACGTGATTAACCCCAACAAATGGAACTTGCCAGGCTAAACTTAAAGCTTTCGCTAAAGACAAACCAACCAATAAACCGCCGATCAGACCCGGGCCATAGGTGGCGGCCACCAGATCGACGGCTTGGGGTGAGACCCCGGCTTGCCGCAGACCCTCCGCGGTCAGCTGGGAAATAACCTCCAGATGACAACGGGCCGCCAGTTCCGGGACAACACCACCGAACTTTTGGTGTTTTTCAACCTGGGATAGGATGAGGTTACTCCGGATCCTTCTTCCGTCTTCAACAAGGGCAATCGCTGTTTCATCACAAGAAGTTTCCACTCCCAAACATAACATCTGTCTTTCCTCCAGTCTCGTCAACAGGCGCCTGTTCAATCAAAGAACAACTCAAAAGCCCTACATCGGACCTTTCCACATAATATAAGCATCTTCCTGATTATCTTGGTAATAACGGGGCCGGACCCCGGTTTTCACAAACCCAAATTCCTCGTAAAGCCGTTGGGCCGCATAATTGGAGGATCGGACCTCCAAGGTTAGATACTTTACTCCCCGGATTATGGCCTCTGTGACCAGGTGCTGCAGTAGAGCGCGGCCCACCCCCAACCGACGGTGGGTCGGATCCACCGCCAGATTGGTAATGTGGCCTTCATCGAAAATAATCCACATCCCGACAAAACCCAAAACCTTTCCCTCCGCCTTGGCCACGCAGTAATAAGCCCTTTGGTTCTCCAGTAACTCATAGAGGAAAGCCGAACGAGACCAAGGGATCGGGAAACATTGGTCTTCAATGGCGAGCACTTCCGGTAAATCCTCCAGGGTCATCGGTTCAACCTTGTACATCCGCCCGGCAACTCCTTTCTTCCCAACGGACCTCCGCCTCCGTGCGGCGAAGGTATAAAGGTAGAACCGTATCCAACTCGTCCGTTTGTGTCTGCTCCCATTTATGCTGCCCCAAAAGGGCCAGGTGAGCGCCGTCCACCATATTTTCCGCCCCGCGACCAAAGCTTGCCTTCCCCTTTAAAGTAGCCGCCAGGTCATCCTCGGCTTCATCCAACCCTTCACCTAAAAGCAAAAGGGGTTCCTCTTTTTCCCTGAGCGCCGCGGCCAGCCGGGATATTTCCCAAATGGCCGGTGGGGCATCTTCTACCGGCCATCCTTCCTTGATCCGGTATAACCCGGCGTATACTTCCCCCCGCCGGGATTTGGCTACAGAACAGATCAGTTCCGCTCCGGACCGCCCGTTCATCGCCAGTGCTTCCAAGGTAGGGATCCCCACCAACGGAACACCAAGACCAAAGGCTAAGCCTTTACCAATCGCCAGTCCCACCCGGACGCCGGTGTATGAACCGGGCCCCACTCCAACGGTGATCAGCTGGATTTCCCGGAGATTCCGACCAGCACGGGCAAAGGCTTCCCCTATTAAAGCCGGAATCTGTTCGCTGCCTCCCGGTCGGATCTTTTGCTGCTCCGCAAAGATAATCCGTGCTCCGTCCCGGTATCCGACCGCCCCATTCCGGGCGGAAGTATCAATCCCTAACACCCGCACGCCACTTCACTTCCCCGTTGCTGTTTTTTCCAACTCTACCCCTAATAAATGATTAATCTGGCGGTAACGTTCCCCTTCCGGATGAAAGGTCAGAACTCTTTGCTCCTCCTCTTCCCCCCGGGTAAAGACCACTTCCATATAGGTTGAGGCTAAAACCTCTTTTGCCGGTTCGCCCCATTCAATCATCATGGCCGCCTCTTCTTGACATAACTCTTCCAGGTCCAACGGAATTAATTCCGCAGCGCTGGAAAGCCGGTACAGGTCCAGGTGATATAGGGGGAGCTTTCCCTCATAACGGTGGATTAAAGCAAAAGTAGGACTGGTTGCTGCCTCTGTACTGGCCAGCCCAAGGGTTACACCCCGCACGAACAGGGTTTTTCCGCTCCCCAAATCGCCCGATAAAAAAAAGAGGTCACCCGGTTGCAGAATACCGCCCAGAATTTTACCGAGTTCCTCTGTCTCCGCCGGGCTGTCCGACCAAATCATCAGGGTCTCATCGGGTTCTTTTCTGATCCGCACCGGACTTTCCCCCTTATCTCCCCATTTTTTACATCAAGATTAGCATAACCCTTTTCTGACGTCAAGTTCCATCCCTAATCCCCCAGGAGACGCTGGAGAAAAGCTTTAATCTCCAGTGCCCGCGGCGGGCAGCCCGGAAGATTAAATGCAAAATGACCCGTACAGTTCCCGATCCCGATTCCGGAACCGGCTTGCCCGCGGAAACCTTGTCCGATCTTAATCGGAAAAGCGCCTGCTTTAACCCGTTTTAATTCTCCCTCTTCCTCCAGACGGTGCAAAGCGTGAATGAGCGACCCGTAACAAGCGGAACAGGCCTCGTTTTCCTGCACGTAGCGGGCAAACCTTTCAGCCCGTCCCGCTAAACGGAAACTTCCGGCCGTTTTGGCTTCCGGGTTAACCTCTACCACCTCGGCGGTGGTTAGATCGGTGGTCCCCACACCCAAGGCCGCCGCCAGGGTGAGATAGGGGATCTCCGTCGCCGCCATCCCCAAGAGCGCCGCAGCATAGGTATCAAGAAGCACCGGGTCGGTCCCGGCGATTAGGCGACCCATCGGCACCGGGTTGCCCCCTTCTTCAAAGGTGAGATCCCCACAGATCCCATCAACAATAGTTAAATCGACCGGCAGCGCAGCCGCCAATTGGGCAATCGGCCGGTGGAGACCAAGCCGGTGAAAACGGCGTTTCTCCTGGTCGGGAATACAACCCTTCAGATTTTTTAAGGCACAGGTTAGTTTGGTTTGACAATGGGCTTTTAAGACAGGAAGATTGATCAGATAGTCTACGCCCAACGGGGTCGCACAAAGCGTCAACTCTTCCTCTTCCACCTTCTTCTTTACGGTTTGGTCCTTTTTGAGGTCAAGCAATTTTAGCCCGTATTTGGCCGCCAGATCCCGGTAGCCGCAGACCTGAAAAGCCTGCTCCGTCCGGGCTCCTATCCAGGAACTTTCCATGATGATTAGCTTGGCATAGCCTTTACTTTGGAAATACTGGATGATTCCTTCCACCAACTCCGGGTGGGTCGTCGCCCCGGAACTGGCCGGTTTATCTAAGACTAAATTAGGCTTCAAACCAATGGTTGCCTCCCGGGGAAGCGCCGCCTCCGGTTTTAACTTCGTCAATAAAGCGGTGACCATCTCCCGGGGGTTTTCCCCGTAGACAACGGTAATTTGCCTTTTTTGCATCCGGTTCCACCTCATTACTGCTTTAATTCGTTTTCGTTTATTTCTTCTTGCTTATAAACCAAATTCCTTTTCTTTAGAACAGTTAATTCCCCTTTCCTTCAGGCACCTTCCCGTCAAACTATTTTCCAGAATAAAAGAAAGAGACCCGCAGGTCTCTTTCTTTTATTCTGCAATTTCCACGTCTTTACTCCAATTATCACTATAAGTACTCAATGAGCTCATACTCATCGCATTCATTGTCTGGTTTTCCGGAGTGATCCCCATCGCTATGACGTAAAAGTTATCAAAACAGACAGTATAGGTTGAGTACGGATCCGCATAAGCATAAAGTCCTGCTTTAATAGACGAAGTTTTTTGCTCCTCAATAGACACTCTACGTAATACTTCACCATTGACACAAAGGTCTACCATATTAACATTCTGCCTAACTGCCAATCTATTAGTTCCCGCAATATCAATTTGTCTCGATTTACCCCCGGTGATTTTTGTGGTATTGGTATTATAGTTATCTCCGGTAATATTTACTCTGATTAATTCGTAATATTCTTCCTCAGGGCGGACTCGAAATACGTAGTAAAAATTACCTGGTGCAAAACCATTATAACTCTTAACATTAAACACCAACCCATACATGCCGGTATCTTCAGCGCAAGGATAGCCGGTAACGCCTATTTCATAACTATGCGGGATCGCTAAGGGAACAGCAGATTTTACGGAACTAGCAAATCGATTGCTGCGGTTATCAACATGCAATTCATATTCATCTTTAGCCGTAATACTCGCGTAAGAATCGTCATCATCATCGTAAACGAATTTTCCCACAAACCAGCCATTGTTAGTATCCGTGAAATCATCGTACCAACTGATTACTTTAAAATTCACATCCTGCTTATTGCCAGTAACTCTAAATTCAGGATAAGGCGCCGGTGCAAACATGTAATCCTCTTTTTGTGCCGAAATTTTCACCCAGTTACCCTCATCGACCCAGATCCACCAATCCCCATTCTTATCTGTCACTGTAGACCCGTGACGACTTCTATTTATTGTGTAGTTGATCCTAACTGCTGGTATTCCTGCTCCATCCGCTTCAGTCACCCGTCCGGAAATTTTATATTGGTTGATTTCCATAACCCGACAGCCCGACAACATTAGGACCGTGATCCCCAAAACAATCAGGGCCCAATAAGTAATTCTTCTTTTATTAATCGTTATTCCTCCCTTCGTGCGAATCGCATGACATTCTTTCTCTAGAGACCAATATAGATTCGGTTAATGCGTCAGAAGTTTTTCTTTCCCTACAGGCCTGGACAAAAGCGGTAAAGAGCCGAACTGCCTCGGGGGTTGAAAGCCGTTCCGGATGCCACTGCACGCCAAGGAAAAAACCGCCGGTTCCTTCAATTCCTTCGATCACCCCATCGTCACTGCGGGCACAGATGGTCAAACCGGGAGCAAGGTCTTTCACCGCTTGATGGTGGTGGGAATTGGTCCAAATCTCTGCGGCGCCAATTATCTTAAAAAGCAGGGAATCTTCTGCGATCCTTACTTGGTGGCTAACCTCATGGCCGGGGTTTTCTTGGTTATGCTCCAGTAAAGGAATGCTTCCCGCCGATCGATACTGACTTGGCAGATCCTGATAAAGGCTCCCGCCCAGAGCCACGTTCATGGCTTGTAACCCACGGCAAATCCCAAATACCGGCAGCCCTTCCCGGCAGGCCCGGCGGATTAGACTGATTTCCCAACGGTCCCGCTCCGGATCAACCCTCCCCAGCCGCCCATGGGCCGCTTCGTGAAAAAGGGCCGGATCAAAATCCCCACCCCCGCTCAGAAGTAATCCTTGGCAAAAACTGCCTAAGGGCCGGTTCAGTGCATCTAAGGCCGGAAGCAAAACCGGAATCCCGCCCGCCCCTTTAATCGCCCGGCAGTATGCGCCGGCCAACTGGTATTGATCCGGTTGCCGGTTCTGATCATGGCTGCAAGTAATGGCAATTACCGGTTCGATGGGAAAACCTCCTTTCTTTGATGATGTATCATTTCCAATTATATGCAACCGAAGGGCTCCTGTAAAATAGTTTCTTTAAAAAGAATGTTCGCCAGGGATTTATCTTGTCTTTCGCGAATAAATTAAGTAGTATTCTGATCCAACTTTCCCCATCAATATTGAGGAGGTTCAAAAAAATGAAGATCCCACCAAAGCGAAGTCGGCTTTTCCTCCCGGTTCTTCTCATCCTTGCTTTGCTCCTGAGTCAGGGAGGAATTGCGGCCGCCGATAGTCAAGCCAGTAAAGATGTGGAGATACCATCCTCCGCTCCTTCAAGCGGAAACGAACCATATTTCCGCATTTGGTTTGAGCTTAACCCCCCCGCCCACAGCAAGAAGGATTTTGATTTCAAACCGCCCACCAGTATGCCGCGGGCTCCCAGCGATCTGCAAGAGTTTCGCTATCTTTTCCTGGGAAACATCGATCCTGACCTAGCCTTGGTGATTCGGTTAACCGATAAAGCCAAAGAACGGCGGATCGATCCGGAGCGGTTTGCCGCTTATTTATCCGGCCAGCTGGTTCCGGTCCGAAACTATCTCTCCCTTAGTGAACGGATTAATAACGTCATCCTAGAACTATGCCTCTATGATTTAGGCAAAGTATCAAAGACCAGCTTTTTTAACTACTTACACCGGATCAAAATAAGTTCCTACCGGCTTTCGCCAACGGAAAACACTTTTAATTATATTATCGAATTGGTGGAAAATTACATCTTCTCCACCACCGAAGCCATCGATAGTTTATTCTTGCTTAAACAACAGGTTACCAGCGGCTGGTAGAAAAGAAATGGGCTGACGTTTGCTTAAACGCCAGCCCCACATTTTTTCGCCGCAATAAACTCAATCCTTGGTTGGATCCCGTCGGGTCCAATCTCCAACCAGCCGTAACTGGGCCTTTCCCCGGTACTATTCCGGTAGAGACTCCCCGGATTAAAAAAGAGAATCCCTTGGTCGTAATTGATGAGAGGTGCATGCGTGTGTCCAAAGATCACCACTTCCGCTTGGCGTTCTTGTCCTTCCAGCGATAAGCGGAGCAGATCCCATTTCACCCGGTACCGGTGACCATGGGTTAAAAAAAGGCGATGCCCTCCGGCTTGGAAAAGGAGTTCCCGGGGAAGATCCGAGTAGAGATCACAGTTGCCCGCCACCGCCTTCAGCGCTAGGCCGGGAAAATCCCGGGTTAAAGCGGTCAGATCCCTACCGCTATCGCCCGCATGGATGAACAGGTCGATCCGGCCCGCTGCTTTAATCACCCGGGCCAACAAGGGATAATTGCCATGGGTATCACTGACCACCAGAATACGCAAGCCCGATCCCCCCATCTTGGGTAAACTAGAGCGCAAAAGCCCGCACCAGACCACCCTCGGTCCCGGTTAGAACCGGCCGGCATTTTTCTCCAAATAGGCACGGAACTTTCCCATTGCCACCGCCCGGTGGCTAATCCGGTTCTTCACTTCTTCCGGGAGTTCCGCCATGGTTAAGCCCCATTCCGGAAGATAAAAGAGGGGATCATACCCAAATCCCCCTTCCCCCTGGGGTTGAAGCGCAATCAGCCCGGTACACTCCCCTTCGGTGGTCCACAGCTGACCATCGGGGGAAGCAAAGGCCAGCGCCGCACGGAACCGGGCCGTCCTTTGGTCCCAGGGCACCCCCGTCAACAATTGCAACAGCTTTTCTTTATTTTTCTCGTTGTCGCCGTGGACGCCGGCAAAGCGGGCGGAAAAAACGCCCGGCGCCCCGTGCAAATAATCCACTTCCAAACCGGAATCATCGGCCAGGGTCCAGAGCCCGAGTTTCTGCGCCACTTCGGTCGCCTTTTTAATCGCATTCTCTTCAAAGGTGGCGCCGTCCTCCTCCACTTCCGGTATTTCCGGGTAGTCCAGGAGCGAAACTACTTGCCAGGGTAGATCGGCCAAGAACGACTGCAGCTCTTTAATTTTCCCTTTATTCCTGGAAGCCAGCACGAGTCTTGGCAACAGCCACCCCTCCAATTCTTTGGGCTAACTCACCAAGAACCTTGGTCTGAAAAGCAACTAATTCCGAGATCCCTTTTCCGGCTAAGCTAAGCAAAACTTCCAGCTCCTGTTGGGAAAAAGGCGCTCCCTCGGCGGTCGCCTGGATTTCGACCAGTTGTCCGTTGCCGGTCATTACTAAATTCATATCAACGGCCGCCCGGGAATCTTCTTGGTAGCAGAGGTCCAAGAGCAGTTGATTATCAACAATCCCCACACTGGTGGCGGCTAAATAATCATATAAAGGTAATGGTTCCTGGTCGTCCTTGGCTACGACCGCCAAAGCATCGGCAAGGGCGACAAAGGCGCCGGTAATCGCAGCGGTCCGTGTGCCGCCGTCGGCTTGGATCACATCACAATCAATCCAGACGGTTTTCTCCCCCAACGCGGTCAAATTAACCACCGAACGAAGGGACCGCCCCACCAATCTTTGGATCTCCTGCGAACGCCCGCTGGGTTTCCCTTTGGTCACTTCCCGGATGTTCCTTTGGGGAGTTGCCCGGGGAAGCATGGCATACTCGGCGGTAATCCATCCTTGACCGCTCCCGCGTAACCAGATCGGTACCTTGTCTTCGATCGTCGCGGTACAAATGACTTTCGTTCCGCCAACTTCAATCAAGACCGAACCCTCGGCATGCTGAATGAAATTACGGGTAATTTTCACCGGTCGTAATTGATCTGCTTGTCTTCCGTCTATTCTCTCCATTTTCTCCTCCAACTTGATGATTTTCCCGCCGAACGGCCTCGGGATCGCCCGTGGATGTATTCTTAACTAACTATATATAAGCATTTGGCCACTGTCAACTTCCAATCGCTTTCAATTTCTGGTTTTATCAAATTTTAAACCGGTTTTAAGGCCTTTTCCAGCAAGCAGAAGGAAATCTCTGGGTATTTCTTGGCAATTAACCCCAAAGTTGAAAAAAGATAGTATTGATCAAGGTAAAAGCGGGGCGCCTGGGGCTTTAAAAGCTCCGGATGATCCGGGGTGGGCAGGACTCCCGCTAAAATCCGACGAACGGACGGAGCATGAACCAACACTCCCCCGGTACCAATCACCGTGGGCAGCGCGGTTAGATCTTTCCCCTCTTGGAGATAGCAAACCCCCTGGGTTGAATAGACCCGTTCGAGCTTACCCACATGTCTTTCCGTGGCCCCTTTGACCGCTAAATAACCCAGGACTGTCTCCAAGCGCTGGTCTTCTCCGTCGGTCGGCAAGTAGTCAGGATTACCGGCGCGGGCTCGTACCCCGGCGATTACTTTCTCCTCCGACAGGTTGGCTAAGGCCGCCACCACTGCAGGGGTGAACTGTTCCAACAAGGCCAAAGCGCTGACCCTCATCCCCAGATCGCCTTCGACACTTCTTTTTACTTTCGGTTCGGGTAAGCCAGCGGAGAAAACCTGGGGTTTGGTCGGGCGGCCTTCCGCAATACTATGTACATCGGTGGTGGCGCCACCCACATCGACCAGTAAGAGCTCACCCCACCCCCGCCGGCCATTTCCGGGGCCGGCGGCCAACCGTTCGGCGGCCGACAACACCGCCGCCGGGGTGGGCATCAGAATGCCATCAAGCTCCCTTTCCACTTCCCTCAGGCCTTTAGCCCGAATAATCCGGGCTAAAAAAACTTCCCGAATCTTTTCCTGAACGGGTTTGATGTTTAACCGGTCAAGCTGGGGCAGGACATTGGGGACCCGGTAACAAATCTTCCCCGCGCGCCTTAAAAGCTCCTCCACCTCCGGCGCCACCGTTTTGTTTCCCGCCAGAATCAACGGAACCGACAACGGACTGGCTGCCAGAAGTTGGCCGTTATGCCGGAGCGCCGTTTTATTCCCCCCATCGGTCCCTCCCGCCAAGAGCACCAGATCCGGTTGAAGGCTCATGATTTCTTCCAGATCGGAGCCGGTTAATTCAAAGCCATAGGTACCGACAACGCGGGCGCCGGCCCCGAGGGCGGCTCGTTTTGCCGCTTCCACCGTTAACTCGGGAACCAAGCCGATGGCAACCAACCTTAGCCCCCCAGCCGCGCTGCTACAGGCAATACGGGCTTCATAAGCAAGGGAACCAACTGCTTTGGCTAGCTCCTGCCGGGCTTTTTGGTAACCTACGATCAATCCTTCTTCCACCGTCGTTAAGGCGCTAGCGGTACCAAGCACGGCCGGTGCGGCCAAATCCACCGCCGTTAATTTCGTATAGGTGCTGCCAAAATCAATCAACAAGTAGGGTCGCACACCGTTCACTCCTGGCCTGCCGTCTCCTCCCGTCCCTGATTTACGCTTTTTGCGTTGTAACGAAGGAAAAAGAGTTTAGGATAATATATAGTGTTTCTCTTCAATCAGGCGATCAATTATTGTATTGGGTTTGTTGAAGCAAAGAACAATGCAAAAAAGCCCTATTGAGGGGGAGAAGCTTGAAAGTAGTCTAAGAGTCCTTGGCATAGTCCTTCGGCAATTTTATCCTGAAACTCCTCGGTCAAGAGGAGTTTTTCTTCCTCTGGATTAGAGATGAAACCCATCTCGAAAATAATCGCCGGCATCTCCGCTTCCCGGGGCAGCACAAAATCCTTGCTCGCCATGATCCCGCGGAAGTTTTGTTTGGTCCGGGCTAAGACCGCATCCGCCAAAGCCGCCGCTAAAACGGCACTACCTTCGCGTTCCGGATGGCGCCAAATCTCCAGACCGTAAATCTTCCGGTTGTCATGGTTGTTGGCATGGATACTAAGGAGTACAGAGCCCCCGGCGCGGTTGGCAATCGCCACCCGGTCATATAGCCAGAGATAACGGTCATCCTCCCGGGTGAGCAGGACCTCCGCCCCCAGGGCTTCCAATTTTTCTTTAAGCCGGACCGCCACCACCAGGTTTAATTCCTTCTCCCGTAAGCCCCCGGGACTAATCGCCCCGGCATCGGCGCCGCCATGCCCAGGATCGAGGATAATCACTTTGCCGGATAAAGGGGCATTTTGCACCTTGACCGTCATTTCCTTCCGGTCTTGCGTCCAAGTAATAGTGTATTGATGCCCCCGGGGCACCGCCAATTCAACCTGTATGGTCGAAGGACTTTTCTCCCGCAACTGGACTCCACTCTGCTCCGGCCAAGTGGACTCAAACCCGGCACTGAGTTTGGTATGGGGAATCTCAATATAGAGTTTACCCTTTTGCGGATCATAGGTGGGTTCTCCCTGTAATGTTCCGTTCCCCTTAAGCACCAACTGCCCACCGTCAGCCTGCGGCGTCCAGGTCGCCGCCACCAGTTCCGGAATGGTTCTAATCACCAAACGTCCCGGATTGTTTTCGTCCACGGCCACCACACAGTTCCGGGGTTCTTTAATCGCTAAGACCAGACGGATGGTTTGGGGATCAAATTGACTGACGCGGATATTGGAGACCCAGCGGTCATCACCCGGAACGCTCAAAGCCGGACCGACCAAGGTTACATCCCAGAGATCAACCACCAACCGATGGGGGTCCAGCAAATAATCAAGCTTATATTGGACCGGTCCGGAAGTTTCAATGTAAATCTCCGGTGCCGCACTGGCCGATTGGAAGCCTACGTCCTTTAAGACCGCATTAAAGTCCAGACGTAAACCGGCGGGCGAAGTAATAGAGCGGGTAATCTTATACCCGATTAGATAGTCAAGGTCAAACACCACCCGGGTAGTGTTCTCGTCAAAACGGCTGACCCGTATCCCTTTAACTGGTCCTGCGGGCAGTCCGTCCGTGGACAGGGCAGCCCCCGGTTCCACGCCCGTCAGGTCGATCACTAACCGTTCAGGGTCTTCCAAAAGAAAGGAACGGTAAGTATATTCGCCACTGATTAATAGGTTATAACTTATTTTCCCGTGATCGGTTTCCCGGTTTAACCCGAGTAATTGATGGTCAGGCGCGCCCGCCATGACCGCCGGTTGACTAAATAAACCTTGATCCGATCCAATTTCCATTCCGGTCAGGGGAAGGAGGAAAAAAAGAATTATAAGCGCTAAGTATAATAGTTGCTTCCTTTTTTCAGATTTTTTCACAACTTATCCTCCCGCCAAAGCAATGTCCGTTTATGAAACTTCGCCTCGGAGCCAGGGGTTCCTTCCCCTTGTTTGCAGGGATATACTGGCAGATGAGAGCTTTTAAGCCTTTTCCAAGGGCGCCAGATCAACCAACAACTCTTTAATCCCTAAACCGGGAAAAGCCACTTTTACCCTATCCCCCTCCACGGTAATAACGGTTCCCTTTCCCCATTTCCGGTGTACCACCTTATCTCCTGGTTGGTAACTAACGGGCGGGGACTCCCGTTGCCCCGCCGGGGAAACCTCCGTGGAAACGATAGGTTGGGCGCAGACTTCTTCGGGCGCCGACGCGGAGGTCAGGTTTTCCGGGAAGCACAGCAGGGTGGATGGAATCTCCTGCAAAAAACGGGAGGCCATTTGATACTGGGTATTACCATACAAGGTCCGCATTGAGGCATAGGAAAGGTATAAGCGACGGCGCGCCCGGGTCATCCCCACATAACAAAGGCGGCGCTCTTCCTCTAGTTCCGCCTCATCCATGAGGGAGCGGCTATGGGGAAAGATCCCTTCTTCCATACCGACCAGAAAAACCACGGGAAACTCCAGCCCTTTGGCCGAGTGGATCGTCATCAAGGTAATCCCCTCTTGTTCTTCCTGATATTGATCAACATCCGCCACCAAGGCCACGGTCTCTAAAAAAGCCCCTAAAGTCTGATCCGCACTTTCCTTTTCAAATTCAGCGGTGATCGAAAGAAACTCGTTCAGGTTTTCTAAGCGGCTCTCCGCTTCTACGGTACCTTCCTGCCGCAAACTCTCGATATAACCCGAAGCTTCCATGATCCGCCGGGTTAAAAAGGAGACGGTTGTGGTTTCCCGGAGCGTCAACATCTCGTCCAAGAATTGATAGAACCCGGATAAAGCCTTGACCGCCCGACCGGTCAAAGCAGGGACTTCGCTGACCCGTGCCAATGCTTCAATTATACTGAGGCCTTGCCCGTCGGCAAAGGCGAAGAAGCGTTCAACCGATTTTTCACCAATCCCCCGTTTTGGGGTATTAATCACCCGCCGTAAACTAATCCGGTCATTGGGATTATAGACCAGTTTTAAGTAACTGAGCAGATCCCGGATTTCCTTCCGATCATAGAAACGCAGACCTCCGACTACCTGGTAAGGAAGGCCTTTTTGGATCAAGACCTCTTCAAAGACCCGGGACTGGGCGTTAGTCCGGTATAAGAAGGCAAAATCCGCATACTGCCACCCTTCGCGCTGAACTAGGTTTTCGAGGGTCTCCGCCACCAACCAAGCCTCTTCCCGTTCATCAGCGGCTTTTAAAATGGTGACCGGGTCGCCTTCCTCATTCTCCGTCCACAGGGTTTTTGTTTTTCGGGCATAGTTATTTTTGATTACTTCGTTCGCTACTTTTAAAATGTTCTGCGTGGAACGGTAATTCTGTTCCAATTTAACCACTTTAACTTCGGGATAGTCCCGTTCAAAGTCAAGGATGTTACGGATATCAGCATTACGAAAACCGTAGATCGACTGGTCATCATCGCCCACCACACAAAGGTTACGGTATTTTTGGGCTAATAAATGCACCAAAGTGTATTGGGCATGATTGGTGTCTTGGTATTCATCGATCATGATATATCTAAACTTGTCCTGATATTTTTCGAGCACCAGGGGATAATCCTGGAATAAACGAATGGTCAACCGGATCAGATCATCAAAATCCACCGCCCTGTTATCCCCTAATTTTCGCTGGTAAAGAGGGTAAACTTTTTTCACCACTCCCGCCCAGAAATCAGTAGCCTCGGCCGCATATTCCGTCGGTCCGATCAATTCATTTTTCGCCTTGGAAATTGTCGCTAAAATACTGCGGGGATTAAAATTGGTTTCACTTAGGTTCAGTTCCCGGAGGACTTCCCGGACCACAATTAACTGATCTTGCGTGTCATAGATCAGAAAATTGCGGTCTAACCCGATGCTTTCACCATCCTGCCGTAAAATCCGCACACAGGTAGCATGAAAAGTGGCCAACCAAATCAGGGCGGCCTCCGGTCCGATTAACTTACCGACCCGTTCCTTCATCTCCTGGGCCGCTTTATTAGTAAAAGTAACCGCCAGGATGCGCCGGGGATCAACCCCGTTCATTAACAACTGGGCAATCCGGTAGGTCAGAACCCGGGTCTTACCGCTGCCGGCCCCCGCTAAAATCAAAAGCGGTCCTTCAGTATGGCAGACCGCTTCCCTTTGCGCTGGGTTAAGTTCATTACTCCACAAATCCAACGTTATTATCCCCCACCCTATACTTATCTCATTGTGTTCGGCACTTCTTCAGAAATCCAATCCAATTAAATGTTAATTTATCATACCCAACTTTCTCCTGTCAAGCCATAACCACCAGGAGCTTTTGCCCTCTCCTTGCTTTCTGAATCCCAATCCAGTATTACTCGCCGCTTTGCAATAAAAACTAGATCCGGCAAAAGAAAAAAGGCCGTTATGAAAACGGCCTGTTTAAGATGGCACGATATGTAAATCCTGAACTAATTCGCGGGCACAAACCCAAAGACAATACCGGCCACACCCAAAATCAACCCGACAATGCTCAGGGTTTTATTGGATTTGGTCTGCTGCTCAACAGCATCGAGCCTGGTTCCTTGTTCTTCGACCGCAGTTTCGAGCGCTGCGATTCTGCTTTCGAGCAAGGAAATGTTGATGTCGCTGCGCGCATCCAACTCCGCTTGGAATTCCTGCTCAAGGCTACGGAGAGCATCATAAACAGCACTAATCTCGGTATTCATTTCGGCGGCGGTTACGTAGTCAGCTTCTGCCAAAGCTTGAGCAATCAACGCTTTTGCCTGGGCTTCATCAAGAGCAACGCGTCCGCCATTCTCGGGAAGAGCAATACCGGTCTCCGCGATTTGGCTTTCCAAGTACTGTAGGATCCGGGCGGTTAACTCGACCATTTCGTAACGGGTGGCATACCTTTCGCCTTTAAAGGTGCCGTCGGGATAACCTTTCAACAATCCTGCATTATAAAGCAATGCAAAATTGTCGTAAGCCCAGTGGGTAGCTTTCGGCGCATCTTCGAACGCACCCATCACTGCCGGAACAACCGAGAATAGCATCGCAAGCGTAACCAAGACAACCACAGTTTTTCTCATTCTAATCCTCCTTCTTTATATATTTTTGAGCCAAGGAGAACTGGAGATTCGTTAAGGAAAACTTCATCCCCCCCAACCTCCAAAACACAAGAATGGCTCTTACCTATATTATTCTCTTTCCTGGATCAAATTCCTTCCTTTTACACTAGATATTTTCAAACATTAATTGTTATTAGGTTAACAAAACAGTAGTGTTTATGTATTCTATTCCTTAAAACCTTCACCTAGTACTTCATGGACATTGGTCACAATCACAAAGGCTTTCGGGTCTT
This sequence comes from Bacillota bacterium, assembly GCA_012837715.1. GTDB lineage: Bacteria > Bacillota > UBA4882 > UBA10575 > UBA10575 > Capillibacterium. The sequence goes on along the minus strand of DUQR01000043.1, from coordinate 28,385 downwards.
CTGCTTTAACCAGACGCTTCAAGCGCATCTCTTCCGCCCGTCCTACCACACACAAGAGAACCTCACGGCTTTGGTCCGAGTAGATTCCCCTTCCGGACAAACCGGTTACTCCCCGGTCCAGTTCATGCATGATCCTTTGGGCGATCCGGTCCGAGTGTTCAGAGATAATGTAGACTCCTTTGGAATAGTTAAAACCTTCCAATACTCCGTCTATTATTTTACCAGAGACAACGATGGAAATCAAGGCATAAAGCATTAATTCGACTGAATTAAAGACAAAACCAGCCAATCCGATCACCAGTCCGTCGAAAAGCAGGATTGCTTGGCCCATGGAGAGGGGGGTGAAATGGGCCAGAAGTTTGGCTGCCAAATCCGTCCCGCCCGTTGTGCCATGACGCCGGAGGGCGATCCCAACCCCGACTCCCGCTAAGACCCCACCCCACAAGGAACCGAGGAGCGGATCGGCTGTTAAAGGCTGAACGACCTGCCCCCAAGATTCGACCGCCGCCGCCAAAAGCACCGTACCGAAAAAGGTCTTCAGTCCGAAACTGGGACCGAACAAAAAAAGACAGGCTGATAAGAGCGGGATATTCACGATCAGCATGACTAAGCCCACCGGCCACCCCCATAGGTAGTAGAGAACCGTAGCTAATCCGCTGATGCCCCCGGCGGCGATTCTATTGGGAATCAAAAACCACACCAAACCAAGGGCGGTTAGGTTGACACCGATGAAGATTCCTAAATAATCAAAGAGTTCCCTTCGTAGACGGCTTCCTTTCGCTTTCACCCCAACCATCTGGTCTCCTCCCCGTTTCTGCCCTTTCCGCCGCACTGTTCGGACTTTCTGTGTTGTGCTTTGCTTTAATAATTCCGAGACCATATATCATATATATTGATCACCGCATTTAAGTCAATGACTAGATCTTGTCTCGAAATCGTTTTATCGGTTACAACGCAAAAAGCCTTGTTCGACCCAGACCTTAAAGATAAAAGCGGGTAAGACCCGTAACCGGTACCAACGGGCCGGTTCCCGCCAGGCCCGGTATGCCCATTCCAGGCCCATTCGCCTAATCAAGAGGGGCGCCCGTTTGGTCCGGTTCGCCCAAAGATCAAGCAGGCCACCGATGCCGATTCCCACCGGAACCGTCAAGTTACTCCATTGTTTAGCCAACCAAATTTCTTGGCGGGGAACCCCCATTCCGACCAGGAGCAGATCGGGTTGGGCTTGGTTAATCAACTGAACGACGCTTTTGTTTTCCCCAGACGAAAAGTAACCATGATGGTAACCAACCACCTGTAAAGTAGACCACCGCCGTTGCAGGTTAGTTTTGGCTTCTTCGGCCACACCCGGCTTCCCGCCCAGTAAAAAGAGGCGGAGTCCGGCAGAGGCCTCTTCCGTAAGGACCGTTTCCACCAGGTCGACCCCAGTCACCCTTTGCTTCTGCCGATATCCGGCCCGGCGTAACGCCCAGACAATGCCGATGCCATCGGGCACAACCAAATCGGCGCTACACAGCGCCTGGCCAAGCTCTGGATTGTTCAACCCCGCCATTAACATCTCCGGGTTCAGCGTGACGACCCTTATTCTTCCCTTCTGCTTACTGGCGAGAACCGCCCCCAATTGGCGGACGGCTGTTGCCAGATCGATGGCAGCAACAGGAAACCCCAAAACCTTTATCTTCCGGGGAGTACTGTGCGTAACTGTTGAAGCAACCACTGCCTATCCTCCTCCCCTTTTTGCGCCATTCCTGCCGTCTGTCGCCGTATCCGTTGGGTAACACCGTCCCCACCACTCACGCCTGAGGCAACCGCGGTGATGACCTTGGCGCATAGACCTTGCTCGGACCAGCCCCAACAAGGCCACTGCATTTGCCGACAAAAGGCATGGATTTTCGGGTCATCGCTCAAACCCACTCCCGGCAGGCCGTACCGGGCCGCCAACAAAAGGCCATGCAGCCGCTGGCTGATGATGATGGACTGTTCCGGAACCAGCGTCATAAAGTCCGCCAAGTTCCCGATGGTTTGCGGGGGCGCAAGACCAAGCTCCCCGGCCAGCCTCTGCGCCGGCTGCTCGTCCCCGGGCGCAAAAACAAGCAGCCTTAACCCGCCAAAGCGAGCGTTCAAGGCTTTAAGTAGGGTTTTTTTCGTTTGAAGATCCCCCGGCCGGAAAATATACCCAACCACCCGGGAAGCGGCGCCGGAAGCCGCGACTGTAGGTAGCGGCGGGACCGGATAATCCCATAAGGGATCAACACCTGGATAAAGCAGGGGATTCTTCACCCCCATCTCTTGCAAAGCGGTAAAAGACTCCTGATCCCGGCAGGTAATAATGGCGGCCTGGTTGAGTACGGGACCGGCCACCTTTTGGCCCCAAGGCGACAAGGGCCCGATCCCCTGACCAGCCAGGATAATGGCAACCCGCCGGCGCCGGGCTAGGTGTAGGAGGGCAAGATAATAAAGAAGACTCCGTTGGCTAGTCAGATCCTGAAAAATACTACCCCCGCCCCCCAGCAGGAGATCCCCCGGCGCCATTAGCCGGGAAAGCCGCCATAAGCACCACCGGTTCACCGCCGTATATCCCGTCGCCTCCTTTTCTTTGGGCGCCTGGTCGCTATGGAGCAAAACAAACAACTGGCTAGCAGGAAAATGGTCGCGCAATAAATTTGTGTAGTAAGCGCGTAAAAGTTCATCTCCCAGGTTTCCGAAGCCATAATATCCAAAGAGAAATACCTTTGGCACTAAAGAAACCTCCCCTCGCTCCCTGCGTCCCCCTCATCCGTCGTACCACCCGGCTGTTCAATGGTCACCGGTTTCTCTTCGGCTGTAATAAAAGCAAAGCCAAACCAGAAGAGAAAGAGGTCCAACGGAACCACCCATAGGCTTTCGGTTAATCCGGCCACTAACTGGCCAACGAGTGCTCCTTGCATCCCCCGCTGTAGACAACAATCTTCCCTTGGCCCTTTGGGGCGGAACGGTATCCTCAGGATCCGGAAAACCAGTCCGGTAAAGAGGAGCAAGACAGGAAGGCCCTTTTCTGCTGCTAACTGTAGATAGTGGTTATGGGCATGATCAGCCCGTAAGGAACGGAGGGCTAACCGTAACTCGCTTCCACCTCCTCCGGTTAAAGGATATTTCTGCACCAAAGCCCATGTCTCCTGCCAAATTAGGAAACGGTAACGCAGCGTCGCACTCTGGAAGGGGTTTGGGCCAAGCCGTGCGACCAGCGAAGGAAAGAAACCGATCAGGAGTAACACCAGGCAAAACAAACGCCGCAAATTACCTTTTTCCCGCCGTCCCCAGTAAAAAACCAGCGACGCTAAAGCCGCTGTCCAGGCTGTTCGGGAATAAGTAAAGAGCAAAGCCGGTACCGCCAAGGCGAAAAGGACCCCGGGTAATAAAAGGCGCCGCCAGTGGCCATCTGTTTCCTCCAGAACCGCGCCTAAGAGCGGAAGGAGAAGCGCAAGGAATAACCCGGTCCGGTTGGGATTCTTCCAGAGACCGGTAACCCGGAAAGGAAGCAAGAGCCGTTCCGCTGGATGGGCCCAGCTGAGCGGATAGGGCGGGGCCATGGCGGCCTGGATAAAGATCAGACCGGCCATCAGAAAGCCGACCAAAATTAACCCCCATACCCAGCGGCGATCTTGGCGGCCATAAAGGCCGGCGTAAAACCCGGTGGTCGCGATCATACACTCTTGCCCGAAAACGTGCAAGGAAGGTGGAAACTCCGGTGCAAGCAGGGCGGAAAAAAAGGCCCACCCTAACCAAAGGTAAAGTGGCCTGATCTTTCCGGTATAGCGCAGCGGAAAAAAATATCCGGGCAAAAACAGGAGAAAATTTAAGGGATCCCCCGGGCGCAGAAGAACCAGACAGAAGCTGAAGAGAAACAAACAAGCCCAAATGTCCTGCCTTCGGCCGGCCTGCTTGCTCACTGTTCAACCACGTCCATCCGGTTAATACGGCCGGTAAACTCCACATAGTAAGTGTGAAAAACCCGTTCCTGACCGGAACGGACGGCTTCCCGCCCAAAGAAGACCCCTTCCCGCTCCCGAATGGTCCCGGTCCGTTCCAAAACCAAGAGTAAATCCTGGGCGGCTGCTAAAGCCTGCTGGTTAAACTCGCCAAAAACCCGTGCCACCCGGTCAATTCCACTCCTTTGTTCCGTCCGGCCCACCGGCTCCATCCTGGTTGCGGATGCTTTCTGAGTAATTTTTCCCATAAATTCTCCGGAAGTGCCGTCCTTGACCCACTGGCCAACAGCGATCTGGGCGGCTAAATCAGCAGCCAAGCCCGGGACCATAATTTCTAAGCGGACCAATGCTTCCTCTTTCCGCTCGGAAGAAGGCCAAACCTCGGCGACAGTCCGGATGATCAGGATCAGAAGGGCGACCCCTAACAGTAAATCAAACCAATGGAACCGGTTGCGGAGGAACTCTTTTTTTTCGAATAAACCCACGGTTTCCTCCCGTCCTTAACCACCGATCACCTTTTCCCGTTCTCCCGTTTGCACGTTCAAACGCCAGGTCCCCATCGGTTCTTCATCTTCGGGAGGGTTGACACCGGCGCTGACCCTGAAGAGTAAAGCTTTACTATCCGGTTCCCATTGCCGAAAGGAGACATTATATTTCCCCGCGGGAAAAGCCTGATCCAACCGGAAGTTGAGCTTGTTTTTCTCTCCGACTTGATAGACCTCCACCCGGTCGGTTCCGGCCGTGCTCCGGATCTCCACTGCTAAATACCGACTGTCCGGGGAGAAGGAAAGTAAAATAGCATGTTCACCGTAATAAACATCAACTGGTGTTAGCTCAACCTGATCCGGGTCAGGGGTTGCCCCGGTCCATTTTAGAATCCCCAACGCACCGTGGGTACCGGTTGTACCAAAAGCGGCCCGCCGGTTATCCGGGTTAAGAACCACCGTGGCGTAACCAGCGCGACCGGTCTCCAGTTCGGTTGAGCCCCCCAGTGCTGCTAAGCGGGCGGGGAACTCTTGTAGATTAAAGAGCTTAACTTCCTGCTCTTCCTCCTTGGTCCGGCTGACCCAAATCAGATCGGTACCAACCCCTCTGATTTCCACCGTTTTCAAAAGACGTGCCGAAGAAACCCGGTATTCATCATTACTATACCGGACCACTAGATCTTCCGTAATATTGGCGGCTAAAGGTCGTTCCCTTTCCACCAGTTGCAGATTGGTGGTAAAAGCGAATTTCCCCTCCGCCAGATCAGTTTCTTCCATAATTTTGTACCCCACATACTCCTCTTCTCTTTCCGCCCTTAGACTCAAGTTTCCACCCTGGTAATCATGCCAGGCTTCTTCCGTAAGATAAGCCCGGAGATTTTCTGTACTTTCATCGGCAACCCTGGCCCTTAAATAAGAATGCAAAAGTTCCCGCGCTTCCCCGCGGTTCCCTTGGGGAACTTCCGGTTGCCGCTCGGGAGGCTTAAGAAAATCCCAAAGATTACATCCCTGAAAAGTAAGGGCTAACAAAAGGGGGAGCACTTTGTAACTGGCGGTCATTCTTTTCTCCACCTCGCAGCGTTATTTCCTTTATTCTCCCCCTCTTCCTTTGGGTTTATTATTTTCTCATTAATTTCCCTAAACAATGGGAGGTTTTTTCCGCTTTCTACTGGAATTTATAGATAATCAGAGAATTTAACTAACCATTGGATCACATCAAGGTGGAACGAGGTGGGTTTTTTGCGTAAAGAAATAGGTCCCACTACAAAACAGGTTGTCTTTTTCCTCAGCGTAATTGTTTTCTTCTGCTCATTTCAATTCCCGGCAGTCAGCGCTAGCCAGCAGCTTTTTACTCCCGGGATTTATCTGACGCTACCTTCAGGGCGGGAAGTCGAAGCCGGAGAGGTCGTCACCTATATCTTTCGCGTAGAGAACCAAACAGACGAAACAGTCTCTTTTGAAGTAGAGGCAGCCTCCTCCCAAGGATGGCCGCTCCTGAGTACCACCCCGGAATTAACCTTAGCGCCAAACGCTGAAGATTACCTTGTTTATTCCTTGCTTACCCCTGCCACCGTTTTGGCTGGGACCACCGATCAGCTACGCCTTACCTTAAAGGAAAACGGGAACGAACAAGACTTTATCGTGCGGACAGTCGTTAAACCCGTTCGTCTTCTGCAGTGGGAACCAGTACCGCTCCTCCGGGCGCAGGCCGGGGAAGAAATCTTCTTCCCGGTCCGCCTGAAGAACTTAGGAACAACGGCTGAACGGCTTGAACTGGAGATTAAATCGGAAAATGGTTGGCCGATCTACTATAATTCCATCAACGACCCGGTCTACCCCGGCCAAGAAGGACAAGTCCTGATCAGTTGTTATGTGCCTGAAGCGATCCCTGCCGGAACTTTAGAAGAAATTTCCCTACGGTTACTGGATTCCGGACCGGAAACAGCGGAACTAAAACTGAAAATTTTAATCACCCAATCGGAAACTGCCCAAAAGGATCAGGATTTAGCCATCCCTTTAAATTCAATGGTTAGCTTTAATTATATACCGCCCCGTCCGAACGCGAATTTACCTTGGAATCTAACCTGGAAAACCCGGGGCGATCTCTCCGCCGATACCCACTTTGACCTTTTTTTCAATAGCGCCTATGAAGTCCCGGCGCCGACCGCCGCCTATTTAGGCGTAACCGGGGACGAGTGGGCCCTGCGTTTAGGCGCTTTAGGCCATAATTGGGACGGTCCGGTTCCACCGCCCACCTATTCTTCCTTACTCTATTTTCAAAACCAACGCCGCTTGCCCTGGCGCCTCTGGATCGGACCGTTCACCCAAGAGGGCGCTCCGTTATGGTGGGGAACCGGGCTGAGCTTCAAACAACCGGATTTACAGTTCAATTACCTACATAACCTGGAAGACGACAGTTATTTCCAACACTCCCTGGCTGGTATCTACCAACTTTATGCCTCGCCCCTTTACGGTTGGAAACTGACGACCAAAGGTATTCTTGGCTTGGGAGAAACCGAACCGCTGACCCAAGGGGGAATCGCCCTTTCCCACCGGCAAGAAGACTGGGAGTTAACCGGCGAATTTCAGCAAGGAACGGATTTTTACAATCAATCCGCTTTTAACGAGTTCGCGCTGACCGCTTACGTCTATCCCCCCATGCAGCCCAGTCTAACCACTGGGTTCAGCATGCGCAACGAAACACCCCCCGCTGCTCCCAACCTGCTCAGTAGTATGCTTTGGTCCGAGTTAATCTTTAACAACCATCGACTAGGCATGGCCTATACTCTTCGTTCCGACGGAGAGATTAAAGAGATAAAAGCCGGTACGATCCGGCGTGGGCTCCAAAGCAGTCTCTCCTTCTCCGCCAATTACAGGCGGGAAGATTTAAGCAGCCAACGACAGACTTTGATTCTCGGCGCCAATTACCGTTACCGTTTCAACGCCGACAACTATCTGGAGACCCTACTAAAGGAAACCTTCAACTCCGGCCCAGGACAGCCGGGGAATGTGCCGGAACTAGGGTTCAGGTGGCGCTACCGGGCGGCCAACCAACCGTGGAATTGTTTTGGACTGATCCAATGGGATCTCTCGGCTGAACCCGTCAACCGCATTTCCGCCTTCCAATCGGGTTTCGGCGCCCAAATTGCCCCCGGAACCTCTTGGCAAGTCTATGCCCAACTTTCCTTCGAAGAAAACAACCCGCTCTATAGCATGATTTTCCGTCTTGAACACAATGATCTCTACTTCTTACCTTCCCCCTGGTCGGGGATCCACGGTAAAGTCTTCGTCGATCTGAACCGTAACGGCATCTATGATCCGGGAGAACCCGGACTATCCGGCCTCCCGGTTCTCCTAAACGGGAGTCAAGCCACCCTGAGTAAAGAAGATGGTAGTTGGGAGATTCCCTTCACCGGTACCGGACGGCAACTACTTGACTTTCCCCCACAACACCAGAATTATTATACTTTACAAACCAAAAAAGAACTCTTCACCGAGCGCTATAAATCCCTTTCCGTGCTTGTTCCTTATCTCCCGCCCACTGAAGTTAGGGGTCAACTCTTTATTGATACCAACCGTAATAATACCTACGATCCCGGTGAGAAAGGCTTGTCCGGCGTCATGCTCACCGTCTTTGACCGTAACCACCAGCTGATCATGGAAAAAAGCGCCAATGTTGATGGCGCCTTTTTCCTCAGTCTACTCCCGGGAGAGTATATCTTAAAGCTTGAGGAGGAGTCCCTAGCCGTTGATTATCTTCCCCCCGAACCTTTCGTTTTCAATGTAACAACCGCCTCGCCGCTTCTACTTCCCGTTGCCCTTCGCCCCGTCACCAAGGAGATTGAATTCTCCAGTGAAGAAATCATCCCCCCGGAGTTTTGGGACGGCTATACGGAGGAAAGCTGGTAATTAACTTTAACTTGATAAACATCGGAGCTAGCGTATTCAATCCCCCGCAAAACGAGGCGGAAATAAACTTTCAATTCCAGCCAACCGTTGGTGAACCCGCCAACGGTTAAAATCTGATCCGCCGCGTTCAATGGGGACCAGTTGGTCCCATCTAAAGACCATTCGATGACCCCTTCGCTCAGTCCTTCAGCGGTCTCCCCACTGATCAGAAGGCGCCACTCCTTCATTCCATTGGAAAAAACCCGTACCGGCAGATAATCCTGGGTTGAAGTTGGTGTATAATAGAAAGGATAGCTGGGAGCCGGAAACGGTTCACCCGGGTTAGGATGGGCCAGGTCAAAGGCAATCTCACCGGGGCCAACCTCCATCTGGAGAATTTCCGGGATCTCCACCGTAATTTTATGTTGCAACTGGTTATCCCCGGCGTAAACTGGTAAAGTGAGCAGTAATAATAATAAAATCCCAGCAAACTGCGGAAATAAACAGGACTTCTTCATTCCTCTCCCTCCACAGAACGCAGGGACGCCTAAAAAACAGGAATGACTTCGGCGGCCCGGCGATCATAGTGCTTGTCCCACTTTAGACCCGTGGCTTTGCGCCCCCGCCTTTCAACGGGTTTGCCATTATCGAGTATTCCTTATGTTCATTTTTATTATATACTAATTTCCTACAAATAGCAATATTTTATGGAAAAACCATTGTTATTGTTAGTATACTATTATAAAGGCCCGGACTTTCGTCCCCCCTTAACACCAAACGAAAGGAAAGACTGTCCCACTCTAATAGGCTACGCCCCCTCATAATTTCCAGTTGGCTCCCGGCTGGGGGCATCTTACGGTATTCGCCACCCGTTATCTTCCATTCCATCCGTTCCAAGGAAATCTGGTCCATCCCGGAAATAAAATCCGTACCGGATAGAAACAGTTGCCAATCAGAAAATAAACTCCATAAGAAAAAACTTAAAGCCTCTTCGGCTTCAAAGTATTCAAGAGCCGGATCGATGGGATCCGTTTTCAGTTCGCCTAGCCGGACATAGGAGTCAAAGAGATAAAGGCCGCTACTAAGTCCATTACTTTCAAAAACTTCTGCTTGGATCGGTAAAGATAAAACTAACAATATAAAGCAGAAGAAGAACCAACGCTTTCTGCTCCAGCCCATGTCAACACCTCCTAAGGCACAAAAAGAGTGTAGGTAACCGGGGCGGAGTAGGTTCCTCCCCTTTCATCCCCTCGTAACTCCAGACGATAAGAGATCATTTTACTCTGTTTCAAACCACTGAACGGGGTATGATCCCGCCGACGGGCTAAAACCGTGTATTTTCCGTTTTCGGGCATGTATTGGTAAGTACCGTCACTGGTCCGCCATTGGAGTCGGGATATAGGTATTGTCCGGTTCCCATCCCGCAAATCCGCCGCCGAAATCCGCACCTCCCACTCGTAGCGACTATTACAGCGGTAATCGACACGAACCGCATCAATCCGCTCGTAATATAAGCGGTGGGCGCCTTTGGGTTCCCCCAAATCTACGACGGAAGTAGAAAGCGTTAATTCCATCCGTTCCGGAATCTCAAACTCAAGATAGGCGTCGGCCATCATCACCGGCGGCGAGAGGAGCAAAAAAACGGGAAAAACACCTATGAGCAAAATATAAAGGCCTTTCCGCATCCTTTTCCCCCTTTACTATTGTACTGTGAAAACCTTCTGATAACCGGTTTGGGTTTCACCACCATAATCAAGGACGGCAATCGCGACATAAGCCCCTGGTTTCAAAGGAAGTTCGACTGGGAGTTGGAGCTCACGGGTACTTCTCGGCAGTACTTTAAAAGTGGGAATTTCAATTTGACCATGGCTCTTGTTGTGATAATCAATGATGTTAATGTAGCCAAAAGGTTCGACCACCGAATCCCCTTCATTAACAAAGGATAATTGGGCTTCGATCTTCTGTTCTCCATTGGTTACTTCATTTATGTGGAGGGAAGCGATATGCCCTTTGCAAAGCGCCGGTCCGGGCACAGTCACCGTGACACTACCTCCAATGCGACCGCTAATCCGGACCCCACTGGTCTGCACCACCGAATAGGGTTGAAATTCGACAAAAAACATGCTCCAGTAATCGCCGGGGGCCGTTCCCATCGGCACCCAACCGTTAATGGTCACCAACTTTTTGGTACCGGCGGGGAGGATAAACTCCTTCGGTTCCATCCGCAGCCAAGGCGTAGCCGATCTTTCCACCTGATCCGGTTGGGAAAAAAAACGCACCGTTCCGTTGCGGTCAAAATCCCAGTCCAAAAAGAAGGTTTTTACGAAAATATCTTTATCCTTCGCCCCATAAACTTCGATCTGGCCTTCAAAAAAACCACCGTCTCCAGCTGTAAACTGCAAACGAGGCGGAGTCACAATAACACTATTCGCTTGCCCCGGCAAGGCGAAAAAGCCCACCATTAAGGTGAGCAAAAGAATTTTCCGCCAATGAATGAAGGTTAATTTCATTGTGTTAAGATTTCCTCTACTAATTTATTTGATTACAACTATTACAGCGCAACAAGGGTATATGTTACGGTACTGCTGTATTCACCAGCCAAACTGTTTTCCGGTAAATCCATAGCATAATAAATATTGATCGAGGCATCCACCGGATCCATTCCGGTTTCCACAACACTTTCGTGGTTGGCCATTACATTATTGATGGCGTCAGCGTCCTTACCCCAGCTTAAATACGCCGCCGGGATCGTAACATCCGCACGGGCCGTATGTACAAAATCATTGGCCGATACTTTCAACTCCCAACCCGAAGTATGGTTACAACGATATTTTACCACTAATGGCTCAGTGGAGGCAATACGATCCATCAAAACACCGTTCACCATAAAACTACCCAAATCAATAGAGGTTGCTGATAACTCCAGTTCCAAAAACTCAGGAATTGTAACATAAATCATATGGGTCTGTTCGGCCATTAATGCCGTTCCCACCAACAAGACCACTAACAGCAGTGGTAAAATTAGTCTCAATCCTCTCCGCAAGACAAATCCCTCCTCAAGTTTGGCTTAAAAACAAACAGCAAACAAAAAAACCGGTTCTAAAGGCAATACACCTTTAGCGCCGGTTTCACTACTCACTCATCCCAGACCAAGTGACCATATATAGTCTAGGAGTCATCGTTTCGCTAAACAAAAATCGAATATTATCTTATTATGATTATATTTGATCGACAAAGCCTTGTCAATCTTTATTTTAAAAAAAATGGCTCCCCGAGTTGGATTCGAACCAACAACCACCCGGTTAACAGCCGGGTGCTCTACCGTTGAGCTATCGAGGAATGCCTTGCAAAAGATATATTACCATGGTCACGTTCCTTTGTCAAGAAAAATGAACTTTTTTAGTGCTCGATTTTTCTCGCCAAAAATATCTTCTTTTACATGCTTAACAATTAAAGGAAATAGAGTAAAAATAGCGAATTAACTTTTGTTGACATATTTTTCTTTGCAGAGCTGTAATAAAAGAAAAAGGAGAGATTTTATGGCCAAGCCTACCGGGATTAATCCCAAACTAACCGTACTCGCCATCATCTGTCTCATGCTGGTCACTTCCTTAACCGGTTGTGTGCCCAAAGCCCCCCATGAACAAATGATTGCTGCCATGAAAAAGGTAAACGACCTTGAATACCAGGAACTGGCAGCTAAGGCGTCAATTATCCTTCAGTCGGACAATCCGGAAAACCAAAAACTTTATGAGCTCATCAATGAACTTTCCTACGAAATAATTTTAAAGCTAGATAAAAAGGACCACCGTTATTTCTTTGGTTTTAATCTCCTTTATAAGGGAGTTAACTGTGGTAATTTAGCTTTATACTGCGATATGGAGAAAATAACCGCCCAATCGGTCTTCTTGGGGCAAAGAACCTTCTATTTTGAATGGAGAGATCTCCAACGGTTAGCCCAAGATTTCTTTGATCTCCAATTCCAGATCAATGATTATCTCCCCTTGCTGTTCGAAACCGACGAAAAAACCTGGGAACAAGTGGAAATGGCGGTTTTTGAACATTACGCCGATTATTACCAGGATAAGATCACTGCCGGTGATCAGCGCGTTAAACGATCCGTCATGGAAAACAATGAAGAAAAAAGCCTTACTTGTAAAGAACTAATTCTGCAGATGGATCAGGATGATTTTTCGCCTGAGGAAATAAACCGCTTTTTACAAGGTCTGCTCGGGGATACAGCCATCCGGAATTTAATCAAGGATAAAGTCACCCAGTTTATCACCATTGCTAAGAACAACGGTGATTTGGCCACTTGGCCGATTGCCGAAGAAGAACTTATCGCCTTCCGCGATAATATTGATGACCAAATCGATCATTTTCTGTCCCTAATAACGACGGCTATCGTCCAAGGTGGGGCGGCTACTGCGCCAACTTCGGTTACGGAGATGAATAGTAAAATCTATATCGACCAAAAAGGTTTTTGGCGTAACATGTTAACCAGCCAAACCATGCAATATACGGATCCTAACACGGGAGAAACGGTCGAGTTTTCCATGCTGATCGAGCAGAGCTTGATCAATCCTGGGCAAAAACCGATTTTCCCTGATTTTTCACCACAGGAAGGAATCAACGTCGGCCAAATCTCCGGCTCAGAGTGGGAGGCGATCGGAGAAGAAATTTACGCCAACCTTTTTGCTCAAATTCTAATTAATCCCCTTTTCCAAGACATTGTGCAGCTTTTTCAGATTTAACAACACTGGAATCGTCTCGCCGATGAGCTTTCGATCTAAACCAACCAGCACTGCTTTACGATAAACCGTCATTCCCTAATCAGCTCGAGAACTTAAAAGAACCGCCTACCCGATGGGAGGCGGTTCTTCTTTCTTATCTATCCTGTCCCCAAGGTGTTTTGTCCAACTGACAGTTTAGAGTTATCCTGAAAAATAGACCGGTTGACCGCTTTTTGCCGACGCATAAATGGCCTCGAGAATTTCCGTTACCACTAACGCTTCCTCGGGTTTGACCATAAGTTCACCCTCACCAAGGACCGCATGGAGGAAGGATAGTTGCTCCAAGACCTCTGGCTTACGGCCGGCCCCTTCATAAAAGTCGACGCCACCGGTACTGAAATCGGGCTTCATCACATAAGGACGGTTATTTCGCACTCCATTGAAGCGCAGACCGTCAAACATATCGGCGCCGGCTTTCGTGCCGCATAACAGCGTCGCCGCCTCCAGGACTTCGAGGGAGTTCAATGCCCAGCTAGATTCAATGATAATCGTGGCGCCATTTTCCATTACGATAAAACCAAAGGCGCTATCTTCAACGGTGAATTCCGCCGGATTCCAGTCCCCCCAGGCGTTACCGGTGTTTATATGGTTCTTCAGTTTATGGTAGACCGTGCCCACTGCGTACTTGGGCCGATAATTCTCCATTAGCCAGAGGGTCAAGTCCAGGGCATGGCTACCAATATCGATCAGCGGTCCGCCCCCTTGCAGCTCTTTATCGAGAAAAACACCCCAGGTAGGCACGGCGCGGCGACGGATGGCTCGGGCCTTGGCAAAATAGATCTCCCCAAGCGTCCCCTTTTGGCATTCTTCCTTTAGGTAGAGGGCATCGGGGCGAAAACGATTATTATAGGCGATGGTCAGCACTTTGTCATTGGTTTTCGCCGCTTCCACCATTTTTTTGGCTTCCGCGGCATTGATGGCCATCGGCTTTTCGCACATCACATGCTTCCCCGCCTGAAGAGCGGCGATCGTGATCTCACTGTGCCAACGGTTAGGAGTGCAAACATAGACAAGGTCAATTCCCTTTTCTTCCAGCAGCTCCCGGTAATCGGTATAGGTTTTGGCCTCTTTATTCCCATATTCCTTAGCGGCCTGTGCTGCCCTTTCAAGCTTAGGATCGCAAAAAGCGACCATCGCCACCAATCCGGTCTCTTTAATCGCCGGCAATTCCTTAGCCATCGCGATCCCACCGCAACCAATTATTCCTGCTCGTAACGGGACCAACAAACACCCTCCTTTGCTCCGCATCCAACTTAAACTTTACGCTTGAAACGGGATTCTCGCAAGCGACAAGATTATTTCAGTTTCCAGACCGCAGCCTCATAGGGACGGAGCTCCTCGGCAGCGCTCTCCGGATAGTTGGCGAGCAAACGCTCGCCGTCAGACCGCCGCCCTTTCCGTTTCCTCTTTTTCCGGCTCAGGTTACACTCCACGTAATAAACCCCTTGCTCATCCCGGCGGTAGTAAGTAAAAAGATCTTTGGCCTTTTTATTTACGAACGTAATCTCCCCATAAATCAGCGTCCGATGGGTTTTTCGCCATTGGATCAGTTGGCGGTAGTAATGGAAAACCGAGTCGGCCGCGGCCATCTGGTCTTCGACATTACAGAGTTGGTAATCGGCATCCGCGCCGATCCAGGGCTCCACCGTGGAAAAACCGGCGTATTGGCCTTTTGTCCACTGCATGGGAGCCCGGGCGTGGTCCCTACTACCCACTAATACCCGCTGGAAAGCCTCGTGGTCGCCCAGTTCTTTCCGCCACTCGGCATAGAAATTGAGGCTCTCGATATCCCGAAGCTCGGCGATGGACCGGAAATCCTTATTAATCATGGCAATCTCCTGACCCTGGTAGATAAAGGGCGTGCCCGGGAGCGTAAGCAACATAGTCGCCAAAAGTTTGGCCACTACCATCCGGTATTGGGGGTCAGGATCAACCCGCGAAACCATCCGTGGTTGATCATGGTTTTCAAAAAAGAGCGACATCCAACACTGATTCCCGTAGTTCTCCAGCCAGTAGATGATGTATTCCTTATAGTAATTAAGATCATATTGATAATCGTCAAATTTACCACGGCCCGGCATATCCAGATGGTCAAAGGAGAAAATCAGGTCAAGCTCTTTCCGGTAATCGGCGGTAAGTAACTTTGCGCTTTCCAGACCGATCCCCGGAGTTTCACCCACCGCAAAGGCGCCATACTGGGCAAAAGCCTCTTTCCTGATCTGCCGGAGATATTCATGGAGCCGTGGGCCGTAGAAATAATGTTCCACCCCGTAAATCCCCATCAACGCTCCGATCTTCTCATTCCCGTCGGGCAACCCTTCCCGTTTGGAGATGAAATTGATCACATCCATGCGGAAACCATCGACCCCTTTCTCCAACCACCAACGGATCATGGCCATGATCTCCGCCCGTAGTTCCGGATTTTCCCAGTTCAGATCGATCTGTTTCTTGGAGAAAAGGTGCAACACGTATTGGTTCCGTTCCGGGCAATACTTCCACGCGCTGCCGCCAAAAAGGGAGGTCCAGTTATTGGGCGTATCCCGGAACAGGTAGTAACTGCCGTACTTGGAGTCGGGTTCGGCTAAAGCTTTTTGGAACCATTCATGCTCATCGGAAGTATGGTTAATGACCAGATCCATAATGAGCTTCATCCCCCGGGCATGAACCTCCCGCAGTAATTGGTCGAAATCAGCCATCCTCCCGAACTCGGTCATAATCTTGTGGTAATCACGGATATCGTAACCATTGTCGTCATTGGGCGAGTCATAAACGGGAGAAAGCCAGATCGCATCCACGCCCAGCTCTTTTAGATAGTCCAATTTTTCGATGATCCCGCGGAGGTCCCCAATCCCGTCCCCGTTGCTGTCTTTAAAACTCCGGGGATAAATCTGGTAAAAGACGGCTTCCTTCCACCAGGCAGGCTGGACCGGAGCGTCCCCCGCTGGGCGGGGCCGTTCCCGCTCACTATTGAGGATCTGGAGCAAGGTCGCCAAAAAGCTTTGGTCCACATAACCCCGGGTCAGGAAGGGTAATTGTTTCAGTTTGAGCCGGGAAACAAAGGGGTTGGTAATCACCCGGTCGCTTAAACCCTTTTGGTGGAGGACCTTTTTAATCAGGTCCCGGCCAAGCGGATGGGCATAGATCTCCTTGATCCGGCTCTCAATTGTCAGCAATCGTCTCACCTGCTTCCATCTTTAAATCACCCCGGGCGGCCAAATCGGCTAGCATCCGGTCGAACATCTCTTTGTCAATCTTATACTTAAAACGGTAAATTAGATAACCGGCCACAATAAAGAGGAGCGGCAGGATCAGCATGGCCGATTTCATCAGGAGTAGTCCTTCCGGCGTAACCTCTTCGGGAGTAGCCGCCGCATTAATCCCGGAAAACACGGCTGTGGCCATTACGATCCCATTGGCCAGCGCGGCGCCGATCTTATTAATAAAAGGCTGCACCGAGAAGGTGATGCTCTCATTACGCCGCCCCAGCTTCCATTGGCCGTATTCGACGGTATCCGCCAGAAACATCAGCATCAGCAATTGAATAAAGGCTTCCCCAACGAAGATTAGGACACCGGCCGGTCCGATGAACCCCATCTTTTCCGGGGCAAAGAAGAAGATGAGATAACCCAGGACCACCAAGATGGTGGCAAAGGTATACAGCTGTTTCCGGGTATATTTCTTGGAAAACAAATTAAAGATCGACAAGGCCAAAAGCTGGGAAACGCCGAGGATGGCGGCGAAAACCGCATACATGTTTTCATTTTTGTAGGCGTATTTAAAATAGTAAACACCAAAGCTGGTGGTGGTACAGTAGCCGATCATAAAAAGGGCCATGGCCAGCGCCGTGTAGAGCAGTTGGTCATTGCGGAAAATGACGATAATCAATTGTTGCAGAGAAGTTCTGGTCTCTTTTTTGTACAGATCCCGCTTCTCTTTCACCCCAAGTAACGTGAAGAGCAAAAAGGCCCAGGTGAGCAAGGTAACAATAATGGAGAAGAAAAACCAAGCCTTTTTATCACCGCCCAGGCCATTGGTAACGGGGATAATCCCAACCACCACCAGATACAATCCGACATTAGCACAGATCCGGGCGAAGGAGCCGATTTTTTCCCGTTCTTTCTGGTCGATGGTGAGGGTGGGGAGCATTGACCAGTAGGCAATATCATTGGCGCCGTAGGCAAAATCCCACAGAAGGTAAAAAAGGCCGAAGCTAACCACAAAGGCCGGTCCCGTAAGACCTAAGTCGGTAAAGAGTAAGATCGTCAGGATCCCGCCAAAGACACCACCAATGGCGATCCAAGGTTTGAATTTCCCATACCGGGAATGGGTGTTGTCCACCAGATAGCCCATAAAAGGATCATTCACCGCATCAAAGATACGCAAGACCGTCAAAACGCCGGTCATCCAGAGCATGGTGGCATCGGAAAGATTCAGGATTTCCGTCAGATAAATCGAAAGATACATGCTTACCAGGGCATAGAGCATATCCCGGCCGACCGTGCCTAATCCAAAGAAATACCGGTTGGTTTGGTTCAGGTTACGCATTCTCCTCCCCCTCACGCTTTAATTCTTCGGTAATGTATAAAGTAGACCCAAAATCACCAAGCATCCGCACGTTTTGGTTATAACCGGTCCCGGTGAATTGATTATTCAAGGGAATCCCAAAGCTTAAAGCCGCCGCCGAACATTGATACTCTTCAAGACAAGAGGGCAGACTGTAGTAACGATTGGCTTGGCGCAACAGAAAACCGTCGGGATTAAGTTCAACCGGGGAAATATGGTTGACCAGCCCGCCAAAACGGGATAAAGCCAAACGTTGAGGCCGGCTGCGCACTACATATTTTCCGGCTTTCAAGCCCTTGACGGTCAACCGGTCCTCGCTTTCCGCCGCTTGAGCCAAGGTCTGGAAAAATCCGGTCGCCGCCATGTTCTGCTCTGCGCTGATACATTGCCAGATTACCTGGTTTTCCTTCACCACCGGGAGCCGGGAAAAGACGCCATATTGGAAGAGCCGGCGGTATTTTTTATAAAAAGCGATCTGCGCTTTAATCTCCTTCTTCTCCTCAGGCGTCAGATATTTTAAATCCAACTCATACCCGAGACAGCCAAAGCAGGCCACATTAAAGCGGGTGGAGAGCGGGGTGGCCCGTAAAGTTTGCTGGTTCGGGGATTGGGAGACATGGGCGCCCATCGTTGACAGCGGATAAAAGTAGGAGAGCCCGGATTGGATCTTTAACCGTTCGATCGGATCCGTATCATCGGAGGTCCAAATCTGCGGACTAAAGCAGAGCATACCCAGGTCAAAACGGTTTCCCCCGCTGGAGCAGCTTTCAAGCAAAATCTCCGGCCGGGGACGGAAAATCCGGGACAGCACCTCGTAAAGGCCTATAATATACCGGTGGTAAAACTCCCCCTGGTGGGTAAGGGCGGCCGAGCAGGCTTCCGCGATATGACGGTTCATATCCCACTTAACGTAACTTACCTTTGCTTCATCAAGGATCTGGCTGACCTGCTCGACAATGTAATCCCGAACCTCCTTTTGGCAAAGATCCAGGACCAACTGGTTCCGGCCCAAGACCGGCTTCTTCATCGGATGCCGGACGGCGTAGGCGGGGTGTTCCCGAAAGAGGTCACTGTCGGGGTTAACCATCTCCGGCTCCACCCACAAGCCGAATTCCAAACCAAGCTCCCGCAGCTGATCGGCAAAGACCTTAAGGCCACGGGGAAACTTCTTTTTGTTGACGGTATAATCCCCCAGGGCTGCCTGGTCATTGTTGCGTGCGCCGAACCAGCCGTCATCGAGAACAAAAAGCTCGATTCCGAGATCCTTCGCTTTTTTCGCCAACTGGATCAGCTTGCCTTCATCATAATCAAAGTAATAAGCCTCCCAGCTATTGATCAACACGGGACGCTCCCGCTGCTTCCAGTTACCCCGGACAATATGTTCGTTGACAAAAGAATGCATGTTCCGGCTCATACCGTTAAAGCCCTGATTACTGAAGGTCATTACGGCTTCGGGCGTCTCAAAGCTTTCCCCCGGCGCCAAGTTCCACTCAAAGCAGTGGGGATTGATCCCCACCAAAACCCGGACCATGTCCCATCCACTCTTCTCCACATAGCTAGCATGGTTCCCGCTGTAAATTAGGTTAAAGCCATAGACATGACCGTTCTCCTCCGTGGCCGCAGCCGCGGCAAGCATAAAAGCGGGATTATGCCGGTTGCTACTAGCGCCGGTGGTTGAAGCGTTCGTCATCATCCCGTACTCCACCGGCCGACGGTGCAGATGGGCTTCTTTAATCCACTTCCCATCCAGGGTGTAAAGGTAAAAATGCTCATCGGGCAGGTCCACCATCATGCTCATCATCCGACGGATCACCAGCGGATCCGGGCTTTCATTGGTCAAGACCGCCCGCCGGGTAATGACATTGGCTTGCACAAAGACGGTATAATAGAGGGAAAGCGTGACGGCTAAGGTCGTATCCTGCATAGTGAGGACCAACGTCTGATCACCCCCGTAAGCCGAGGGCAGGGTATACATGGGGACCGAACCGTCGGTAATCTGATGGGACACATAGACAAAATCACTGACAAAAGTAGAATCGGGCATTTTAAGCTCCGTAGGGCTTTGGCGATAATCACCCCGCCCGTTATCGGACCATTCCAGATAGATCTGGTCCAGAGAGTATGATTCATCCGTTTCATCATAAACCACATTGTTCCCCATTGAGATGACACGTTTTTGCGCTAAGACCTCGATCGACTCCTCCGGCGCCAACAGTGGTCCGTAATAAAGATGCTCCAGATGACCAAATTTGGTCACCCTAAATAGATACGAAGTGTTCTCCGTATCCAACCGGAAAACATTATCTCGCGCTGAGATCAAAGGCCGAACCTCCTTCCCTTTGCTCCCCCATCCGGTCCAAGCATTTCTTCCGTGGATGGGCCGAACGACGGATTCCACACTAAAACTTATTTATGATATTGCTCTTCTTTAACGTATTCAGCATAGAGTTCCTGGCTTACCCCGCCTTCCCTGATTAGCGCGGCAAAAAAAGCACCCGCTTTTTTGACTGTCCGTTGCTGGGTGGGATAATCCACGTGGACAAGGCCGAAACGGGCGCTTTCCCCTTCGATCCACTCAAAATTATCACAAAAACACCAGTGATAATACCGTTCAATAGGCAAGGCGGACGCGCAGATCACCTTAAGGTGGTCATATAGGTAACGGCAACGGAAAGCATCCTGATTATCACAGGTCCCATTTTCAGTGATATAAATCGGCCGTTTCAGAAGACTGTAGAGTCTTTGCGCGCACAGGATCAAGCCTTCCGGATATATTTCCCAGCCCAAATCGTTTTTGGGCGCTCCGGCCCGTACGCCATCGTTAAACCGGGAAACTGTGGTGCGGGTATAATAATTTAAACCGATAAAATCGGCGTATTCTCCCGGTTCAATCGGGCCTGGTGCTTTGAGGGGCCAATTGAATTTACCAAAAAAGAGGGCTTGCGTGATCAACCCCTGAAAAAAGTGGTCCAAAAGTTTAGCATAAACCCGATGGCGTAGATTTCCCGGTTTCTCCGGGTCAAAGACGCGAAGGTGATGGGCAAAACTGACCTTGGTATCGTGGTAACCCATTTCCCGGCGAATCTCGTGGATCAGCGCATAGGCCCGGAGATGACAATAAGCCAGATTCGCCATGATCGTCAACGCCTTGGAAAAGGATTTTTCGCCAGGAGGCCAGTCCCCAAAATAATAAGAATTGGTGGCGTACACATTTGGCTCATTGATGGTGATATACTCCGCCACAAGATCGCCAAAGGAACGGACCACAAGGGCTGTAAAGTCCAGAAAAAAATGGAGGTTCTCTTTTCTTAAAAAACCGCCTTTTTCCTCAAACCAGAGGGGGTTGGTAAAATGGTGAATGGTAAGGAGTAACTTGATCCCCTTTCCCCGAAGGTAACTCATCTCTTCGCGATAATGGGCGATGGCGTCTTCATCAACCCGATCCGGGGTGGGACAGATTCGGGCCCACTCAATCCCGAACCGGTAGACTTGTAAGCCTAAAGAAGCCATTAAATCCGCATCTTCCCGCCAACGGTGGTAATGATCATTAGCCCTGGCCGGATCGGAACCGTCTTTGATCCGACCCCGACGGTACCAGTCATTCCAGTTGTGACCCAAATCACCGCCTTCGATCTGAGTCGCGGCCGTCGCTGCTCCTAACAACAGACCTGGTTTCAGCTGGAAATCCATTCTTTCCCCTCCTACTGAAATATTCCTTTCCACCGGTTTTCATGCCTTGTAAACAAATTTTACAAATCCTTAGTATTAGAATAACATCTTGATCATGAAACCGGCAAGCCTTTCCGCAAAGTTCATCCCGGTGTTGGGTTTTATGTAGAGGTAACCTTTTGTTTCGATTGCCTGATCCGGTAATAAAGGACTAATCTCTTATAAAAAAAAAGAACCTTGGTTCTGAGGCCAAAGTTCTCTTCGAAATCCCTATCCGTATGTTGTTGGTTCTTCACAAATTCCCTTCCAGACCAATCTCGGCCGCCACCTTCCGCATCCCGGCAATGGTCTCCTTGATGATCTCTTCCAGGGGCATGCCCAAGCGTTCCGCCCCTTTGATAATCACCTCCCGGTTAACCCCGGCGGCAAAGGCTTTATCCTTCCATTTCTTTTTGACCGATTTTACTTCCAGATCCAGAACGCTCTTACTCGGCCGGACCAAAGCCGCCGCCGTAATCAAGCCGGTTAACTCATCGATGGTGTAGAGCACATTTTCCATCCGTTCGACCGGCTCCACATCAGAACAGAGCCCCCAGCCATGGCTTTGCACGGCGTGGATATAATCCTCCGGCCAACCTTCGTTGGTCAAGATCTCTTTCACTTTGACACAATGTTGGTCGGGATAACGCTCGTAATCCAGGTCATGGATGAGACCGATGATCCCCCATTTCTCTTCATCCTCACCAAAAAGGACCGCAAAATGGCGCATCACCGCTTCGACCGACAAAGCATGCCGGAACAAACTTTCATCCTGGTTATACTCTTTAAAAAGAGCTAAGGCAACTTCCCGGTTGATTTCCTTAGGCATTTACCGATCCTTCCTTTCTTTAACAATGCTAAAGCAAGTCGCTAATGTTGGGTACCCCCCATGCCCACTTCCCCTTTATTCTCCTGCAACCGTCGGAACTTGTCAACCTTTCCGCGCGAAACCGCCGTGCGCAACCGAGAAGATCCTTCCGCCCGTGGCGGATCAAAAAGGTCAGCTTCAGGCCGCCGCCCCATTAAGACTGGGAGGTTAAAAGTTTGTGCTGGAGAAACCGGCAGACGCCGGGAGAAGGAAAGAAGGGTTCCAACAAAAAGCATAGAAATATCTCTCAGATGGTGGGAAGGAAAGATGGCCGGTTGGATTTTTTTGGGGTAAAATGATGTCCAAGAGGTAAAGCTAGGTCGTGGCCCACGCTGGCTACCGTACGCACACAGAAGTGATGAAAACTAATGCCCGGTGGACGAGAAGCCTCGGCGGCGCTAAAATTGGTTGTTCACGCCGACTACCGCCAACTTAAGCGCAGTGCTGAAAATGCCGAGGTCGGGTGAGTCCCCATGAATTTCTATGTAAAAAACAGAGGAGTGATTTTGATGCGGATTGGAGTCATCAGTGATACCCATGGTTCAATTAGCGCCTGGCAACAGGCCTACAACAACTATTTGTCCCAAACCGACTTGATTATCCACTGTGGAGATCTCTTGTACCACGGCCCGCGTAACCCGCTACCTGAAGGATATAATCCGGATGAATTATGTTCAATCTTTAACGCCCTCGAAAAACCCATTATTTTCATTCGGGGAAATTGTGATACTGAAGTTGACCAGATGATCTTGGATTACCCGTTGGAATCGCCCTATGCTCATATCTTTACTGAACAGTGGCGGATTCTCGTCCACCATGGCCACCACAACCTGTTACCCGCCCAAACAAAAAAGCTTTATAACCTCATTATCTCCGGCCACACCCATTTACCCAGCCTGACAAAGGAGAACGGGATCATCTACTTAAACCCCGGGAGCCCAACTTTACCCAAGGATGAAGAGAAAACCCCAACCATCGCGATCATTGACGAAGAGGCAATCGTGATCTGGAATATCAAAACAGGAGAAGAAGTGCAAAAGATGGCGGATTGTGTCTAATCAAGGGCGGTGCTCAGCGCCGTAATATCCCAACTCCGCTTAGCGCCTCCGGCGTGGGGACAACGCAGGCCGTTTTGGCCATCCGGTCCAGCCGATCCGGTTTCTCTAGAAAATCGGCCTTTTTGGGTTTTAACAAATAAAAGAAAGTAAACAAAATGGACTTGCTTTTTAGTCTATTTATTGTAAACTATATTAGGGAACGTATGTTTGGTTGTTTTTGATTGTTCTTCCTTACAGGTATTTTTTTGACAAACGTCGAAATATCTGTGAAGGAGGATTATTTAACATGACTAAAGTAGGGTCGAAAAATACAACACCTGAACTTATTTTTAGAAAAGCTTTATGGGCAAGGGGTCTTCGCTATAGAGTCTGTCCCGCGAATATTTTAGGGAAACCTGATATTGTTTTTAATTCTAAAAAAGTTGCTATTTTTATAGATGGAGATTTCTTGCATGGAGGTCAATGGGAAAAGCGAGAACTATCATCCCTGGAGGATCAATTTCAAAAAACCTCAACTCGAAGTTACTGGTTAAACAAGATCCGCCGTAATATGGAAAGAGATTGTCAAATCACTTCGAAACTGTCTTCTATGGGATGGACAGTTTTACGCTTTTGGGAAAGTGATATTAGAAATAACCTGGAAGGATGTGTAAACATGGCTATTGAAGTGTTAAATAACCGTTCTCCGCAGAAATCCCTAAAACGCATAGCAAATAAAAGTTTCGCCGAGTTTTTCGCTGGCATCGGTCTTATGCGGATGGGCCTTGAAAGGCAAGGATGGTCTATTGCTATCGCTAATGATATTGACCCTCAAAAAAAAGAGATGTATGAAGGACATTTTACAGATGCTCACAAACATTTTATATTAGATGATATACATAATTTAAAGGGTGATGATATTCCTTTCGTCACTTTAGCTACGGCCTCATTCCCTTGTAATGATCTTTCATTGGCCGGAGCGCGAAAAGGATTAAATGGTCGACACTCTTCGGCCTTCTGGGGATTCGCTAGAATTATCGAAGAAATGGGGACTCGAAAACCACCAATTATTCTTTTGGAAAATGTCACGGGTCTTTTATCATCTCATGGTGGCGCTGATTTTAAAAAAATCCTTCTCGCCTTAAACGAACTTGGTTATAATGTGGACACTTTTATCATCGACGCCTCACATTTTGTTCCTCAAAGTAGACAACGTCTATTTGTGATTGGCGTTCTTAACGATTTGGATGTTTGGGGTATTAAAGAGCAACTTCAATTCTATGAAAGTGATCTTCGCCCAATATCTTTATGTAATTATATTTTAGAGCACCCTGAAATCAGATGGAACATCCGTCATTTACCTGCTCTTCCAAATCTTAAAACATCCCTTCAAGAAATTCTCGAAAACCTGCCTGAGGACTCACTCCTTTGGTGGAATAGAAAACGCTCTGAATATTTACTAAACCAGATGAGTGAAAAGCATCGGGAAATAGCTGAAAAAATGATTCATGGAGAAAAGTATTCTTACGGAACAGTTTTTCGACGTGTAAGAAATGGAAAATCTATGGCTGAACTTCGTACCGACGGAATTGCTGGTTGTCTACGCACACCTCGTGGAGGTAGTGGACGGCAAATTCTATTCAAAGCGGGAAAAGGTGGATATCAGGTTCGCCTTTTAACACCTAAAGAATGCGCTCGGTTGATGGGTGCCGATGATTACAATATTACCGTTTCCCAAAATCAAGCTTTATTCGGTTTTGGCGATGCGGTCTGCGTCCCCGTTATTGAGTGGATCGCGAAGTATTATCTTAACCCAGTAGTAAATGAACTTATCAGAAATAAGCCTTTGCGTGTATGTAAGTAAAGGATGGTGTAAACTGTGTCTGTGCTCGAGGAAACATTTAATTTATTTAAGGATTGGTACAGTCGGCTCAAAGTGCATAAAGCCAGTGGTGGAGTAGCTAAAGGAACGATCTGTGCAGCCCTCGTAGTTTTAGAAACTCTTAAAGAAGATTTTAATCTTGATATTAATTCGCACCTAGCAGCTGGTGGCGCCCAAATAAAAGGCGCTAGTGGCGCAGCTGTCGCTAGAATATTAGAACGATTCGGGGAAACAAGACCATTTTCAAAAGAAGGCGGACGCACAAATAGAGGCGCCCCAGGCGATATTAATAAAATGCTAAAAGCTTTAAATAAAAGTCGGATAAAAGAGGTGTCCGAAGAGGAACGGGTTATAATTCTTGAAAAACTTCAGTTGTTCTTAGTAGATAAAGTCAGAGAATACCATAACCGGCAAAGAATTTATTTTGCCTTTGACCCATCAAAGACAACAAGACAACTAATAAGTGACCTATTAGAAGTAGCAAGAGAGACCGGTAAGGAAGGGCCTGTCGCTCAACATCTAGTTGGCGCAAAATTACAGTTGCGATTTCCAAAAAAACAATAAGTAATGAATCTTATAGCACTGCAGACGATCAATTAGGAAGGCCCGGTGATTTTGTCGTCGAAGACACCGTGTTTCATGTTACGGTCGCGCCAATGCCTCCAGTTTTTGATAAGTGTCTTAAAAATTTACAAGAAGGGTATAGAGTCTTTCTCTTAGTCCCAGAGAGTAAACTATCCGGTACTCGATATGATGCTGAAAATAAAGCGAGTGGAAAAATTGCTGTGGAGTCAATTGAGTCTTTTGTTTCACAAAACGTTGAAGAATTAGTATTTTTTAATGGGAAACAACTAGCGAAAGGCATGCGTAATTTAATCAACACGTATAATTCAAGAGTTGATCATGCTGAATTGGATAAGTCATTATTAATTAATGTTCCTAAAAACCTTAAGTAATTATCACTTATTAAACGTGTTTTCCTTTATATCCGTTAAATCCCATCTCATGATTTACGTCTATTCCCGTTACAATTCCTCCATCCTGACCAGAAGCGTCTTACAACTTTTTTATAATAAAGGGGACCAGAAGCCTATCACTTGCTCAGTACCGCCGATCCCCAAAAATGAGAATATTAGAGATAACTTCTTTATTATTTTGGATTATATTTATATTGATTAAATGAATTTCCGCCCGTAGTTATATAAACTCAGACGCCAGTAAACATGGTGCCAATAATTAGTAAAATTATTCAGAATTATCCTTAGAAACTGCTTCAGATTCTTTACCGGCTTTAGACCTCCTGTTCTTTATAACCGGCTCCGGACGCTTCTCCTCCGTTTCCTGTCTCGGATAATACCGGTAAAGCCAATCTAGCTCCCGCCGTTCGTCATTAGCTTCGTACCAACCTTGGCCAAAGATCCGGTGCACCCGTTGGAAGTATTCTTCATACATCCGCCCTACTCTTTCCAGGGAATAGTTTTTCTCCGCCCACGCCCGACAGGCGGCCGGTCGGATCCGGTGGATATTCTTCACTGCCCAGCAAAATTCCTCGAAAACCCGGCAGCGGTACCCGGTAACACCATGGAGCACAGTTTCGGGAAATGCCCCCCAGTCACTGGTGATCACCGGTGTGCCACAGAGTTGCGCCTCCACATTCACCCCGCCGAAAGGCTCTAAATAAAAGGTCGGCATTAAAACGGCTTTCGCCTTTCCCAGCAGCTGGGCCCTTTCTTCCGGGCCAACCGCCGGCCGGTACCGAAGATGCTTTTCCCTACCCAACGCCAGACCTTCCTGGGGATTATCCAGCGAACCCTGGCCGACGACATACAACAAATTGCCGGTGGCCTTCGCGACATCAGAAGCAACTTGTACCCCTTTGCGCCAGATAATTCGGCCGAAATAGAGCAAATAATCCTCTTTTTTCTCTTCGAAAGGAAAATCGGTGACCTCAAAATAGTTGGGAATTACCGCATCATACCAACCACCATCATCCTGTTTTAATAGCCCATAGATATAATGCATCCAAGCATAGGACTCGAAAACCCGGAACTGGGAAAAAACACCCGTATAGCCAATCCCCGATTCAACGGTCATTAGGTTAACGGCCTGGGCGATGGGCTGTTGGTAATTGCCCATCGGGCAAAGGAGAAAATCCTGCTCTCGTTTCCGGGCTAAAATCTCTTTAGTCGCATTGGCATTAAAGGTTTGATGGGCCAAATCCTGGGGGTGGTGTTTAAAGAATTCCTTGCTTTTATCGTATTGCCCGTAAGTTTTCTCCAGGATCTCCCGGCTGGAAACTTGGATTAGTTCATCACATTCCAAATCGGAGCCTTCCACCCCGTAAAAGTAGACTTGATGCCCATAACTTTTCAACATCCGCGCCAGCTTGACAATTTTTTGGGTGTACGCGCAAGCCGAATTGGCTTTATTGGTCGGTAAATGAGCCAGGCCTAAAAGATGAAAACGGAGTTGTTTCATGAGGATCCCTCCCTTTAAGAAACTAAGCATTGATTCAAACTTTTTCCGTTGTGACCGTCTTTATAGGAGTTTAAGACCGTTCGTGTTCAACCTGAATTCGGTGATCAATATCGTGGATTGGGACCGCTAATGCAAAGCACAACGCAAAAAGCCCATATTTGTAGGATAAAAGGAGGAATTACGCCGCTTCAGAGGTGTAATTCCTCGGTCTTCGTTAACCAGGGTCTATCCTAGCTAATTCTACGGATCAGAACCGCCGCATTAACCTGATCTTGGGTTCCTCCAATTTCTGTTTCTAAGGTAACCGGGCTGAAAGAGGTGTGGTTCCGGATTGTAATTAACGCCGGTGCTGTTACGGAGAGAAGCACGCGCCCAGTATTTTGGATATTAGCGGCTCCAACACTGTAAATTGTGCCCGGTACTAGACTATCGTCCAGGAAGACCGCAAATTGATTAACCCGGTCCGCCTGCACCATAAAAGTGATTTCATAAACCCCGGTTTCGCTGATGAGGATATCCGTACTGCCTGGCTGATGGGCGATGCCACCAACAATTAGGCCATTGTTGCTAAACGGTACCATTCCATCGACGGGAATCTCCTCAACTGTTCCTATATTATAGATATAGGCAAAGGTTTCCGGCGCTCCTGGTCCGGTCGGACCGGTCGCGCCCGTTGCGCCCACTGCGCCCGCCGGACCGGTTGCGCCTGTTGCAC
>DUQR01000042.1 GCA_012837715.1 Bacillota bacterium | reverse complement strand
GAGCCGATAAAACCTGGGGTTTTATCGGCTCCTCATTGCCATGGAGGTTATTTGTATTTATGGTTATACTAACCATAATCTGTTAATTTATAAGATGAGAGGTAAGGTGGAAGAACATGCAGTCAAACCTGGAAAAACTGGAGCATAACCGTGTTTTACTTAAGCTAGAGGCCAGTCCGGAGGAAGTGGCCACTGCTTTTACCCAAGCTTATAAAAAAGTGGTCAAGCAGGTTAGTATACCGGGCTTCCGGAAAGGGAAGACCCCCCGCTTTGTTCTGGAACAACAATTTGGGAAAGAAGTCTTATATCAGGATGCGGTGGAAATATTAGTGACAAAAGGTTATTATGAAGCAGTACGTGAACATAAACTAGAACCGGTGGATAATCCCAAGGTCGACTTTGACGGGGAAATCGAAGAAGGGAAGCCCTTTGTTTTCCAGGCGGAAGTGGAAGTATTGCCCGAAGTTGAGCTTGGCGCCTATAAAGAAGTGAAGGCGGAAAAAGAGCAACCGGTGGTCACCGACGAAGAGGTGGAAGCGGAGTTAAAAGCGGTCCAACAACGCCATGCCGAGCTGGTGGCCAGCGATAAACAGATTCTGGAAAAAGGCGATTTTGCTGTTATTGATTTTGAGGGATATTTAAACCAAAAAGCATTCCCCGGAGGCGCCGCTCAAGGATATACTATAGAAGTGGGCGCTGGCCGGTTTATCCCCGGCTTTGAAGACGGCCTTATTGGGATGGCCCCCGAGGAGGAACGGGAGTTGAACCTGACCTTCCCGGAAGACTACCATCAAAAAGAACTGGCTGGTCAAGAAGTAGTCTTTAAGGTAAAACTACATGAAATAAAAACCAAAGAATTGCCGGACCTGGATGATGAATTTGCCAAGAGCTTAGGGGAATACGAGACCATCGACGACTTTAAAGAAGCCCAGCGGTTGCGGCTTCAGGAATATAAAGAAAAAGAAGCCCAACGTAAATTTGAGGATGAAGTAATCAAGAAAGTGGTGGAGGAGAGCAAGGTACAACTGAGCGATACTTTGGTCGACCGGGAACTGGAACATTTAATCCATCATCTGGAACATGATCTGGAAGCAAGAGGGTTAAAATTTGAGGAGTATTTACAACAAACCGGGCAAACCCTAGAAAAGATGCGAGCGGAGTTACGACCGCAGGCCGAGCAACGGGTAAAGACCGATTTGGTTCTTTCGGCAATTACAAAAGCGGAAGGAATTACGGTTAGTGAGGACGAACTTAAAGAGAGAGTCCAGTATTTACTTCAATTTTATCCTCCCGCGGCCAAAGAAGAAGTACTGAAGGGGAAGAACCTTGATTTCATCGGAAGAGTACAGTCCTCCCTGGAGCGGGAGAAGACTGTTAAGCTAATTGTCGACTTGGCGGCCGGGAAAAGTGCGGGCGCTCCGGCAGCCACGGCTGATGAAAAAGAGGAAGAGGTGAAAGCAGAATGAGTTTAGTCCCTATGGTAGTTGAACAAACCAATCGTGGGGAACGGGCTTATGATATTTTCTCCCGTTTGCTAAAGGAGCGGATTATCTTTATTGGTGGTCCGATCGACGACACTATGGCCAATTTAGTCGTTGCCCAGCTAATTTACCTGGAGAGCGAAGATCCGGATAAAGATATATCCGTGTATATTAATAGTCCCGGCGGGGTAATCTATTCCGGATTGGCTATTTACGACGCGATGCAGTATATTAAACCGCAAGTTTCCACCATTTGTGTTGGTTTTGCCGCCAGTATGGCCGCGCTATTGTTGTGTGCGGGCGCTACCGGTAAACGGTATGCTTTGCCCAACTCACGGGTGATGATCCATCAACCTTTAGGGGGCGCCGAGGGGCAGGCGGCCGATATCGAGATTCAAGCTCGGGAGATCCTGCGCTTGCGGGAAGTGACCAATGGTATTATCGCCCACCATACCGGTCAGCCTCTCGAAAAAATTACCCGTGACGTTGACCGGAATTATTGGATGAGCGCTCAGGAAGCCCAAGCTTACGGCATTATCGACGAAATTATTGACAAAAGAGCGAAAAAATAGCTTTCCAAGGAAAGAGGTGGTGAGATGTTTAAATTCGGCGATGACAAAGGACAGTTAAAGTGTTCCTTCTGTGGAAAGGCACAAGAACAGGTCAAGAAATTAATCGCCGGACCCGGGGTCTATATTTGCGACGAATGTATCGAACTCTGCAATGAGATCATTGATGAAGAGCTAACCGACGACACCTCCTTTGATTTGGAAAACATCCCCAAGCCAGTGGAGATTAAGGCAATCCTTGATCAATATGTCATTGGGCAAGAAGATGCGAAGAAGACGCTTTCCGTTGCCGTTTACAACCACTATAAACGGATTAACGCCGAGGGTATGTTTGATGATGTGGAACTGCAAAAAAGTAATATTCTGATCATGGGGCCAACGGGAAGCGGCAAAACGCTCCTCGCGCAGACCCTGGCGAAGATCTTGAATGTACCCTTTGCGATTGCTGACGCCACCTCGTTGACGGAAGCCGGTTATGTGGGTGAAGATGTTGAAAATATCCTCTTGAAACTGATCCAGGCGGCCGACTATGATGTGGAAAAGGCAGAGAAGGGTATTATCTATATTGATGAGGTCGACAAAATTGCCCGTAAAACGGAAAATCCCTCAATTACCCGGGATGTATCCGGCGAAGGGGTTCAACAAGCTTTATTAAAGATCTTAGAGGGAACAGTAGCCTCCGTTCCACCCCAGGGTGGCCGGAAACACCCCCACCAAGAATTTATCCAGTTGGATACCACCAACATCCTCTTTATCTGTGGCGGAGCTTTCGATGGGTTAGAAAAGATCATTGAAAGCCGGGTGGGGAAGAAAACCATGGGTTTTGGTGCCCAAATCCAGTCCAAACAGGAAAAACCAATCGGGGAGATTCTCCGTCAAGTGATGCCGGAGGATCTGTTGAAGTATGGTATGATCCCGGAATTTGTCGGCCGTTTACCAATCATTGTCTCTTTGGATGCTTTGGATGAAGCGGCGTTGATTCGAATCTTGACCGAACCCAAGAACGCCCTGATTAAGCAGTTCAAGAAGATGATGGAGTTGGACGGGGTAGAATTGGAATTTACCGCCGATTCGCTGGAAGCAATCGCCGTCCAAACCATGAAACGGAATTCGGGCGCCCGTGGGTTACGGGCGATCATCGAAAAGTTACTCTTGGATGTGATGTACGAAATTCCTTCCCGCACGGATGTGAAAAAATGCGTTATTACCCGGGAAATGGTGGAGGAGGATAAGGAGCCGCTCCTTTCGACCAGCGCGGAACAGCGTAAGAAGAAAAAGGAAGAATCAGCTTAAAACCGTTTTTAAACCCGCTTGCCAGCGGGTTTTTTTTGGGGAAATACTCATGAAAATTGCGTCAATGGAGATAATAAACGGAAGAAAGCAGGTCATGGGGAGGAAAAATAGATGAACTATGCCGGAAACATTATTGGTTTGATCAACCTTTTTTTTGCCATCGTCATCGGTTTGTATTTTTGGAATCTCCTCCGCGCTCAACAAGGAACAAAGGTGGCGGTGGACCGGGAAGCCAAAAAAGAAGTGGAAAAATTGGAACGCTTACGCCGGATCTCGCTGACCGAACCGCTGGCGGAAAAGACCCGGCCAAGCAATTTTGCAGAGATTATCGGACAAGAGGAGGGACTAAAGGCGTTACGGGCCGCCCTTTGCGGTCCTAATCCGCAGCATATCTTGTTGTACGGGCCGCCGGGAGTTGGGAAGACCGCCGCCGCCCGGGTGGTTTTGGAAGAAGCGAAGCAAAATCCTTTATCTCCCCTGAAGGGTAATGCCAAATTCATTGAGATCGATGCGACGACCGCCCGTTTTGACGAACGGGGGATCGCTGATCCATTGATCGGGTCGGTCCATGATCCGATTTATCAAGGGGCGGGCCCCTTAGGGATCGCCGGGATTCCCCAGCCCAAGCCGGGGGCGGTCACTAAAGCCCACGGGGGAATCCTCTTTATTGACGAGATCGGCGAACTCCATCCTTTTCAAATGAATAAACTGCTGAAAGTCTTGGAAGACCGGAAAGTTTTTTTTGAAAGCGCTTATTATAGTTCGGAAGATCATAATATTCCTTCCCATATTCATGATATTTTCCGGAACGGACTCCCGGCCGATTTCCGGTTAATCGGCGCAACCACCCGCCAACCCCATGAGATCCCGCCGGCGATCCGATCCCGGTGCGTGGAGATTTTTTTCCGGGCCCTTACCCCCGGCGAGATTAAACAGATCGCGCAGAATGCGGCCGATAAGATTGGGTTTATCTTGGAAAAGGGAGGACTGGAGCTGATTGGGAGATATGCCCATAACGGACGGGATAGTGTCAACATGGTGCAGATTGCGGCCGGTTTGGCCTTTACCGAAGGCCGGAAGGTGATCCGGCAGAAAGAGATCGAATGGGTGGTCAATAGTGGGCAGTATACGCCCTGTCCGAACAAAAAAGTCCCCCCCCATCCACAGGTGGGTTACGCTAATGGGTTGGCGGTTTATGGGCCAAACCTGGGGATGATTGTGGAACTGGAAGCCACCGCTATTCCGGTGGCGGAAGGCAAAGGGCGGGTGATCACCACCGGCGTGATCGATGAAGAAGAGATGGGGGAATACGGGCGAACCATCCGGCGTAAAAGTACCGCCCGGGGTTCGGTGGAAAATGTGTTAACGGTTTTAAAAAAACATTTCGGGATCGACTGTGCCAATTACGACTTGCATATTAATTTCCCAGGGGGAATTCCGCTGGATGGACCCTCGGCCGGGATCGCTCTGGTCACGGTCATCTATTCGGCGATCACCGGGACGCCGGTGGATAATTTAACGGCGTTGACGGGCGAAGTTTCAATTTTAGGGTCGGTGATGCCGGTCGGGGGGATTATTCCAAAGCTCAAAGCGGCCAAGGAAGCCGGGGCGAAACGAGTGGTAATTCCGGCGGAGAACTGGCAGGATGGCTTTGGGGAAGAAACGGAGATCCAGATTATTCCGGTCCGCCGGATTGAAGAAGTGATCCGACTCTCCTTAGATCGGGAGTGGGTCGGCGAAAAGGATGCGGAAGAGAATAAACCCCAACGGGAGCAGTATATCCCCACGCAAAAAGGGAAAGAAGACCTGATAGTCGCGGCCGGGGGTTAAGGTAGGGTTTTTCGCGCTGTCCTTTGCTCATATCTTGATCGCCTAATTTAAGTTAAAACACGATCTTGTATTGGCATCCGCGCAATGATTACAACGGAAAAAGCTTAGGCGAGGCGCCCCCTTTGAGCCGGCCTCAGCTCATGGTATACTGATTTAAAGGGGGGAAGATCCAATGATGCAACCCAGAGTAAAACTGGCCTGGGCGTTAGGAGGCGGTGGCGCCCGCGGCTTTGCGCATCTGGGCGTTTTAAAGGTACTGCAAGAAGAAGGAATTCCTGTGGATGCGCTGACGGGGACGAGTATGGGCGCTGTAATGGCTGTCCTATTTGCCGCTGGGGCGGATCTTAAGTATCTTGCCGCTTTAGCGGCGAAGATCTCTTGGGAGAACTTTATCGATCTTCGTTTTCCCCGTTACGGACTGGTGGAAGGGAAAAGGATCACGCCATTGATCCGGTTGCTGACCAAAAGAAAGCGCTTGGAGGAATTGGCGGTGCCGGTCCGGATTATTGCGACCGATTTAAACACCGGTGAAGAGGTCGTTTTTAGTGAAGGCCCGCTTGATCTGGCGGTGCGGGCTTCCATTTCGATTCCCGGGGTGTTTACACCGGTTCCTTACGGGGAGCGTCTCCTGGTCGACGGCGGACTAGTGGCCGGGGTACCGGTCGCGGCGGCAGCGGCGATGGGCATGGATTTGGTCTTTGCCGTTAATGTGGCGGGAGAACTAGGCCCGGAACCGCCCCGCAGTGTCTTTGATATTCTCTATCGTAGTTCGGAGATTATGATGCGTCGTTTGGACGGAATTCAAATACGCCAAGCTGCTTTGGTGATCTCCCCGGAAGTGGGGGGAGTGGGCACCCTTCAGTTTTATCGGGCCGAGGAGTGTATTGCGCGAGGGGAAGCGGCAGCACGGGCGGCTTTGCCGCAGATTCGCCAGCTTATCGGGGAATTACAAGTGGATGGGGCCTGTGCGGCGGGAGAACGGGCTTAACGGAAGGAGTTGTCGCCAGCGTGGAGCGATGGTGGAAAAGCTTAATCGTGCTGTTGATTCTCGCGTTGCTATTGGTCCAAATTTTGTTGACCATTCCGGCTTTCCGGGCTACCTTTTGCCTCATCGAACAGCTGGAAGGCCAACCGTTGAAGGCTACTTTTTGAATACCGTTCTGGTTGTGACTGGTGCTTTTTATTAGACACCGCCCACAGAAGTGGCTTGGGAAGACGAGCCAAAAAGGAAGATCTTTTCTTTATCTATTAAAACACGGTTCATTTCAATTGGTAACCCCTCTACACAAGAGTGAAAGAGAGGGTTTTTTTGTTTCGGACAGGAATTTACCAATTTTCAGAGAATTAAGGGATATATTTTTAAATATAATAAAAACTTGATTTCTTCATTACAATGTGGCAAAAATGGCGAGATTCATATTATTCCGGCCGGGACTGTCCGCGCTTAATCTCGGTTCTACGCTCATGTACCATACAGACTGGGGTACCGAGTTTATTCATTATGTCTCCATCGGCTTCCATTACCCTACTACAACCTGGGGGCTCTTCTTGGAGACCCCGATTGAGGACCTGAGTTGGGATCAACCTGGCAATAAGCGGTGGGTTACTATGGGGGTTTTGGAGGGCATCAGCTTTTCTTTGACGGTGATCTTAATTTAAAGCTCTATGCTTGCCATGATCCGGATAATTATTGGAGTGATGTTCTTCCGTTGCTCCGGGGTTATGATCAGCCGTTACCGGGGACAACCGGTGGAGCATTCACCCTGGAATATGTCCGGCCCCTTATTCCGCTGCGGACCGGGAGTTGGCCCCTTTGTTTATACCTGGAAGATTTGTATACTGCCCTTTTTGTCGATGCGGCTGTGCCGAGCAAGGGGAATACCACCTCTCCTATGGGGTGGAATTCTATCAAGAACTGAAGTTTTTGTATGGCGGGTTAAGTCTAATCTTAACTCCCGGCGTAAGTCTGGGCTATAACCGGGATGGTAACGGTTTTATTACTGGGGCGATAAGTTGCACAGGAGAAAAGACAGCCCATGTATGGGGAGGGATCTTTTTTAACATAAGTTGAACATATCCATAAGCAGAACAGGCACAGTTTGCCTTGCGTAAATGGAAGAAATGTGTTAAATTGATAGCAATAAAATGGGACGGTAGTGTGGCAAGATACATAGAAGGACGCCGGTTTGTAGGCACTCCGTAGGGTGTTTTTTTTTATTACCGGAGGTGAGTTCATGATCGGGAATAGTAAAGAGGTGGCGGCAGCGGCTTTAAGAATGGCGATTAGTTGCTCCCGGGAAGAAGAACGGGTTGTTAAGGAAAAACTACGGGACGAGGAGATCCGGGCGGCGGCAGTTGATTTTGGCGGTGAAACGGTTCAAACCGTAAAGACCATTATTGAACGGGCGGTGGTCGCGGCGAAACGGGAGTTTTTAGTAGATGATAACCATGCCGAGGAAGGAGCGGTGGCCGGTGCTACCCATGAAGCCCTCCAGCAAATCTTCCCCAAAGCTCTTGGTCTGAATTTAGGGGGAAAGATCGGTCTGGCGCGAAGGGGTGAACACCTTAGTGTCGCCGTCTTCTGCGCCGTGGGCCTTCTTCACCTGAATGAAGTTGCGGTCGGCCTTGGCCACCGGGCTGTGAAGTAAGCTTATTACAAAAGTCGAAAGTAACATCCATACAGAACGGGAGGTACTGAATGGAAAAGATTGGGGCAATCCGGGGAGCGACCACGGCGACCGGTAATACGCGGGAAGAAATCTTGGCGGCTACCCGTGAGCTGATTTCGGAGTTGGTCCGGAAGAATAGACTTGATCCCCGGCAGGTGATCAGCGTCTCTTTTACGGCTACTCCCGATTTAACCGCAGCTTTTCCGGCGGAAGCCGCCCGGCAGTTGGGATATACCGATTGGGCCATGTTGGACAGTGTGGCGGTGGCGGTACCGGGGGCGTTGCCCCGTTGTATTCGGGTTTTGCTCCATGTTTCCTTTGCCGATTCGGGTCAGGAGGTGTGCCATGTCTACTTGCGGGAAGCCAAAGCGCTCCGTCCCGACTGGGCCGCAACCGACTAGTTTTTGCCTGGTCCGCCACGGGACCACCGATTGGAACCGGGAGGCCAGAATTCAAGGTTGTACTGATACGCCGCTGAACGAAGAAGGCCGGACCGAGGTGAAGGAGTTGGCCGCCCGATTGCATGACGAGGGTTGGGAGTTGATCTTGACCAGTGATCTGCAACGGGCCAAGGAGAGTGGGAAGATTCTCGGCGAAACGCTAAAGATTCCCGTTTTTTCCTATGAGGGTTTGCGGGAACGGAGTTTTGGACCCTTGGAAGGATTACGGGCAGACGAAATCGAGTTAGCCTATCCGGCGGGGAGTGACGGGCTGTCCTTGCCTGGTTTAGAGTCGCGGTCGGAAATTGAAGCCCGGGCGTTAGCAACGATGACGGTGTTGGCCTCGATCTTTACCCACAGACGGGTGATCGTCGTTACCCACGGCGGTTTTATGCGGGCTTTTTTCAAGGCTGGATTGGGTCTAGAACGGAAGGCGCCTGCCAATGCAGAACGGGTGGTGGTGGTTTGGAACGGGGCCTGGTATTTGGGAGAAGGAGGGAATGAAAATGGTGGTTGACCAATTGATTCGCCAGGAAATACTAGGGATTACGCCTTATGTTCCGGGCAAACCCATTGAGGAAGTACAAAGGGAGTTGGGTATTGAACAAGTCATTAAGCTAGCTTCCAACGAAAACCCGCTGGGTCCTTCAGCCCAAGCGGTGCAGACGGCGGCCGAAGCCCTCTCCGAAGTCCATCTTTACCCCGACGGTAATTGTTACTTATTAAAAAAGGCTTTAGCCTCCCACCTGGAAGTGGAACCCGAGGAGATCATCGTGGGGAATGGTTGCGACGAGGTGATTAAACTGGTGGCGGAGGCCTTTTTCCAACCGGGGGATGAGGTGATCGTGGCGGATCCGACTTTTGGGGAGTATGCCTATGCCACCCAATTGATAGGCGCCCGTTTGGTGAAGGTAAAGGGGGCTACTCTCGGGCATGATCTGGAGAAAATGGCCGCCGCGGTTACGGCGCAGACGAAAGCGATCTTTATCTGTAATCCGAACAACCCAACGGGGACGATGCTTAATCGTGTTGAGTTGGAAGCTTTTCTGGACCGCATTCCCCGGCATGTATTAGTCCTGATTGACCAGGCCTATTTTGAGTATGTGGCGGATCCGGCCTATCCCAATGGGATTGATTACCGAGGAGACGGGCGGGTGCTGACCCTGCGGACTTTTTCTAAGATCTACGGATTGGCCGGCTTCCGGGTGGGTTACGGTGTGGGCGACCGTGCGCTCATTACCTACCTGAACCGGGTGCGGGAACCTTTTAACGTGAACCGGATTGGTCAGTTGGCGGCGGTGGCGGCCCTCCGCGACCAAGAACATGTGGCGCGCAGTCTGGAAGTAAACCAGCGCGGGAAGGAACAGCTATATCAGGGGTTGACTGCCTTAGGACTCACCTATCTTCCCAGTTATGCCAATTTTATTCTTTTTGCCACCCCCTATCCGGCCCGGGCTGTTTTCCAGGCCATGCTCAGAAAAGGCGTCATCGTGCGTAGTGCCGATATCTTTGGTTTACCCCGGCACATCCGGGTAACCATCGGGACAGAGCAAGAAAATGAGCGGTTCCTAACAGCGCTGGCTGCTGTTCTGAGGGAAATCAAGGAATAAGCTGATCAATCCTTAAGCCAATGCGGAGATCGGTTTAAGCCGTTATCCGAAGCAAACAGGTGCCGGCGGGACCGATTTTTGGATTGAGTAAAGTTGGGAGGACGATTTTCAGTTGTAGAATGGTAGGAAGGTAGAAAGGATGAGTTGTCATGATTATTATCATGTCCCGGGAAGCTTCGGCCGAACAGGTCACCCGGGTCCAGCAACAGTTACGTGCCTCCGGCTTGGGGGTCCACCTCTCCCAAGGCGTCGAGAGGACAATTATCGGTGCGATTGGGGACCGGAGTCCGGAATTAATGCCAATGGTGGCCGCGCTGGCCGGTGTGGAACGGGTTATCCCCATTCTTAAGCCCTTTAAGCTAGCCAGTAGGGATTTTCAACCTGAATCCACCTTGGTTCAGGTGGGCGCCGCCGTCTTTGGTGGGGAAGAAACGGTGGTGATCGCCGGTCCCTGCGCTATTGAGGACGAGGAACAATTACTCTCCACCGCCCAGCACATCAAAGCAGCAGGGGCCAGATTATTACGGGGCGGCGCTTTTAAACCGCGGACTTCCCCTTATTCTTTCCAAGGACTAAAAAGCGAAGGCCTGAAACTCATTCAGGAAGTGGCCAAGGAGACCGGACTGGCGGTCGTGACGGAGGTTGTCTCCCCCCATGAGGTGGAATTAGTTGCCCGGTATGCGCAAATGCTCCAGATTGGCGCCAGAAATATGCAGAATTATGCCCTGCTGCAAGAGGTGGGCCGGGCTAAGCTACCGGTGTTGTTAAAAAGAGGAATGGCCGCTACGATTGAGGAATGGCTGATGGCGGCCGAATATATTATGAAGGAAGGCAATTACCAGGTGGTCCTCTGTGAACGGGGCATCCGTACTTTCGAGACGGCCACTAGAAATACGCTGGATGTCAGCGCGATTGCCTTGGCCAAAGAGTGGAGCCATTTGCCGGTCATTGCCGATCCTAGTCATGCTTCCGGCCGGCGGAATCTGGTGTTGCCATTGGCGAGGGCGGCTTTAGCCGCCGGCGCCGACGGTTTGATGGTGGAAGTGCACCCCCATCCGGAAACCGCTTTGTCCGATGGGGCCCAATCGTTAGACTTTGCCCAATTTGACGCTGTGATTAAGGGGTTAACCCCTCTTCTGACCGCGTTAGGGAGGCGCCTATGAACCAGCAGCGCATTGCTCTGATCGGTTTAGGGTTGATTGGCGGTTCCTTGGGGATGGCCCTCTGTCGCCAGCAGCGGAACCTCCACGTCATCGGTTATGATCAGGACGCAGCAAGCGGTCGGGCTGCCCTTGCCCGGCAGGCGGTCCATGAACTTGCGGACAGTCTAGTTGAGGCGGTCCAAGGAGCGGATTTGGTGGTCTTGGCCGTTCCGGTGGGTAAAATTGAAACGGTGGTGAAAGAAGCGGCTTCTGCCCTTTCGCCTGGGGCCATCCTGACGGATGTAGCCAGCACAAAAGGGCGGTTTGCCCGAACGCTCCCACCGCTGTTGCCAGCGGGAGTACATTACGTCG
>DUQR01000041.1 GCA_012837715.1 Bacillota bacterium | reverse complement strand
GGGTTGGCCCACATATTTTCCAAAGATTTATCAGTTGGGATCTTCGCTTTCCTGGAAGGATTATTATATGGGTGTGCTTATGTTGCCAGCAAAAAGAATCTCTTTATTGCCTTTCCCTTTATTTTCTTAATGTTTGTGCTATAGCCAGGAGAAAGCAAAAATGATCTCATTATCCCTTCCTTCTACAAGCTGTCGGGGAAGATTGGAAAGAGCGGGTAATCTGGCGTTATGACCCGATTCTCTTCAATGAGAAATACACCATGGATTCTTATGTTAAGTGCTTGAAAGCGCTGGCCGGAAAGCCCAAAAAGCTTTCCGGCCGCTCTTTACTGTTCGCATAAAAGATAACGTTAACGCTCAAGAAGTTTTAATGCAAAGGGTTCAAAACTTTTAACTTACAGCTTAATAAATTTGATAATCTCCGAACTAGTTTCGTCATCGTATTCGTAGTCGTTAAATACTAAATACGCTACTATTACGGTATTGGGCTTGCTTGTATCAATAACGCCATTGATTTGGATCTGATCGCCCTCATCGCCAGTTGCACTAACTAAAAAAGTAATTAATCTCATTCCATAAAATTCAGTCGCCGTCAAAGAAATGTTATTGTAAAGATCCCCGGTTATATTTATTGTCCCGGTAGCAGAGGACTCCACTGAACCACGATAATAATGATAGAACTCATCTTTATCGACTATTTCGTCGATATATACGGTAATTTCCGGATAGTTCTCTGACGCGGCGCACCGCCAAGCCGTACCTTCATATGCTTCAGCATCAAAATCAATGATGGTTGGGAAATCATCATCTCCGCCACCTTTTCCGGTTTTACTTCCACCGCAACCGGTAAGCAGTAAGGTGAGAATAACTAAGCCAATCAGCAAGCTAAAGAAAAGCCGTTTTTTCATGGACATCGGGTAACCTCCTTTATGAAATTTGATATTTCTATTTTAAATAACTCCTCTAAACAAAAACTAAACAAATAAATAAACATAAGCTAATTAAAGCTTTTTGCGTTGTAACTCATAAGGATGCCAATATAAGTTATAGCGTTTGATATGAGTTATTGTGTTAAAATTAGCAAAGCAAAGGACAACGCAACAAGCCGATTAATGGACATTTTTTTAGTTGTCAATAGATAATAACAGCTGGTTTAGGGTGTTCTTAAATATTTATGACGTTGTCAGAAAATATTTTCACGAAGATTTTATTGACTTTTAACTGCAGCTTGTTTAGAATAACTAAAGAGTCTAAGTTTGGCCTTTAAATCTTGTCCCGTGAGGCAGGTAAGGCAGATTAAGCAGAAATCTTTCTGTGTGCGCTCAATTTCTATGCTTAGGGATGGAAATATGAAGCTGCCTGCGCTTGCCGGCAGCTTTCTTTATTATGCCGGTCTGCGCCCCCTTCGCCCGGTGATGGGCCGGGTAGGCTGGGGAGACCTGCGGGAACGACTCCCTAGCTTTGATTTCCATCACTTTGTTGCCCTAGCGGTAGCCAGCGTGAACGAAAACTTACAAGTTCAAAAGATGAATAAGAATAGCCCTTTAAGGTTATTCCGTGAGGTAGCCAAGGGTAAGCTGGATTTGTGCTGCAATTCCTCCTGCCTTTGCCAGGAGGTTTTTTGTATCGTCCCGCTGCGGAAACCTTATGGGTTTGGGAGGAGGTTTAGCCCATGGAGTGGAGACACCGGAATCTTCTGGATATCGATGAGCTAACGGCGCCGGAGATCGAATTTGTTTTACAAACGGCGCTCCCCATGAAAGATCTATTAACAAGACCGATTAAAAAACTGCCGACGCTTCGAGGAAAGTCGATTGCGCTTATGTTTTACGAGAACAGTACCCGGACGCGGACCTCCTTTGAAACTGCCGGTAAAATTTTGGGGGCGGATGTGACCAACTTTTCGGTGGCGCAAAGCAGTGTCAACAAAGGCGAAAGCCTGTACGATACAGCCAAGACGTTGCAGGCAATGAATGTCGACCTGGTTGTGATTAGACACGCCAGTTCAGGCGCTGCCGCCTTTTTGGCGGAACAACTGAAGGCGGGTGTGATCAACGGCGGTGACGGGGCCCATGCCCATCCCACCCAGGCTTTACTGGATTTTTTCACCCTCAAAGAACGACTAGGAGGAATTGCCGGGAAGAAAATTGTGATCGTCGGCGATATTCTCCACTCCCGGGTGGCCCGGAGTAACGTGTTGGGCCTGAAAAAACTCGGCGCCGAGGTGGTCTTAGTCGGACCGCCGACTTTGCTTCCCCCCGAAATGGGCTATTTGGGGGTAAAAACTTCCTATGATTTAGACCGGGAATTACCCGGCGCCGACGCGGTGATGGGCCTTCGTTTGCAGTTGGAAAGGCAAGAACGGGGGTTGTTCCCCTCCGTCCGGGAATATCACCAGCTCTATGGTTTAACCAGTGAACGGCTGGCTAAGACGGGAAAAGATACTATTCTTCTGCACCCCGGACCGATCAACCGCGGGGTGGAAATCTCCAGTGAATTGGCAGATAGTGCCTGCTCTATGATTGAGGAACAGGTCACTAACGGGGTGGCGGTCCGGATGGCTTTAATATATCTACTGATGGGAGGAGGACCGAGCCGTGTTCTGGATTAAAGATGCGCATTTGCTTGATCCGGCCCAGGGAATCTCCGGCCGCGGCAGCCTGCTGGTGCGGGCAGACCGGATTCTCAAAGTTACGGTGGGGGAAGAGCTAACTGCGGCGACGGTGTTGACCCTTTTGGGCTGTTCCACACTGGAGGAGGTTACCCAGGTGGATGGGGCCGGGAAGTATCTCTTCCCCGGTTTAGTCGATGCCCATGTACACCTGCGCGAGCCGGGACAGGAAGAGAAGGAAGAGATCAGAAGCGGGGCGCGGGCGGCGGTGCGGGGTGGTTTCACCTCCATTCTGGCGATGGCCAATACGCAGCCGGTGATCGATACCCGCGCGCTGGTGGAGTTTGTCCGTTTAGAGGGTGAACGGGCCGGGAAAGCCCGGGTTTACCCGGTAGCCGCCGTCACTAAGGGAATGACTGGCAAGGAACTGACGGAGATGGTGGAACTGAAAGCCGGCGGGGCGGTGGCTTTTTCCGACGATGGCAAGGGGATCCAGAACGCCGAGACTTTCCGGCTGGCCTTGGAGTACGCCAAGCTCACCGGCTGTCCGGTGATTAGCCACTGCGAAGAGGCAAAACTGGCCGGGGCGGGCGCGATGCGGAAGGGTGAGCACAGTGCGCGGCTGGGCTTAAAGGGGATCCCGGCCAGTGCCGAGAGTGTGATGGTGGCCCGTGATGCGTTGTTAGCCGGGGAGACCGGGGGCCGCCTCCATATTGCCCATGTTTCGACGAAAGAAAGTGTTCAGGTGATTAGAATGGCCAAAGCGGCCGGGGTTGATCTCACGGCCGAGGTCAATCCCCATCATTTACTCTTTACCGACGAGGATGTGTCCTTGACCAATACGTCCCATAAAGTAAACCCGCCGCTGCCCAGCCGGGCGGATCAGGAGGCTTTGCTG
This sequence comes from Bacillota bacterium, assembly GCA_012837715.1. Taxonomy (GTDB): domain Bacteria; phylum Bacillota; class UBA4882; order UBA10575; family UBA10575; genus Capillibacterium. Next base: position 147,186 of record DUQR01000041.1, on the reverse strand, counting down.
GAAGGACTGTTGGACGGGACACTTGATCTGTTGGCCACCGACCATGCGCCCCACACCTGGGAAGAGAAGACAAAGCCCTTTGCGGAAGCGCCCTTTGGGATCAATGGGTTGGAGACGGCTTTGGCGGCGGTCTGGCAGGAGCTGGTGGTCAAAGGGAAACTGACCCCGGAGAGGTTGATTGAACTTTGGGCGGTGAATCCGGCCCGCCGGTTTGGGCTTGTAGGCGGAACTTTGGCCGAAGGCGCCCCGGCCGACCTGGTCCTCTTTGACCCGGAATGGCGGGAGCTGGTGACGGCGGAAACCCGGGAGTCCAAAGCCCACAACACACCCTTTCTCGGGCAGGAACTGCAGGGCTTTCCGGTCATGGTCTGGGTCGGCGGGAAGCTGGTGGTCAAAGACCGTAAGGTCGTGGGCTGATTAAAGCAAAGGACAAAGCAAAAGCCCGGTCAGCAAAGGGGCACTGGGACCGGGCCGGGGTTGCCGAGGTCAGTCCGGGAAAGATCGAAGAAGCGGAATAAAGGGGGGAGCATTATGGCATGGTTGGTTCTGCAGGACGGGAAAGCCTTTGCCGGTGAGGAGTTTGGGTTTTGGCCGGAACAGGAGGGGAAGGTCAGCGGCGAGGTTGTCTTTAATACGTCAATGAGTGGTTATCAAGGGATAATTACCGATTTAGCCAATGCCGGCCAGCTTTTAGCTTTTACCCAGCCGCAAATCGGCAATTCCGGCTGGTGTTGGGCAGAGAGTGAAGCCGACAAGGTTTTGCTCAAGGGGATCATCCTCCGGGAACTGGCGGCGGGGGAAGGTTGCCCTCAGGCCGACGCCAGCCTGGAGGATTTTTGTCGACGGCGGAAGATCCCCGGATTAAAAAACGTAGATACCCGGGCGCTCGCCAGGCATATCCGTAAAAAGGGGACCAGGCCGGGGGTGTTCGTCAGAGAGTTGGCGACGGGGCGCCGTTTTTGGCAGGAAAACACCGCCGAGCAAATTAGCCGACCCGAGCATTGGGTCTATCGGGCAAGCACGGCCGAAGTTTATCTGATCCCCGGGGAGGGACCGGTCTTGGCCGTGCTTGATTTAGGGGTGAAAAGAAGCGTCCTCCGCTGTCTCCAGAAAAACGGTTACTGCCTTTATGTGTTTCCCGCCCGGACTACGGCCGCGGAAATAATGGAGATTAAGCCCCAGGGTTTAGTGGTAAGCAACGGGCCGGGGGACCCGGCGGCGTTGCCGGAGGTTGTGGCCGAGTTGGCGAAGGTAATCGGGAAAGTGCCAATTCTCGGTATTGGCCTGGGCCAACTTTTACTGGCCTTAGCGGTTGGTGGAGAGACTTCCCCGCTCCCCTTTGGGCACCGGGGAAGCAACCATCCGGTGGTAAACCTAGAAACCGGCCAAGTGACAATTACGGCCCAGAATCATGGCTATGCGGTCCGCGCCGATTCGTTGCGGGGCACGGGTCTTCAAGTCTGGGCCACCAGTTTGTTTGATGGGAGTGTCGAAGGATTGCGCCATGAAAAACACCGGATTTTGGCCGTCCAGTATCAGCCGGAAGGTGCACCGGGACCTACCGGGAACGCCGGGGTTTTCTCGGCGTTTGCGGCAATGCTCGAAGGGAGGTCGGACCATGCCCAAAGGTAACTGGCAAAAGGTGATGGTGATCGGTTCCGGACCCATTATTATCGGGCAGGCGGCCGAGTTTGATTATGCCGGTACCCAGGCTTGTCGGGCCTTGAAGGAAGAAGGAATCGAGACTGTCTTAGTCAATTCCAATCCGGCGACGATCATGACGGACCGGGAAAGCGCCGACAAGATCTATATCGAACCCTTAACCCCCGAGTTTTTAGAGCGGATCATCGAGAAAGAAAGGCCCGACGGCTTGCTGCCGACGATGGGCGGCCAGACTGGGTTAAACCTGGCCTTTCAACTGTCGAAAGCCGGCGTTTTAGACCGTTGCGGCGTTACTTTGCTGGGCACCCCGCTCCGCAGTATCAGTCAAGCCGAAGACCGGGAGGAGTTCCGCCGGTTGATGCGGGCGATTAACGAACCGGTGCCGGAGAGCACGATTGTGGACAAGGTTGAAGCGGCCTTGGCATTTGCGGAAACCACCGGCTACCCGGTGATTATCCGGCCCGCCTTCACCCTTGGGGGAACCGGCGGTGGGATCGCCCATGACGCCGAAGAGTTGAAACAGATTGCCCAAAGCGGTCTGCAGGCCAGTATGATTGGGCAGATTCTGGTAGAAAGAAGTGTGGCCGGCTGGAAAGAGATTGAGTTTGAAGTTCTACGCGACGGCGCCGGGAACAGTATCACCGTCTGTCATATGGAAAATATGAATCCCGTTGGCATCCACACCGGTGACAGTATCGTTGTGGCCCCCTGTCAGACGCTGACCGACCAAGAAGTGCAGTGTTTAAGGAGTTCAGCCTTGAAGATCGTGGCGGCGTTAGGCATTGAAGGAGGTTGTAACGTTCAGTTTGCCCTGCACCCCGCGCGGTTGGAATACGTGGTGATCGAGGTTAACCCGCGGTTGAGCCGTTCCAGCGCCTTGGCCTCCAAAGCCACCGGTTACCCCATTGCGAAAGTGGCGGCCAAAATTGCGGTCGGTTATAACCTGTCGGAGCTGACCAATGCGATTACCGGTCAAACGACAGCCTGTTTTGAACCGGCCTTGGATTATGTGGTGGTGAAGATTCCCCGCTGGCCTTTTGATAAATTCTCCGATGCCGACCGGAGCATCGGCACCCAGATGAAAGCCACCGGAGAAGTAATGGGTCTGGGGCGCAACTTAGAGACGGCCTTACTAAAAGCCGTCCGCTCGCTGGAGACGAAGGTTTTTGGCCTTTTCGACCCGCTACTGGCCGAATTAAGTGACGAAGAAATTGAGGACCAGTGCCGGCGGCCGGAAGATGATCACCTTTTCGTGATCGCGGAGGCTTTCCGCCGGGGTTGGAGCGTAAAGCAAATTGCCGGTCTAAACCAGTGGCAGCCTTTCTTTTTACAGAAGATCAAAGGGATCGTAACCTTTGCTGAACAACTGAAAGCCAACCCCTTTCATCTGCCAACCTTGACCCGGGCGAAAAGGATGGGCTTTGCCGACCGGGAAGTGGCTCGCCTTTGGCAAACTACTGAGCAGGAAGTCTATGCTTTCCGGATGAATCATGGTTTAAGACCGGTTTTTAAGATGGTTGACACCTGCGCCGGTGAGTTTGAAGCGACTACGCCCTACTTTTATTCCAGTTATGATGAAGAAGATGAAGGCGCGGTTAGTACCCGGCGTAAGGTGGTGGTCTTGGGTTCGGGGCCGATCCGGATCGGCCAGGGGATTGAGTTCGACTACTGTTCGGTTCATGCCGTGAAAGCCTTGCGCCGAGCCGGGGTGGAAAGTATTATCATCAATAATAACCCGGAGACGGTCTCCACCGATTTCGATACGGCCGATCGGTTGTATTTCGAACCCTTAACCTTGGAGGATGTCTGTGCCGTGCTGGACAAGGAGCAACCGGAAGGGGTAATTGTTCAATTTGGCGGCCAGACGGCGATCGGGCTCTGTAAAGGCCTTGCGGAACGGGGGTATAAGATTCTGGGGACGTCGGTGGAGGATATTGACCGGGCGGAAGAACGTCACCTTTTCGACCGGGTGTTACAGGAGATCGGCGCCCGTCGTCCCCGCGGGGGTTGTGTAGCTACGCTCGAAGAGGGGGAAAAGCTCGCCGCCGAGCTCGGTTATCCGTTGATCGTGCGCCCCTCTTACGTGTTGGGCGGTCGGGCCATGGAAATTGTTTACGACCAGCCGCAGCTGCGGACCGTTTTAACCCACGCCCTGCAGGAATTTGCGGATCAGCAGATCTGGATCGACCAATATTTGCTGGGCAAGGAAGTGGAAGTCGACGCCATTGCCGACGGCGACCGGGTTTGCTTGCCCGGAATTATGGAGCATCTGGAACGGGCCGGGATTCATTCCGGTGATTCGATCGCGGTTTATCCGCCCCAAAAGATTACGGCGGAGCAACAAGCAGTGATCACCGAATTGACGGCGGCTATTGCCCGCAGCCTGCGGATTAAAGGGTTGTTGAATATCCAGTATGTGATCTATCAAGATGAAGTCTACGTCTTGGAAGTGAATCCCCGTTCCAGCCGGACCGTGCCTTTTTTGAGTAAGGTGACGGGGATACCCCTGGTCGAACTGGCCACCCGGGTGATCATGGGGGAAAGTCTGTCCGGGATGGGGATCAGCCACGGGCTGCAACCGGCCGGGGATAAGGTTGCCGTTAAAGTTCCGGTATTTTCCTTCTCCAAGTTGCATCGGGTGGAGCCTTCCCTAGGGCCGGAGATGAAATCCACCGGCGAGGTGATGGGTGTTGATTACCAGTACCAGAAAGCCCTCTATAAAGCTTTACTGGCCGCCGGGTTTCAGATGTCGGTCCACGGTACTTTACTGGCGACCCTGGCCGACCGGGATAAGGCCGAAGGGGTTGAGCTGGTAAAGAGATTTAACAAACTAGGCTTCCGGATTATAGCCACCGCCGGGACGGCTAAGGTCTTGCGCCAAGCCGGTTTGGAGGTGACGACGGTAGCTAAATTGCATACCGGTTCAACGGAGATCCGGGATCGGATTCGCAGCGGGCAAGTTCAGTGTGTCTTGAACACGACTACCCATGGGCGGAAGACCGCCAGTGACGGTTTTGCCATCCGGCGGGCGGCGGTGGAACAGGGGATCCCTTGCTTTACCAGTTTAGATACGGCGGAGGCCTTGTTGCAGGTCTTGGAGGTAAACGTGCCCAGTTTGATCACCCTCTAAACCTCGGCGCGGGACGACCAAAGGGCAACGAGTAGCGACCGACACATAGCGGGCAACGGGCAACGAGTAACGGATAACGAGCGACGAGCGACGAGCGACGAGCGACGAGTGACGAGTGACGAGCGACGAGTGACGAGCGACGAGTAACGAGTGACGAGAGGTGATCGGTTTGCTTCACCAGGAAATTGTCGTGGAAAACCAAAGATTGGCCCGGGAGGCCGACATCTACCGGTTGGTTTTAAAGGGGACGGTGGCGGATACCGCTCAGCCGGGGCAGTTTGTGCATATCAAAGTGGGGTCAACATTGGATCCACTTTTGCGGCGGCCGATCAGTGTCGCCGGAATTAACCGGCCCAACGGGGAGATTACCCTTTTTTACCGGGTCGCCGGTCGGGGTACCCGTTTGTTGGCAGGGGTCCGGCCGGGGGAAAGCTTAAGCCTACTTGGACCGGTGGGAAAGGGTTTTACGCTCCCAACGGCCGGGGAATTACTCCTTGTGGCCGGCGGGATTGGCATCTTTCCCCTGTTCGCCCTTGTTGAAGCGGTTGACCGCTCCCAAGTAAAAGTGAAGATGCTTTGGGGGGGAGCAAACCGTGACTTTCTGGAGGCGGTTGGCCGGGAAACCCTTTTCCAAATGGGGGTGGATTATGCCGTGGCTTCTTTGGACGGGAGTATGGGACAACCAGGCTTGGTTACGGATTTGCTTGCGTCCGAGTTAAATAAAAAAGGGGTCCTTGTTCCTGAAACCGGGGAGGGGAACCTCTTGGGCAGCGACGCCGGTTGTCCGGAAGACTGGGGAAGAAAGGCAGGATTTTCGGTTGCGGCTTGCGGTCCCCGGGGGATGTTACGGGCGGTGACCGAACTCTGTATCCAGGCCGGGGCACCGGTGGAAGTCTCTTTGGAAGAAAGGATGGCTTGTGGGGTTGGCGCCTGTCTGGGCTGTGTATGCACGGTGCGGACTACCGACGGCGCCTTGGAACGCAAACGGGTCTGTCAAGACGGTCCGGTCTTTGACGGCAGGGAGGTGGTCTGGGATGAAAAAGATTGACCTCACTACCCGCCTGGGCCCCTTGGAACTGAAGAATCCGGTCCTGACTTCTTCCGGGACCTACGGCTTTGGCGAAGAATACCGGGCCTTTTTTGAACTTTCCCGCTTGGGCGCGATTACGGTCAAAGGGATAACGCCTTTACCCCGTCTGGGCAATCCGCCGCCGCGGGTGGCCGAGACTCCTGCCGGGATGCTTAATGCCGTAGGACTTCAGAATCCCGGAGTGGAAGCCTTTCTCACCACTTACCTCCCCCGGCTGGAAAAGCTGAATACCCCGATTATCGTCAATATCTCCGGCTTTTCCCTGGATGATTACGGATTGTTGGCCTCCATGATGCCGGATCATTCCTGTATTGCCGCTTTGGAAGTGAATATCTCCTGCCCCAATATTAAAGAAGGCGGACTGGCTTTTGGGACCGATCCCAAAAGCGCCGAGCAAGTCTTGGCAGTAACCCGGAAAAATACTAAACTTCCTCTTATCGCTAAACTGTCCCCGAATGTCACCGATATTGTCCCGTTGGCGAAAGCCGTCGCCAATGGCGGGGCGGATATAATCTCTTTAATTAATACCCTCTTGGGAATGCGGATTGATCTTGATACCGGTCGGCCGGTGTTAGGTAATATCATGGGCGGGCTCTCCGGCCCAGCCGTTTTGCCGGTGGCGGTGCGGATGGTTTATCAAGTATACAAAGCGGTCAGCCTGCCCATTATCGGGATGGGGGGGATCAGCTGCTGGCAGGATGCAGTCGAGTTTATGCTGGCCGGCGCTTCGGCGATTAGTGTCGGAACGGCCAATTTTATCAATCCGCTGGCGCCATTGGAAATAATCAGCGGGCTGGAGGAGTACTGTCGGCGGAAAGGATACAACCGGGTAGGGGAACTGGTGGGTTTGGCCCATCGTTAGTAAGGGCTTTTTAGATATTACTTTAGGTTTGGCTGCTGAGCAAACAGCAGGTGATGCTTAAACAAACAAGAACAATTCGCCGATAATGGGAGTACCGGGATTAACCAAAAGGAGGAACGGCTATGACGGAATCGGATCCCCGCAATGAAAAGGTTATGGTTGCTTTGGATGTTGCTTCCGAGGCGGAAGCCTTGGCCTTAGCAGAAGCTTTGCAAGGCTCCGGTTGCTGGTTGAAAATCGGATTGGAGCTTTATGCCCTGACTGGACTGAAGCTGGTTGATACTTTTAAACAGATGGGGTTTAAACTTTTTCTCGATCTGAAACTCCATGATATTCCTACCACCGTCGAGCGGACCCTACGGGTTTTGTGCGCTTCAAGGGTGGATATGGTTAATATCCACTGTACCGGCGGTTACGACATGATGGCGCGGGCGGCGGATGTCTGCCACCCGGCGGGGGTAAAGGTGTTGGGGGTAACGGTCCTGACCAGTATGGATCAAGAAGACCTGAGTAACCTTGGGTTCAAAGCCAAGGTTCGGGATCAGGTAGTCAACCTGGCACTGTTGGCGGAAAAGGCCGGTTTGGACGGGGTGGTGGCTTCAGCGCAGGAGGCGGCTCTGCTCCGGAGCAGGCTGGGGGATGATTTTCTCCTGGTCACGCCAGGTATCCGTCCACCCGGTAGTGCGAAAAATGATCAAGTCCGGGTTTTCACACCGGTGGACGCTCTTAAGGCAGGCAGTTCCTACCTGGTGATCGGCCGGCCGATTACCCAGGCCAAGGATCCGCGGAAGGCCTTGCAAGAACTATGGGTCTGACCGATTCAGGAATGGGATTACCGGCGCATAGTTTCGAGCACGAACGCACAAAGGAGAAAGGAGATTTGAAATGGGTGAAGGTTGCGGGGGAACCGGAAGCGGACACCTGGATGTAATGAAGGTCTTTAAAGATACCGGGGCGTTGCTCCAAGGACACTTTTTGTTGACCTCGGGGAAGCATAGCGCCCAGTACATGCAGTGTGCCCAGGTTTTGCAATATCCTTGGCTGGCGGCTGTTCTGGGGAAAGCGCTGGCGGATAAATTTACCGGGTTGGAAGTTGAGACGGTGATCGGACCGGCGATGGGCGGGGTCCTGGTCGCTCATGAAGTCGGCCGGTCTTTAGGGGTGAAGGCGTTCTTTGCCGAACGGCAAGCAGGAAAAATGACTCTCCGGCGGGGCTTTAAGCTTAAACCGGGGGAAAAGGTGCTGGTGGTAGAGGATGTGATCACCACCGGCGGTTCGGTCAAAGAAGTCCTTGCCATGCTGCAGACAGTGGGCGCCGAACCGGTAGGGGTGGGAGTCCTTGTGGATCGCAGTGGCGGTCAGGTAGATTTTGACGGTCTGCCGCTCCGGAGTTTGTTGGCGATGGAGATTGAGGTCTTTGCTCCGGAGGAATGTCCCCTTTGCGCTCAGGGGATCCCCTGGGTGAAACCGGGAAGCAGGGGAGCCGGTCCGGCTGAACGGGGGACCGGATGAACTAGGGAGGAAAAATCAGATGAAAAGAATCGGCGTATTAACCGGTGGCGGCGATTGTCCGGGTTTAAATGCGGTGTTACGGGCAATTGTCAAAACCGCCCATGATTCAGGTCTGGAAGTGATCGGTTTTAAAGATGGTTTTCGCGGGGTGGTCATGAATGAATATATCCCGCTCACGCCCAAAGAAGTGGTAGGGATTTTAGTCAAAGGCGGGACGATTTTAGGTTCGTCGAACCGGGACAATCCTTATCATTTTTGCCTCGAGCAAAAGGGAGAAACCATCTATGCGGATTTGTCGGATCAGGCGGTCGCCAATATGGAGCGGCTTGGTCTTGACTGTCTGATTGTGATTGGCGGCGACGGGACCCTTGCTTGCGCTTATGATTTTATGAAGAAGGGGGTCAAGATCATTGGGGTGCCGAAAACGATTGATAATGATTTGAACGGCACCGATCTGACCTTTGGTTTCATGACGGCGATTGATACGGCGACCGATGCCCTTGAAAAATTACATACCACCGCCGAATCCCATCACCGGGTTATGGTATTGGAAGTGATGGGGCGAAATGCCGGCTGGATTGCCTTACAAGCAGGGATCGCCGGCGGGGCCGATGTGGTTTTGATTCCGGAGATACCTTTTACGCTCGAGCGGGTGGCAAAGAAGATATTTGAGCGAAAAAAACGGGGGAGAAACTTTAGTATTATCATTGCGGCCGAAGGGGCGAAGCCGGAAGGCGGGCAACAAGTGGTGAAAAGAATTGTGGAGGGCAGTCCGGAGCCCATCCGGTTAGGCGGGATCGGAGAGAAAATCGCCCAGGGATTGGAAGAAAACACCGGTTTTGAATCAAGAGTGATCGTCCTGGGCCATCTGCAAAGAGGCGGCAAGCCATCGGCTTTTGACCGGATCTTGGCGAGCCGGTATGGGGTTGCTGCGGTTAGAATGGCTTCCCAGGGTTTATTCGGGATGATGGCCAGTCTGCAAGGGACCGAGATTACTACGGTTCCCATCGAAGTTGCAATCAAAGAACTGAAAACCGTACCGCCCGATGGTGAAATGGTCCAAACCGCGCATAGTATCGGGATTAGTTTTGGGGCGGAGCATCGTTCGTAGCGACATTCCGCTACGCTTCTGCTCCCTTAACCCCCGGTTCCTTTGGGCTTGCGTTGCAACCAATAAAAATAAATTGTATTGGAATTGTCGAGGCCAAGGACAACGTAAAAAGCCCTCATCAGACCTTATTCAACGGTTCAAGAGAATCCGGTCGTCGGTGAGCTCGCGACCGCTCCGCGCGGCAAACTTCGCCAGCAGATCGTTTACTGTGATCTGTTCCCGCTCTTTTCCCTTCAGATCAAGAATGATTTCTCCCCGGTCCATCATAATTGTCCGGTTGCCCATGGCCAGGGCTTGTTTTAAATCATGGGTCACCATCAACACCGTTAAATGATGCTGTGTAACGATACGGTCGGTGATGGCAATGATCTGTTTGGCCGTCTTCGGGTCAAGCGCAGCCGTGTATTCGTCTAAAAGGAGCAGTTGGGGATCGCCGATCGTTGCCATGAGCAGGGTGAGCGCTTGCCGCTGTCCGCCGGAGAGTAATTTAACCGGACATTCTAAGCGGTTCTCCAGTCCCAGTTCCAGCAAAGCCAGGAGGCGCCGGAATTCCGTTCTTCTTTCCTTATTCAACCCCAATTTTAAACCTCTGGTTTGGCCCCGTTTTACCGCTAACGATAGGTTTTCCTCAATCGTCATTTCGGCGGCGGTTCCCTGTAGGGGATCTTGAAAAACCCTGCCGACGAGGGGAGCCCGTTTGTAGACCGGCCAAGCGGTGACCTCCTCTCCGTTGATCTCCACCGTTCCCGCTTCCGGAAAAAAGACGCCGGCGACCAAATTCAGCAGGGTGGATTTACCGGCCCCGTTACTACCGATGATCGTTATAAAATCACCCTTTGGCACATGTAAGTTAATATCTTTTAAGACATGGTTTTCGTTGACCTTACCATAATTAAAGATCTTATGCAGTTTATTTAATCTGAGCATCAGGAACGCTCCTTTCCATTAAACGTTCGGCAAATTCATCTTGAATCATAAAGTTTCTCAAGGTAGGAGCGCCCAGCGCCAGGATGACCAGCAGGGCAGTGACAATTTTCAAATCAGTGGGGGCAAAACCCAGTTGAAGAGCGATGGCGATGGCCAAACGGTAAATGATCGAACCGATGACTACGCCTAAGGTGGCAAAGATTATTTTGCTGGTCCGGATCACGACCTCCCCAATGATTACCGAGGCTAAGCCAATCACGATCATACCGATCCCCATCCCCACATCGGTAAAGCCTTGATACTGGCAGGTCAGGGCGCCGGAAAAGGCAACCAGACCGTTGGCGAGGCCCAGTCCGAGGATTTTTAAATGATCGGTATTCCCGCCTAAGCTCTGGATCATGATGGGACTATCTCCGGTCGCCCGGAGCGCCATGCCGATTTCCGTGGCGAGGAAATAATCAAGGAGGAATTTGACCACAAGCACAAGCAAGGTAAAGACGATTAAGGAAACATAGCGCTCGGGGAGACCCCAGCTTTTAATTACTGTTAAAATAGTTGTCTCCCGTAATAAGGGGATGTTGGAGCGGCCCATAATCCGGAGATTGATCGAATAGAGGGAAGTCATCGTCAAAATGCCGGCGAGCAGACCGGTGATTTTCAGTTTCGTATTGATGATTCCCGTGAGCATCCCTGCCAGCATGCCGGCGAAGAAAGCAAGCAAGGTGGCGAGAAAAGGATTCACCCCATTAATAATCAGGACGGCGGTGACCGAAGCCCCCAGCGGGAAGCTTCCTTCAACCGTCAAGTCGGGGAAATCTAAAATCCGGAAGGGCAAGTAAACGCCCAGTGCCAACAAGCTAAAGGCTAGTCCCTGTTCAATTGTGCCCTGAAGAATATTTAACCACATTTAAGTCACTCCAGTTAGGGCTTTCTGCATTGTCCTGCGCTTTCATCATTTCCGATGCAATTATAGTGCAATTGGAACCCCTTTCCCGGTTACAACGCAAAAAGCTTAGTAAAGTTTTAAGCTTGTTTTGTTTCATTCCATCGGATCCGGCCTCAACAAAATATAGTAAGGAGGCCTTTCCTTTGCCGATGAAAATGGTTTCTTACTGATTACGAATGATGGTTGCTTTTGCTCTTAAGGAAGCAGGAATGGTAATCCCGATGGCTTTGGCGGTATCTTCATTGATGACCAGTTCGGTATCTTTTTGGCTCTCAATGGGCATGGTTTCCGGTTTGGCCCCATCCCGAATAATCTTCAAGGCCATCTCCGCGGTCTGACGGCCTAGACGATAGTAATTGACGCCTACCGTTGCCAGAGCGCCTTGGGAGACTAAATTCTCCTCACCGGCAATAATGGGGATTTTGTTCTCCTCTGCTACTTTGAGCACCGATGAAAAGGCGGAAACCACGGTATTATCAGTGGGCACATAAATAACATCCACCCGGCCGATGAAGGATTGGGCCGCTTGCAGTACTCCGGCGCTGGTATCGACGGTTGCTTCCACCACTTCCAACCCTAACTGGCCCGTAATTTCTTTTGCCATTCTTACTTGGGTAACCGAATTGGCTTCACCGGCATTATAGATAATGCCAACCCTTTGGGCGCCGGGTGCCAACTCTTTGGCTAATTTAAATTGTCCTTCCATCGGCTGAAGATCATTGGTGCCGGTCACATTAGTGCCGGGCTGTTCGGCACTGGCTACCAGTCCGGCGCCGACCGGGTCGGTAACAGCCGTGATTAAGATCGGCTTGTCTTTGATTAAATTTGCTACCGCCTGGGCGGTGGGGGTGGCAATGGCGAGAATCAGATCTAAATTATCGTTCTTAAATTTTTGGGCAATGGTATTAGCCGTTGCCATATCACCTTGGGCATTTTGGATTTGGTAAGTGACCTTCTCTCCTTCAATGTAACCATTCTCCGTGAACAGATCGATAAAACCTTCCCGGGCGGAATCCAGCGCCGGATGTTCCACAATCTGCACAATACCTACCTTTAGGGTTTCCGCTGCCGGTTTACGGAGCAGGAAAAAGAGGGCCCCCGCGACGATCACAATGATAACGGCGAACCACAAAAACCCTTTTTTCTTCAAAGTGTCCACTCTCCTTTTTCCTTGGTTTCCTGGTGGAAAAAAGAAAAGCGCTCCGGCAGGAGCGTATCATTCTTGCAAAACAGAGCAGATAACCCCCATCTCTCCATGGGTGGCGGTTATCGTCTGTCCCTTCTTATTTCCTACCGTTCTACCAAACTGCTGTTATAAGTTAAAACAATTCTATACTAAAGGCCACGAAAAGTCAAGAAAAGGGGACGTCCTGCTGATCAGCTTCCCCCTCCTTATTTGAAAAGGTAAAATCTACCCTCTTAAGAGTAGGTGTATAAATTATTTTTAAGTTATTTAATGGAAGTTAATCTTTGAAAAAATAGATTGTGTCAAGTTTAGTTCGTAATTTCCCATTGGGACCCCACCAGGTTAAGCTGCTTTCCGCCAGGCTAGGAATAGTTTGTTACTTCGATTAATGCTGATAGAATAGAATTATAATCTGAATTTTAGAAATAAATAACATGTCAGTGCAAAAATAGCATTATAGGGTACGAATAAACCCCAGATCAGGTAACTATTATTGTGTAGTTTTATCTTTCCGTTGGACGAACGATGAGCAAAATAAGAAGTACCATTAAACAATACGTACCATACTTCCCATAAAAGGGTTAAAACCATAAAGGTTTGACTTTCCACTTTGAAAGTGATACCAGTGTTGACATTGTAAATATATTAATTAATCAAATGCACGAGTCAGTGTATAGGTATTCCGAATAGGGTAGCGCCAATTGAAACCGCAGGTGCTCCGATTATACTTCCAGTGATAACCGCAAAGCTTACAGCACCACCAATCAAATTATCCCAATTTATGCCGTTCAGAAGTTGAAAGTTCAATAAGCGTTGGTGATTCTTAGTACATCGAATCTTTATATGGGAAGGCGGTAGTTTATTTTCTAATTGGTTATAAGATAAAATGTTTTAAATAAGTTTACGGGAACCTCTATCTTTTGTTGCTCCTGTTGTTTAAGTGAAGGAAAATACTTTTCTGAAGGGAAGATATAAATGGAATAAAATAGTTTGCCTTCACATGGATTGGTTAATCTTCACGAGGTTGCGATTGTCAACGAATACATGATCCACGTGATTTCGAAAATGTGATCCACCAGTGATAATGAACACACGAGGTGCCTTTTCATGATTCATCCATCCTTACAAGCCTTCCATCCCCTTGTTGCCCAATGGTTTACCGAGAGATTCGGCACACCCACCCCGCCCCAAGCGGAAGGATGGCCGCGGATCGCCGCCGGGGAGAATGTGCTCCTTTTGGCGCCGACCGGTTCCGGAAAGACACTGGCGGCTTTTTTAAAGGCCATTGACGGGCTTTACCGCGAGATGGAGCAGGAAACGGAGACGTTGAAGCTGGGGGCGGCGAAGAACCGCGGGGTGAAGGTTTTGTACGTCTCTCCGCTGAAAGCCCTGAATAACGACATCTACCGCAACTTGGAACTCCCCCTTAAGGGTATCCGGGAATACAGCGCGAAGCTGGGGCGGGAACTGCCGGAGATCACCAGAGCGGTGCGGAGTGGTGATACTCCCGGGTCTGAGCGGCAACGGATGTTGCGTCAGCCGCCACAGATTCTGATTACTACTCCCGAGTCGCTTTTTTTGATGTTATCCTCCAAGGCCCGGGAGATCTTAAAGACCGTCCGCTGTTTGATTGTGGATGAAATTCATACGCTCTTTACGGAAAAACGTGGCGTCCATCTAGCCCTTTCCTTGGAACGCCTGCAAAGTCTGGTGGCGGAGGCGGCCGGGCCGGGAAGAAGTTTGCAGCGGATTGGTTTATCCGCCACCATTCGCCCGCTCGAGGCAGTGGCGGCCTTTCTCGGCGGGTACGAACCGGGTCCGGTGACCGGGGAGCGACGGCCCCGGCCGGTGACGATTGTCGACACCGGCCAACGGAAAGAACTGGATCTGAAGATGACTCTTCCCGTCCCGAACCTGCGGGAGTTGCCGGAGAAATCAATCTGGCCGTCGATCTACCAAAAAGTGGTGGATTTGGTGCGCCAGCACCGCACAACGCTGGTTTTCGTCAACAACCGGCGGTTGGCTGAACGGGTGACGGCTAATCTGAATAAGATCGCCGGAGAAGAGATCGCCCGGACCCATCATGGTAGTCTAGCCCGGGAGATCCGGCTTGAAGTGGAAAGCCGATTAAAGGCGGGGAAGCTTCCGTGTGTGGTGGCGACCGCCTCCTTGGAGTTGGGCATCGATGTGGGTGAGATTGATCTGGTAATCCAACTGGAGTCGCCCAAGGAGGTGGCCCGGGGTTTACAGCGGGTGGGCCGGGCCGGACATGTGATCAATCTGCCCAGTAAGGGACGGATCATTCCCAAAAACCGGGCTGACCTTCTGGAAGCGGTTGCTTTGCTCCGGGAGATGAAGACAGGTCGGGTCGAGCAGATGAAAGCCCCCCAAAACTGCCTGGATATCTTAGCCCAACAACTGGTGGCGATGACCGCCACCGGCGAGGTGAAAGTGGAGAAGGCCTGGCAGATAGTGAAGTCGGCCTATAATTATCATACCCTGGCCCGGGCCGATTTCGAACGGGTGCTGGCCATGCTCAGCGGGAGTTATGAAGCCAAGGAGTATATGGAGATCCGTCCCCGCCTCTATTGGGACCGGACTGGGGGAGTAATTAAACCGGATGCTTACGGGAAGATGCTGGTCTACACCGCTGGCGGCACAATCCCGGACCGGGGCTATTTTGGAGTTTATCTGACCGGGTCCAACTTACGCTTGGGCGAATTGGATGAAGAGTTTGTGTACGAACGACGGTTGAACGACCGGTTTGTTCTAGGGACTTCGGTCTGGCGGATTGAAGAGATCCGGCAGGACCGGGTCCTTGTTTCCCCAGCGGGCAAGGGCGAGGCCCAAGTCCCCTTTTGGAAGGCGGACCAGGGTGGTCGTTCCTACGAACTGGGGAAGCGGATCGGCGCTTTCCTGGGGGAGTTGGAAGCAAAGCTGGAGGCGGACAACCTCCTCTCCTCCCTCCAAACCGAGTATGGCCTCGATCCGGAGGTAGCGAAGAATCTCCAGAAGTATCTGGTCGCCCAAAAGCGGGCGGTTGATTATTTACCCACCGACCGTCGGCTTGTCCTTGAGGAGTTTCCGGATGAAGCCGGCGAGTGGCGTCTTTTGCTCCATTCCCCCTTTGGTAACAGGCTCCATCTGGCGTTGGCTTTATTGATCAACACCGCTTGGGAAGCGCGCTTGGGGGAAAAGTTCGCTTTTACGACCCAGGATGATGGAATTATGTTCAGTGTGTCGGGGAAAACCAAGCCGCCAGTGATCGATTGGTTAGCCTTGACAACCGATCGGCTCGAGGAAGAATTGGGCAAGGCTTTGGCCGGAACGCCGCTTTTTGGCGCGGTTTTTCGCCATTGCGCCCAGCGTTCGTTGGTGATGCCCCGGGGCGGTTATGGCGGAAAGCGGTTACCTCTCTGGTTAGCCCGGATTAAGGCCGGGAATTTGCTGCAGACCGTTGCCAAACATGAGGATTTCCCTTTGGTTGCTGAGACATACCGTGAAATTTTCCAGGATTATTTGGATCTGGAAGCCCTCCGCACGGTTCTTCAGGGGATCCAGGGGGGTGAGATCGAAATTTACCGAAAGCAGCGCCCCACACCTTCGCCCTTTGCCCACGGTCACCTCTTTAACTTTGTGGCCGGGTTCATGTACGATACCGATACCCCAAAGGTGGAAGGGGGCAAACGCCTCTTTGGGCTGGGCGCGGCGACGTTAAAACGAATCGTTGGTCAGAGCGGTTTTCGCCAATTATTCCGGACTGACATCATCCAGGAAGTGGACCGGAAAGCCCGTGGGATCGACTTTGTGGCGAAAGAGCCCAACGAGGAGCGGGTCCGTTACTGGTTGGAACGGTGTGGGGATCTAACCGAACACGAGATCGCCGAGGCTTTCCCCCAACGGGAAGCGGAGGTGAGGGCAATCCTCTCTGTTTTACAAGCCAAAGGGGTTGCCAGCTTGGTCCGGGTGGAGCCCAAGGCGGTGCCTACAACTAACCCTACAGTCAAGGGCATGACGAACCACGGGGTTGAGACCAAAGTTAACAGTGGAAATGAAGCCGGAGACGGTGAAACCGGCGGGCGGTGGTGGGTCAACCGGGAGGAGTTAAAGACCTATTTAACGATCCTACCGGGAGCCGCGGTTCGGGAAGGAACAGCGTCCTCCATAGCTTACCGGGAGGCAAAAGCCCGGATTATCCAGCGGTATGTCCGGACCCATGGACCCTTTACCGCCCGGGAGTTGGCCGCCCGTTACGGGTTAACCCTGCCGGAGGTGGAGGAAGAACTGGCCCTTTTGGCCGCTGTCGGCCTGGCGGAAGCCGGTGAGTATCTCCCCGACGGTACAGAGGAAGAGTGGTGTGATCCGGAGATCCTCAGCGAAATCCACCGGCGAAGCTTGGTCCGGAGACGGCAGGAGCTCAAAGCCCGTACTTGTCTCCGGGAACCGGAGGAGTATGCGGCCTTCCTTGCCCGTTGGCAAGGGGTGACGGGGGGGCGAAGCGAAACGGAAGGACTGGTTGAAACCTTAACCCAGCTCTCTGGCCGGTGGTTTCCGGCCGCCGAATGGGAAGAGCATCTGCTTCCCACCAGAGTGCGGGGGTACAAACCTTCCCTCTTCGATATGATCTTTGCCAGTGGGCAGTTTCATTGGCGCGCCCGGGGAACGGCCGAAAAAATCCAGATCATGATCGAAGCGCCTTTACTATCTGGGGATAGTCTTGAGCCGCTTTTCGGCTCCGGAGAAATGCCTCCTATCGGGACCGAGGGCGAGCAACCAAGCGAGAAACAAAGCCCGCTGGAAGCTGAGCCTCAGCGTAACGCAGGAGAAGAGAGTAGGGAAACACCGCTGCTGGCCGGGTTATCCGGGAATGCCCGGTTAATTTTGGATTTGCTCCAAAAGCGAGGAGCCGAGAGCTTACCTTTTCTCTTAAGCGCGACCCGCCTCCCAACCCCTACTGTTTGGGAGGCCTTGGAAGAACTCATGCTCCAAGGGATGATCACCAATGATTCCTTTGGCCCGGTCCGCTACATGCTGAGAACTAAACCCCAAGCCCGGGTCGGGGCCTACGGGGTAATCCAACCGGCGATTATGGCCCAGATGGGGAGATGGTCAGTGCTGCCTCCCGTGAAGAAGGCCAAGGAAATGCGGATTCGGTCCTTACTGAACCGGTATGGTATTGTCTGCCGGGAAATCGCGCAGGCGGAGGGGATCACCTGGGGTGAGATCGCTCCGCTCTTTGGCGCCTTGGAGAATGTCGGCCGGGTGCACCGGGGCTATTTCATCAAGGGGTTAAGCGGAGTTCAATATGCGCTCCCACAAGCTTTAGCCGTCTTGGGCACCTCCGGTAAACAGTCCGCCCGGTTCTGGGCCTTAACTTGGTCCGATCCGGCCAACCCATTCCTGTATGTAACGGAGTGGCGGGAGACACCGGAAGCCCAAAAACCCACCGGCGATTATCTTGTTTTTGCCGACGGCCGGCCAATTTTGACCGCTGCGGGGCGGAACCTTCGTCTTCAAACCTTGGGCCCGGTTCCCCCTGCTGTTGTGGAGGAGGGGCTGAAGGCGCTGATGGCCGTTTTATATCCGGCTTATCCGGACCAGAAGATTATTGTCCACAGTTTTAACGGTGAACCGCCCAACCGAAGCTGGATCAAGGAAGCCCTCACCGCCATCGGCTTTGAAGCGGGTTATCAACGGATGACCCTGTGGCCTTCCGAGCGGAAATGGGGGTAAATACCTTAGAAAAGCTTTCTGTTTTATCACCAATAAGGATTCCAATCCTATTGAATTGGAATTGTTAATGCGAAGAACAACGTAAAAAGCTTAGAAGTCAAAGCTGAAACCAAACCGCACTAAAGGCGCGGCTTCGTCCTTCCAGGGGTACAGCACTTCGGAGAATAAAAACACGTAATGGCTACCTAAGACCAGATAGGGAAATTCACCGTCCTTCTTTCGGGAAAACTGATAACCGGCGCCGCCATAAAAGCGGAAGAATATAAATTCATGGGGTAAAAGGTAGATCCCGGTAAGATGCAATTTGGTATCACGA
This sequence comes from Bacillota bacterium, assembly GCA_012837715.1. Lineage (GTDB taxonomy): Bacteria > Bacillota > UBA4882 > UBA10575 > UBA10575 > Capillibacterium. Next base: position 128,711 of record DUQR01000041.1, on the reverse strand, counting down.
TTGGAAGCGTAATACTCAATGTTGGCCCCGGTATGGAGATTGCGCCACAGGCGGAGCTTTAAACCGCTGGCAAGATTATTTTCGGTCTTATATAACTGGAGAAAACCGCTGGTCTCCTTGGCTTGACTCTTATTTTCGCTTGCGGAAACACTGGCCGGGGTCAGGACCAGGAAAAGGAAGACCACTAGAAAAAGGAGCGGGATCCTAGTATGTTTTTTCATGGTTATATCCTCCTTAAAAGGTTTTCGCCTTGCTTTTTTGATGAAATCAAGTAAACGCAAAATGCCTTAGAAGTTGATCTTTAAACCGAAACGGGAACGGGGAGGCGTATCGATTGCCCAGGGATAAACCAGTTCGGAGAAGAGAAAGGAAAAATAATTAGCACCGATCAGTATATAGGGGTACTGAATCCCCTTTTTCGTGGAGAATTGGACCCCGCCTCCCCCATAAAAAGAAAGTAAGCAAAAGTCATAGGGGAAGGAATAAACCGCTCCAAGCTGCAGATTTAAATCCCGTTCCCGGTAGGAGTATTCTATATTGCCAGTGGCGTAAAGACCATCGCCCAGACGGAATTTCAAACCCGGAGTTAACATCTTTTCATAGGAGTAGAGGTTTAAAATGGCCACCGGCGCCGGGTCATGAGGGTGGAGTTTAAACTCATCCACCAGCGTTTCCACTTCTTCCATGGTTTCGTATGGAGCGAAAGCCAGATCTCCTTGGGCGAGTAGGGCCACGGAACCACTGACCGTGGAGGCGAAGACTTCCACATTGGCCTCGCTCTCTTGAAGGAAGAAGGAATTGCCCTTATTTCCGAAGCTTCCTGGGAAATTCGTCCGGATCCTGCCAGCACTAGTGTTGATTTCCCCTGCGATCCTGGCGTCCTTCGGGAAGTAAAGCCGGAGGGAGCCGGAGACCGATTTAGCCGACAAGAAAGTCGGTTCAAAGATGGATTCCCAGGAGGCGGAGAAATCACCGCTCACCGTCGAGGCGTTGATTGTTCCTCCACGCAGGCCAAGCAATTTTATATCCCCGGCAATGCAATTAAAATTACCTTTCTTGACGGGTCCGTTCATCCGGATCCCTCCGCTATTAGAATGGGCTTCGACGGAAACTGCCGGCCTGGCGAATTCCGCCCGGATCTCGCCGGAAGCGGTGTGGGCGGTAAAGTTTTCGACGGTTCCACGGAGAGAGATATCCCCGGAGGCAGTATGGGTGTTTAAGTTTTGGACTGTTCCGCGAAAGGAGATGTCGCCGGAGGCGGTGGTTGCGACGACGGTTTCGGTGTCAACATCATGGAAGGAACAGGTTCCGGAAGCGGTCTTGATTTCCAGGTTGGTAGCGGACGGGACGGTGAGTTTGATTGAGCCCGCGCAATGATAAGACCCGAGAAAGTTTAGGGATTTGTCAGTGGCAGAACGAATATGCAGGAGACCATGGTCTACCGTAAAGACCGGATTATATTCGTCGATTAATCTCTGGACGTTTCGCCTGGAAGCGGCTGTAAACTCCATCTTTACTTCAACCTCAATGGAGGGCCCGGAGGTGATCTTCACCTCCACATCATGAAAGGCAGCTTCCACCACTACAGAACCGCCTGGAGTGATGGAAAAAGACTCCTTGGTGTAATAGGAATCGGTCGCGGCCAGTATGGCTCCTTGCGGGCAGATTAATACGAACAAAAACACCCAGAGCGCACCGCTAAAAATACGGAAGGGGAGATGTCGCATGTAAATTTTCCTCCTTTAGAATTTAATGCTAAACCCTGACCGGAATTGCGGCTTAACCTCATGACCTAAGGGATAAACTGATTCGGTGAAGAGGAAGAGAAAGTTGGCGCCAATGAGAAGGTAACTATTTTGTTGGCCTTGGTTACGGGTATACTGCCAGCCCCCTCCGGCGTAAAAGTAGAGGTTAATCGGGATGATCTGGAAAAGCCATTCTTCTTTCGGGAGCACATAGGCCAGGCCTAAGCTAAGGGTCAGGTCGGTGGAGGCTGAATCAAAATCAAGATTGGCCGTAGCGTAGACCGGGGTAAAAAGGCGTTGTTTAAGTCCCATACAGAAAGCTTTATCGATCCAATAGATATTTAAGAAACTTGAGGGTAAGATCTGGGCATCTTTCGGAAAATCAGCGGCCGCGACCGGTCCGGTCCCAGCGCCGATTAAAAATACTAAGATTAAAGCGGAGAACAGGAATTTTTTCATTATGAACCTCCCTTATGTACTGTTATACTCTGAGGGCTTTTTGCGTTGTTCTAAGCATTAACAATTCCAATATCTTGATCGCCCGATTTAAGCTGAACAATATATTGCCTGGGTATCTTTTTACTTGGTTGCAACTTTATTGGTTACAACGCAAAAGCTTGATTTGATCGCCAGTTGACATATATTTCATCCTGGTGTCGAAAGAACCCTTTTCCTAATTGTTGATTCGTTGTTAAATTATACTAGGCAGCCTTTTCGATGCCAGTTATAAACTCCCCCGTGACCGATGGCATTTTCTTGTTCCGGTGCATTGCTTAGAGTATTCCCAAGCTCAGCCCCCTTAAGTGCGGATCCAAAACATTGTATTAATATTCATTTGACCTTTACATGTATACACAATAATTATCTTGACACTAGTTAATCAACCTGATATAATCGGTGGAAATAATAATTAAAAGTAACTTATGGAAATGCGATGAAGGAGCCTGGTATTCCGGGTAAATTCTTACAGAGAGCTGATGGTGGGTGGAAATCAGCAGGATTGCGGAATACTTCTCTCTCCTCAGCAGATCTTCCGAACGCGGAGTAAGAAGATACGGGAAGCCCCGTTACAGGCGAAGGTTTCTTCGAACCTCAAGAGGTCTTTATCGTAAGATAAGGATGAACCAGGGTGGTAACACGCGGAGCAGAACCCTCGTCCCTGTCCCAGTAGATGGTGAAGGACGGGGTTTTTTTATACCTTCTTTAGGGATGTAGGGAAGCGTTGGGCGGGAACTAATTTAATCCGGGTATGTTAAAAAATAACAAATATGTAAGGTGCCAACAAGAGGATGACTTTATGTTTATTTTCTGTTGTCACCGCTAAAAACGGTTACCCCGCATGATCACCTAAAAAGCCCGAATCAAGATAAGGAGGGAAATAATGAACAGACATATCCTTTCAGTGCTTGTCGAAGACCAATCCGGTGTGCTCGCTCGCGTGTCAAGCCTGTTCAGCCGCCGGGGGTATAATATTGACAGTCTGTCGGTGGGAAGGACAGAAAATCCAGGGATTTCCCGGATGACCATTGTTGTCCGGGGCGACGACCATATCTTGGAACAGATCATCAAACAAGTGAAAAAGCTAATCAACGTGATCAAAGTGGTGCGCTTGGAACCGGAATGCTCAGTCTTTCGGGAACTGGCCTTGATTAAAGTGCGGACCGATCTGACGACGCGGGCCTCGGTGATCGAGGTGGTCGATATCTTCCGGGCGAACATCGTTGATGTGGCTAAAGATTCGTTGACGGTGGAGATGACTGGGGATGAAGACAAAATTGAAGCCTTTGTTAACCTCATGGAGTCCTACGGTGTGATTGAAATTGTCCGAACCGGACTTACAGCGATTCAGCGCGGACATCAGGCGCTGCATGAACAAGAAAATATGGAGGAGGTCTAAAAATGGCAAAGATGTATTATGAAAAAGATTGTAAGCTAGAGGTCTTAAAGGGGAAAACAGTAGCGGTGATTGGTTACGGTAGCCAAGGGCATGCCCACGCCTTGAACCTGCATGATTCGGGGATCGACGTGATCGTCGGACTATACGAGGGCAGTAAATCATGGAAAGCGGCGGAAGAAGCAGGACTGAAGGTGGCAACCGCCTTTGAAGCTGCCCGGCAGGCCGATGTGATCATGATCCTTGTCAATGATGAAAAACAACCCAAAATCTATGCGGAAAGTATTGCCCCGAATTTGAAACCCGGCAAGAGTCTGGCTTTTGCCCATGGTTTTAACATTCACTATGGGCAGATTGTCCCACCGGCCGAGGTTAATGTGTTCATGGTAGCGCCCAAAGGACCGGGACATACGGTCAGAAGCCAGTATCAGGAGGGTAAAGGGGTGCCCTGTCTGGTTGCGGTTCACCAGGATGCGACCGGAGACACTCTGGAAGTGGCTTTGGCTTATGCGGCGGGGATCGGTGGCGCCCGGGCCGGTATTCTGGAGACGACCTTCCAAGAAGAAACCGAGACCGATCTCTTTGGTGAACAGGCTGTGCTGTGCGGCGGAATCTGCGAGCTGATGAAGGCGGGTTTTGAAACATTGGTGGAAGCCGGCTATCAACCGGAGAGCGCCTATTTCGAATGTGTCCATGAGATGAAACTCATTGTTGACCTGATTAACAAAGGCGGATTAAGTTTTATGCGCTACTCCATTTCGGACACGGCCGAATACGGTGATTATTGCACCGGAAAACGGATTATCACCGAAGAGACCCGTCAAGAAATGAAAAAGATCCTCCGTGAGGTTCAGGATGGTTCCTTTGCCCGAAAATGGCTCCTGGAAAACCAGGTAAACCGGCCGTATTTTAACGCCAGACGCCGGATGGAACAGGAAAGCCAGATCGAGCAGGTCGGTAAAGAACTGAGAAAGATGATGAGCTGGAATAAGTGAGTTCGTAGTAAGCAATACCACTTAGATTATTTATCAGGACAACAAAGGCTTGTTTCAGCGGAAAGGAGTACCATGGCCAGACGTGTGTATATTTTTGACACAACCTTAAGAGACGGGGAACAATCCCCCGGTTGCAGCATGAATATTCAAGAAAAGCTTGAGGTGGCAAAGCAACTGGAGCGTCTTAAAGTTGATGTCATTGAAGCTGGCTTTGCCATTGCTTCACCCGGTGATTTTCAAGCGGTTAAAGCTGTCGCCGAAACAATCAAGGACTGTACGGTGGCCAGTCTTTCCCGGGCTAATGAGCAAGATATCGACCGGTCGGCGGAAGCCCTCAAGCAGGCGGTAAATCCGCTGATTCATACCTTCATTGCCACTTCGGAGATTCATATGAAGTATAAGTTGAAAATGACGCCGGAAGAGGTTTTAGCCCGGACCAAAGCAATGGTGGCTTACGCTAGAAAGTACTGTCCCAACGTGGAGTTTTCGGCGGAAGATGCGACCAGAAGTAATCCGCAATTTCTATGTCGGGTTTTTGAAACAGCCATTAGGGCGGGGGCGACTGTGATCAATGTTCCGGATACGGTCGGCTATACCACCCCTGATGAATTTTTCCGCTTGATCCAGTACCTTAAAGAAAACGTGCCCAACATCGATCAGGTAATCCTTTCGGTCCACTGCCATAACGATCTGGGCATGGCGGTGGCCAATTCGCTGGCGGCGGTGCGGGCCGGGGTAAGCCAGGTTGAATGCACCATTAACGGGATTGGGGAACGGGCGGGCAATGCCGCGCTGGAAGAGATCGTGATGGCGCTGAAGACCAGAAACGCCCTTTACGACGTGGATTTGAAGGTGGATACCACCCAGATTTACCGTTCTTCCAACCTGTTGAGCAATATCACCGGGGTCGGGGTCCAACCCAATAAGGCGATCGTGGGGGCCAACGCCTTTGCCCATGAAGCCGGTATTCACCAGCATGGTGTCTTGGCTGACCGCAGCACTTATGAGATTATGACGCCGGAATCGATTGGGCTAAAGAAGAACACGATGGTGCTAGGCAAACACTCCGGTCGCCATGCCTTTGAAGAACATTTAAAAAGTATGGGTTACAACCTGACCAAGGAAGAGCTAGATGCGGCCTTTGCCAAATTTAAAGTGCTGGCCGACAAGAAAAAGGTGGTCCAAGATGCCGACCTGGAGGTCTTAGTTTCTCAGAAAAAAGTAGAAATTCCGGCCGTTTACAAACTGGACCGCTTTGTGATCAATACCGGGAATACCATTACCGCGACCGCTTCGGTCCGGCTGATCAAGGAAAACGGCGAACCGAAATTGATCGAGAAGGTTGCTTCTGGTGACGGCCCGGTTTATGCCGCTTTTAAAGCCATTGAAAAGATTGTAGGCCATTCCTTTGTCCTTGAGGATTACAAAGTCAACTCGGTGACCGAAGGCCAGGATGCCCAGGGCGAAGCCTATGTTCGGATCAGGAGAAACAGCCGGATCTTTACGGGTAAAGGGGTTAGTACCGATATTTTTGAAGCCAGTGTCCTTTCGTATATTAATGCCATTAATAAGATGATCTATGAAGAAAAATTGGAAACGCAGGTGCAAAGTGGTTGACAAGGGGTTGATTTATTTTGCGGCCAAGAGTTGACATTTTAGATTCCACCCTTCGCGATGGAGCTCAGGCGGAGGGGATCTCCTTTTCGGTAGAAGATAAACTGAAGATTGTCGAAGCCTTGGATAACCTGGGCGTCGCTTATATTGAAGCCGGAAATCCCGGCTCCAACCCGAAAGATATGGAGTTTTTTGCGCGGATGCTGAATACTCCCTTGCAAAAGGCCAAACTAGTGGCTTTCGGCAGTACCCGTCGGCGGGATACCCAAATTGAACAGGATAGAAACATCTCTGCTCTGCTCAGCGCAGCTACGCCCGTGGTCTCAATTTTCGGTAAAAGCTGGGATTTCCATGTCACTAAAATAATCCAGACCTCTCTCGAAGAAAACCTGCGGATGATTAACGAGACGGTTCGTTATTTTAAAAAAAAGGGGAAGGAAGTAATCTACGATGCGGAGCACTTTTTTGACGGTTACAAAAATAATCCGGAATATGCCGTCCAGACGCTACAGGCTGCTGTAGAAGGCGGCGCCGACTGTCTAGTGCTCTGTGACACCAATGGTGGCTGTTTTCCGTCGGAAGTAGTTCAGATTGTTCAAACCATAGCGGGAAAATTCCAGACCAAACTGGGGATTCATACCCATAATGACTGCGGGTTAGCCGTGGCCAACTCAATTATGGCTGTGGAGGCCGGGGCCACCCATGTGCAAGGAACCTACACCGGGTTTGGCGAAAGATGCGGTAATGCCAACCTAAGCACGATCATTCCCAACCTGCAGTTAAAGCGGAATTTCCTTTGTATTCCCGATGAACAAATGGCCAACCTGACTTATACCGCGCGAAAAATTGCGGAAATCGCTAATATTAGTCTCTATAAACGCGACCCGTACGTGGGAAACTCGGCCTTTGCCCATAAAGGCGGGATGCATATCGATGGGGTCAGTAAAGCCGCCAGCTCCTTTGAGCATATCGACCCCGGTCTGGTCGGGAATAAGCGAAGATTTCTCATGTCCGAGGTGGCCGGCAGGAAAACGATTGTGGAAAAAATTAAGGAGATTGACCCGACGCTCGATAAAAACTCGCCGGAAGCGGAGCAAATTATCCAGCGAATTAAGGAGATGGAACACCAAGGTTATCAGTTTGAAGGGGCGGAAAGCACTTTTGAATTGATTGTCCGTAAGCAACTGGGTAAATATAAACCCTTTTTTGAATTAGAAAAGTTCCAGCTCATGACGGAACAGCCCAAAATGTCCGGACCGTCGGCTTCGGCCTTGATCAAAGTAAATGTGGATGGTAAATCGGAGATCACCGCCGCGGAAGGGGATGGGCCTGTTCATGCTCTGGACCGGGCCTTACGCAAGGTGTTGGAGGTCTTCTATCCGGAACTTTCCCGGGTGCACTTGACCGACTTTAAGGTCCGGGTGATTGATTCCAACCAGGCGACCGCCGCGAAGGTGCGGGTGTTGATCGAATCGACCGACGGGGAAACAGTCTGGACGACGGTGGGGGTATCCACCGACATCATTGAAGCTAGTTGGATTGCCCTTGTTGATTCCATTGAATACAAACTCCTTAAAGAGCTTGAAAAGAAGATAAAAGTCTATTTGTGACGGAGGAAAGAAAAATGGGAATGACCATGTCGCAAAAGATCCTGGCCGCCCATGCGGGAAAAGGGGAGGTCAGGCCGGGAGAGCTGTTGGAGGCGAATTTAGATTTAGTCCTGGGGAATGATGTGACCACGCCGGTGGCGATCAATGAGTTTCACAAGACCGGCTACACCCAGGTGTTTGACGGGGAAAAGATCGCGATCGTTCCCGATCATTTTACCCCGAATAAAGACCTTAAGGCGGCCGAGCAGTGTAAAATGGTTCGGGAGTTTGCCCACCAGATGGGGATCGCCAACTACTTTGAAGTCGGCGCAATGGGGATCGAGCACTGCCTCATCCCCGAACAAGGATTGGCGGTGCCGGGTGATTTAATTATCGGGGCCGACTCTCATACCTGTACCTATGGGGCCCTGGGCGCCTTTTCCACCGGGGTGGGCAGTACCGATATGGCCGCGGGGATGGCCACGGGCCGCTTGTGGTTTAAAGTGCCTTCCGCCCTGAAGTTTGTTCTGAAAAACCAACCGGCGCCCTGGGTTTCGGGGAAGGATATAATTCTCCATATTATCGGCCAGATCGGGGTCGACGGCGCCTTGTATAAATCCATGGAGTTTATGGGGGACGGTCTGGCTCATCTGTCGATGGACGACCGGTTTACCATTGCCAATATGGCCATTGAAGCCGGGGCGAAAAACGGGATCTTTATGGTGGATGCGAAAACCATTGCCTATGTAAAGGAGCATTCCACCAAGGCCTACCGGATCTACGAGCCGGATGCCGATGCGGTTTACGACGAAGAGTACGAACTGGATTTGAGCACCCTCCGGCCGACCGTTGCTTTTCCGCACTTGCCGGCCAATACGAAGACCATTGATGAAGTGGAGGATATTCAAATCGACCAGGTGGTCATTGGGTCCTGTACCAACGGGCGGTTGTCCGATCTAAGAACGGCGGCCGGGATCTTAAAGGGAAAAAAGGTGAAGAAAGGGGTGCGGGTCCTGGTTTTCCCGGGGACCCAGCGGATATACCTCCAGGCCTTGCGGGAAGGGATCATTGAGGATCTAGTGACGGCCGGGGCCGTAGTTTCCACGCCCACCTGTGGCCCCTGTCTCGGCGGACACATGGGGATTCTGGCCCGGGGCGAACGAGCGGTCTCGACCACCAACCGGAATTTTGTCGGGCGGATGGGTCATCCCGAGTCGGAAGTATACCTGGCCAGCCCGGCGGTAGCCGCTGCTTCGGCGCTAACCGGGAAGATAACGGATCCGGCTCAAGTGTAGGGAGTCAAAGCTATTATTTTCCAGATTAGCGGAGAACACCATTCTGCCCGCTAGGTTAAGGCCATCATTCCTGCGAGCAACGAATGACGAGTATAGAGCGACGAGAGGGAAAAGGAGGTTTGTGATGAAAGCGAAGGGTAGAGTCTTCAAATATAAAGACAATGTTGATACGGATGTCATCATCCCGGCCCGTTACCTAAATACGTTCGATCCTCAGGAATTGGCTGCCCATTGTCTGGAAGATCTGGATCCGGAATTCAGCCAACGGGTGCAAGCGGGGGATATCATTGTGGCCGGGAAAAACTTTGGCTGCGGTTCTTCCCGGGAACATGCCCCCTTGGCCATCAAGACAGCGAAGGTCTCCTGCGTCATTGCCGCCACTTTTGCCCGGATTTTTTACCGTAATGCCATTAATATCGGTCTGCCCATTCTTGAATCTCCGGAAGCCGCCGCGGGGACAGAAGCCGGCGATGAGCTTGAGGTCGATTTTGACCAGGGAAAAATCGTCAATTTGACGAAGGGCCAGGTTTTTCAGGCCCAACCTTTCCCGGAATTTATGCAAAAGATTATGGCGGCGGAAGGACTGATCAACCACATTAAAGCCGAAAGTAAGTGGTGAAAAGCGGTTGGCGCGTCCGGGCGCCAGGGGTATTGATCACGGACGGATTGGTCAGCAACACTGGCGGTAGAGCATGGTGAAAGGGAGGTGGCTCCTATGGGGGGCACTTACAAATTAGCGGTGATTCCGGGGGACGGAATCGGTCCCGAGGTGGTTGACGCGGCACTCGGTGTATTAGAGCAGATCGGTAAGGTTTATGGACATCAGTTTGTGACGAAAACATTATTGGCCGGTGGTTGCGCCATTGAAGCCACGGGCAATCCGTTGCCCCCGGAGACGGTCGCGGCGTGTCGGGCGAGTGATGCTGTCCTCTTGGGCGCGGTGGGTGGCGACCAGTGGGATGATCTGCCCGGCGATAAAAGACCGGAAAAGGCGCTTTTGGGGCTCCGGGGTCAGTTGGGACTTTACGCCAATTTAAGACCGGCGCTCTTGTATAAAGAGTTACAGGAGGCTTGCCCCCTCAAGCCGGAGATCATTGGGGAAGGCCTTGATCTCCTGGTGGTCCGGGAATTAACCGGCGGGATCTATTTTGGGCCGAAAGGCCGCCGGACTACCGAAAAGATGGGTGAAGAAGCTTTTGATACCGAGGTTTACAGTGAAGCGGAAGTGGAACGGATTGCCCGGATCGCTTTTACGATCGCGCGGAACCGGCGACGCCAGGTGACCAGTGTTGATAAGGCCAATATCCTTGAAAGCTCCCGGTTATGGCGGGCGGTAGTGACCAGGGTCGCCGCGGATTACCCCGAGGTTAAGCTGAACCATTTGTATGTGGACAACGCTTCCATGCAACTGGTGAGAGACCCGAAACAGTTTGATGTGATTCTCACTACCAATATGTTTGGAGATATTCTTTCCGATGAGGCCAGTATGATTACAGGTTCGATCGGGATGCTGCCTTCGGCCAGTCTGGCCCATGGTAATTTCGGTCTTTATGAACCCGTTCATGGTTCAGCCCCCGATTTGGCCGGTCAAGATCGGGCCAACCCCATTGCTACTATTTTATCGGTGGCGATGATGTTACGGTATTCCTTTGCTCTCCCCCAAGAAGCCGCCGCGATTGAACAGGCGGTCCAACAGGTGTTGGCTAAAGGGTACCGAACCGGTGATCTTATGAATCCGGGGAAAACTTTGGTCGGTACGGCACAAATGGGGAAGCTGATCAGTGGTTACATTCAATAATCGGTTTTTACGTTGTTTTTGTTATATTTATCTTAATTAATTGTATTGATTGCTGAATTTGAGGTGCACACGATCTATTGGCGGGGAATCATTTTTAGCTAGTTCCAACGGGAAAAGCTGAATAAAGAATGTTTGGGGATGAGAGGGTGATTCTGTGAGGAGTGAGGCGGTTAAAGCGGGTTTGGAACGGGCTCCGCACCGTTCTCTTTTCAAAGCTTTAGGTTTTACCGAGGAAGAAATCAACCGGCCCTTGATCGGGATTGTTAATGCGCAAAGTCAGATTGTTCCGGGGCATTTACATCTGGACCAAATTACGGAGGCGGTCAAGACCGGGGTGACGATGGCCGGAGGGACGCCCATCGAGTTCCCGGCGATCGGTGTCTGTGACGGAATTGCCATGGGTCATCTTGGGATGCACTATTCTTTACCTTCCCGGGAACTCATTGCCGACAGTATCGAAGCCATGGCTTTGGCCCACGGTTTTGACGGACTGGTTTTAGTGCCCAACTGTGACAAGATTGTCCCGGGGATGCTGATGGCCGCCGCCCGTCTGAATATTCCGGCCATTGTTGTGAGCGGTGGGCCGATGCTGAAAGGCTATAGCGGCGGAAAAGAGCTCAGTCTGACCGATATGTTTGAAGCCGTTGGCGCCTTGAAGGCAGGGAAGATTAGTGAAAAAGAGCTTCAGGAATATGAAAATAGCGCCTGCCCGAGTTGCGGCTCCTGTTCCGGGATGTTTACGGCCAACAGTATGAACTGTCTGACCGAGGCGTTGGGCATGGCCTTGCCGGGCAACGGAACGATTCCCGCGGTGTATTCGGCCCGGATTCGTTTGGCCAAGCGGACCGGGATGGGGATTATGGACCTGGTAAAGAAGGAGGTAAAGCCAAAGGCGATCATGACGGAAGAAGCCTTTCATAATGCGCTGGCGGTGGATATGGCTTTGGGTGGTAGCACCAATAGTATGTTGCATTTGGCGGCGATCGCCTATGAAGCCGGCGTGAAGTTTGATTTGGAAATGGCTAACCAGATCAGCGCACAGACTCCGAATTTATGCCGATTGGCGCCAGCCGGTCCCCATTATGTGGAAGAGCTTGATGCCGCGGGGGGCATTGCGGCGGTAATGAAGGAGCTTTCCCGGCAGGGGTTACTGAAAACCGATTGTCTGACCGTGACCGGCCAGACGCTTGGCGCTAATTTTGCTCAGGCGGTTAATCATAACCCCGCTGTGATCCGGCCGATTGACAATCCCTATGCGCCAACCGGCGGGATCGCGGTGCTCAAAGGGAACCTGGCGCCCAATGGTAGTGTGGTTAAGCGCAGCGCCGTGGCGGCGGAGATGATGATCCATGAAGGCCCGGCCCGCGTTTTTGATGGAGAAGACCAGGCGGTAGCAGCAATTTTATCCGGTCAGATCAAAGCCGGTGACGTGGTGGTCATCCGTTATGAAGGGCCGCGGGGCGGTCCGGGGATGCGGGAGATGTTGATGCCCACTTCCGTGCTGGCCGGGATGGGTTTAGATGCGCAGGTCGCTCTGATTACCGATGGCCGATTTAGTGGCGCGACCCGGGGAGCAAGTATTGGACATGTCTCGCCGGAAGCCGCCGAAGGCGGACCCATCGCGTTTGTGCAGGATGGCGATGTGATTGCCATTGATATGGAGCAGGGTACCCTCACCTTGCAAGTTTCCGACGAAGAACTGGCGCGCCGAAGGGAAGGCTGGGTCGCTCCCCCGCCCAAGATCAACCAGGGTTATCTGGCCCGGTATGTTCGCTTTGTCTCTTCCGCCAGTGAAGGCGCTGTCCTGAAAATATCCGGTTGAAGAGCGACGGGGAGCGAGCGACGAGATCTTTTAGAACTGGTGAAAAGGTGGTGTGTTAATTGCGTTTATCCGGCGCTGATATATTAGTGGAATGCCTTATTGAACAAGGTGTGGATGCAATTTTCGGGTTTCCCGGAGGCGCGGTTTTAAATATCTATGATTCATTATACAAGTACAAGGATGAAATTAAACATTATTTGACTTCACATGAACAAGGGGCAGCCCACGCAGCCGACGGCTATGCGCGGGCCTCGGGAAAGGTCGGCGTCTGTCTGGCCACCTCCGGCCCAGGCGCCACCAATTTGGTGACCGGAATCGCGACCGCATTTATGGATTCCATTCCCCTGGTGGCAATCACCGGCAATGTGGCTCTAAATCTCCTGGGCAAGGATAGTTTCCAGGAAGTGGATATTGCGGGAATTACTATGCCGATTACCAAGCATAATTTCGTGGTTAGGAAAGTTGAAGAGTTGGCCGGTATTGTTCGAAAGGCTTTTCACATTGCCAAGCAAGGACGGCCGGGGCCGGTCCTGATCGATATCCCCAAGGATATAACGGTTCAGGAGTGCGAGTATGAGCGGGAGAGCATTAATCCACCCAAGAATAACAACTACATTATTAAAGATGAGGACATTGCCCAGGCAGTAGCGTTTATCCATCATGCGGAAAAACCAATGATCTATGCCGGGGGCGGGGTGATCGCGGCGGAGGCGGCGGCGGAGTTGTATGAATTAGCGGTCAAAACCAATTCGCCGGTTACCCTAAGTCTGATGGGGATGGGCGCCTTTCCGGCCACCCATGAGTTGTACACGGGAATGGTCGGGATGCATGGAACAAAAGCCTCTAATTTAGCGGTGACCCAATGTGACCTGCTCCTTGCCGTCGGCGCCCGTTTCAGCGACCGGGTCATCAGTAAGCTGGACCGGTTTGCGCCCAAGGCCAAGATTATTCAGATCGATATCGACGAGGCTGAAGTTAATAAGAACATCCGGGTTGCCCACCACATCATCGGGGATGTTAAGGAGGTTTTGCACAAGATCAACCAAGGGATTCAACCTAAGGACCGCTCCCGGTGGCTGCGGTATGTCATGGAATTGAAAGGCCAGAATGGACGGGAGGGGAATGGTGACGAGTTGACCCCCGAGTATATCTTGGAACAAATCTCCGAGCTGACCGGCGGAGAGGCATTAATCTGCACTGAAGTGGGGCAGCATCAGATCTGGACCGCCCAGCATTACAAGTTTACAAAACCCAGATCCTTAATCACCTCCGGCGGACTGGGCACAATGGGTTTTGGTCTGGGCGCGGCGATCGGGGCTTCGATTGCCTGCCCGGGGAAGCGGGTGTTTAATATCGCGGGTGATGGCAGCTTCCGGATGAACCTCAATGAACTGGCCACCGCCGTCGAGTATAAACTCCCGATTATTGTGGTGATCATGAACAACCATGCCTTGGGCATGGTCCGGCAGTGGCAAAGTATGTTTTATGATAAACGATACTCTCAAACCACTTTGGACCGGAAGACCGATTTTGTGAAGCTGGCCGAGGCCTTTGGGGCGGTGGGTTATAACCTGACCGCGAAGAAGGAGGTGGCGCCGGTCCTTAAGGAAGCTTTAGCTTTAAACCGGACAGTAGTTATCAATTGCGAGATCGACCGGGAACATAAGGTCTGGCCGATGGTGCCGCCCGGCGCCGCTCTGGAAGATGTGATCGTCGGTGAATCCGATCTAATCCGGAACTGACGGCGATCGCAAGCCCATGAAGGCATTGGGTGAAGAATAGAGCTATTTCCTTGGTAGTGAGGTGGAGATGGTGGGCTGGAATAATCCGCATTTGCAAAGAAAGGCCCGGGGGCGAGTGGTGAAGTCCTGTCCCCGTTTGCGCCACGAAAATAAACGCCGAAATATTAGGTTTGGACCAGGAAATCGGCAGTCTGGAACCGGGGAAAGTCGCCGATTTGATCTTGGTGGAGGGTGACCCGGTGCAAAAAATTACAGATTTGCGCCGCCCGCAAATAGTGTTCAAAAATGGGCAAAGGGTTGTGTAAATGACGGGGCTGTCTTTTTCGCGACAGCCCCGTCTTTGATTGCGCTATAAAGCAAAGACATGTTGTCCAATCCGGTGGATAACCGAACGTGACCAGATCCAACTGTACGGGTTGTGAATTTTCGCCGGATTGAAGAAGTAAAGGGCGCCCCCGCTTGGATCCCAACCACTGAAGGCCGCTTTGGCCGCTTTCAGCGCGCTGCTCGTCAGCGGCTGCCAGATCTGGCCGTTGGCCACCGATTCGAACTCCCCGGCCTTATAAACATTCCCCGCGATGGTCCTTGGGAATTTCCCCGATTTTACCCGATTAAGAATGACCGCACCCACGGCGACTTGCCCCTCGAACGGTTCGCCACGGGCTTCCCCGTTAATCAGCCGCGCCAGCAGGTATAGATCACCAGTATTGACGTTGTGCTGTAGCGTGGCTGCCTTCGCCCTCGTCTCCGGCTGCTCATCCGGAATCCACAGTTTTCCACCGGCCAGAATTTGATCATTGGGTAATTGGTTGACCGCTTTTAACGTGTTAATATCCGTGGCATAACGCCGGGACAACGTATAAAGAGAGTCGCCCCACTGCACGTTATAGGTCCAGGCGTAAGCAGGACTGGAACAAACAATCAGCATGATTCCGAGCAGACCATAGATTACTCCTTTTACCATCTTGTCGTTTAATTTCATCTTAATCTAACCCCTTTCTAGATTTTCACGCGTAGGCGCGTGCCGGTATCTTACCCTTGTGCACAGGTCGGTTGGGATATCGGGTCTTGGGGGGCCGATTGTTGCATTATAACATCGGTTTTCAGGGTTGTCGACCAGGATGTGAAAAGGTATAAAGCTGGGATTTTGAGCATAACCAAGCATCCAAAAGCTATTTTCAGTTAACATAAGAAAATACAAGAGCAAAGCTCCTTTCTGTTACCGATTTCCCTGGTAGCTTAGGCGGTGTTTTGTTGCAAAGCCCGCTCATACGCGAGGGAAGGCCTGTTTCAAGTTGATGAAGCGTCGTCCAAGGGCAGACGCAATTAGGAAACAAAGGTGAAGAATACCAGGAAGCGGAAGTGGGGATTCGTCCAACCCACCCGAGATCTAGCTTGATAAGACCCTTAAAAGATTGAACACGGGACCTTGTGTCTGGATCAGAAAACAAAAAGGCTCGTGCCACAAGTCTTTGTGTCACGAGCCTTTTTGTTTTTTTGGCAACCAGAATCCACTGGGGATAGCATTTTAGGAGTTGAGGCTAGGTTTAACGGTTGGTGGGCGGGGCCGCTTTCCGGTCTTCCAAAATCGGTTTGATCGTCTTCCAGCCCCCACTTAAGTTGCTCACCTTAAAGCCGTTTTGTTTGAGGATGCGGGTGCCGATGTAAGCCCTTAAGCCAACCTGGCAATAGACGGCAATCTCTTTATCCTTGGGTAGTTCATGGAGGCGTTTGCGCAGATCATTTAGGGGAATATGCAGAGCCCCTTCCAAATGGCCGGCTTCCACCTCTCGCTTTTCCCGGACGTCCAGGAGGAGGAGGTCGGGGTTTTTCCCGTCAAGGACCTGGTCCCAAGAGACGGCTTTCATATCCCCGTGAATGATATTACCCGCTACATAACCGGCGATATTCGCCGGGCTTTTGGCGGAGGAATAAGGCGGAGCATAGGCCAGCTCCAGCAGGGCCAGATCATCAACGCTGCCGCCGGTTTTGATCACTGTGGCCAAGACATCGATGCATTTATCAACATTCTTGGCGCCGACCACTTGCGCGCCGAGAATCTTGCCTTCTATGGTGAAAAGTAGTTTAATCGCCATCTGACTACCACCCGGGTAATAACCGGCGTGGGAAGCAGGATGGGTTATGGAAGTTAGATAAGGGCGGCCGCTCTGCCGTAAAAGTTCTTCGGTGAGCCCGACAGAAGCGGCGGTTAAGGCAAAAACTTTCACGATGGAGGTGCCAATGGCGCCTTCATATTTAATCTTCCGGCCGGAGATGGCATCAGCCGCCAAACGACCTTGCCGGTTGGCCGGACCGGCCAAAGGAAGATAAGTTTTTTCACCGGTAATGCCGTTTTCAACTTCAATGGCATCGCCGACAGCATAGATATCCGGATCCGAGGTCTGCAGGGAGGAGTTGACACGGATTGCCCCGTTGCCCCCTAGCTCCAAACCGGCCTCTTTGGCCAGCCCGGTTTGGGGAAGGGTTCCCGCAGCAACAATGGCCAGATCATACTGGAGTCTTGTTCCGTTACTGAGGACCGCCCAGTTTTCGCCTGCTTTCTGTTCGGCCATGGTTAAGGCGGTATTTAAATAGAGCTTGACACCATGTTCCCGAAGGTGACAGTGGATGGGGGCGGCCATCTCGTAGTCGAGATTCTTAGGGAGAACTCGCGAGGCCATTTCCACCAGGGAGACTTCCAAACCGGCTTCCACTAGGTTTTCGGCGATTTCCAGACCGATAAAGCTGGCTCCGATGACGAGCGCCTTTTGCGGCTGGTGGTCACGGAGAAAGGCTTTAATCCCGTCGGTATCATCCACATTTCGTAGGGTAAAAACATTGTTCCCATCGAGACCGGGAATGTTGGGGCGTAAAGGAACAGCGCCGGGGGAAAGGAGTAAGGTGTCATAGGTTTCCTTATAGATTTTACCGGTAGTAATCTCTTTCACCACGACGGTTTTCTGCTCCCGGTCGATTTTTAGCGCTTCATGACCGGTACGGACCTCAATGTTGAAGCGGGCCCGCAGGCGTTGGGGTGTTTGCACAAAAAGGTCTTTCCGCTCTTTGATGACACCACCGATGTAGTAAGGTAATCCACAGTTCGCGTAAGAAATGTAATCTCCCTTTTCCAGCAGAATGATTTCGGCATTTTCATCAAGGCGTCGTAACCGGGCAGCTGCGCTGGCGCCACCGGCTACCCCTCCGACAATAACAATTTTTTTCTTCAATCCATTTCACCTCAATTACTTTTGTTATTTAATGCATTATAAAAACTAAGGCTGGGACTAAGGCTGGGAAAAGTACTTCCGTTCCTACATTAATCAATAGTATTATGAAGCTTTTGCGTTGTAACCAATGAAAAGGATTCCCCTGCAATATATGGTGTTAACTTGAATCAGGTGATATATTGTCTTGGGATTATCAGTCAAAGGACAACGTAAAAAGCCCATCATTACTGCATGATAAGGGTGGAAGTGATCCCATAAATATTATTCGGGAAGTAAAGGCGGATTCCTTTTGGTAAAGGGTTAAAAAGAGCAGGTAATTACGGTAAAAGGGCCGAAATTATTAATAATTGGATCTTATCCCGCCCCCTCTTCAAGTGGAGGCGATCATGGCCGTCGCGCTCTGTAATGAGAGATCGTCGCCAAAACAGTGGAACAATACCTACCAAAGCAGGAAGCCTAGCTTTGGAGAAGCGAGGAGGAATTCAATGAATACAGGTAACCGGATATTTAAACCATTACCCCTGCGCAAGGTGAAACTTAGCGGTGGCTTTTGGGGAGAAAAAAATCAGTTGGTTCGGGAGAAAGTCATCCCTATTCAGTGGCAGATATTAAATGATGAAATCCCCTGCGCTGAACTTAGTCATGTCATCAAAAATTTCAAAATCGCGGCCGGTGAAGCAGAGGGTGAATTTCACGGGCAAGTCTTTCAAGATAGTGATCTTGCCAAATGGTTGGAAGCCGTAGCCTATAGTTTGACTACTAATCCCGACCCTGAGTTGGAAGAACTTGCGGACCAAATGGTTGACCTGATCGGAAGGGCTCAACAGGCAGACGGTTATTTAAATACCTATTTTACGCTTAAAGAACCGGATAAACGCTGGAGTAATCTTCGGGTTTGCCATGAATTATATATAGCCGGCCATTTGATTGAGGCGGCGGTGGCCTATTATCAGGCAACCGGTAAAAACAAGTTTCTTAACCAGATGTGTAAATTAGCCGACCATATTGACAGGGTTTTGGGCCGCGAAAAGGGTAAGCAACCGGGCTATCCCGGGCATGAGGAGATTGAATTAGCTTTAGTCAAACTGTATCGAGTGACTGGGGAAGAAAGATACTTAAAACTTAGCAAGTATTTCATTGATCAACGCGGGCAAAAACCTAACTATTTTGAAACAGAAGCAAGAGGCAGGGGAGAGCAGTTTTCGGCCGATAGTAAACATTTTGGCTTAGGATATTACCAAGCCCATCTCCCCGTTAGGGAACAGACAACCATGGAAGGACACGCGGTACGCGCTATGTATCTACTCTGTGGAATGATTGATGTGGCCATCGAGACCCGGGAAAGTGCGTTGCTTGAATCCGCACGCCGACTCTGGAAAAATGTGACGCAAAAAAGGATGTATCTGACCGGGGGGATCGGCGCGAGCAGTTACGGCGAAGCTTTTAGTTTTGATTATGATTTGCCAAATAGCACGGCCTATGCTGAGACTTGCGCGGCCATCGGTTTGGTTTTTGTCGCGCACCGGATGTTGCAATTGACACCAGATCGGGAATATGCTGATGTTATGGAGAAAGCCTTATACAACGGAGTTATCAGCGGGATCTCTCTTGACGGAGAAAGATTTTTTTACGTCAATCCTTTAGCTGTTTCGCCGGAAGTTTGCGCGAACCGCCATGATCACTTCCATGTCAAGCCGGAGCGACAGAAGTGGTTTGATTGCGCTTGTTGCCCGCCGAATCTTGCCCGTCTGTTAACCTCGATTGGCGAGTATTTCTACACAATTAATCAAGATGAGATTTATATTCACCTATATGGGAACAGCACTGCTCAGGTGGGAGGAGCTGAGGAGGTTCAGCTTACTCAAGAGACTGCTTATCCTTGGGAAGGTAAAGTCCGCATCACGGTTTCAACTAAGCAACCAACCTGCTTTACGCTTGCCTTGAGGATCCCCGGTTGGTGTCGGCAAGCTCAATTACGGGTAAATGGAGAAGAATACAACCTCCTTGATGGTTTGGTGAATGGGTATGCGAAAATATCTCGGCGGTGGAGGAATGGCGATCTAGTTGAGCTTATGATGGCGATGCCGGTGGAAAGGGTTTATTCCCATCCTTTGGTTGCGGCAAACCTGGGTAAGGTTGCCTTACAAAGAGGTCCGATCATCTATTGTCTGGAGGAAATCGATAATGGTCCTAATTTATCAGCCATCGGCCTACCGCTCAAAGCCAAACTGACGGTAAAACACCGGCCGGATTTATTGGGCGGAGTACCGGTTATTACTGGTGAAGCCGTCAGGATAACCGGGGATGACTGGGGAGATTCGCTTTATGCCAATCAACCTCCTGCGCAGGTTAAAACCGAGATTACTGCAGTTCCCTATTTCGCCTGGAATAATCGGGGAAACGGGGAGATGTTGGTTTGGATCCGGGAAACTTAAACCCGTTTGAGTCCCAAATTCTAGATCTCCATGGGGCCTGAACAAAAAGGGTTTGTCCGGAAGGAAAAGATGTATAAATGTGGAATTTCCTCATTGACGAGCAGGAGAAGAAGTCCATCTTTGGGGTGCTTTTGCTTTGGTTTTATTTCACAAACGTTTGTGATCCCTTGTAGGCATGGCCGGGAAGGGGCTACACCGATTCCTTTAAATACGTTATTAAGGGGGCGTTGGTTAATGGAAACACGGACGGAACCACTGTTTTTGTCACCAATCTTGAGTGACGGGATGGTTTTGCAGAGGGAGACCCCGGTCAAAATCTGGGGTCAAGGGGTACCTAATGAAGAAGTTAGGGTGGCCTTTCGGGACAAAGTTTATACCACTACCACTGATGCCCATGGGACTTTCCGGTTGGTTCTAGAGCCGATGACGCCCGGTTGTCCCTTTACGATGCAGATCAGCCAAGGACAAACGGAGATAAGCATTGGTGATATCTTGGTGGGCGATGTCTGGCTCTTGGGGGGGCAATCCAATATGGAACTGCCGATCCGTCGCACCTTGGATTTGTTTGAAGAAGAGGTGAAGACCGCCAGGAATCCGTTTATCCGGCAGTTTACTGTGCCTATGCTTTATGATTTCCACGGACCGCGGACGGAACTTTCCGGTGGCGAGTGGAAAGCGGTTACGCCCGAAACAGTATTGGATTTTAGCGCGGTTGGCTATTTTTTCGCCCAAGCCCTTTACGAAAAATACAAGCTGCCGATCGGTTTGATTCAAACGGCGGTCGGGGGCACGCCGGTAGAAGCGTGGATGAGTGAGGAGGTCATTAAAAGAATTGGTGGTTATGAAGAGCTCTTAGCCCAATGCAAAGACCACCAGTTTGTCCAAAGGACGCTCACCAGTGAGCAAGAACGGATGGAGCGTTGGTACCGGCAATTGAACAGGGAAGACCAGGGCTGTCAAGATGGGGCTAACCCTTGGAGTAAACCGGATTATGATGACACAGCCTGGTCCGAATTTAGGGTGCCCGCCTTATGGACGGGTAGCGAGTTAGAAACGGTTCAAGGAGCGGTCTGGTTCCGGAAAAAGTTTGAAGTTCCCGCTGAAATGCTTCGTTACGAAGGTCTGTTGCGTCTGGGGGCAATTATCGATGGCGATGATACTTACCTCAACGGCGTGTTAGTGGGGAAGACCGATTATAAATATCCGCCCCGTAAGTATATGGTGCCGCCGGGGGTTTTGCGCGCCGGTGTCAATACCTTGGCGGTCCGGGTCATCTGTAACCGGAACACGGGCGGTTTTATGAAGGATAAAGCTTATTCGTTGACGGCCGGGCCTTATACCATTGATCTAACCGGCCCTTGGAAATATAAGATCGGCGCCGTCATGCCGGTCTTACCGCAACTAACTTTCTTCCAATACAAGCCGACCGGGGTTTACAACGGAATGATTGCGCCCCTTAAGCACTATGCACTCAAAGGGTTCCTCTGGTACCAGGGGGAATCCAATACCCATCATCCCGATAATTATCAACTGCTCTTTACCGAAATGATCAAGAACTGGCGGGCCACTTGGCAACAGGGAGAGCTTCCCTTTTTATACGTTCAGTTGCCGAATTTTCTGGCTTCCTTCGAGCAGACGCCCGGATCAAACTGGGCGCGGCTCCGGGAAGAACAGCGCCGGACCCTCTCTGTCCCCAACACCGGGATGGCCGTCACCATTGATCTGGGGGAGTACAATGATTTACACCCTCAGAATAAGAAGGATGTTGGCCGACGGCTGGCTTTATGCGCCCGCCAGTTAGTATACAAGGAGAAAATTGTGGCGCAAGGTCCTTCGCTCAAGCAGATGGAAGTAAAAGGCAAGACCATCGAATTGCGTTTTACCGGGATCGGCAGTGGCCTTGTGGCGAAAGATGGACCGCTCGGTGGGTTTGAAGTCTGTGGCGACGACCGGAAATTCCATCCGGCCACCGCCGAAATTGAGGACGACCGGATCCGGGTTTTTTCTCCCCTGGTTGAAAAGCCGGTTGGCCTCCGGTATGCCTGGGCTGATCATCCAACCGAGGCCAACCTTTATAACCGGGAAGGACTACCGGCTTCACCCTTCGAGGCTTACCGGTAAAAACCGATGAATCTGCCCCATGACCGGTTGCGCGGTGACACCTAAACTTGTTTAATCTCAGCTGATTACGTCCTACGGAATAGAGCAAGAGCAAGAGGAGGCGGAGAATTGAACCCTTTTCGATGGTTATGGACTTATCTGCGAAAACATAGATTCTTGCTGATTTTAGCATTCTTTTTGGTCATCCTTTTTACGATACTCAACCTAATTCCTCCCTACATTGCCGGGGTTATTGT
This sequence comes from Bacillota bacterium, assembly GCA_012837715.1. Lineage (GTDB taxonomy): Bacteria > Bacillota > UBA4882 > UBA10575 > UBA10575 > Capillibacterium. The sequence continues at coordinate 106,198 of DUQR01000041.1, read as the reverse complement.
CGACCGGGTGATTATCGGGGGGGAAATGGAGTTTTTCTGGCGTCTGATCATCGCGATTGTGGCGGCGACGATGGTAAAATCGGCTGCCCGCTTTCTTTACCGGTTGACCTTTGAACGGATCTCCCAAGATGTGGTCTATAACGTGCGGATGAATATTTACCAGAAGTTGCAGGAACTAGACTTTTCCTTCTTCGACCGGACCCGTACCGGCGACCTGATGACCAGGATGTCCGGGGATGCCGATGCGGTCCGCCACTTTATTTCTTGGGTAGCCTTTAGTTTAGTGGAGAACATTGTCATCTTTCTCCTCTCCCTGGCCATCCTTTTTGCGATCAATGCCCAACTCGCCTTGGCTTTGTTGCTTTGGACGCCGCTGATTGGTTTTTTCGCCTTACGCCTTTCCGTGGCGGTGAAACCAACCTTCTTTGCGATCCGGGAACAACTTTCCCGTCTGAATTCGGTGGTCCAGGAGAATATCAGCGGGAACCGGGTGGTCAAGGCCTTTGCCCGGGAAGAGCACGAGATCACCAAATTTTACAGGGAAAACGATAATTACAAACAGGAGAATCTAAAGGCCGTCCAGGTTTGGAGTAAGTACTTACCGTTAATAGATACGGCTTCCAACGGGCTGACCGTGGTTCTCCTTTTAGTTGGCGGTTTAATGGTGATGCAGGAGCGGCTAACCTTAGGGGAACTGGTTATGTTCAACAATTACCTGTGGACTTTGAGTAATCCCCTTAGATACCTGGGCTGGCTCATTAATGATCTGCAGCGGTTTGTAGCCGGCGCCACCAAAATTATCAATCTGTTGACGGAAAAACCGCGGATTAAAAACGGGGAAAACCCGCGCCAGAAGGAGAGCCTTGCGGGGAAAGTGGAGTTTTCTGATGTTTCCTTTACCCTTGAAGGCCACGCGATCCTCCGGGAAATCAGTTTTACGGCGCACCCTGGCCAGACCATCGCCTTGGTTGGCCCCACCGGCGCCGGGAAGTCCACCATTGTGAATTTAATCTGTCGTTTTTATGACTGCACCACCGGGGAGATTTTGATTGACGGAATCCCCATCAAAGAGCTAGATTTGGCGTTCTTGCGTGCCAATATTGCCGGGGCGATGCAGGATATCTTTTTATTCTCCGACACCATTGAAGGGAATATCGCTTTTGGTGTTCCCGAAGCCAGTTTCGACGAAGTGCAACAGGCGGCGCGGATTGCCGGAGCCCATGAGTTTATCACCCGGATGCCGGAAGGCTATGACACCATCGTGGGTGAACGGGGCGTGGGCCTCTCCGGCGGCCAAAGGCAACGGATTGCCCTGGCCCGGGCTTTGATTAAAGATCCGGCCATTTTGATTCTGGATGATACCACATCCAGTGTGGACCTGGAAACTGAACATGCCATCCAAAAAAATTTACGCTCATTCTATAAACAAAAAACCATTTTTATCATTGCCCACCGGATTTCCGCGGTGCGCAACGCCGATCTGATTTTGGTTCTGAAAGACGGCCGGATTATCGAAGTAGGAAAGCATGAAGAGTTAATTGCCAAGAATGGTTATTATTCTACGGTCTTCAAAAACCAATATGGCGACTTTGATGCCGAGTTAATGAAGGAGGCGAAGTAATGGCTCGGAATAAATATGATGTCGATGAAGAACTGGACATAGAATTTAACTTTGATCAGGTTAGGCGTTTATTAAAATATATTAAACCTTACAAAAAAAGACTGTTCTTAACGGTTATTGTCATGCTGGTGGCCAGTTTCACCGCTTTTACCGGGCCTTATTTAATCAAAATTGCGCTGGATGAGGCGATTCCCAAGCGCGATCTCTCCCAGTTAATCCTTTTAACCTTGCTTTATATCGGGACTTTGCTGATTAACGCCTTGGGCCTTCGGTACCGGCTGAGCAGTACCGCCGAAATGGGGCAGAGTATCATCCAAAACCTTCGGCGGGACCTTTTTACCCATCTCCAGCGACTGCCCTTTGCTTTTTACGATAGTCGGCCCCATGGCAAGATCCTGGTTCGGGTAGTGAATTACATCAACACCTTAAGTGATCTCCTTTCCAATGGATTGATCAACTTAATTACCGATTTATTTACCTTAATGATAATTGCCTTTTTTATGCTCCTCCTTGATTTACGGCTTGCCCTGATCAGCCTGGCCGGGCTACCGGTTTTGTTCGCGGCCCTCTTTCTATTAAAAAACATTCAGCGCCGACTTTGGCAGAAGGTCAGCCGCAAGCAGTCGAATATGAACGCTTATGTTCATGAAAGTATTAATGGAATGAAAGTGACGCAGTCTTTTGCCCGGGAAAAGGAGAATTTTGCGACCTTTGCCACGATTAACCAAAGTTACCGGCAGGCCTGGATGAAGGCGATTATCTCGTTGATCCTGGTGAACCCGATTGCGGAAAATCTTTCCGTTCTCGTGATCGCTGCGGTTTATTTGGCGGGGGTTGCTTGGCTGAACCAAGGGATATCCGTCGGCGTTTTAATTGCCTTCTTGAGTTATATCAGCTCTTTCTGGTTACCCATTTTTAATCTGACCAACTTTTATAATTCTTTGATCAACGCGGCGGCTTATATCGAACGGATCTTTGAGACGATGGACGAGAAACCTTCGGTTGCCGATGCTCCGGACGCCAAATTGATGCCACCGATCCGCGGCCAAATAGAGTTTGTCGATGTTTGTTTCGCTTACGAAGAAGGACAGGAGGTTTTACATAACGTCAGCTTTCAAGTGAATCCGGGTGAAACCATTGCCCTGGTGGGACCGACCGGAGCAGGGAAAACGACCATCGTTAACCTGATCAGCCGTTTCTATGATGTGACCAGTGGTAAAGTCTTGATCGACGGGATCGATCTGCGGGAGGTAACCCTGCAATCTTTACGTAGCCAAATGGGGGTTATGCTCCAGGATACCTTTATTTTTTCCGGAACGATCATCGATAACATCCGGTACAGCCGGTTGGATGCCTCCGATGAAGAAGTGATCGCCGCCGCCCGGGCCGTGTGCGCCCATGATTTCATTGTCAATATGGAAAAGGGTTACTATACGGAAGTCAATGAACGGGGGAGTCGGCTTTCCGTCGGGGAAAGGCAACTAATCTCCTTTGCCCGGGCTTTATTGGCCGACCCGCGGATTCTTATTCTTGATGAGGCAACTTCCAGTATTGACACGGAAACAGAACTCTTGGTCCAGCAGGGTTTGGCCAAACTTCTGGTGAACCGGACTTCCTTTATTATTGCCCATCGGCTTTCCACCATTAAAAATGCGGACCGGATTATGTATATTGACGATGGGGGAATAGTTGAAGCGGGCACCCACGAAACACTAATGAACAAAAAAGGCGCCTATTATCGTCTTTACATGTCCCAGTATCAATTCCTGAGGGCAATTTAGGCCAAAGAAAGTCTCAAGGCAGAGGAGAGATTACAAAAGAGTACCCCTTTATTTTCAGCGTCATCATTTTCCATTAACCCAAGTGAAAATATTATTGATAAAAAAAGGATTATGAGTAAGGGGATAGAATAAATTTAGTGAAATGATTTGACAACTTATTACTTAGGCTGGTCCGATGATCCGTTAAAATAATCACAAACCTTTTCGATACTGGATCAAACAAAAATTTTACAAGTGAGGGTGAGGCGATAATGACAGCCATTGCTGATCCGTTATCCAAAAAGAAAAAGATTATTAGGACACGGAATTATTTAAAAAAGTATTGGACCCTTTATGCGATGTTGTTATTACCAATTGTTTATTTTATCATTTTCAAATACATTCCAATGACCTATATCCAAATCGCCTTTAAAAAATACAGTATTGTGAAGAGCCCTTGGGAAATGCCCTGGGCGGGCAATCATGGTTTTGAGTACTTCATTAAAGCCTTTTCCAACCGGGACTTTCTTTTTGCTTTACGGAACACCATTATGCTTAACTTCCTTGATTTGCTGGTTGGTTTTCCGGCCCCCATTATCTTGGCGATCCTCCTTAATGAGCTACCCTATAAACGGTTTAAACGCTTTACCCAGACTGTAGCCTACATGCCCCATTTTCTTTCGTGGATTATTGTTTCCGGCTTGGCAGTACAGCTTTTAGCGCCCACCAGTGGTTTGATCAATATTGTCTTGAACCGCTTAGGTTTTGGTAGTATCCCGTTTCTGAACGACTCTGCCCACTGGGTCTGGACCTACGTTCTTTTAGGGGTTTGGAAGAGCGTGGGGTGGAATACCATTATCTATCTGGCGGCGTTGACCAATATCGACCCCCAATTATATGAAGCAGCGGCCATTGACGGCGCCGGCCGGTTGCGGAGCATCTGGCACATTACTTTACCCGGTCTCCGGCCGACCATTATTACCCTGCTTATCCTGAACTTAGGGCGTATTCTGGGCAGCGAGTTTGACCGGCCTTACGCATTGAGTAACAATCTAGTCAATAACGTATCCAATGTGATTGCAACTTTTATCTATACCAACGGGATCCGGGGCTTGCAATTCTCACTGACCACGGCAGTGGGGCTCTTCCAGTCGGTGGTTTGTGTCATCTTCCTGTTTGCGGCGAATGCCTTGGCGAAAAAATTCGGCGAACGCGGTGTTTGGTAAGGGAGGTGGAGGATTATGGTTAAAACAAAAAGGTCAAAAGCCGGTGATTTGTTTGTTGCTTTCTTATGCTTTCTTCTGGTGCTTGCTTGTTTGCTGCCCATGCTGAATATTGCGTCCCGTTCCCTCAGTTCCGCGCAGGCGTTAATCCGGAACGAAGTGACGATCTGGCCGAAGGGTTTCACCCTTGAAGCCTACAAGGCGGTGCTGAGCGACTCGAAATACACCTGGTCCCTAGTGTGGACGGCGTATTTGACGGTTATAGGTGTGATTGTCTCCATGACCATGACTACGCTGTGCGCCTATCCGTTGATCTATGATAAGTTGAAAGGACGCCGGTTCATTAACGGGCTGATTCTCCTTACCATGTATTTTAACGCGGGGACAATTCCTACCTATCTGTTACTGAAGGATCTCAAGTTGTTAAACCGCCCGGCGGTGCTGGTAATACCCTATTGTTTAAGCGTCTTCAACATGATTATCATGCGAAGCTTCTTTTATGGGATCCCGGATAGTCTGCGCGAGTCGGCGGAGATTGACGGGGCCGGCCCGGTCCGTATTCTGATCAACATTTATCTCCCCTTATCCAAGCCGGTGATTGCCACTTTGTCCCTCTTCTATGCGGTCGGCCGTTGGAACGGCTTTTCCGACGCCTTGATGTTTATGAATAAACGGGAGTATTACCCAATCCAGTTGTTGCTCTACAACATCTTAAAGAGTATTACGAGCATTGATATCCAAACGCAGGAAGGTTTTACTGCCCCGGGACTCACCCAATCCCTGCAGGCGGCAACCGTCATGTTTGCCACCGTCCCGATTCTCTTTGCCTATCCCTGGTTGCAAAGGTATTTTATTCATGGCGCAACCTTGGGGGCCATCAAAGGTTAAAATGTGGCTCTGCGGCCACATTTAACAAAACAAAATATCAAATCGAAAAAGGAGGATTACTGATGAGGAAAAACCGTTCGGTCGTGTTGTCCACTCTCTTAATTGCTCTCTTGTTGACGGCCTGCTTTTCAGGGACCATTCTGTCGGCTTCCAAATTCCCTGAGCTTGATGCCAACGGTAGATTCCTGAAAACAAGGTCAATTACGGTGGAAATTTATGACCGGGGCAATCCGGGAGGGTCCAAACCGGAAGACAACTTCTTTACCAACTGGATCAAAGAAGGTATGCTCCGGGACCATAACGTGAAAGTCACCTTTGTGCCTGTCCCCCGTTGGACTGAGGTGGATGTCCTCAACAACCTCCTGGCGGCCGGGGATGCGCCCGATGTTTGCGTTACTTACAGCTATCCGACGATTCTAACCTACGCCAACATGGGTGGTGTGCTGGATTTGTCACCTTACTTGACCGATGAATACAAAGAATTGTTCCCCGATCTCTGGGATTTCCTGGGTGAGAGATTCCTCTTGTGGAACCAGGATCCGGTCAACGGCACAGTTTGGGCGATTGAAGCCAGACTCGCCCAGAATAAACGGATCAATACCTTCGTCCGGGAAGACTGGTTGAAGAAGCTGAACCTGCCCGAACCGCGCAGTCTCGAAGAATTTGAAAACATGTTGCGGGCCTTCAAAAAGAACGCCAATCTCTTGTTAGGCAAAGACGCGGATAAGATGATCCCCTATACCACCAGTTATGACATTGGCTGGCGGAATGAGCATCTGTTTACATCTTTTGTTCCTGAGAGTATTACCGACAAAGAAATGTACATTAACGGCTTCGACGACAGACGTCTGCTCTGGCCCGGTATTAAAGAAGGGGTCCGGGTCCTGAATAAATGGTACAATGAAGGTTTGATCTGGAAAGACTTTCCACTTTATGGCCCCGGTGACGGTACGGAAGATAACAATATGAAAGCCGGTTATGTGGGCGCCTTTATGCATAACTGGGACTATCCGTACCGGAACGGCAAAGACAGCATCCATTATCAATTACAGCAAATGGCCGGCCCGGATGCGGCCTTTATCGCGGTTGAACCCTTCAAGAATGATGCGGGGATCTACCGGAAGTATCTTGCTCCGGGAAATGACCGGAAAGTGTTCTTCCCGGCGACCAACGACGAGCCGCTAGCTTCCATGCTCTACGTCAACTGGATTACTAAGTTGGAAAACCGTCGCTTCCTCCAGATCGGTGTTGAGGGTACTAACCATAAGGTGCTCGCGGACGGTTCCATCCAGAATATTGCGGCGACTGGCGATATGATCATGAACTCGCTCCAGAACATCGACTACACCATCACCATTAACGGTCTTGATCTGGGCGATCCCGTCTTAACCGCCAAATCGGTGGCTTTGGGTTACGACCTGGTGGATAAGAGCTTCATTGAAAAGGCTTACCAGCTGACAGATAATAATGCCCGGTATACCCCGTATTACAATGTCGGTGAGATTAAAGCCGAGGAAGGCATGGGCCCGGCGCTGGACGAAAAACGGGATAACTTCCTGGTCCAAGCCGTGGTGGCGAAACCCCAAGACTTCGACAAAGTCTTCGACGCCGGTATGCAAGACTACCTCCGCTCCGGCGGTCAGGCCATCATCGACGAACGGCGTGCGAAGTATGAAGCATTTTACGAATAATCGTAACAAGCTCATCCATTTCCAAACCAACCATAGTAGAAAAAGTTATTGGCTGCCGTACGGCAGCCAATAACTTTTTTAGCGCGTCCGGCTTGAGCGACTATTTAGAAATTAACTTAAGTTGTTCACCCGACTTCAATTAAATGAGCGCTGATTTATACTGTCGGTTGTCGGCATGAACAACCAATTCCAGTATTTAACATTTGGGGTGTAGGCGGTGGACGGTGTGCGCGCCTACTTGCCAATAGATGGAATAAATAATATAATATGACTCAATGGCAGAGACTTCCCTACCAGCTCGTATGGGGAATGGTTTCTGCCCAGAAACACAGGGGGTTGGAAAATGATCAAACGAAAATGGTTATTGGTCTTTTGCCTAGTTGTGGTTTTGATCAGCCAGGGTCTTGCCCAGTCAGGGTCGGTAGAAGCTCCGCTTTATAAAGAAGCGAAGGCGCCGATTGACTTACGGGTGGAGGATTTATTGTCCCGAATGACCCTTGACGAAAAAATCGGCCAGATGACCCAGGCGGAAAGGGGCTCAATTCAACCGAAAGAAGTCGCCACATTTTTCATTGGTTCTGTCTTGAGTGGCGGTGGCTCTTCCCCTCGACCGAACACTCCGCAAAGCTGGGCTAAGATGTACGATAATTATCAACAAGCAGCGCTTAATACCCGTTTGGGCATACCAATTATCTACGGGACCGATGCCGTGCACGGGCATAACAACCTAAAAGGAGCGACGATCTTCCCCCACAATATTGGTCTGGGCGCGACGAGGGATCCCGAATTAATACGGCGGATTGGCGAGATCACCGCGTTGGAAACCGCCGCTACTGGCGTTGATTGGACCTTCAGTCCGTGTGTGGCGGTGGCCAGGGACGAGCGGTGGGGTCGAACCTACGAAAGCTTTGGGGAAACACCCGAACTCCAACGGTTGCTGGTCGGCCCGTACATCAAAGGACTGCAAGGGCCGAATGGAGAAATGAAGGGCCGGTATATTGTGGCCACCGCCAAACATTACCTGGGGGACGGCGGAACGAACTGGGGAACCGGTGACGGTGGCTTTTGGATCGACCGGGGTGATGTGACCGTCAGTGAGGAAGAATTAAGGGCCATCCACCTGCCCGGGTATGTGGAAGCGATTCAGGCGGGGGTTGGTTCGGTGATGGTGTCTTTCAATAGTTTTCAGGGGTTGAAGATGCATGAGCATAGGTATTTAATCACCGATGTGCTGAAGAATGAATTGGGGTTTACCGGGATTGTGGTGAGCGACTGGGAAGGGATCAAAGAGATCGATACCCCTGATTATTACAACAAAGTTGTGCGGGCGGTTAATGCCGGTATTGACCTGTTTATGGAACCAAACACGTGGCGAAATTTTATTACCGCTTTGAAAAAGGCGGTGCTGAACGGGGATGTTAGTGAGGAGCGGATTGACGATGCGGTCCGCCGGATTTTGCGGGTTAAATTCCAAGCTGGCCTATTTGAAGCGCCTTTTACCGACCGGAGCCTGATGGCGCAAGGGGTTATTGGTAATCAAGAACACCGGGCGGTAGCAAGGGAGGCGGTCCGTAAATCCCTTGTGCTGTTAAAGAATGAGCATAACCTGCTTCCTCTCGCCAAAGAGGCCCGGATTTATATTGACGGCTCCAATGCGGATGACATCGGCAACCAGTGCGGCGGCTGGACTATTACCTGGCAAGGCGCGAGCGGTCGGATTACCACCGGAACGACCATTCGCGCAGGCATTGAACGGGCAATTAAAGGTCGAGGCCGGATTGTCTCTAACTTGAATGCCGCGGATGTTGCCGTGGTGGTTGTTGGGGAAAAACCTTATGCCGAAGGAGTCGGGGATAACCGGAAACTGACTTTGGCTTGGCAGGATTTGCAGGTCCTTGAACAAGTGAAAGCAGCAGGTAAGCCTGTGGTGGTGCTTTTGGTTTCCGGAAGACCGCTAATGATCACCGACGATCTGAAGGATTGGGATGCGGTAGTGGTCGCTTGGCTACCCGGTACCGAGGGTCAAGGTATTGCCGATGTGCTTTTTGGCGATTACAATTTCGTGGGGAAATTACCGATTACTTGGCCAAAGAGTCTGGATCAGCTCCCGATTAATGATGGGGATGAGGACTACGATCCATTATTTCCGTATGGCTATGGTTTGACCATGGATTTGGAGAACTGATTGCCGGTTTAACTTATGGTGCCATTAAAGGATAAAACGGGACAAACAGCGGGCGTCAAGCAGAACTAACACAGGAGACTCGGAACAAAACAATAGAGAAATCATAATGGAGGGAGATGCACCTATGCACAATAGAGACTTTTATCTAGGAGCAGCAACTTCAGCGTTACAGATTGAAGGATCTTTATCAGCTGACGGCAGTGGTAAGTCGTCTTGGGAAGTTTTTGCCGCCAAACCGGGAAATGTCTTCAATAATGACACCCCTACGTTCGCTTGCGACCATTATCGTCGGTACGAAGCGGACTTAGATCTAATGTCTGAGTTGGGAATCGAGATGTATCGTTTCTCCACTGCTTGGCCCCGGATTTTTCCCCAGGGGTATGGGGCGATCAACCAGAAAGGGCTGGATTTTTATGCCCGTTTAATCGAGGGTCTTCTCAAGCGGGGAATCGAACCGATGCTCACCCTTTACCACTGGGAGTTACCCCAGGCTCTGCAAGAGCGGGGGGGTTGGGCCAACCGGGATGTGGCCAAGTATTTTGCGGATTATGCTGGTATTATGTTGGAACGTTTCGGTGATCGGGTCAAGTACTGGATCACCCATAATGAACCGTGGGTAACGACAGTATTAGGGCATTTGGAAGGGGTTCATCCCCCGGGGAGTAAGGATTTCTCGCTTGCTTCCCAAGTCGCCCACAATCTTCTTTATTCCCACCAATTGGTTTGGAACAGATTTCAAGAGCTAAGTCTACCCCAAGGACAACTGGGGATTGCCTTAAATTTAAGTCCGATTCAGGGGGGGAGTAATCAACCGGAAGATTTGGCGGCGGCGGCCAGGTATGATGCCTTTCTTAACCGGTGGTTTTTGGATCCGATTCTAAAGGGTACTTACCCCGAAGAGATGTGTGCTTTATGGCGGGAACACGGTGTTTCCTACCCATTGGAGCGCATGGAAGAGCTGCAAGCGGGAACCGTTGATTTTCTGGGCATTAACTATTATACCCGTAACCTGGTTAAAGGGTGGGACGGCAAGGATGATTCCGGTGACGACCTCTTACGGTTGGCACAAATGCCGCCGGAGTTAGCGGTGACCGAAATGGGATGGGAAATCTATCCGGCCGGGCTCTATGAGCTTTTAACCAGGATTAACCAAGAAAATAAAGATTTACCCTTATTTATCACGGAGAACGGCGCAGCTTTCGCCGATCAAGTGGAGGCCGACGGGCAAGTAAAAGATGAGCGGCGCATCGAGTATCTCCGGGAACATCTGGCGCAAGTAAGAAAGGCAAGAGAAGAAGGGGTAAAGGTCCAAGGGTATCTGGCTTGGAGTTTATTTGACAATTTCGAATGGGCTTTTGGCTATGATAAACGTTTTGGCCTCATCTATGTGGATTACCCTACCCAAAAACGGATCATTAAAAAAAGTGGTTATTGGTATCGGGAGCAGATCCGCCGTAAAAACGAAAATGGTTAATCCTTTGTTCGCAATCGACCAGTGCCGAAAAGGCCCGGACCTTTGGTCCGGACCTTTTTTCTTGCCTATGGTCGGTTAACTTTGCAGAGGAAAGAGCAAAAGGGGCTACCATTTTTTAGAATTAAGTAAAGGAAAAGGCTGGTATAAATAGAAATACAAAGATGGTATGGTTTAAAACAAGAAAAAGAGGGAGGAAAAAAGAAACACCGGGTTGATTACGGAAAATTACAAAAGAATCTTCAGATTGGAGGATATTTAATGGTAAGTACACTTTCGCTTGTTTTTATGCTCTGTTCGGCCTTGATTGTATTTCTTTTTCCATCAGGGTTGCTGATATACCTTTATCGAAGTGAAAAAATCTCCCTAAAGGCCGCGGGGGTGGGCGCCCTGGTTTTCGTTGTTTTTCAGTTTCTTATCCGGATCCCACTTTTAGCAAGCTTGAGCGTTCATCCGCAGTTCCAACAAATGAAGGAAAATTTGTTCTTTAGCGCAGTGCTGATTGGCGGTCTTTCAGCTGGACTCTTTGAAGAAGTCGGTCGTTATCTTGGTTTTCGTTTTTTACTTAATAAGAAATTATCCTGGAAAAATGGGGTGGCCTACGGGCTTGGCCACGGCGGGATCGAAGCCATCGGGTTGGTTGGGTTAACATACATTGGCAATATTGTTTTAAGTTTGATGATTAATACCGGGACTTTTGATCAGTTGGTGGGTACTCAGTTGGATCCTGCAGCGGCTACCATGTTTAAAAATCAGCTGGTTAATACTCCGTCCTACTATTTTCTCATTGGCGGGCTGGAAAGGTTCTTTTCCTTTGTTATTCAGATCGGCTTATCTCTAGTGGTGCTGTATGGGGTAGTAAACCGTAAATTAAGGTACCTTCTTTACGCCATTCTCCTGCATGCCCTGGTGAATGCGCCGGCGGTCATCATGACACAGTTGGGGGTAAACATCTGGTTGGTCGAACTATACATTCTCTTCTTGGCTATTCTTGCTTTTGCCTGGATCATGCGTGCCCGGTCCCTTTTCGCTCCTTCCCCATCCGGCGCAGCGGCAGGGATCCATTCGGAGGAGGAAAACAGGTAAGACAAGAGGTTTTACTCAACGACCACCGCGGTTCCGGAAGCAGTAACCATGAGCATGTTTCCGCCCTGGCCCAGGACTTCATAGTCAATATCCACGCCGACTACGGCATTGGCGCCTAGTCTGGCGGCGCGGTTTTGCATTTCCTCAAGAGCCGCTTCCCGGGCTTCGATCAGCTCCCCTTCATAGGAGCGGGACCGACCACCAAAGAAGTTGGAGAGGCCAGCGGCAAAATCTTTGAGAAAATTCACGCCGGCGATTACTTCGCCAAAGATTACTCCCTTATATTCCACAATTTTCCGACCTTCGACCGAGGGGGTAGTAGTTACGATCATTGAAAATACCTCCTTGAGCGTAATACCAATAATTACTTCCCCATTATATCAGATCTACCCCAATGGGGATAGAAAAAGAGTGTCGATTGCCGGTCAAGAAAACACCTCGTTGTTCGGTCTGGACCCTAAAGCTTTTTCGGCGGAGAGGTTCAGAACAAAAGCAACGAGGCGTTTTAGATCAAGGCTTATTTAAATCCTGGTTGACAAAGGTCTAAGACTCGTAATATACTTTAAGTAAATTACTAGATTAGTAAATTAGTAAAAATCTTAAATGGTTTAATCTGGCGGAAAGCCTGGCGCCAAAAAGGAGGTAAAAAAATGAAAATTCCGACGACATTAAAACACAAACCGGTTATCGTTTGTGAAAACTACGAACAGGTGGATGGTCGAACTGCTTACCAATCGGAAGCGAAAGGTCTTTCTTTGGGTTTGGCCCAGTGGAATGACCGGGGTAAGGTGGATATCTCCGCCAAAGTATGGCGGCATACTGGTGAAAAATGGTCTCGTCAATCGGAGGAGCTCCCCCTCCACCGGGTGCTGGATTTGGCGATTCTGGTCTGCCGGGCAAAACTATATTTTCAAGAAGAGGCTTACCGGTACGCAAGGCTTTACGATCCGGAAAAACCGGTCATCGACCGGGTAGGCCTACAAGGGGATGCGATGACGGTGGCGGTCTGTAGCGAAAATGAAAAGATCGATGAGGATATTGAATTATTCCGCCAAGCCTTAAGTAATGATGATGAACTGATTGGGGAAAGGCTAAGCATATTAGGGCGGATCCTCAAAGAAATGGGGTATTAATTTTGGACCGCAAGAAAGAATTGAAACAACTGTATAAGCAGATGAAACCGGAGATGGGGATCTTTCTGATTCGTGCTTTAGATGATGGGAAATGTTATTTACAAGCCACTGCCAACCTGAAGGGGACGATCAATGGGACTAAGTTTAAACTGGAGGCCGGCTGCCACCCCAACCGGCAGTTACAAAAGGCGTGGCAAGAGAAAGGGGCCGCGAATTTCACCTTTAAGGTCCTTGAGCAGTTGGAATATGAGAAGGATGAAACTAAAACCGATTACAGCGAGGAATTGGCCATTCTCCAAATGGTGTGGGAGGAAAAACTGGCACAAGAGAAGATAAGCTTCTTTTAAACGCTATAACCAATAATTGCTACCGGTAAAGCTTAAACCTTTTCCCTTGGCTCTCGTTTGTAATAAAGGATGGTGTTTTCGATCAAAAGGAGGAAACGAATGAAGAGAAGGAGCGGTTTTATTGTTAGTCTGGTGATCGGACTTGTGCTGGCTTTTTTACTCCGCCAAAGTCTTTTCTTACCGGCCAAGGAAGAAAAAGTGATGGACGGCTTTGAAGCTTTACTCGCCCAAGAGGACTTGACGGTAGCCCAGGTTATTGCCTATGTGGATCAGCATATTAAGGACGTTTCCCCGGAGAAGGCGGGGAAACTCGTCTTAGGTTTGGAGCAAGTGCAAAAGGAGAAACTTTCTGCTTGGCAAAGGCGATATGAAGACAATACCTTGCAGCAAAAGATGGCCGAAGTTTACCAGCGTAATTGGGCGCTGGAAGACTTCAAGGAGGTTGAAGACGAAACCATCGGGCCGGTTGTGGAGCAAACCATAGCCAACGGCTACAAGGTGGAAACGGCGGAAGGGATGTTTTTTCCGGTGATCGACTATACGCTTTACCGGAAATACTATGGAAGGTTGGCTGCCGATTTAACTGCTTATTTTGATCTGATGGCGGTCGAGTCGGAAGCGACACCGGTGAAGGATGCGGCGCTAATGATTAGTTGGGAAGAGCTTCTCGAGCGGGCGGATCGCCAGGAACGGTTTATTGAAGGGTATAACTCCTCATCCCAGGTCAAACCGGTGCGGGAGCTACTGGCCCGTTATGTTTCGTTTGCTTTATTTGGGTGCAACAATACCCCTTTGTTCAGTTATGAGACCAAGGAGATGGATCCCGAAGCCAAGCAGGCTTATCTCGCCTATGTGGCGGAGGAGACCACCGGGGACTTTTCCCGTTTAATCAAAAACTACCTTCAAGTGCTGGATGCCTATGGTTTTCGCTTAACCCCCGAGGTAGAAAGCTTCCGCCAGCAGGCCGTTGAGGCCTGGGAAAATCGCTTTTAACCGCCGAAATAATGCGGCGGTTTTTTAGGCGCTTCTTTTGAAGAGCGACGGACCGGGGAGTGGGTTCTCCCCCTGGATTGGAGCAGGAGCAGTTGCAACCAAAATTTATTTGACTGGAATTGGTTATTGTGTATAATAAATCTATGCCCAAAAATGTAGCTCTTAACAAAAACTATACAATGGGAGTAAACCAAGGACCGAGTGAGAGTGGTAAAATATAAGCAATTCAAGAAGCTATCGATAAGGAGGTGTTCCTCATGGTGGAAAAAGTTTTTCCGGTGAAAAAAGACGATTTAACGGACTCCCTGAAAGGCGGAGTGATCATGGATGTGACCACTCCGGAGCAGGCGAAGATGGCCGAGGATGCGGGCGCTGTAGCGGTGATGGCGCTAGAGAGAGTACCCGCCGATATCCGGGCGGAGGGTGGGGTGGCCCGGATGTCCGATCCGGAGGTGATTCTGCGGATTGTGGAAGCGGTCTCCATTCCCGTGATGGCGAAGGTGCGGATTGGCCATTTTGTCGAGGCCCAAATCCTAGAGGCGTTGGGGATCGATTATATCGACGAAAGTGAAGTCTTAACCCCGGCCGACGACCGGTATCATATTGATAAAACTCAATTTAAGACCCCCTTTGTTTGCGGCGCCCGGAACCTGGGGGAAGCTTTACGCCGGATTAGTGAAGGGGCGGCGATGATCCGGACCAAGGGAGAGGCAGGAACCGGTGATATTGTTGAAGCAGTGAAACATATGCGGACGGTGACCGAAGAGATCGAAGCTTTAAAAAGGACTGCCGACGAAGAGTTGCCGGAGTTAGCGGCAAAGCTGCGCGTTCCGGTAGAGCTGGTCATGGAGACGCGCAAACTGGGGCGGCTCCCGGTGGTGAACTTTGCAGCCGGTGGGATCGCAATTCCGGCAGATGCGGCCCTAATGATGCAGTTAGGGTGTGACGGTGTTTTTGTCGGTTCCGGGATCTTTAAATCGGAAAATCCGGTGGCGCGGGCGAAAGCCATCGTGGAAGCAGCCACCCATTTCCGCGATGCCCAAGTGTTAGCCAAGGTCTCCCGTGGTTTGGGCGAGGCCATGCGCGGCCTTGCGGTGGCGAGCTTACAGACGGAAGACCGGATGGCCAACCGCAGCCGGTAGGGACAGGCCCCTGAGAGGCGTTGTCGGTAGATTGTCACCAGAGGGGATGTTACTTACCCAGATTTATTTGGTCTTAAGTAATTGCGTTATTACGATTTTCGAGTAATAACGCAATTTTTTTATCGCTGCGCTCAAGCTGACGGTAACTAGCGTACGCAAGAAAATAACAGCCTAATAAAGGATCTTGACACCGGATGATTTTAGATGCCGGAGCCATTTTTCAGAAGGTTGCTGATTGGTAATAATCCAATCAATGTTTTCAAGGCCACAAATCACGCGGTAGGAAACCTGATCAAACTTGCTTGAATCGGAAAGAAATACATTCTTCCGGCAACTCTTAAGCATTTGTTGTTTCATGTAAACATCTTCTTCATTGACATCCGTAATCCCGTCATTCAGGGAGATGGCACGAGCGGAGAAGAAAAGTAAATCTGGACGGAACTCAATGATTCTCTGGCGAGCTGCTTCGCCTACAAATCCACGCTGAAAAGCATTCATCCAGCCCCCCGTACAGTAAACCTGAACTCCTCGTATATTGTCGATACAGTCAAGGGCAACTTGAGGACTGGTCGTCATGATCTTTAGGTTTTTCTTATTTCTAAGATAGCGAACAAGATGGGATACGGTAGTGCTGGAATCTAGAAAAATGAACTGATCGTCTTCGACCATTTCCGCGGCTAACTGGCAGATTCTGTTCTTTTCTTCTTGTTTCTCATTCTTGCGCACTTGAAAAGGGATTTCCAAACTAGGGTGTGCGACGAGCGTAGCCCCACCATAAGTACGGCGAATGAGCCCTTCTTTTCTAAGGGTGTTCAGGTCTCGGCGGATCGTAGAGGGACTAACATAGTATTTTTCCGCTAATTCATTGACGGAGACAAAATTCCGCTCCCGTAATTCCTTCAGGATGTAATCCAAACGTTCAATATTTAGCATTAGTAATCGCCTTCTTCTTCCTATTCATGCTCGATTTGGTTTAATTGTGAAAATAGATACTTATTCAAAAGGATATCATAACAACTTTTTATTTTCAAGGATAATAGAGCATAAAGGGAGAAACAAAGAGCAAACTGTAAAGGATTGGGAAAGACTGAGAATCAGGATAGTCCTTCTGTGCTCATTGCTGCTTATAATTGCGCATTATTTGGCCGATAGTTGCTCATTATTTAATAGAAGCGCCTTGTCTTGTTGCCAAAAAAATGCCCATGCTATAATTAGCTGGGAGGATTAGATGCTGAAAAAAGGAGATGGAATTGATGGGGATTGATTTGAGTCAACAGAAATACCAGATTACCGATTTATTAGGAAAAGAGTTTACCTGTGCCTGCGGTAAAAAACATAGTTCTGCGATCGAACAGATCATTATTGAGAACGGGGCTTTGAATCGAGTTCCCGAATTGCTGTCAACTTATGGCTACAAGAAAGTGCTTTTAGTGACCGATCATAATTGTTATCGAGTTGCGGGGCAAAAGGTAGAGCGGTTATTAGCGAGTTCCGACTTAAAGTGGAAGGTAATGGTCTATAAGAGGGATGGAGATTTGGTTCCGGACGAAAGAGCAATCGGGGAATTATTTGTTCAGGTAGAACCGGATACCCAAGTTTTACTTGGTGTCGGCTCCGGAGTGATTAATGATTTAGTAAAATATGTGGGGTCAAGATTAAATTTACCTTCGTTCATTGTTGCGACGGCGCCTTCCATGGATGGATATGCTTCCGATACCTCATCATTAACTTTAAACTGGTTGAAAACAACAGTGACGGTGAGGACGCCACAGGTAATTATCGGTGATCTTGATGTTTTAAAACAGGCGCCGGTGGAAATGATGCAAGCCGGGTTAGGAGATATGATTGGTAAATTTTCTTCTTTACGTGATTGGAAACTTGCTCATTTGATCACAGATGAGTACTATTGCGAGTTTGTGGCAGAATTAGTGCGAAGATCGGTCCAAAAGTGTACGGAGCGGATTAATGATTTGAATAACCGAGAAGACACAGCGGTTAAAAATCTGATGGAGGGATTGGTGATTAGTGGAATTGCCATGAGCTTTGTCAGGAATTCCCGGCCTGCCTCCGGTGCTGAACATCACATTTCACACTTTTGGGAAATGAGCGCTATGGAAAGTGGGAAAAAGGCGGTTTTCCATGGAATAAAGGTTGGAATTGGTGCGATCATCACTCACCGGCTGGGTTCAATTTTATACGGGAGAAAAATTGATTTTGCAGCGGTGAAAGAAAAGATTCTAAAATTTGACGAAGAGAAGTGGAAGGAAGAAATCATAAAATTATATAAGAGATCCGCACCTGATATACTCAGGCAGAAGGAAGAGAATGACAGTTTTTCCGTGGTTAAACATGCCAATCGACTGAAGAAGATCGAAGAAAAATGGGACCGGATTAGGGAACTGCTAACTGCTGCTCCTAACGGGGAACAAATTGAAACCCTTTTAAAAACGGTTGGAGCCCCTACCAATCCCTTGGACATTCAGGTTGATCGCGAACTGGTTTACAATGGGATTATTTATGCAAAAGAAATCAGGTCGCGATACACTATTTTGCGTTTATTGTGGGATCTAGGTTTACTTGAAGAAATGGCTGCGGAGATAACAAGCTGTTTTTTAAAAAACACCGGGAGTGACAATTGATGATGGTTGAAAAATTAAACAAACAAACGTTCCGCGAAAGTCTCCATAAAATAAAAACTTTTTTACTGGATTTGGATGGCACAGTTTACCTGGGAGATTCTCTCTTCCCATGGGCGCCTGGTTTTTTTCAGCGCCTCAGGGAACTGGGGAAGGATTTTATCTTTGTTACAAACAATACTTCACGAAGGGGTCTGTATTGGGCTGAAAAATTAAGAGGGATGGGTATATCTTTACAAGCGGAACAGGTTTTTACTTCTGGAGAAGCCACTCGCTATTACTTAAAGCAGAATTACCCGGAAAAACAGGTTTATCTGGTCGGAACTCCCGACTTAGAAGAAGAATTCGCGGCGGATGGTTTTAAGTTGACGACCAACCATCCATCAGCTGTGGTCTTTAGCTTTGACCAGACTTTGACCTACGAAAAGTTACGGGTTGCCTGTACACTTATAAGGCAGGGAGTGCCATTTATTGCGACCCACCCGGATCTGAACTGTCCGACGCCACAAGGACCGATTCCCGATTGTGGCGCCATGATTGCTGCTGTCACCGCTGCCACTAATGTGGAACCAAAGATTATTGGTAAACCTTATCCAGAGATGGTGGAGGCTTTATGCCAAAAGTATAACTTGGACAGAAAAAGCGTTGCCATAATTGGTGACCGCCTTTATACCGATATTGCCATGGGCCAACAGGCGGGAATAACCTCCATCTTGGTGCTGAGCGGGGAAACAAAATATGAAGATCTTAAAGACTCCCCCTATGTTCCAAATCTGATCGCTACCAACCTGGGGATGGTCACATCATGGCTGGAATAGTGAGAAAGTATTTTTATCTTTTGATTTAATGCGCTCGTGGCATCAATCGCTGGCGTGAGCGCTTACTTTGAACTGTTTAACCATGTCGCTAAGACGCTTTGCTTCGTTATTTAAAAATTGAGCGGAAGAGGACAGTTCTTGAACCATGGCCGCATTTTCCTGAGTAACCTGGTTCAGTTGATCGATGGAGGCTTGTATTTGTTGGGTAGCGCTCGTCTGCTCGTTCATGGCATCAGCTACCGCGTTAATTGCCGTAAAAGTTTGTTTGGTATTATCGACGATCTGGTTGAGGATTTGGCTGGATTTTAGCACCATTTTGTTGCCGTGGTCAACCTTATCCACACTCTCGGTGATTAAGGCCTCAATTTCCTTGGCTGCTTCACCAGCCTGCCGCGCCAGGTTTCTCACTTCCGCCGCCACTACAGCAAAGCCCCGTCCTTGCTCCCCGGCGCGGGCTGCTTCGACGGCGGCATTAAGCGCGAGCAGATTGGTTTGGAAGGAAATATTATTTACAACTTGGATAATTTCGGCAATCTGGTTACTGCTCACCAAAATTTGTTCCATGGCTGTGATCGTGTTTGCAACCGCTTCCTCACCTTCGTTCACTATCTTCAATGTTGTCTCTGAAAAATGATTGGCCTCTTCAGCATTGGCCGCCACCTGTTGGATAGAGGCACTGACTTCCTCCATGGTCGCCGACAATTCTTCTAACGTTGCGGCCTCTTCCTGTGTGCGTTGGGAAAGATCTTCATTACCGGTGGCGATCTGTAGCGAACTATTACTAATCTCTTCCGCCGCGCTTTGGACCAAGAGGATTGATTCCCTCTGTTTGGCCAACATTTGATTAAAGCCGAGCGTAAGATGGCCAATTTCATCTTTGGACCGCATTGGAAGCTCGACGGAGAGATCGCCCTGGGAAGCTTGGTTAAATGAGGATAACAGAGGTGGAACTGGTTTAAGGATCAAACTGGTTAATACTAGCGCGGCACAAATTCCTAGTATGATACTGATCAAAACAATTAAACCTAAAGATCTGTTTAAGTCCCCCACTACTCTGTTGGCTTGTTCTTTTTCCACGCCAACAAACCACATGCCGATTATTTTTCCGGTTTCATCCCGGATCGGTGTATACCTGGTAATAAACGGCTTACCAACCACATTTGCATCACCGATATAATCGCCTCCTCTGCTTAGAACCATCTCGATTACTTCCGGCGCCGCTTTTGTGCCGACCGCTCTGGTTCCATTCTCTTGGGTCACATTGGTGGAGACTCGGGTGTCACCCATAAAGATCGTTGCCAAGGCTCCGGTTTGCTTTTGGATGATGTCCACGGCTTTGGTGTTACCACTGATTAATTCATTACCCTTATATAAACCGTTACGCTCTAGGCGCCAAGACCCGGGATACAGCTCATCGATGAATTGGTAGCCTAAATTAAGAACGGAGGAAAGCTGTTGGGATAGATTTAAATTGACTAGTTTATTGACTTGATAATTGACGACAAGGTAGATGGTTAATCCGATAATGCAAAAAAGCCCGGTGATTCCTAGCGAGAATTTTACTTTAAGTTTCATTCTGATTTCCTGCCTTCCTTCGACATTGATTCCATAAATACGACAAAAGAGTTATTTATATAATCGGCAATAACTAGTAATTGTTTAGAGAGTAATAACTGGAGAAAAATAACAGAAAATGGAGGGGATAAAACCCTTTTTTATATTGATAGAGGATTCCCACTATTGATATTAAATAGTTATTGTAATAAAGCTTTTGGCGTTGTAACCAATAAAAAGATGCCAATACAATATATATTAACCCAAAGGACAACGCAAAAAGCCCTATGAAGTAAACCGCACAGGGAAAGGAGCTGCTCCGGGTGAAAAAAATAAGAGTGAATCCTTATCTTCCGTCCTGGGAATATATTCCCGACGGGGAGCCTTATGTCTTTAATAACCGGGTCTATGTGTACGGCTCCCATGACCGCTTTAATGGATATGTCTTTTGTTTGAATGATTACGTGTGCTGGTCCGCTCCCGTCGATAATCTGGGTGACTGGCGCTATGAAGGTGTAATTTATAAAAAAACGGATGACCCTCTCAATCCCGATGGCCGGATGTGCCTTTATGCGCCGGATGTTACCGTTGGGCCTGACGGGAGGTATTATTTGTATTATGTTCTCGATAAGGTCCCCGTTGTTTCCGTGGCGGTCTGTGCTACCCCGGCCGGGAAGTATGAGTTTTACGGTTATGTCCATTATCCGGACGGCACCCGCTTAGGGGAAAGGGAGGGGGACCAACCCCAGTTTGATCCGGCAGTACTGACCGAAGGGGAAAAGACCTATCTGTATACGGGGTTCTGTGGGAAGGGTGACCGGTCCAGGAAAGGTGCCATGGTGACGGTTTTAGGCCCGGATATGCTTACCGTGCTTGAAGAACCGGTGATTGTCGCCCCCAGTGAACCTTATAGCCAGGGAAGTGGCTATGAAGGCCATGAATTTTTTGAGGCCCCCTCGATCCGTAAGAAAGGGGATACCTATTATCTTATTTATTCCTCCCTTGTTATGCATGAATTGTGTTATGCGACCAGTCCGGAGCCGACGCGGGGGTTTAAGTATCAGGGGGTGATTGTCAGTAATTGTGATCTACATATTGATTCATATAAGCCGGCCGAGAAGCCTATGTACTACGGGGGGAATAATCACGGTAGTATAGTGGAGATCAATGGGGAATGGTATGTTTTTTATCATCGCCATACCAATGGCACGGCCTTTAGTAGACAAGGTTGTCTGGAAAAGATTAAATTCACCGCCGACGGAAGGATTCCTCAAGTGGAGATGACTTCCTGTGGTTCTATTGAAGAGCCATTGCCGGGGAAGGGTGAATATCCTGCCTATCTGGCCTGTAATTTGTTCTGTAAAGATGAATCCATCTACACCGATTGGACCGGTTCCTGGATGAATAACCAGTTTCCCAAGATCACCCAGGATGGTAAAGATGGCGATGAAGAGATCGGTTATATTGCCAATATGAAGGATTCGGCGACCGCCGGTTTTAAATATTTTGCTTGCCGGGGGGTCAAGACGGTTAAGATCAAGGTCCGCGGATATTGTTCCGGCGAATTTCAGGTCAAAACAGCCTGGGATGGTGAGCCCCTAGGCCGGATCAAAGTGGAATTCTCCAATATATGGCAGGAATATGCAGCGGAGATAGCTCTGCCCGATGGGGTACAGGCTCTGTATTTTACCTATCGGGGAAATGGCAGTGCCAGCCTGGCCTCTTTCACTCTGGAATGATCTTTAAGAAGGCCAGTGGCCATTTGCCTGCGAACGGTAAAGGGCCACGGGCTGATGGGCGAAGGGGTAGATTAATCCTTGTTAGAAGATAAAATCTGCTTATTCCGCAAGCAAGTGGGAAGAAACGATTATCGTCGGGAGGTGGGAAGAATGCTTCGGGAATTTGATCTTGATTCTCTCCAGGGAACAGCGGCTTACTTTGTTAAGGCCTTTGACAAAGTGACCCAATATTTGTTATCGCTCGATCCGGATCGGCTGTTAGCTGGTTTTAAGGCAGTTGCTGAAGGAAAGGATCCCCAAACTGAAGCAAAGCTCAATCTTTATGGTGGCTGGGAGGATCGCTGGAGCCTCTTGAGAGGACATACCATGGGTCATTACTTAACCGCTTTAGCCCAGGCTTACCGCCAGACGAGGAGGGGCAAACAGGATATAAATGAACTTTTGGCAGCAAGAATCAACTATACTGTTGGTCAATTAAAAGCCTGCCAGGATCGGAGTTCAACCGGCTATTTATTTGCCTCACCGGAAACCCATTTTGATGTAGTGGAAGGGAAAAGGACTGGCCAGCAATGGGTACCCTGGTATACCATGCATAAAATCATGGCCGGACTGGTTAATGTTCATAAGTATACAGGTAACCAGGAAGCCCTAGAGGTGGCCGCAAAACTCGGGGACTGGGCCTATGCGCGCACATCCCGCTGGGATCAGGACCTGCAGCGGCGGGTGCTCAAGGTAGAATACGGCGGGATGAATGATGTTTTATATGAGTTATATGAATATACCAAAAAACCAGAGCATCTGGCCGCAGCCCATAAGTTTGACGAGGATGATCTATTTGCCGCGATTGCTGAGGGAAAGAATGTCCTGGTTAATAAACATGCCAATACCCAGATCCCCAAATTCATTGGGGCCTTGCATCACTATCGTCTTTTAGGGGAAGCGGCAGCCTTTTATTATCAGGCTGCCCGGGCCTTCTGGGAGATAGTGATTAGGGATTATACCTATGTTACCGGAGGAAACAGCCAATCTGAACATTTTCGCCAACCGGGCGCTTTAGATGCGACGAGGGATAATCTTAATAATGAAACCTGTAATGCTTATAATATGTTACTGCTCACCCGTGAGCTGTTCAAGCTGTCCGCTGATGTAAAATACACCAATTTCTACGAAAGAGCTTTTTTCAATGAGATTATGGCCTCCCTCAATCCGGAAACGGGAATGACGACCTATTTTAAACCGATGGGGACCGGCTATTTTAAGGCCTTTGCCACGCCAACCGAATCATTCTGGTGCTGTACCGGCACAGGAATGGAGAATTTTACAAAGTTAAATGACAGTATTTATTTTCATACTGATACCGATTTATATGTAAATCTTTATATAAGTTCCAAGCTCTATTGGAAAGAGAAAGGATTGCTTTTGACCCAGCAGTCCACGCTCCCGGAAACAGACAAGGTGCGATTTACGGTTGATACGGCGCCAAGGGAAAAGCTGACGATTAAATTCCGGGTCCCGGAATGGCTGGCGGCGGATCAGGAGATGACCGTAAAAATCAATGGAATACTATATTCAGCGGAGCAAACCAAGGGATACTTGGCGATAAGCAGAGCTTGGCAGGATAGTGATGAAATAGAACTTCACCTGCCATTGGCAGTGTGGGTATCCAGGCTGCCTGATAACAAAAACGTGGTTGCCTTCAGCTATGGACCGGTAGTGTTGTGCACCTGCTTTGGTACCGAACAAATGGTGGTTGAGCCCCATTGGGCTTCCGTCAAGGCGACAACACCGGATGGCGTGAAGATTAAGGATTACATTGTGCTCCAGCACGATCCTATTGAGCATTGGTTGGATAATATCAACAACAATTTAGTCAAAACCCCAGGCAAACTCGAGTTTACCTTAAGAGGGACCGATGAGGATGACAACTTTAAGTTTAAACCTTATTATCGGGAATATAAAGAACGTTACGGTATATATTTCCGTCTGTTGACTTCGGGGTCACGGTCTTGAAATTATAACCGTCAGCTTCGCGCACAGGGGCCCCGGTTATGGTGAAGGAGGCAAGCGATGACAACCTGTAGGAAGGCGCAAAATCCAATTATTTGGGCGGATGTTCCGGATCCCAGTGTGATTCGGGTCGGAGATACTTATTATATGACCAGTACCACCATGCATATGAATCCCGGTGTTCCGATTATGAAAGCAAAGGACTTGGTCAATTGGGAAATTGTCAATTATGTCTATGATGTGCTGGGTGAAGATGAACGGCAGCGACTGATCAACGGTCGGAATGAGTATGGGCTCGGTTCCTGGGCAAGCAGTTTACGGTATCATAATGGCCTTTATTATGTGGTTTTTAGTTCCCGGACCGCCGGTCAAACTTTTATCTTTCGAACTCCTGATCTGGAAAAGGGGCCGTGGGAGAAGTCCACAATCGAGTTTATCCATGATATGTCTTTATTGTTTGACGATGACGGACGGGTCTATCTGGTCTACGGCAGTGGTGATATTAAGCTGCTTGAGTTAACGGAGGAGGCAAGAGCCGTCAAACCCGGTGGCTTAAATCAGGTGATCATCCCGGAGGCCAGCGCCATTGCCGGACCGGATATTGCCCTGCCGGCGGAAGGAGCCCATATCCATAAGCTTGGCGGAAAGTATTACATCTTTTTAATCACATGGCCGCAGGGGGGGATGCGGACCCAGTTATGCTATCGCGCTGACGAGATCACCGGGCCTTATGAAGGCCGGGTTGTTCTGCAGGATGCCGGCATTGCCCAGGGCGGCCTGGTCGATACACCAGATGGTAAGTGGTATGCTCTGCTCTTTGGGGATCGGGGCGCGGTAGGGAGGATCCCTTATTTAGTACCGGTTACTTGGGAAGCGGGGTGGCCGGTTTTTGGGATTGACGGTAAAGTTCCCCGGGACACAGGTCTTTGTAGGGAGTCAAAACTAAAAATAGTCGCTTCTGATGAGTTTGAACCGAGGGCGGAGCGAATAGGCGCTTATCATACGGCCGGAAAAGGGAAGGAAAATGATGACAACGGCTCCAATCTGGCTTTAGTGTGGCAGTGGAATCATAATCCAGATCATGATAATTGGTCGCTGACGGAGCGTCCTGGTTATTTGCGGCTGAGAACCGGCCAGCTTAGCACCGGTATTTTGGAGGCGAGAAACACCCTGACGCAGCGGACTTTTGGTCCGGAATGTTCTGCAGTGGTCGCCGTTGAAGTCGGCAAGATGCAGGATGGGGATTATGCCGGTTTAGCGGTTTTACAGAAACACTATGGCTTGGTGGGCGTAAAAAGGTCCGGATCGGCCAAGGCGGTCGTGATGGTTGACGGGACGGCCGAAAGCGCCGTGGAAGTGGACCGTGTTCAACTGGCCCAGGATCGTGTGTACTTAAAAATAGAATGTGACTTTAGGGAAGAAAGAGATAAAGCTTATTTCTATTACAGTCTTGATGGCCTTCAGTGGAAAACCATCGGCCATCCGGTGAAAATGTCATACACCATTCCCCATTTTATGGGTTACCGCTTTGCCCTGTTCAATTATGCGACCAAAAAGATTGGGGGCTATGTTGATTTTGATTATTACCGGATCAGTGATCAGATGCTTGGAACAGGGCAGTGAATACATTTAAGGAAATTAACCGGATTATGATCGATTTGGATCGTATTTTGGGGGGATGTCCATAGATGAAAAGTTATCTTGGCTTATTAATATTGATGATCATGTTGTTTTCATTATCGTCGAGAATATGGGCAGCAGAGCAAGAAGGTAAAGGAGGAGAAGTGATGAGCAAGATAAAGATTACTACTGTGCCTGAGGAATACAAAAAAGCAGTTCCAGAGGAAAGGCGGGGTAGGATTAAAGAGTTTTCTTATCCTGTGCGCAACTATATTAACAGGGCGCGGCAGCTGGTGACAGATCAGTTGATCAGCAGTGAAGAAGCGGGAAGAGAAACAGTACCGGGAGGGGCAATAATAAAAAAAGTTAATATTTATTTACCGGCAGGCTACAATCAAGATGATCCGGCGACAAAATATAATGTTCTCTATCTTCTTCATGGGGTAGGAGGAAACCGCGATGAATGGTTACGTGGTAGTGGCCGGATTGACGGCAACTTTGTCATCGGCAACATATTGGACAATCTGATTCTAAATGGTGATCTGGAGCCATTGATTGTGGTTTTCCCGGAGGGAAGAAGTACCGAGGATTGGGAGAATACTGCCTTCACGCCGGACGAAACAAACCTCTTAGGTTTCTATTATTTCGATTACGAGTTGCGCTATGACCTTATTCCCTTTATTGAAGCCAATTTTCATACCTATGCGAAGATCCAGGATAAATCAGCGGAGGCGCTTGCGGTTAACCGCAAGCATCGGGCGCTTGCCGGCCTTTCCATGGGTGGAATGCAAGCTTTGAATTTAACTTTGGGCGGTTACCGGTATGATTCCATCAAATATACGAAGACGACAAGTGTTTTTAATAATGGGCTCGACCGGACGGTTAAAACTCCGGGGATGCAGGACTTATTCGCTTTTGTCGGCGCCTTTTCCAATGCCCCCACCTCGAGTGATGGCAAGACGCTTGGTGCGGGGATCGCTTCTATTGACTATGGGCTTGATCTTCTCTATCTCACCTGTGGGGATGCGGATGAAATTTCTTTCCAGAGCGGCTATGCCAGGGCCCTTGATGGTCTGAGCGAAGCGGCCAGCGGCAAGCTTGATTACTGTTACCAGGTGGTTGTCGCCGGTGGTGTTCATGACTTTGGCGTATGGAATAACGGCGTCTATAATTTCGCCAGGCTTGCCTTTGGGAAACTGGAGGCGTGTTCAGCGCCACAAGTGGTGAAAGGAGAGATCCAGTGATTGTCATCGTGTTCGTAAAGAGGGGAGGAATTGCTGAGAGGTGATTCACGAGCGATATTTTGCAGGTGCAAGCTTGCCAGATCGCGTTTGGAAAAATTAAAGAAGGGAGTTTGAACCATGCTTCGAGAAGTACGTGTGGAAAACGGCGTTGTACGGGGATTACCGGCGGCGGATCCCCGCATTACCAGTTTCAAAGGGATTCCCTTTGCCGCACCCCCCGTTGGCAAGAACCGCTGGCGCGCGCCACAACCGGCGGCAGACTGGGACGGCGTCCTGGATGCATTTGAGTTTGCGCCGATTGCGATGCAAGCCAAACCGGGGTTGGATAAGGATAATATCTATAGCCGGGAATGGCATGTCGATCCCGAGGTGCCCATGAGTGAAGATTGTCTTTACCTTAATGTCTGGACACCGGCCGCCAGTCCGGACCAGAGACTCCCGGTCTTTGTTTGGTATTTTGGTGGCGGGCTACAGGTTGGTTATCCTTCCGAAATGGAGTTCGATGGCGAACGGATTGCCCGTAGAGGTGTGGTCGTTGTCACGATCAATTACCGCGTAAATGTGTTTGGCTTTCTCTGTCATCCGGAGCTTACCCAAGAGGCCCCGGAGGCGCCCGGTAATTTTGGCCATCTCGATCAGCAGTTTGCTACCGAGTGGGTACGGCGGAATATCACCGCCTTCGGTGGTGATCCGGATAAGATCACCATCGGTGGACAGTCGGCGGGCGGCGGGAGTGTCCTTGCCCAGCTGACTTCACCACAGAATCAAGGGTTATGTCACCGGGCGATCATTCAGAGCGGGATCGTCACACCGGTATACCCTGGTAATCCTATGCCCCCACGGGGACAGTCGCTGGCTGAGGCGGAAAGGGACGGTGTACGGTTTTTTGAGGCGCTGGGGGTATCTTCGCTCGAAGAGGCCCGTGCGCTAGATGCTGAGTATGTCATGGCCAAGGCTCTTGAATATGGGGGTTTTTGGGGTACCGTGATCGACGGTCAATTTTGTGTCGATAACCCGTTTGAACTGTTTGTGGATAACAAACGTTTGCTTGTGCCAGTGCTCATGGGGCATACCTCGTCCGAGTTCATCAATAAACCGCAAGTGGAGACGGAAGAACAATTAAAGGATCTGGCGGTTAAGATGTTTGGCGAGGATGCCGGCGAGTTTCTGGCGCTCTGTCAGTTTCAGGCGGGGAGGATTGATGAAGTACTGGACCGGGCCGCGGTCAACAGTATAGAATACGCAATTCATCTTGCCGGTAAGGCTCATGATCCTGGTCTCAATCTCCCGTTGTACTATTACGTCTTTGATGCGGAAATCCCCGGGTGGGATAATCCCGGCACCTTCCATTCGGTGGATCTCTGGTTCTTTTTTGAGACTTTGGCCAAGTGTTGGCGGCCGTTCGTCGGTAAACACTATGATCTAGCCCGGCAGATGTGTAACTATTGGGCCAATTTCATCAAGACCGGCGATCCCAACGGCCAAGATGCGACCGGAGAAGAGATGCCCCGTTGGTATCCATATACTCCAGAGGAACCCTACGCCATGGTCTTTCGCGACCGGCCGGAGTTTATCAGAGAAAAACCCAGTGCCCTTCTCCAGTTTCTTGTGGCGCAGTACTTCAAGAAAGGGCGGAAGATCTCTTGACGGAGGGGCGAATGCGCTCATGGCGAGCCAACCGGTTCCTTTGCGCAAGAGTGGCAGTGCTTCGGGGAGCAATGCCAAAGGATGATGAAGAGCAAGGGGGGTTAGTGTGACCGGAGTTATTACTTTAACCAAGGACCAAGCCCGCCGGTTTATCCTTCTAAAGCATGGACTGCTTGGTGACTATCAATTTGCCGGGAAGGAGGGTGTGGTCGCTTTTATTCGTCAGGCCGGCTGTATCCAATTTGATCCGATTGATGTCTGCGGGAAAAACGCCGAACTTGTCCTCTACTCAAGAGTGAAGGGTTTCACCAAAGAGCTGCTGTATTCCTTATTGTATGCGGAACGGACCCTCCTCGATTATTTCGATAAAAACCTGGCCATCATCGCAACCGCGGACTGGCCTTATTTCCGGCGGTATCGTGAGGCGTATAAGGCCGGTGGCCGCAGTCACGCCGCCGTTAATGCGGTCTGCGCGGAGATTAAAGCGATCATCCGGCAAAAGGGTCCTGTTTCCTCGGGAGATCTGGGTTTTAACGAGAAGGTTGACTGGTACTGGAGCGCGACCAAGCTTTCCCGTGCGGCCTTGGAGTCTATGTATTTCCGGGGCGAATTGGTGGTGAGCCACAAAAAGGGGACCATCAAATATTATGACCTGGCCGAGAATTGTCTAAGCTTGCAACTGCTTAAGACACCGGAACCGTATCCCGATGAGTTTGATCACCAAAAATGGCGGGTGTTGCGGCGGATTGGCGGGGTGGGGCTCTTGTGGAATAAACCCTCTGATGCCTGGTTGAACATTTGGGGTTTAAAAGCAGCCCAGCGTAATGAGATCTTCCGGCAATTGCTTGACGAAAGGAAGCTCTTGGAACTAACGGTTGTTGGGATTAAAGACAAGCTTTATTGCCTGGCGACCGACCGGGGCTTACTGGATACCGTTTTACAGGAGAACAAGTTTAAAGCCCGTTGTGAAATCCTTGCTCCCCTCGACAATATGCTTTGGGATCGCCGCCTGATTAAAGCCTTATTTGATTTCGACTATAAATGGGAGATTTATACACCGGTGGTGAAGCGTCGATACGGCTATTATGTTCTACCGCTGCTCTATGGTGATCGTTTGATTGGCCGGGTCGAACCGGTTTGTGATCGCAAGACGGCAAGCTTGATCGTGAAAGGGATCTGGTACGAGGAAGGGGTCAAACCAACCAAGCAATTGAAAACTGCCGTTTATCAGCGCTTGCAAAAATTAGCCGCCTTTAATAACTGTAAAGAGGTAATCCTGCCGGCAGGATTCTGAATCCTGGTTGCTGGTTTAATATGGATAGACCTCGTTAAATGTTGGCTTCCTAATTTTGTGCAGATTGGGGTTGAATTGGTGAACTTGGGAGAGGTAAAGGGATTGGGGTTATGGCCGTCAATGGAGCTAGTATGAAATAGATCGTGTTGCGCCAAGGGCATAAGGGCTGAACGTTTTTTCGGTATATTTTATAGGAAGGAACGGGTGATCATGATCAATCTAGACCAGGAACATTATATTGATCTGCATATGCACTCTTTATACAGTATTGACGGGGAACTGACGCCTACGCAACTGGTGGACCGTTGTCGGCAGGCCGGCATCCGAATAATGGCCGTTACCGATCATAATTCGGTGCAAGCCAATTTCGAAGCAGGGACCGCGGCCGCCCAAGCGGGAATCCAATATCTTCCCGGGATCGAAATTGATTGCCTCTTTAAAGGACTCAACCTCCATCTGCTTGGATATGGGATTGAGGCGGCGAGCCCGGATTTTCTTGAGATTGAAGAGCGGTTTATTGAGCAGAACGTTGCCGCTTCCCGCGAACGTTTAAAGCTCATCCGGCAGCTGGGGTTTGAGCTTACCGAAAGGGAGCTCGAGGCCATCGCGGAGCAAGGATACCAGAAACAGGTTTGGACAGGGGAGATGATCGCCGAGGTCTTACTCGCCAAACCGGAATATTACGGGCACGAGCGATTAAAGCCCTACCGTCCGGGCGGCGCGCGGAGTGATAATCCCTATGTTAATTTTTATTGGGATTATTGTGCCCAGGGAAAACCGGCCTATGTCGAGATAGAATTACCCAGTCTGGAACAGGCGATTGCCATCGTTCACCGAAACGGTGGAAAGGCGGTTTTAGCTCATCCCGGGATTAGCCTGGCCGGTAATTTTGCTTTCCTCGAAGAGATTCTTCAGTTAGGCCTTGATGGGGTGGAGGCCGGTAGTAGTTACCATCCGGAACAAACGGCTTTAGAACTTCACCGGTGGGCGCAGGAGAATAAAGTCTTTGTCACCGGGGGCAGTGATTACCATGGTAAAACCAAACCTGCAATCAAGCTTGGCGCGTATCGTCGTGTGCTCGCGGAAGCGGAGATGGAACGGGTTTTACAGGAAGCAGGGTTGTTACCCCAAAGATAATTTAGCGGTGGGGTTTATTTAAGGTAACCCTTTTTCCGGTTCATCGTCTAATCAGATGGGTAGATAAGAAAGCGGTGCGAAAAGAAGGCTAATCGATTAGAAGTGAACAGGAGAGAGGTTAATTGAAGAATAAACGCCGACAAACCTTGGGGGAAGAGATAACCAACGCGCTTTTACACGGAATCGGTTTTGGGCTGGCGATAGCCGCTTTGGCGGTTTTAGTAGTAATGGCCGGGAGGTACGGAACGGTTTGGCACGTGGTCGGTTTTACGATTTACGGCGCCACTTTAGTAATCCTTTATCTTTCTTCCACTTTGTATCATAGTTTTCCCGAGGGAAAGGTCAAAAGGGTGTTTAAGATTTTTGATCACGCGGCGATTTTTTTGTTGATCGCCGGCACCTATACCCCAATTACTCTGATTAAGCTCCGGGGAACACTGGGCTGGACGATATTTGGGGTTGTTTGGGCCATCGCCATCCTTGGGATTATCTCCAAAATCTTTTTGATCAATCGGTTTCAGGCGCTCTCCACCGTCCTTTACATTGCGATGGGTTGGTTAATTGTGGGGGCGCTTAAACCTTTAGCGGCGGCTTTAAACCAAACTAGCCTCCTCTTTTTACTGGCCGGTGGTTTGCTTTATACGGTGGGGACCGTCTTTTATGCTTGGAAGAGTAGGAAGTATGCCCACGCGGTCTGGCACTTGTTTGTCTTGGCGGGAAGTGTCTGCCATTTCTTTACGATTCTCTTTATGCTTCCGGCCTGACGCTTAGGTAATCGCGTACCAACTATCGCTAGGGCAGCGAAGGGATTAAAATCAAAATTGATTCTTAAAAGAGTAGAAAGGGAGATGGGCTTGCTTTCGAAGCAGCAAGCCCATCTCCCTTTTCTCCGTTTCGGTTCTGGTTGCTTTGCCGGCTTACTTCGGATTATACATGCCCATGCTCTCCATATAGTTGAAGATTGCTTCACCGTGTTGCTGCTCTTCTTTTTGGATGTGGTTTAGAATTTGGCGCACCTGGGGGTCGCGAAACTCGAAAATGGCCGTATCGTAAGCGCCGGAGACGTATTTTTCCGTCATCAGCATATCGGTACAGAGGTTTTGATCCTGTGATTGGTTGGCGGTAAGATTATTTTCCAGCTGGAACTGCTGGGCTTGGGCTTGCTGTTGTAGCGGTTGGCGCTGCTGCATTTTTTGCATTTGCGGTATTTGCTGTTGTTGCTGGGTGGTTTGATTGGCCATGTTGCTTCCCTGTTGGTTGAGGTTGGGAAGCTGACCGTTTAATAGTTGATTGATGGTATTTAGGTGTTCCTGTTCCTTTTGGGCATTATGCGCAAAAATCTCTTTTAGCTGTTGATCCGAGGCTAAATTCGCGTAATCCGAATACTTTTGGACACAGATCTCTTCATGGCTTTTTTGGTCCTCCAGCAGGGTTCTTTCTTTCGCCGTCAGATTTAGATTCATTTATTAACACCTCCATCGGTAGTGTGGTCTAAATATGAAATTCTATCCGCCCTACTCTTATTCAATGTTGGAGAATTGGTGGGAGACCCGATAGAGGTGGGTGTATGGGAATTGCTAAATCTGAGGACAGTGTAAAAAGCCCAGCTGGGGCTGGAAGCCCCCTTCATATTTTTCCGGTCAAACGATACCAAGTCATTAAGCCAAGCCCGCTCAGCAGACGAAAACCACGTAATAAAGAATAGATTTTACCGGTTACTTTCCCCGGCTTTTGGGCCGCCAGGCGGACGCAGAATTCGCCGACCGTCGCCAACGGGACACCGAAGGCTTTTAGGACATAGGGCAGCGCGGCCAAATGCTGTTGGCCTTCCGAGTCAGTCTTGATGTTTTGGTAAAAATCGGTGGCGACCATGCCGGGCACGACTGCATGGATGGAGATGGGGTAGGCCGCGTTCTCTTTGGCCAAACCTTTGGTCAAGGTTGTCACCGCCGCCTTGGTTGCCGTGTAGGGGACCATGTAGGGGGCATAATCACCGTTACCGCCCCGGCCGCTCATATTGATTAAGACTCCTTTGCCCTGGGCTTTGAAATAGGGAATAATCAGTTGGCAAGCGAGTAAAGTGCCGATCAGATTAACCCCGACCATGGCCCGAATTTCGGGGGCGGGGATCTGATCCAGGGGCCGGAAGCCACTGGAGAGACCCGCATTATTGATCCAGACGTCGATCTGCCCCCAGGTGGTGATGGCATGCTCAAATAACTGTCGCAAGTCATCCTTGCAGGAAACATCGGTTGCGAGGCCGGTGACGGTGTACCCTTTTTCCTGTAAAGAACCGACTATTTCATTAACTTTTACTGCATTGCGGGAGGAAATTACGACTTTCGCTCCATTCCGGGCACACGCCTCCGCAATAGCGAGGCCGATTCCCCGGGTGGAACCGGTGATCACAACCACCTTTCCGGCCAAACGTTTCATTAGAAAATCCCCCTTCCCTGTCAACCTCAAACCCTTAAGACTATCTTATGGGGGAAAATTCCAAGTATTACTGGGAGTAAGCTATTTGCGTTGTAACCAATAAAGGGGATTCCAAGACAATAAATCATGTTTATCTTGAGTCAGGCCATCAACCTATTGTCTTGGAATCGTTAAGGCTAAGGACAACGCAAATAGCCCGGATGGGGTGACACTCGAGGGGGATTCATATTTTAATTATCTTCCGAAAAGATTCGGACTGGAAAACCTACCAGTTGAGTGATTTTCGCCTCGATCTTCTCCTCCTCGGCTTGGACGAAGGATTCCAGTTCCGTTTTGAGGTCGCGGGCTTTGTCCAGCCCTAAATTGCCGGTGGTCCCGGTGTAGGTCCGGGCTTTAATCGCGGTCTCCGGGTCGCGGGACTCTAATTGGTCCAAATGCAAACCGACTTCTTTATAGGCATCCCGGAAGGGCATCCCCTTGGCCACCAGTTCAAGGGCGGCGTCGGTCGCGTAGATTTCCGGTTTGAACCCGGCGCGTAAGGCTTCTGGATTCACCTGGACTTTACTGATGGCCAGATCCATAATCTGCACACAGCTCAGGCCGGTCTGGACCCCACGGAGGAAGGGTTCTTTGGTTTCTTGGAAATCCCGGTTGTAGCCGGAAGGAAGGGCTTTGATGATGTTTTTGATCTGAAAAGCGCAAGACGAAACGGTGGCGGATTTCGCCCGCAAAAGCTCAAGCCCGCAAGGGTTCTTCTTTTGCGGCATGATACTACTACCGGAGCAGAGGTTGTCGGGTAAAGAGAAATAGGCAAACTCGGGCATGGAATATAAGATCAGATCCTGGGCTATTTTACTGAGGGTGAGCACCACCTGATCGACGGCATCAAGGATGATCGACTCCATCTTTCCCCGGCTGTTATTGGCATACAAGACGTTATTCTGGACTTTGGCAAAACCGAGCAGCTCGGCGACGAGCTCCCGGTTGAGGGGTAAAGGCACTCCGTAGCTGGCTGCCGAGCCCAAGGGGGACTGGTTGTTAAGATGGTAGGCGGTTTTTACCAGTTCCAGGTCGTCCAGTAATTGCTCGGCATAAGCGCCAGCCCAAAGTCCGACGGAAGAAGGCATGGCAATTTGCATATGGGTCCGGCCGACCATCGGCACCAATTGGTTTTCTTCAGCAAAAGTCAGCAGGTGATCAACCAATTGGCTACTGGCTTCCATAAAAGCCAGGAGAAAAGCCCGGGCATAGAGACGGGTCGCGACAATCACTTGGTCGTTACGGGAACGGCCGGTATGGATCTTTTTTCCGGCGGCGCCATATTTGGCGGTAAGGGCGTTCTCAATGGCGGTGTGACCGTCCTCATCGGCCCGGGTGATCGGAAACCCCTTATTTTCATGGGCCTGGATAATACCGGCCAGGCCTTCCTTTAGCGCGGAGAGTTCCTCCTTGGTTATAAGGCCGATGCTTTCCAGCATCGTGGCGTGGGCAAGACTGGCTACACAGTCGGCCTTGAGGAGGTGCTGGTCCAGTTCGTAATCGCGACCGACGGTGAATTTTTCGACGAGCGCATCTAGTTCGTAGTTTTTATGCCATAGTTTTCCCATTTTTACTCCTCGATTCCCATTTTTTTATTGCGTTGGGCTAAGATTTCAAAGGGTAGACCCCGGATTTTAGCCGTATTGGCGCACCAGCGTTGGTCGAAACCGGAGGCCTTAATCGACCGGATTTCCGGTGAAAAGAGAGAACTCTTGGGGTTATCCCGCTCCATGATGGTGATGTTCCCTTTATATAGTTTAACCTTGGTGGTCCCGTTCACCATCTTCTGACACTGGGCAATAAAGGCGTCCAGATCTTTTTTCAGGGGATGGAACCATTCCCCATGGTAGACCAGGTAAGCCCATTTGGCGTCAACGATCTTTTTAAACTGGCGTTCGGCTTTTGTCAGACAAGCTCCCTCCAAGTCTTTTTTTACTTTGAGGATAACGTGCGCGGCGGGGGCTTCATAGATTTCCCGGCTTTTTAAATCCATGATTCCGTCTTCAAAGATATCAATTAATCCGATCCCATTGCGGCCGGCGATGGTATTCAGGCGGGGAATTAGTTCGCCCAGTTTCAGCGCTTGACCGTTGAGTGCTACCGGGACACCCTCTTCAAAGGTGAGCTCCACAAATTCGGGCTGGTCGGGGGCTTGCTCCGGCGGGGTCAGCCACATCCAAATCTCATCGGGGATTGCTTGGTTTAGGTCAACCGCTCCGGAAGCGATCGAACGGCACCACATGGTTTTATCATCACCGCCGACGATAAACTCTTCCACCGGCACCCCCCAGTGGGAGCAGAGCATCAGTTCTTCTTTTCTCGTCAGATCAAAATCACGGACCGGCGCCAGAATTTCTACTTCCGGAGCGAACATTTTGATCACATTGTGCATCCGGTACTGGTCATTGCCCCGTCCGGTGGAACCTTCCAAAATACTGTCACAACCCAACTCGACCGCTTTTTTGGCGACAAGCTTACCGATTAGTTGACGCGTCATTGAGGTCGAAACCGGATAACCGCAATAGTCGGAGTTGGCGAGGATCGCTTTTTTCAGCCATTCTTCGGTAAATTCTTCTTTGGCGTCGATAATAATCGGATCTAGCTTTAACTTTTGGGCCCGGGTGATTCCCAGTTGCATTTCTTCTTCCCCTTGCCCGACATCGACATTGATCGCGATAATCTCTTCCGCTTTATAGACGCGGCGCAGAAGTTCAATCCCTAAAGTGCTGTCCAAACCGCCCGAATAGGCGATGGCACATTTTTTTATTTTGGGGATGGAGGTCGTTTCAATCTTCTGTAAAATCCCCTCAATGGTAAGCTCCATGAAAACTCACTCCCTTTTTATATTTATGCATAATATATAACAAAGGGTAAATCCTGTCAAGCATTGAAATATTAAGGATTGATTTAAAATAGCCGGTCATAAATAAAATATTAAACTGTATATATATTTAGCAAGCAAGAGGGTTGTTTCTTTTTTTATTGGTTTTAGTTTACAACAAAACGCAATGATTTAAAACAAAAAAAGACCGCCGGACGGCGGTGAATTTGTTCCAAGGAAACGTTTCAGTAATCATAAATTTATAGATAGTTTAAGGGGTTTTGCGTTTTACCGTTTTTAATTACTTCAAAATGGAGATGGGGACCGGTGCTGTTTCCGGTGGAACCGACGGCGCCGATCTTTTGTCCGGTTTTGATCTTTTGTCCGACTTTAACGTTAATCCGGGAAAGATGGGCGTAGCGGGTTTTTAATCCGTTCCCATGATCAATCAGAACGCAGTTACCATAGCCACCGTTCCAACCGGCTTCGATCACACGGCCGTCGGTATAGGCATAGACGGAGTTACCATGGTTGGCGGCAATATCAAGGCCATCGTGAAAACGGCGTTTGCCCGTGATCGGATGGATCCGCCAGCCGTATGTGCTGGAGATTCTTTTCCCCTGTACGACCCCGTAGTTTACTCTGCCGCCCCGGTAAACAGTAGTCCGGGTCCCAATTCTGACAAGCGCATTAGTCGGTTCCTTTAAGGTGGTTTCTTGGATGGCCTCTAATTTTTCTTGATAACCATTGCGTAAAGTAATCTGGTAAACAACTTCCTTCTCACCCTCGGTGCCTTCCCTGATAATAGCCTTTTCATGGGTAAACATATTGTTGTTCTTTTGGTACTGGACGGTGAAGGGGATCGCTTCAAGCACGGTGTTTTCTAGTTCGATCATGACATCGAGGACGGGATTGAAGGGACTGACGACCAGTTTATCACCGGGATAGATACGATGGGGATCTACTTCCGGGTTTAAGATCTCTAAATCGGCGACGGTGATGTTATAGGTTTTAGCTAAGTTCCAAAAGTTATCGCCCTTTTTGATGATGATTTCGACCGCCTCATCTTCGACGGCATATATTCTTTCCACGGCATATTCGAAAGGGTCGATCTGATCCTTCCGGACTTCAACAGGGACGAACTGGACGTCTTGGGCAAAGGAGATCTTCTTTACCTGGGCCTCCGGATCGACCTTTTCCAAATATTGTTGCTGATAATCAGTCAAGGCCTTCTCTAAAGCCCCGCGGTTGGCGATGGTGAACCAAACCTCCCCATCAACCACAAATTGATAGGCCGGTACTTTCTTCAAGTAATCGGCCCAGCTGATTAGAGCGGGGAAAACAACGAGCACGAAGATGATTGCCAGAATCATTGCCATAATCCTTTTTAACACCAGTACCACAACCTTTACCATGATAGTACTTAACAGAAGCCTATTAGGAGGCTAAAACATCTGTTCGTCAAGGAAAAGAAAATGTTAAGCCAAGCTTTTTGCGCTGTAATCATAAAAGGATTCCAATACAATAATAGTTAATTTGGATGAGGTGTTCAATATCTTGTTCTGGAATTATTGAAACAAAGAACAAACGCAAAAGTCTTGTAAGAAAGAAGGTAATAGCCAATTCCTTAACCTAATTATAATATATTACATGCGGATAATAACTAGTCCAAAAATGGAAGGGAGCTGGGATCCATTCTAACACAAAATTGGTGTCAAGTTTAGGAACAATTTTTGCGATCTATGGCCACAATTTCAATTTTTTCGGAGACCATCGAAACCTAGGCAAAGGTTTTGCCCTTTTACGGAAAAATAAAAGGAGAAAATTAATTTATAGCGAATAATTATAACTCTATAAATAATATTCCTGCTAAAAGCCAGTAATCACCCAAGGAGTATTGAATATATATGTAACGTTTTTCAGGTCTTTTTGTTAGCGGGAAATTCCGGATGAAATATAGTGTTAACAAGGAGGAGAAGAAATGGGTGGAAGTCAATTCCAAATTTTAACGGCGATGGGCCTATACATGGTGGTGGTGATCGGGATCGGGCTCTACTATGCTAAAAGGGCCAGTAGCAGCAGTGATTACTTTTTAATCGGCGGCCGGAAATTGGGTCCGTGGGTCACCGCCATGGCAGCTGAAGCTTCGGATATGAGTGGTTGGTTGTTGATGGGGCTGCCGGGAGTGGCCTATTGGTATGGATTGAGTGATGCGATCTGGACGGCGATCGGTCTTTTGATCGGAACTTATCTGAACTGGTTATTGGTGGCGAGAAGGTTACGCCGTTATTCCGTGATTGCCGGGGATGCCATCACGATTCCGGATTTTTTTAGTAACCGGTTTAAAGAAAAGAAAAAGGTGATTATGGCCATCTCATCCCTTTTTATTTTGGTCTTTTTCACGGTTTACGCTTCCAGCTGCTTTGTGACGGTGGGTAAACTCTTTGCGACTTTATTTGGGGCAAAATATCAGTTGATGATGGTTTTAGGGGCCCTCTTCGTAATCTTCTATACCTTTATCGGAGGCTTTCTTGCGGAAAGCGCTTCCGATTTTATGCAGGGGATTGTCATGTTCTTTTCTTTGGTTACGGTTTTGGTCGCCGGGACGGCCGCGGCTGGTGGTTGGTCGACGGTGGTGGCGAATGCCCGCCAGATCCCAGGTTTTGTGGAGTTTTTCGGAATTGCGCAGCCGGTGATGGCCGGAGGCCTGCAGCAAGTGGGGGCGAACGGGCAGCCTTTATTTGGTCCGGCGGCACGTTATGGTCTATTAACCGTGGTGTCAACCCTCTCTTGGGGGCTGGGTTACTTTGGGATGCCCCAGGTTTTATTGAAGTTTATGGCCATTGAAAAAACGGAGGAACTTGTGCTTTCCCGGCGGATTGCCACCATTTGGTGTGCGATCTCCCTGGCGGCGGCGGTCGGGATCGGTCTGCTCGGTCGGGTGCTTTATCCTTCCGCTTTCCTCACCCAAAGCGGGGCGGAGAATATCTTTATTTTACTCTCGACCAATCTCTTCTTTCCTTTATTGGCCGGGGTTGTGATGGCGGGGATCTTGGCGGCGACGATCAGTTCTTCCGACTCCTATTTATTGATTGCCGCTTCGGCCTTTTCGAAAAGTTTGTATCAAGGGATCATGAAAAAAGAAGCTTCAGACCGGACCGTATTAATCGTCACCAGAATTACGCTGTTGGTGATTGCCGCTTTTGCCATGTTGATTGCTTTGGATGAAAATAGTGTAATCTTTAAAATTGTCTCTTTTGCCTGGGCGGGATTTGGCGCGACTTTTGGCCCGATCATGCTCTTTTCCCTCTTTTGGAAGCGAGTAACCTGGGGTGGAGCGGTTGCCGGGATGGTTACCGGTGGGAGCATGGTCTTCATCTGGAATCTTTGCTTGAAACCGCTGGGTGGGATTTTTGGCATCTATGAGCTGCTCCCCGCCTTCCTCCTGTCCTGCGTGGCGATTTATGTAGTTTCTCTCCTGACTCCCGAACCGGCACCGGCGATTGGCGCCGAGTTTGAAAAAGCCCGTGTCGCTGCGGGATAAAGGAGGGGTTCTGTAACGAAGAGATGAAAAATCCGGGTAGAACTTGACTATTGCTGAGGGCTTTTATATACTACAAGTGTGGTTTTGATGTGTAAACATGGAAACGAAAGAGAACACATGTTACCCAATATAATTTAGGCGATACGGGCCTAGAGTTTCTACCAAGCAACCGTAAATTGCTTGACTATTGGGAGAAGCCAAGGTTACTTCAGTTTTACTCGGCAAGGCGTTATTGGATCCTTTTGCGGTAGGGGTCTTTTGCATGAGAACGGCTGAAGTAGGCTTGTTTTTCCTATTGAATTTACGGCGATTGGTTTAAACCAATTGCCTTTTTTATTTAATTTAATGGGCCGTTGTGGAGAAACTAAGGGAGAATCATCTAGGAAAAGTCACCGATCGAACCATGCGTTTTAGAGCGGAGCGCTCTTTAATAAAACAAACAATAAAACGGAGGGATTTTTGAATGGACAAGTTTTTCAAGCTCCAAGAGAACGGCACCAAAGTTTCTACGGAGATTATTGCGGGTCTTACTACCTTCTTTGCCATGTCTTATATCATCTTTGTCAACCCCGCCATGTTAAGTCAGACCGGGATCCCTTGGGGCGCCGTCTTCCTGGCGACCATTATTGCTTCCGTGATCGGTACTTTAGTGATGGGCCTTTTCGCCAATGTGCCTTACGCGCAAGCGCCCGGAATGGGCTTAAACGCCTTTTTCACTTACACCGTCGTTTTTGCCTTGGGCTTTAGTTGGCAACAAGCGTTGGCCATGGTCTTTCTCTGCGGGATCATCAATATTTTGATTACTGTAACCCGTCTTCGGAAAGCAATCATTAGATCGATCCCCGTTAGTCTGCAGAACGCGATCGGCGGCGGAATTGGGATCTTCATTGCTTATATTGGGATTAAAAACGCCGGTCTCATTAATTTTACCTCCGACCCTGGCACCTATGCTCTTTTAGATAGCGGTACGGTGATTGCCAGCGCCAGTGCCGTTCCTGCGCTAGTGGAATTTAATAACCCTGGGGTTCTTCTGGCCGTCATTGGTCTGTTGTTAACGATTATTCTTTTGGTGCTTAAAGTAAGAGGAGCGATTTTACTTGGAATCATCGGAACAACCGTAATCGGGATCCCCATGGGTGTGGTTGATCTCTCCTCGATTAGTGCAACCACCGGTGTCGCCGATGCTTTTCGTCAATTGGGCACTACCTTCGGGGCGGCTTTCGGTCCGGAAGGAATTGTCTCCCTCTTTAACGATCCGGCGAAAATCCCTCTGGTCTTGATGACGATCTTCGCTTTTAGCTTATCCGACACCTTCGATACGATCGGGACCTTTATCGGCACCGGGCGGCGGAGCGGGATCTTCAGCGCGGAGGATGAAAAGATGATGCACTCCAGCGCCGGCTTTAAATCCAAGATGGACCGGGCGTTGTTTGCCGATGCCATTGCTACCTCTATTGGCGCTGTGTTCGGGACTTCCAACACCACCACCTATGTGGAGAGCGCGGCTGGGATTGGCGCCGGCGGGCGGACCGGTTTGACCAGTGTGGTTACTGCTTTGCTTTTTGTGGCTTGCATTTTCTTGGCTCCGGTGGCCGGGATCGTTCCGGCGGAGGCGACCGCTCCGGCTTTGATTGTGGTCGGGATTATGATGTTGTCTTCCTTCAAGGAGATCAAATGGGCGGAGTTGGAAGAAGCCATTCCGGCCTTCTTTGCCGGGATCTTCATGGCTTTTTGCTACAGCATCTCCTACGGGATCGCGACCGGTTTTATCTTCTATCTTTTAGTCAAGATCTGCAAACGCGAGTTTAAAGAGGTCCATCCAATTTTAGTTGTTTCTACCTTGCTCTTCATCCTAAACTTCATCATTTTGGCCCGGATCTAACCAACGCAGCGAAAATAAAGAATCTTTACTCCTTTTCCTTTAAACCTGAAACCTGTCGGTTTCAGGTTTTTTTATTCCCGAAAAAAGACTGTTTGGCTGGGGGATAAAGCGGACGGCTTTAACCCATACTCCAAAGGAGACGCCCTACTTGATAAAAAGACTGGAGGGAAATTAAAAAGTGAAGATTCTATTGGTTTATCCCCGTTTTCCTGAAACCTTTTGGAGTTTTAAACATGCGCTTCGTTTCATTAATAAGAAAGCGGCCCATCCGCCTTTAGGACTGTTGACCGTCGCCGGTTTATTACCAACCGATTGGGAGCTACGGTTAGTGGATGAAAATGTTACTCCGTTGGAAGATGCAGATTTAAGATGGGCCGATTATGTTTTCATCAGCGCGATGGCGGTGCAAAAAGAGGGTGTGCGGGAGCTTATTACCCGGTGTCGGGGATTGGAAAAAAAGATGGTGGCGGGTGGACCCCTCTTTTCGGTGAGTTGGGAGGAATACCCGGAGATCGATCATCTGGTTCTGGGTGAAGCCGAACTTACCTTGCCCCGTTTTCTTGCCGACCTGGCGGCTGGTTGTCCGCAACACCGGTATAGCCCCGGGCCCGATGAATGGCCGGATTTGAGCACAACACCATTACCCCGGTGGGATCTTTTGGCGATCCAAAAATATAATGCGATGAGCCTGCAGTATTCCCGGGGCTGCCCCTTTGACTGTGAGTTCTGCGATATAACCCTGCTTTATGGGCAAAAACCCCGGACAAAAAGTAAAGAACAGATCATAGCGGAGTTGGACCATCTTTACCGGCACGGCTGGCGTGGCGGAGTCTTTATGGTAGACGATAACTTTATTGGCAATAAAAAGGCGCTCAAGGAAGAGATCCTTCCGGCGATGGAAGACTGGCTAGCTCAGCGGGGGTATCCCTTTACTTTTAATACCCAGGCTTCCATCAACCTGGCCGATGACGATGAACTGCTCGCAGATCTGGTTAGGGTGGGGTTTGAGTCGGTCTTTATTGGGATTGAAACACCCCATGAGGGAAGCCTGACCGAATGTGGTAAACTCCAGAATAAAAACCGGGATCTGCTGGCGGCGGTCAAAAAGATCCAACGCCATGGCCTACAGGTCCAGGGGGGGTTTATTTTAGGATTTGATCATGATCCACCAACCATCTTTGAACGGCAGATCGACTTCATCCAGCAAAGCGGGATTGTCACGGCCATGGTCGGGCTCTTGAATGTGTTGAAGGGAACCAAACTCTATCAGCGGATGGAAAGGGAAGGACGAATCTTGGCGGAAAGCTCCGGTGATAACACCGGCCAGCAGATTAATTATCAGCCGAAAATGCCTTGGGAAAAACTACTGGCTGGTTATAAAAGAGTGACGACTACTCTGTATACGCCAAAATACTTTTACCGACGGGTGATCGCTTTTTTGCAGGAGTATAATCCCCCGGCGGGACGAAAAATCCATGCCCGGCTCGAACATGGGATTGCTTTCGTTAAAGCCCTCTTTTGGCTGGGGATTTGGGATAAAGACCGGTTGTATTTCTGGCGGTTGCTCGGTTGG
Source organism: Bacillota bacterium (assembly GCA_012837715.1). Taxonomy (GTDB): domain Bacteria; phylum Bacillota; class UBA4882; order UBA10575; family UBA10575; genus Capillibacterium. Next base: position 62,667 of record DUQR01000041.1, on the reverse strand, counting down.
TCCTTATTGAAAAAGCCACGCACCTTCCCTCTGGCCGTGGCTTATACCATCTATGGTTTTCATTTTCGCAAATTTTTCCTAGAACAGGCTGAGTCGGCGCCAGCGCCTTTGGGGTCGCCGGATCCTTCAACCGTATAAGGCGGTGTTTCTTTGGCTCCGGCCAGCATCTTTTGGTTGGCCTTTCCGCTTTCATTAGCTGTTAAGCCTCTTCGGGGGGGAACAACGCAAAAAGCTTGCTTGATATAGCCTTATTCCATTTGGGGCAGGGGTGGTTTTTTAAGATACCGGGTCCGCGCCTTTTCCGGAAACTGGAGAGGATTTGGGGAGAGAGTGGAGAATTATAGTGTGGGCCCGAAAAGAAATGAATTTGACAAAAGCCCTAAGCAACCAGACGGAAGTGGGGACCGGTCAATGAAAAGATGTTCCTGGTGCGAGCAAGATGAGCTCTATCGCCGCTACCATGATGAGGAGTGGGGGGTTCCCCTTTATGATGACCGGAAGCATTTTGAATTTATCATCCTCGAACCGGCCCAGGCCGGTTTGAGTTGGTTAACCATTTTAAAGAAGCGGGAAGGTTACCGGGAAGCTTATGCCGGGTTTAATCCGCAAGTGGTGGCCAATTTTAGTGAAGCCCAAATCCAAAAGCTGCTCACGAATCCGGCTATTATCCGGAACGAAAGGAAAATAAGGGCCTCAATTAATAATGCCCAGCATTTCCTGGAGGTCCAGGAGGCTTTTGGTAGCTTTTCCGCTTACCTCTGGCGGTTTGTTGACGGTCGGCCGGTACTCAACCGTTGGCGGCATGAACGGGAAATACCGGCGCAAACCCCCCTTTCGGCGAAGATCAGCCGGGATCTGAAACAGCGGGGGTTTCAGTTTGTTGGTCCGACGATTATCTACTCCCATTTACAAGCAACCGGTCTGGTAAACGACCATATTATTGATTGTTTCCGTTACCGGGAGGTAGGTGATAAAGCCCGCCAATCCGGAACCCGGTTTTATTAGGACTGTTTGCGTAGTCCTTGGATTCAACAATTTCAATACGTATAATATGTATTGAAATCTTTTTTATTGGTTACAACACAAAAACTAGATTAAGACCACTACAGAAACCAGGGAAAAAGAATAGTTTATGGTTTAAGGAAGGGATTTTGTTTGCGCGCGGAAATTATTTCTGTTGGCACCGAGTTACTATTGGGCGAAATCATTGATACAAACGCGGCTTTTCTCTCGCAGGAATTAGCGGCGCTCGGGATTGAACTGTACCACCGGACAACGGTAGGTGACAATGAGCAAAGGCTGAAACAAGCCTTAATTGAAGCTCTGGCCCGGGCTGATTTGGTGGTTACCAGTGGTGGTTTGGGACCGACCGCCGATGACCTGACCAAAGAGACAGTGGCGGCGGTCTTAGGATTGCCCTTGGTTTTAGACCGTCCTTCCTTGCTATGGATTAAAGAGTATTTTGCCCGGATGAACAAGGAAATGACGGTGAACAACCAGAAACAGGCGATGATCCCCGCAGGCGGGGAAGCCTTGCCAAATGCGAACGGGACTGCCCCCGGCGTTCTTATTTGTAAAGGAGAGAAAGTAGTCGTTTGCTTGCCCGGACCGCCCCGGGAGTTGATCCCCATGTTCCGGAGTTATGTCTTACCCTATTTGCGAACGAAAAGCCGGGGGGTTATCCACTCCCGGGTGTTACGCCTCTGTGGTGTGGGCGAAAGCGAGCTGGTGGAGGAGATTGCCGATTTGCTGACGGACCAGACTAATCCCACCTTAGCGCCACTAGCCTCCGAAGGCGAGCTCCGACTCAGGATTACCGCCCGGGCCCAATCGGAGCGGGAAGCGGAAGCGCTCATCGGTGAACTTGAGGCTAAGCTGCGGGCGCGATTAGGCCACTGGATTTATGGAACCGATGATGACACTCTGGAAGCGGTGGTGGTGAAGCTCCTGCGTACACGCGGGGAAACCCTGGCGGTGGCTGAATCCTGCACCGGAGGCCTCTTGGCCAACCGGATTACTGATGTGCCCGGCGCTTCGGCTGTCTTGGAGCGGGGTTTGGTGACCTATAGTAACCGGGCGAAAGAGGAATTACTTCAGGTTCCCGCGGCGGTCATTGTAGCCCACGGAGCGGTCAGTGGGGAAGTAGCCCGCTACATGGCGGAAGGGGTGCGTATGAGCGCCGGGACGGATTGGGGGATTGGGATCACCGGAATCGCTGGACCCGGCGGCGGCAGCCGGGAAAAACCGGTTGGTCTGGTTTATTATGCCTTGGTTGGGCCTGGGGTTAACCTGGTGCAAAAGGTGCACTGGTCGGGGGACCGCGTCAAGATTAAACGCCGTACTACCCAAGCGGTGCTGGATCTTCTCCGGCGGACCTTACTGGCGACCGAAGCGTGAAGTTTAGACCCTGACGGGCTTGGCTTTTACCCCCCCTGCTTTTTCGCCTGGGGGGTTTTCAATTTTGAAAAATAACTGTAAAAAAGGAACGCTTAGTGTTATTATATAGGGAGGGAAGCGCAAGGGCATCGAAACTTTTATTTAGACGCAATCTATAGTGACAGCCTGATATGGGGCTTCAACATATTGTGTCTAAAGTTTGCGCCATGGGATGGAGTACGCTTAGGGTGAAAGCATAATTTTTCCGCTATCGCAAGCATATTCTTTCCTTGAACAATAGGATGTTTAAGCTTTTAGTGAAAGCCTTTGCTGTCGAACCAATTTTTGGTCAATAATCAGCGCAAGGGATTAGATCGTTTTCGGGTCAGATCAATACCGGGGAGTGAAAGACATGAGAACAGTGGGCGTGCAAGTGCGTGGAATCCGAGCGCCGATCGTCAAAGCCGGTGACGATCTGGTGCAAATCGTTATTGATAGCCTTTGGCAAGCGATGGGCAAAGAAGGGTTTAAACTTAATGCCGGGGATGTAATTGGTATTACCGAGTCTTTGGTCGCCCGGGCTCAAGGGAACTATGTAACCCTGCCGCTGGTGACGGCGGAATTAAACCGCAAATTTGGCGCTGATGAGTTGGGCGTGGTCTTTCCTATCCTGAGTCGCAACCGTTTTTCCCTAATTTTGAAGGCGATCGCCACCGGGTTTTCCCGTGTTTATCTCCAACTGAGTTATCCTGCGGATGAGGTGGGAAATCCCTTGATGGATCTGGAGCGGATGGAAGAGTCCGGGATTAACCCTTATACCGATCTTCTTACCGAAGAGGATTACCGGCGGATTTTTGGTCCGGAAGTTAAACACCCTTTTACCGGTACTGATTATGTCCGCTTGTATAAAGAAATGGGGGTTAATGACAATATTACGGTGCTTCTGGCCAATAATCCCCTGGAGATCCTGAAGTTTACCCGAAAGGTGTTGGTGGCGGATATCCATTCCCGCGCCCGGACGAAAAAAAGATTAAGGGCCGCCGGAGCGGAGATCATCTATGGTCTCGATGATCTTTGTACGGAGCCGGTCGACGGCAGCGGTTATAATCCCCAGTACGGATTGTTAGGTTCGAACCTGGCGACCGAAAACAAACTAAAGCTTTTCCCCAGAGACGGGCAAGCTTATGTCAATGAAATACAGCGGATCATCAAAGAACGAACCGGTAAAAAGGTGGAAGTTCTCATCTACGGGGACGGTGCTTTTAAAGATCCGGTCGGTCACATTTGGGAACTGGCCGATCCGGTTGTTTCTCCCGCTTTTACCCAGGGTTTGGCCGGAGTTCCAAATGAGGTGAAGATTAAGTATCTGGCCGACGATCTACTGGAGAGTAAGGGTGAAGCGGCGCTGGAAGAAGTTAAGGATTATCTTCGGCAAAAACAAACAGACCTGGTGGGGACCGAAGCTTCGGTGGGGACGACCCCGCGGCGTCTCACCGATTTGCTGGGGAGTCTTTGTGACCTAACTAGTGGCAGCGGAGACAAAGGGACCCCGATTGTTCTGGTCCAAGGTTACTTTGATAATTATACCACCGAGTAAGGTTGATTTGTAAGGATAAAGTAATGACGCCTTACGGTGAGAAAGCACATCATAAATGGGGGTTTGACATGATCAAGGTGGCGATTGTAGGAGCAACAGGTATCGTTGGCCAGCAGGCCATAGTGAGTTTAATGAATCATCCTTGGTTTCAAGTGACAAAACTGGCGGCTTCCGCCCGTTCGGCCGGAAAAACCTATGCGGAAGCCCTCCGGGAAGCGAACGGCGCTTCCCGTTGGTGGTGCCCACAGGAATTACCTTCGGCTATTGCCCAGTTGCCGGTGGAAGAAGCCGCCAACTTTGACCCGACCAGTGTTGATTTAATCTTCTCCACCCTGGATGCAGGGGTCGCGAAAGAGCTTGAACCAAAATGGGCTCAGACCACACCGGTGATCAGTACCGCTTCGGCTTTCCGCTATGAGGATGATACGCCGATTTTGGTTGGTGGGGTAAACATGGAGCATACAGCCTTAATCCGGGTGCAGCAAGAACGCCGGGGCTGGAAGGGCTTTGTGGTGCCCAAATCCAACTGTACCATCTCCGGTTTGGTTGTTTCGTTGAAACCGGTTTTGACCCACTTCGGGGTTGAACGAGTGATGATGACTTCTTTGCAAGCCATGTCTGGAGCCGGACGGACTCCCGGCCTTTCGGCGATGGATATGACGGAGAATGTCATTCCTTATATTCCAGGGGAAGAACCGAAGGTTGAGACCGAACCCCTCAAGATTCTGGGCACATTTACCGGAAAGGGGATTACTAACGCCTCCTTTGGGATCACGGCGACTTGCACCCGGGTTCCTGTCCTCGACGGCCATTTGGTGGTGGTCTTTGTCCAAACCGAAAAGGCTTGTACGCCGGAAGAAGTTAAAGAAGCAATGCTCGACTTTGGCGCCGACTTTTGTCGGTTGGGCTTGCCCAGTTCACCGCCACAGTTGATTGCAGTCACCGACGATCCCTTCCGGCCCCAACCGCGGATGGACCGGGAGCGGGGGGATGGGATGACGGTTACGGTTGGCCGACTCCGGAAGGACCCCATCCTTGAAAACGGCCTTAAATACGTGTGCTTAGCGCATAATACAAAGTTGGGGGCGGCGAAGGGCGCGGTGCAAACCGCCGAATATTTGGTGAAATACTATTTAAAGTGGCTATAAAAGAATAGGCGGTATAGACTTGACCATACCGGTGAACTAGGGTATAATCGTAATAATTTAATGAGCGTACGTTTTCAACGGCGCTGACTGAGGATAATGGTGAAAGTGGCGAGGAAGAGGAAGTAACTGGGTCCCCGTCGGTTACAGAGAGGAAGGCCTGTGGCTGGAAAGCCTTCCCTGATGGCCAGTGAAGACCACCTTGGAGCTGATGGTGAAGAAGCCAAACGGGTGACACCGTTATTTGTCATGAAGCCGGGTCCTAGACCAACAAGGGTGGAACCGCGGGCCAGATTACCCGTCCCTTAACAGGGGGCGGGTTTTTTGATCGCCTCATTTCGCCAAGGTTTATCTGAGAGAAAGAGGCAAAATGAAAGTGAGGTGAAGGTGATGGGGGCAGAAGTTGAGATCTGCGCCGGTGGTGTCGTTTTTAAAGATGGAAAAGTGGTTAGTTTACGGCGGAAGAACGGAGTTTGGTTGATGCCGAAAGGACATGTGGACCCCGGTGAATCCCTGGAGGAAGCGGCTGTCCGGGAGGTTCTGGAAGAAACAGGCTTGGTGGCGCAGGTGGGGGCGCCTTTGGGAGAGACCGAATACAGTTTTACGGAAGATGGGGTTATCCACCGGAAAAAGGTTTTCTGGTTTTATATGGAAGCCATTGGCGGCCAGCTCCGACCGGAAGCCGAGTTGTTTACGGCAGTTCGTCTTCTTTCCCCGGAGGAAGTGGAGACCTTAAGTTTTCCGGCCGACCGTCAACTGGCGGCCAAAGCCTTTACCCTATATGAAAAAACGAGATGAGGCATGAAGATCCGTTGCGCCCCGCAAAGCAGGTTGTATGGATAAAAGGGATTTGAGGTCAAGTAAAGGAGGAGGATTAAGATGATTAAACTGTTGCTACCTGATGGTTCCAGCCGGATGGTGGAGAATTGGATCTCTGGAAAAGAATTAATCGGCGGATTGGAGACTGCCCTGAAAAAAGAGGTGGTCTGTTTGAAGGTGAACGGGGAATTGAAAGATCTTGACACCCAACTGCCGGCCGACGCCGAGGTCAGTCTGGTCCGGCGGTCCGATCCGGAAGCCCTGGAGGTGTTGAGACATTCGGCGGCCCATATTATGGCGCAGGCGGTCAAACGGATTTTTCCCGCGGCGAAACTGGCGATCGGGCCGGCGATTGAAAACGGGTTTTACTATGATTTTGACCTGCCCCGCCCGCTGACGCCGGAAGATTTAACCGTGATTGAAGGGGAAATGAAGAAGATCATTAAGGAGGATTATCCGTTCACCCACCGTCTGGTGGCGAAGGAAGAAGCATTGGCCAGTTTACGCCAAGCCGGGGAGAAATATAAGGAGGAATTAGTGGCGGAACTGGAAGATGGCGAGATCAGCTTTTACCAGCAAGGTGAGTTTTCCGATCTTTGCCGGGGGCCCCACCTGCCGTCAACCCGCTACCTTAAAGCCTTTAAGCTGACCAGTATTGCCGGGGCTTACTGGCGCGGGGATTCATCCCGTGAAATGCTGCAGCGGATTTACGGCACGGCCTTCTTTAGCCGGGAAGAGCTAGATCATTACTTTAAACTATTAGCCGAGGCGGCCCGGCGGGATCACCGGAAACTCGGACGGGAAATGGATTTATACTCTACCGACGACCAAATTGGTCCCGGGTTAATCCTCTGGCACCCCAAAGGAGGCCGGATCCGCCAGGTGATCGAGGACTTCTGGCGGGAAGAGCACCGGAAAAACGGTTATGAAATTGTTTATACCCCCCATTTAGGCCGGAGATCACTTTGGGAAACCAGCGGTCACTTAGGTTTTTATCAGGAAAATATGTATGCGGGGATGGAGGTTGAGGGGCAGGAATATTTGATTAAACCAATGAACTGCCCGTTCCATATCGCGATCTATCAAAGCCGGAGCCGTTCCTACCGGGACCTGCCCTTCCGTTGGGCGGAGCTGGGGACGGTGTACCGTTATGAACGTAGTGGAGTCCTGCATGGACTCTTACGGGTGCGCGGTTTTACGCAGGATGACGCCCATATCTTCTGCCGGCCCGACCAGATGCCGGAGGAGATCGATCGGACTCTGGCCTTTTGTTTGGCCATACTGAAAGCCTTTGGCTTTAAAGATTTCAAGCTTTACCTCGCCACCAGGCCGGAGAAATCGGTGGGGGCGGAGGAACGCTGGGCGGCGGCGACGGAAGCCCTGCGGGCGGCCATCGAAAAAACCGGACTTCCTTATGCCGTCGATGAGGGGGGAGGCGCCTTCTACGGACCGAAGATTGACCTCAAAATCAAGGATGCCTTGGGCCGTGAATGGCAGTGTTCCACCATCCAATTTGACTTTAACGAGCCGGAACGGTTTGACTTAAGCTATAAAGGGTCGGATAGCCAGGACCACCAGCCCTACATGATCCACCGGGCGTTGCTTGGCTCCTTGGAACGCTTTTTTGGCATCTTGATTGAAAACTATGAAGGGGCCTTCCCCTTGTGGCTGGCGCCCGTCCAGGCTGTGGTCCTTCCGGTTTTACCTGCTAATTTAGATTACGCCGGGGAAGTTTATGATTGGTTACGGGCGAAGGGTATTAGGGTGGAGCTGGACAGCCGGAATGAGAAGATCGGTTACCGGATTCGGGAAGCCCAAGTCCAGAAAGTGCCTTATATGTTGGTAGTGGGGTCGAAAGAAGCGGAGACCGGTCAGGTGGCGGTCCGGACTAGAAAAGAAGGGGATTTGGGCGCCTGTTCCCGGGAAGAGCTGCTGGCCCGGATGGAAAAGGAGATCCGGGAAAAGAGTTAAAAAACAGAGCGAACGAGCGACAAGTATTGAATGACGAATGACGAGAATCCAACGACGAACTAGTATCTAGCCACGAGTATCCAGTGACGAGCATCAAGCGATGAATGAGGAGGATCGAGCGGCTAAAGTTGCAGGTTTTTGATGTAGATGAGGACAGACTAAGGGATAGATCCAAGATCAAGCAATGATGAAAGGAGTAGTCACAGTTGGGTTTTTTCTTCCGAAATCATCTGTTGCGCTGGACCGGGTTTATGGAAGTCTTTCTTTCCTTCCTGCTGATCGTCAGTGTGGTAATTGCCACCGTTGGTCTGGTGCTGAACCTCTACGGGTTGGCGCAAAATTTGAACGATACCAACTATTTCCAGAAATTTCTCGGTTCGACCATGGCGCTGATCATTGCTTTGGAGTTAATAAAGATGATCCTTCGGGATACGATCGGCAGCACAATAGAGGTTCTATTAATTGCGATCTCCCGGAAATTGATCGTGAGCGAAAACGACACATTGGGGTTTTTGATCGGGATTATTGCCATCGCCTTCTTGTTTTTGATTCGTAAGTATCTCTTTGTCTCCGAGTTTAGCACCGAAAACGGACTGGTGGTTAGTGCGGCGATGCCGGTGGCCGAAGCGGAAAAGCTCCTCAACCGGCCACTACCCCACCAAGCCCAGACGGTTGGTGGGGTAGTGGCGCGGATTGCCAGCCAGGAAAAGCGGAAACTTCAAGAAGGAGCGGTCTATACGGTAAATGGGGTTAAGGTTCGGATTAACCGGATGGAGAACGGGATCATCCAGGTCTTGGAGCTCATGGTCGAGGATGGACCGAAAGGATAGGTAGGCAGGTCCAGCAAAAACCTGCTTTTTCCAGTACCCAAAGGGGCAAAACCCGGAAGGAGCTTGGGAAGCTTAGTCGAATAGTTTAATAACCGTATTTTCGTGGAGGCAAGAATGAATGCTAAACAAGACTAGGCTTTTGCTTTTCCTGGCCCTCATTTTCCTATGCGCCAACCCAATTATTGCCATTACCGCCGCAACACCTGCTGGTGGTGGGGTTTTATCTGAGTTATTATATCCGAAGCACAGCGAGGAACGGCTGTTTACTCCCCCGCCGGCGATCCCGCCTAAAGGGACGCCCCCCCTGGAGCCGGAACCGGTCTTTTCCCGGGTGACTCCCGTTCCGATGCCAACGGAAGTGAAAGGGGTTTACGCTACCGGATGGGCGGCGGGTAGTCCGGTCTTGTTCAACCGTATTTTAGCGTTTATTGACGAGACCGAAATTAATTCCTTAGTGGTTGATATTAAAGATGACACTGGCGTCCTTAGTTACCGGTCGGCGGTGCCGATGGTCAATGTCTTGGGGGCCTGGGAGAAGAAAATTCCGGATGTAGAGAGGCTATTACAGACTTTAAAGCGGAAGCAGGTCTATCCCATTGCCCGGTTGGTTGTTTTTAAAGATCCGTATCTGGCTGAAAAACGACCGGATTTGGCTGTGAAGCAAAAAAACGGCGAGATATGGCGGGATTATAAGGGACTGGCTTGGGTAGACCCCCACTCTATGGAGGTCTGGGCGTACAATATCCAAATTGCCAAGGAAGCAATTAAAATGGGGTTTCCGGAAATCCAATTTGACTATGTTCGTTTTGCCAGTGATGGTGATTTAAAGAATTGCGTTTATCCCTACGCCGATGGGAGCAGTAAAGAGGATGTGATCAAAGCCTTTCTTCAGTATGCCCGGGAAGAGTTGGAACCTTTAGGAGCGGTCGTTTCCGCCGATGTCTTTGGTTTGGCTTGTTCGGCGCCAGACGACCTTTTCATCGGACAGCAGTTGGAGAAGATCGCCGAAGCAGTGTCGATCATTTCCCCGATGGTCTATCCTTCCCATTACGCGCGGGGGAGTTATGGTTTGTCCAACCCGGACCTTTTTCCCTACGAAACGGTTTTACAAAGCTTACGGGATGCCAGTAGACGGTTGAATGACTATCCGGTGAGACTCCGCCCCTGGTTACAGGATTTTTCCCTAGGAAGTAAATATGGTCCGGCCCAGATTGAAGCGCAGATTCAGGCGGCTTATGATGCGGGGGTCCGGGAATGGATTTTTTGGAACCCCAGTTGTCGCTATGATGTGAACAAGTATGTGACCAAAAGAAACAAGCCAAAAGGCGACGGCGATGAATTCGCCGCTCCGGGCGGGGAGGCTGTGCTGCTCCCTGCCGTCCAGGATGACATAGCGGAGGAGCTGATTCCTCCGGCTCGACCGCTTCAACACCGGGAGCAAGCTCCGGAGGAGCAGTCGCTACCTCCCGCAGCGAATCAGGTGAAGTGATCAGTGGGATCCCGATTATAAGTTTGCCAATCCATTGCATAAATAATGATACAGAATAGGATTTGCGTTTTTTTTACGTGAAATTAGATTGACTTTTACGAGTGGGTTTGATATATTTTTCGTAATATAATTCCAGAGGACGAGATCGATACAGGTACCGGTAGTATTTGTCTCGTCTGTATATTTATTATTTTAACAAACATACAAGGGGGTAAAGGTAATGAAAAAGAAATGGTTAATTGTGGGAGCGCTCGTGGTGGTTGTGGCGGTCATTATTATTATCTTGACCGGACGGGGAAAGAGCGATACCCTTAAAATTGGTGTAATTATGTCTACCAGCGGCCCGGTTTCCCACTTTGGAAGCCAATGCCGGGATGCCATGCTGATGGCGGTTGATGAATTTAACGCTAGGGGCGGGGTTTTAGGGAAACAAGTCGAGCTTATTGTGGAAGACGATGAGAAAAACCCGGAAAAAACCATGAACGCCCTGATAAAATTGGTCACGAAAGATAAAGTAAAGGTGGTTCTGGGTGGGTTAACCAGTGATTGTACTTTAGCCATCACGAAAGAAGCCCAGCAAAGAGGGATTTTGCTTTTCACACCGACTTCCACCAATGATATGGTGACCGATGCGGGTGATCTGGTTTTCCGTGCTTGTTTTAAAGATTCTTTCCAGGGTACGGTCATGGCCCAATTTGCCATTGAAACCTTAAACGCAAAGAAGGGCGCCGTGCTCTATGATATGAATAACGACTATTCTACCGGTTTGACGAAGAGTTTTGAAGAAACTTTTACTGCTTTAGGCGGGACAGTGGTTGCCACCGAATCTTACGCCGGTGGGGATAAAGATTTCAATGCGCAGATTACTAAGATTAAAGCGGAAGAACCCGATGTCCTCTTTCTCCCTGACTACTACAACACGGTTTCTTTGATCACTAAACAAGTGCGGAACCAAGGCTTGGATGTGACGATGCTTGGCCCCGATGGTTGGGATGAGTTGGTAGGTCAAGCCGGGGAAGAAGCGGTCGGCGGTTACTACTGTAACCATTATAGCCCAGATGCGGATGATTTCGATGTGGAGCAGTTTGTCGCTCAATATCGGGAACGTTATGGCCTGACACCGAATGCCCTTGCGGCGTTGGGTTATGATGCCACTTATATTGTGCTGGAAGCCATCGAACGGGCCGGCACTGATGATCCGCAAAAGCTTAAGGCGGCGCTGATGGAGACCAGTGCCAAATATGTCACTGGACATATCACCTTTGACGAAAATCGTGACCCGGTGAAATCCACCACCATCTTGAAGGTGGTTAAGGGCGCCGATGGGAAATTAACCACCGAATATGTGGGTGTGGTTAACCCCGATTAAGACGGAAAATTAAATAGCGGTCAACAAGTAATGGGAGAAAGTGTTTTCTCCCATTACTTTATGTGCAACTCGTTTTAAAGCTGCTTCCCCTTTCGGTAAATTCTCACTTGGCTTGTTTCACCAAAAAGGGGAATGCCTTAGAACCGGAACAATCGAGAAAAAGCGAATTGACAGTTCCGCGCGGACGATTATATATAGTATAATTAAAGAGGCGTAATTCCTTAACTCAGGAGGTGGGGTTTGGATGGATTTTCTGCAACAATTTTGCCAGCAAACATTGAACGGCTTGTCTCTCGGAAGTATCTACGCCTTATTAGCCTTGGGCTATACCATGGTTTACGGGATTATTAAATTGATCAACTTTGCCCATGGCGATATTCTGATGGTGGGCGCCTTTGTCAGTTATTTTGTCCTAAAACAATGGGGTATTACACCTGTAACCCTGATGCTGTCCTTTTTACCGGCGATGCTCTTCTGCCTAACCTTAGGCGTTACGATGGAGAAACTATGTTATAAACCGTTACGTAACCAACCACGGATCAACTCCTTGATTACGGCGATCGGGGTCTCTTTCTTGTTAGAGAACGGCGCGCGCGTGCTCCCGATGATCGGGCCGAACCCCCGGGTCTTTCCCACCTTGCCGGTGGTGAACTATAATTGGTTCGGGCTAGTAAGTATTAGTCAGGTTCAGATCCTGGTTTTTGTGGTGGCCATCTTTTTAATGCTAGTCCTGAATTATATTGTTAGTTTCACTAAGATTGGCAAAGCGATGCGGGCGGTTTCTTTTGATAAAGGCGCCTCAGCATTAATGGGAATCAATGTCGACCGGGTGATCTCTTTTACCTTTGTTTTAGGTTCATCATTGGCGGCGGCGGCCGGTATCCTCTTTGCCAGCGCTTATCCGCAAATCGAGCCTTATATGGGCATCATGCCCGGGATGAAAGCCTTTATTGCGGCCGTCCTTGGCGGAATTGGCAGTATTCCTGGAGCGGTACTGGGCGGTTTGATTTTAGGCGTGGCGGAGACGTTGACCAAAGGTTTTTTGTCATCGCAACTCTCTGACGCCATCGCTTTTGGTTTGTTGATCCTCATTTTAGTGGTGAAACCTTCCGGTCTCCTTGGTAAACCCATGGGTGAGAAAGTGTAGGTGAGCTTTGGTGAGTAAGAAAAAAACAACTGTCGTTTCTGGTTTTGTGGTCGCCATAGTCTTATTGCTTTTGAATGTCCTGGTTGCGCTCCGGATCATTGATGAGTATACCAGTCAGGTTTTGACCATCGCCGGGATCAATGTTATTATTGCTTTAGGACTAAACTTAATTTCCGGTTTCACCGGTCAGTTGGCCTTGGGGCATGCCGGTTTTATGGCGGTAGGGGCTTATACGACGGCGGCCTTAATGATGAAACTAAACATCCATGTCTTTCCAGCGATCATTGGCGGAGCACTGATGGCCGCGATCTTTGGATTTTTGATTGGCCTACCAACCTTAAGGTTGCGCGGGGATTATCTGGCTATCGTCACCTTGGGTTTTGGGGAGATTATTCGGGTTGTGATGATTAATTTACCCGATTTGACCGGCGGTCCGGCCGGATTAAAAGGGATACCCACGTATACCACCAATTTTTTCTGGCGTCCAGTGGTCTCCTTTGCTCTGGTCTATTTTGTTTTGGCCTTTGTGGTAGTCCTGCTCAGTAATTTGCTCCGGTCATCCCACGGGAAGGCGATCATTTCGATCCGGGAGGATGAGATCGCCGCGAACGCCATGGGGATTAATGTCTTTTACTATAAGATTTTTTCCTTCACCGTTTCGGCGTTCATCGGCGGTTTGGGCGGAGCCCTTTATGCGCCGTTCTTTGGTTACTTGAGCCCGAATATGTTTAACTTCCAAAAATCAGTGGAGTTCCTGATCATCGTTGTTTTAGGCGGGATGGGGAACCTTACGGGGACGGTCCTGGCCGGGATCGGTCTTACCTATTTACAAGAAGTCTTACGCTTTCTTAAGGATTATCGTTTAGTAATTTATCCCTTGATCTTAATTGTCGTGATGATTTTTCAGCCTTCAGGAATTATGGGCTTATTCGGTAACCGGGAATTCTCGTTGGCCACTTTAATTAATAAGCTTAATAGTGAGCGCCCAACCCAGGAGAAATCTTCAGATAAGGCGGGTGAAGTCCAATGACCGTCTTAAAAACGGAGAATATTTCGATTCAGTTCGGTGGCTTAATGGCCGTTTCCGGTTTGAATCTGGATATTAAAGAAGGAGAGCTGGTCGGTTTAATCGGTCCGAACGGGGCGGGCAAGACGACGATCTTTAATATGCTAACCGGGGTTTATAAACCAACCAATGGGCGGATTATGATTAAAGACCGCAAGGACGAAGTTCAGGATATCCGGAAATTACACCCCTACCAGATTACTGCTTTGGGGATGGCACGTACTTTCCAGAATATCCGGTTGTTTAAAGACTTAACCGTTTTGGATAATGTGCGGATTGCCAACCACCTGAATGTGGAATATAACACGCTTGATGCTGTCTTGAGGCTGCCCAAGTATTACCAGGAAGAAGAACGGATTGAAGAACAAAGCATGGAGCTGCTCAAGATTTTCAATATTGAGGCGAAAAGTGGCGAATTGGCGAAAAACTTACCCTATGGTGAACAACGGAAACTCGAGATCGTGCGGGCCTTGGCCACCAAGCCCCATATCTTGCTCCTGGATGAACCGGCTGCCGGGATGAACCCCCAGGAAACCCAGGAGTTAATGGATTTGATTGAATATATAAAGGAGCGCTTTGCCCTTACTATTCTCCTTATCGAACATGATATGAAGTTGGTGATGGGGATCTGTCAGCGGATTTACGTCTTGGATTACGGTCGGACGATTGCCCGGGGTACCCCCGCTGAAATTGCCAATAACCCTCTGGTGATCAAAGCCTATCTCGGGAAGGAGATGGAGAATGATGCTTAAGGTCGAAAACCTTGATGTCTATTATGGTAATATCCATGCCTTGCATGAAGTCAGCTTCGAGGTTAAGGAAGGGGAGATTGTGACCTTAATCGGAGCCAACGGAGCGGGAAAGACCACGACGCTTCATGCCATCTCTGGACTGATTCCCATTGCGGCGGGTAGCGTGCGCTTCCTGGAACAGGATCTGACCGCCGCTTTGCCCCACCAGATTGTGCAATTGGGTTTGGCCCATGTGCCGGAGGGCAGAAGGATTTTTGCCAATCTCACCGTAAAAGAAAACTTGGAGATGGGTGCTTTTACCCGGAAGGACCCCAAGGGAATTAAGGACGATTACCAGATGGTATTTACGCGTTTCCCTCGCCTGAAGGAACGCCTGAAGCAAGTGGCCGGTACCTTAAGCGGCGGTGAGCAACAGATGTTGGCGATCGCGCGGACGCTAATGTCCCGACCGAAACTGGTTTTGATGGATGAGCCTTCAATGGGTCTCGCCCCCTTACTGGTGAAGGAGATCTTTGAGATTATCAAAGAGATTAACGCGACGGGCGCCACGATTTTACTGGTGGAGCAGAACGCCCAATTAGCCCTCTCCATTGCGAATCGGGCTTATGTGCTGGAAACCGGACGCGTTGTTTTACAGGGCGATGCCAAAGAACTGGCTAACAGTGAAGAAGTACGCAAAGCCTACCTGGGAGGATAAGGGCGAAAAAGCAAAAAAGGACGAAATGGAGGGAAGTAGAATGTATGTGCGTAGCCGGATGACGATCAATCCTTTTACGGTCTCCCCGGACACCATGATTGCTGATGCCTTGGAATTAATGCGGGAGAAGAAAATTAACCGGGTCCCGGTGGTTAAAGACGGAAAACTGGTGGGAATTATCACCGAACGGAAGTTAATGGAAGTTTCACCTTCTTCAGCAACCTCGCTTAGTATTTTTGAGATCAATTATTTGCTTTCCAAGACAAAGGTGGAAGAGGTGATGACCAAAAAAGTCGTCACTGTCTCCCCCGATGATTTGTTGGAAGTTGCCGCTTTAAAGATGAGAGATAATAGCGTCGGCGGGCTTCCGGTGGTCGAAAAAGGTAAACTGGTCGGGATTATTACCGAATCCAATATTTTCGATGCCTTTATTGAGATCATGGGGTTCCGGGAGCATGGCAGCAGGATCTCCATTTTGATCCAGGAAGACCGCCCGGGTGTCCTGGCGGAACTGGCGAAGACAATTGCCGCATGTAATGTTAATATCACGCATCTGGCGATCTACCATGGGGAAATTGTCCTCCGGGTTGATACCCGGAAGCCGGAGGAGCTTACCGATAAACTGAAGGAAAAAGGTTTTCGGATTACTTCGGTGACCATTTCCGACTAATTAACCGGTATTACTGATAATACAGGTCTGGAGCGAAAGAAACTGTCGCATGGAGACAGTTTCTTTTTTTTTCGAGGCAATCTTTACTTAAAGAGGATGGCGGCGCCGACGGTGCCCGGCCCGGTATGGACCCCGATGACTGGCCCGACTTGGGTAAAGGCGGAAGCTTGCAGTTGAAAGCTGGTTTCCAGAAGGTTTTTCAAGCGTTGGCCGGCCTCAAGGGCGGCGCCGTGGGCGACAAAAAGGAGGGACGGTTTTTCACCGGCGGCCAGCTCTTGAAAGGCATGGACGATTCCTTTCAGCGCCCGGTCTTGGGTACGGGCTATTCCCTGCAAAACATAGACCCCCTCCGGATTAACCCGGATCAAAGGTTTTACTTTCAGGAGTGAACCCAGTAAATTGGGGACTCTACCGATGCGGCCTCCTTTGTGTAGATATTCTAATGTATTAAGGGTAAAAAGGGTCACGATTTGTCCCCGGACCTTTTTGAGCTCGGCAATGATCTGGGGGAGGGGAAGGCCTTCAGCAATGAGGCGGGCCGCTTCCTTGATCAGGAGACCGATCCCGAGACTGATGTTTTTGGAATCGAAAAGGTGGATTTCCTGCTTAAAATCGGCTTTTGCCAGTGCCGCCGCATTCAAGGTGCCACTTAAGGCGGAGGAGAGATGGATGGAAAGGATCGCGTCGTGATCAACCAGAAGTTTCCGGTAAAGCTGACGGAATTCTTCCGGTGACGGTTGGGAAGTTTGGGGCAGTGGTCCTCCTTTGGCCAAACGGTGGTAAAACTCTTCCGGTGTCAGTTCACCATCCTTAAACTCCTGCTCGGCAAATCTGACTTTTAAAGGAATAGTGTACACATTAAATGCTCTTTTCATTTCCGCGGTAAGATCGGCGGTACTATCGGTTACTAAAGCGATTCTTTTCAATGGTTGACCCCCTAGTCTCCGGCTAAGATTAGTTTAGACCATTTGAGGAAATTACATAAATACCCCGGTTTTTTGTTGGGACAAAGTAATCGCTTCCGCTGGCGGCATTTATGTGGCTGGACCCGCTTTTAACTCTACTGCGGAAAGGCTTTTTGCCTTCTCCCTTAATTGGCTTTGTTTATCCAGTTATAAATAGTTTTGATGCGTAACAGTCCAGTGTCCAAGGGAAAAGGATTACTGAGGTGAATCCTTAACCCGGGTAAGTCCTATGGTCTGACCGGAGGTTTTCTTCTTTAGACGTAAAGCGGGGAAAATGATTACATCTAAATCGTTTATTATTGTTGCCAATACGTAAAAGGGCTTTGGTTGAAGGGAAAAGCCGTCAAAAAAAGCTTGACTTTTCCCGCTTCAGTCCTTATACTAGTCAGGTGTAAAGTAAATATACTTGTCAGCAAGGAGGCTCATCAGAATGGAGAATGTGGTGTGGATGGGCCTACTCTATGATTTCTATGGCGGATTACTAACACCGAAACAACAGCGGGTTTTTGGCCTTTATTATTTGGATAACCTTTCCTTAGCGGAGATTGCCGAGGAAGAGGGCACCACGCGACAAGCCGTCCATGATCTCTTGCAACGCACCGAAAGACTCTTGGCAGGATGGGAGAGTAAGCTGGGTCTGGTCGCCCGTTACTTACAAGAGCTGGAGGCGGTAAAAGAGGTGAAAGAAGCGGTGGAGGACCTGGACCGCCTGCGACCTGCGGATGAACAGGTGGTTAGGGGCTTGGCCCGGGTGCGCGCGGCTTTGACTAGGTTGTTCTCCGTTTTAGAGCTAGGGAGCGAAGAGGGGCCAGGAACAAAGACCCGGGAGCTAGAGGTCAAATCCGGAGATAAAGGGAGCGGAAGATAAAGATGGTTTTTTCGGCGCTATCAGAAAAACTCCAGGAGACTTTCCGCCGTTTACGCGGAAAAGGGAAACTGGGTGAAAAAGATGTGGATGAGGCCTTACGCGAGGTTAAACTGGCCCTATTAGAAGCGGATGTTAACTTCCGAGTGGTCCGCAATTTTATCAACCGCGTGCGGGAAAGGGCGATTGGCCAGGAAGTAATGGATAGTTTAACCCCCGGACAGATGGTGATCAAGATTGTGCACCAGGAATTGACGAAGATGATGGGGGAGAAGGCGGAGAAGCTGAAGAGCAGTGACCGTCCGCCAACGGTCTATCTTCTCGCCGGTTTGCAGGGCGCCGGGAAAACGACTACCGCCGGTAAACTTGGCGGCTTGCTTAAAAACCAGGGACGGCGGCCCCTTTTGGTGGCAGCGGATGTTTACCGTCCGGCCGCGGTTAAACAATTGGAAGTCCTTGGTCAGCAACTGGATTTACCGGTCTACAGTGATTCCGGTCGGGATCCGGTGACCATTGCCACCGGAGGGGTGGAGAAAGCCCGCCAAACCCAACGAGATGTAGTGATCATAGATACCGCCGGTCGCCTTCATGTGGACGCGGAATTGATGGGAGAATTGGCCGCGATTAAAGAAGCGGTGGAACCGGAAGAGATTCTCCTGGTGGTTGACGCGATGACCGGTCAGGATGCGGTTAACGTTGCCCGCAATTTCCATGAGCAGCTTACCTTGACCGGGTTGATCTTAACCAAGTTAGACAGCGATACCAGGGGCGGGGCCGCCCTTTCCATCCGGGAGGTGACCGGTTGTCCGATTAAGTTGATCGGTAGTGGTGAGAAACTGGACGGGATTGAGGTTTTTCACCCGGAGCGGTTGGCTTCCCGCATTTTGGGCATGGGTGATGTTTTAACGCTGATTGAAAAAGCAGAAGCTAATGTCGAAGCCGAACAGGCGAAAGCGCTGTTCAAGAAGATCCAAAAGGATGAGTTCACTTTAGAAGACTTTTTGGATCAAATGCGCCAAGTTCAGAAGATGGGCCCCTTAGACCAAATCTTAGGCATGTTACCGGGGATAAAACCTAAACAACTACAAGGTCTGGAGTTTAACGAGAAAAGCATGAAACACTTGGAAGCCCTTATTCAATCGATGACCCCGGAAGAACGGAGAACCCCTCAGATCATCAACGCCAGTCGACGCCGGCGGATCGCGAAGGGGGCGGGGCGGTCGGTTCAGGAAGTGAACCGGCTCCTCTCCCAGTTTGAGCAGAGTAAAAAGATGATGAAGCAACTTGGAAAAGCTGGTAAAGGCGGGCTGCCAAAGTTACCTTTCTGGTAGAGCTTTTTGCGTTAAGCTTTGGTAAGCCCACCCTTGATCATTAAGATAGAGCATTTTTGACGAAGGTAAGGAGGTGAAAGTGATGGTTCGGATTCGACTGACCCGGATGGGGGCAAAGAAACGTCCCTTCTACCGGTTTGTGGTGGCTGATTCCCGCTCCCCGCGGGACGGGAGGTTTATTGAGATTTTAGGTCATTATAATCCGATCGCAAACCCGACGGAATTAGTGGTTGATAAGGAAAAAGCCTTGTATTGGCTTGCCCAAGGGGCCCAGCCTTCAGAACCGGTGAAACGGTTGTTTAAGAAAGCCGGGGTCCTGGAGGAAGGAGCGGTCGGGGAATGAAAGGATGTGAAATTCCTTGAAAGAATTGGTGGAGTTGCTCGCTAAATCACTGGTCGATCATGCCGATGAAGTCTACGTCCGGAAAGAGGAATCAGCCGATACGATTCTTTTGGAGATTACGGTGAACAAGGATGATTTAGGGAAGATTATCGGGCGGAAGGGTCGCGTGATTAAAGCGATCCGGACTTTGGTTTGGGCCTGTGCTCCCGTGGAAAAGAGAGTCATGGTGGAATTGGCGGAATGAAACAGGATCGCCCCTTTAATCCCTGGTCCAACCCGCCGGAGAGTTTAATTGCCGTGGGCGAGGTTCTGGGAACACAAGGGAACCGCGGAGAAGTCAAGGTGGCTTCTTTAACCGATCATCCGGAACGGTGGTTGGAATTGGAAAGGGTTTTGATCTTCAATGAAGAGGACCCTCAACCGCTTTTTCTGGAAAAGGTCCGCTTCTTCAAGGGGCTGGTGATTGTTAAATTCCGGGGGATCAATGATATCTCCGGCGCGGAAGTTCTGCAAGGAACCTTTTTATGGTTGCCGGAAGCGGAAAGACCCCCTTTGCCGCCGGACCGGTTTTACGTTGATCAGATCATCGGGCTCAAGGTATACACCTTGACTGGCTGTTTTCTGGGTGCCGTGGCACAGGTCCTTTTTACCGGCGGAAATGATGTTTATGTCTTAAGGGGCGGAACCGGCGGCGAGATTCTACTCCCCGCCTTAAAATCAGTGATCCGTTCTGTGGACCTGGCAGCTGGGATTATGCGGGTGGAGTTACCCCCCGGACTGGTGGATGAGGATCAAGAAAGATGTTAATCCATTTTTTAACCTTATTTCCAGCGATGTTTGACGGCCCATTCGCCCATAGCATGATTAAAAGGGCACAGGACCGTGGGTTAGTCCGACTGGAATTGATTAATTTCCGCCAGTATGCCACCGACCGGCACATGACGGTGGATGATACTCCCTATGGGGGTGGTCCGGGGATGATCTTAAAACCGGAACCCATCTTTAAAGCGGTCGAGGAGGTTACAGCGGAAGCGGGGGTCAAACCCTATACCATTTTAACTACGCCGCAAGGGGAACCCTTTAGTCAGAAGATTGCGGAGGAGTTAAGCGCCCTTCCTCACTTGTTGTTTATCTGTGGTCATTATGAAGGGTATGATGAGCGGATTCGAACCTTAGCGGACCGCGAATTGACGATCGGCGATTATATCCTCACTGGGGGCGAACTGCCGGCCATGGTTATGGCAGAAGCAATTATCCGGCTGCTGCCCGGTGTGTTGGGGGATCCGGCGGCTACAGAACTGGATTCGTTCAGTGGGGAAGAGGGAATCCTTGATTATCCCCAGTACACTAAACCGGCGGATTTCCGCGGGATGAAGGTGCCTCCGATCTTACTGTCAGGGGATCATGGTAAAATCGCCGCTTGGCGGCGGGAACAAGCGCTTTTGCGGACTGCCCGCCGTCGACCGGAGTTACTGGCGAAACTCAAATTAAAGAAGGAAGACCGGGCTTTTTTGGAAAAGAACCGGGTTGTTTTGGAAGCTGTGCAGACTGATCTCGTTGTGAAGGGAGGGAATACTGATGAATCTGATTGATCTGGTGGAACAGGAACAATTAAAAAAAGATCTACCGGTCTTCGGCCCCGGCGACACCGTCCGGGTACACCTTAAAGTGGTGGAAGGAGAGCGGGAAAGGATTCAGGTCTTTGAAGGTGTTGTGATTGCCCGGGCGAATGGAGGCTTGAAAGAGACCTTTACGGTTCGGAAAATATCCGGTGGTGTAGGTGTGGAAAGGATCTTCCCCTTACATTCCCCGATGATTGCCAAGATCGAAGTGGCCAGAAGGGGCCGGGTACGCCGGGCAAAACTCTATTATCTACGTAAACGATCGGGTAAAGCCGCTCGGATTCGAGAAAGATGACAAGCAAAGGATCACCCTCTGGGTGGTCTTTTGTTTGTTCTTTTTGGCACAAACCTGATCAAAGCTTTTTGCGTTGTTACCGAAGCAAAGGGATTTAAGCACAAATATAGTGTTCAAACTTAAATCAAGTTAACCAATGTACTGTATTGGAATGGTTGAACGAAAGAACAACGCAGAAAGCCCGATCCGAAGAAATACGGCAAGACAAGGAGGTTGTGGCGATGACGAAAGGCCGGCTATTTTTGGTGGTATTAGACGGAGTCGGGATTGGTGAATTGCCCGATGCCCACCGGTACGGAGATGCAGGCAGTAATACGCTGGGCAATATCGCCGCTCAACTAGGTGGTTTGTCCGTTCCTTTCCTGATTTCCTTAGGGCTGGGCAACATCGTTCCCTTACCGGGCGTGCCGGCGGCGAAAAAGCCCCGGGGGGCATATGGCAAGATGGCGGAAGCATCGCCGGGTAAAGATACCATTACCGGCCATTGGGAGTTGGCGGGTGTGATCTTGGAACGCCCCTTTCCCGTCTATCCAAACGGGTTTCCGGAAGAGGTGATCAGGGAGTTTACGGCGGCGATCGGCCGTCCGGTGTTGGGGAATAAAGCGGCTTCCGGGACAGAGATCCTTAAAGAACTGGGGCCCGAGCACATGGCCACTGGAAAGCCCATCGTATACACCTCAGCCGATAGTGTTTTTCAGATTGCCGCCCATGAGGAAATAATTCCGATCGACGAATTATACCGGTTTTGTATAAGCGCCCGGAGCATTCTTCGCGGGGAACACCAGGTGGCACGGGTAATTGCCCGGCCTTTTGTGGGAGAACCCGGCGCTTTTGTCCGGACGAAGCGGCGTAAGGATTTTTCGGTGGTTCCGCCTGCCGAAACCATCTTGGATCGGCTGGCCGCAACCGGGATTGCCGTGGTCGGTGTGGGTAAAATTGAGGATATTTTTAGCGGACGGGGTTTGACCGCCAGCTATCATACGGGAGACAACATCAGTACGCTCGAACAGTTGCTCACTCTGGGTAATACCCTGGCGGGTCCGGCTTTAGCCTTTGCCAACTGCGTTGATTTTGACAGTTTATACGGTCACCGCAATGATGTACGGGGTTTTGCGGCTGCCCTGGCCACGGCCGATGAATATCTGGCAAAGCTGGCTACTTTGCTTCATCCAGAAGACTTATTGATGATTACGGCGGATCATGGCGGGGATCCGACTACCCCCAGCACCGATCATTCCCGGGAATATGTTCCTTTGCTCGTGACCGGCGCCCAGGTCCGCGCAGGGTTCGCCTTAGGGATTAGAAACTCCTTTACTGATATTGCCGCGACCATTGCCGATTACTTTGGCCTCGCCCCATGGCCGACCGGGAAAAGTTTCTACCAGGAAATGGTTACGGCGGCAGAAAAATAAGGGCTTTACCAAAAGGGTTTAGTCTTCAAAACAAGAATAACTATTAGGATAAGGAAAAGCTGAGCGCCGTTGTTTTCGCGACGCAGAGGCGGCAGGAGGTGGCGCAATGAGAATGGTCGATCTCATCGGCCGGAAAAGGGATGGGTTAGAACATACGCCGGAAGAGATCAGTTTTATCGTCCAGGGGATTGTCGACCGCAGTATCCCCGATTATCAGCTGGCGGCTTGGTGTATGGCTGTTTATTTTCAAGGGATGTCGCCGCGGGAAGCCCGGGATTTGGCGGTCAAGATGGCTGCTTCCGGCGACCAGGTTGATCTGTCGCCGCTTCCGGGGATCAAGATCGATAAACACTCTACCGGTGGGGTTGGTGATAAAACTTCGTTGGTGGTAGCTCCGCTCGTGGCTGCAGCCGGGATCCCCGTTTGTAAGATGTCCGGACGCGGCTTAGGCCATACCGGCGGAACTATTGATAAACTGGAATCAATCCCCGGCTTCCGGACGGAACTTTCCCTTCCTGTCCTCTTTGAGCAGGTCAAAACAGTCGGGGTTGGCTTGGTTGGTCAGACCGGGAATTTAGTCCCCGCCGACAAACAACTCTACGCCCTCAGGGATGTGACCGGCACGGTAGCCAGTATTCCTTTGATCGCGACTAGTATCATGAGTAAAAAACTGGCTGGCGGGGCCGACGGTTTTGTCTTGGATGTGAAGGTAGGAAGCGGCGCCTTCCTCAAAACCAAGGAAGAAGCGGAAAAACTGGGCGAACTGATGGTGGCCATTGGGAAAAATGCCGGCCGGAAGACGGTGGCGGTCCTTTCGGCGATGGACCAACCCTTAGGGCAGGCGATCGGTAATGCCTTGGAGGTGAAGGAGGCGATTGCTACCTTGCGGGGGGAAGGTCCGTCCGATTTAGAAAGGCTCTCCCTGGTTCTTGGCGCCCAGATGTTGATCTTGGCCGGGCAGGAAACCGATGCCGACCGGGCAGAGGCCAAGCTGAAAACGATTATTGCCAACGGAGAAGGCTTAGCTGTCTTCCGGCGTTGGGTGGCCGCCCAGGGCGGAGATCCGCAGATCGTCGACGATCCCGATTTACTCCCGACCGCGCCGGTGGTGGTCGGAGTAGAAAGTCCGGTTCGGGGTTATCTGAGCGCTTGGGAGACGGAAGCTCTAGGCTTGACCTCAATGCGTCTAGGCGCTGGGCGGGCTAAGAAAGGGGAGCCCATTGATTACGGCGTTGGCTTGGTCATAAAAAAGAAAGTCGGAGATTGGGTCGAAGCAGGAGAGGAAATCGCCAAGGTTTATGCCCGTTCCCAGGCGGAAGCTACGACCGCGGTGGCTGAGATCTTGACCGAGGTTAAACTAACAACGGTTCCCCCACCGGTTTCACCATTGGTGATCGGTTATATCATATAATCAAGGCTTTTTGTCTTACCGTGTCTCTGGCATAAAACCCTTGTTTCTTTTTCCATTGCCCGTCGGCGCAAGATGGGCTAAGATGAGACTGGGAACCACTGGCGGGCTAATTGCCAATGCTTATCGTGTTTGTCGGCGGGGATACCCCTTAATTAACTTGAGGATCCATTTGTCGGCAAAAGTGTATATTTATATGAGACGGTCAATATGTTGTGGGCAAAGCTTGTATCAAAGAATTAGGTGAATTCCGAAAACCAATAAAGGAGTGGGATGATGGGGCTTGTAACATTTAAAAAGGGGATTCATCCCCCGACCAATAAAGGATTAACTGCTTCATTACCGGTTGAAGAACTTCCACTGCCGTCACAGGTGGTCTTACCCCTTGGCCAACATATTGGCGCGCCGGCCGAACCGTTAGTGGAGGTCGGAGCGGAAGTGACAACCGGACAAAAGATTGCTGAGGCTAAAGGGATGGTATCCGTTCCATTACACGCCAGTATTTCCGGAAAAATAGTTGCCATTGAACCTAGACCTCACGTTTGTGGTAGTATGGTGCCGGCAATTGTGATCGAAAGTGACGGCGCCGATCGCTTAACTCCGGAATTAACAACCCATCCCAATTTGGATGAACTTTCGGCGGAAGAAATTAAGGCTTTGATGAAAGAAGCCGGTTTAGTCGGGATGGGGGGCGCCGCCTTTCCAACCCATGTTAAATATCATCCGCCCGTGGGGAAAAAGGTGGATTATATTCTTTTAAACGGCGCCGAATGTGAACCTTATTTAACCTGTGACCATCGGCTGATGCTGGAAGAGGCCGATGATTTGCTCCTCGGTTTACAGGCTTTGATGAAGGCGGCCGGGGCACCCCGGGGCGTAATTGGGATTGAGGCCAATAAACCCGATGCGATCGTCGCCTTAAAAAAAGC
This sequence comes from Bacillota bacterium, assembly GCA_012837715.1. Classification (GTDB taxonomy): domain Bacteria; phylum Bacillota; class UBA4882; order UBA10575; family UBA10575; genus Capillibacterium. The sequence continues at coordinate 37,569 of DUQR01000041.1, read as the reverse complement.
GGCCGCCGGATTACCCGTAAGCATTCTGCCCTTAAAGGTTAAATACCCGCAAGGGGAAGAAAAAATGTTAATTTACGCTGCTACTCGCCGGGTGGTTCCGGTTGGCGCTTTACCGATCGAAGTCGGTGTGATCGTCAATAATGTGGCGACGGCAGCTGCTTTTGGCCGTTATCTCCGGACTGGTTTGCCTTTGGTGAGCCGGATCATTACTGTTACCGGGAAAGGGGTTAAGAATCCCCGGAATCTTCTGGTCCGAATTGGGACTTTGGTCGAGGAGGTCATCTCTTATTGCGGTGGATTCACCCAAGCGCCAGGGCGGATTATTTTGGGTGGCCCGATGACGGGACCGGCCGTTTACCGACTGGATTTACCAGTGATGAAGGGCACTTCCGGAATTCTGGTCCAAACCCGTGCCGAGGTGGAAAAACCCCCGGTTTTACCTTGTATTCGTTGTGGCCGGTGCATAACTGCTTGTCCATATAATTTACTCCCTAATTTTCTGGGTGACTATGCTGAACATGATAAATTAGAGGATGCGGAGAAATATGGAGTTATGGATTGCCGGGAGTGTGGTTCTTGCTCCTATGTCTGCCCCAGTAGGCGACCATTACTCCAGATGATTAAGAATGCAAAAGAAAAAATTAGGGCAGCACAGAAAAAAGGATAAAGGGAGGTATTAAGTTGTTAGAGACGGAAGTTGTTGTCTCCCCTTCCCCCCATATCAGAGCGGGATACAACGCCGAGGGGATTATGTGGGTGGTGGTGCTTGCTTTAGTTCCAGCCTCCGTAGCTGCCGTTTACTATTTTGGTTGGCCGACGCTCACCATAATCTTGGCCTCGATCGCTGCGGCAGTATTGACAGAGGCGGTGGTCGTTACGATAATGAAACGGCCGCTGACCATCTATGATGGGAGTGCCGTAGTGACCGGATTATTATTGGCTTTAACCCTCCCACCGACCGTTCCGGTGTGGATCCCGGTGGCGGGGTCAATTTTTGCGATTATTTTCGGGAAACAGATTTACGGAGGTTTGGGTTATAATCCTTTCAACCCGGCCTTAATTGGACGGGCTTTCCTGCTGGCTTCCTGGCCGACCTTTATGGTGAACTGGGTCTGGCCGGAAGGTGCCTTGGGTTGGGCGAAGGCGGAAGCGCTAGCCGGAGCCACCATGGAGGCAGCCGGGACGGCTGCCGATGCAGTGGCCGGAGCGACCGCCCTTGGTCTTTGGCGGCAGGGTATCACGGGCATTCCCTACCTCCAACTTTACTTTGGTAATATTGCCGGTTCCCTGGGGGAAACGTCGGCTTTAGCGATTTTACTGGGCGGTTTGTTCCTGCTGATTGTTAAGATTATTGATTGGCGGATTCCTTTCACTTATTTAGGCACCGTTCTTTTGCTTGCTTTTCTGATGGGGGAAGATCCCCTCTTTCATCTCCTGGCCGGTGGTCTTCTTTTCGGGGCTTTCTTTATGGCCACCGATTACGTGACGACGCCGGTTACTCCCTGGGGGCGCGTGTTTTTTGGGTTTGGCTGCGGTCTCTTGACGATGTTGATCCGAAAGTTTGGCGGGTTTCCGGAAGGGGTTTGTTACTCAATTTTACTGATGAATATCACTACTCCGCTCCTGGACCGCTGGACGGCGCCGAAACGGTTTGGGGAGGTGAAAGCCAATGGCTAAGGAGCTTCGGTTGGTTCTGGTGTTAACCGTTATTTGTGTCGTTTCTGCGGCCGTCCTGGGGTTGGTAAACGCCTTAACCGCGCCGGCGATTAAAGCCCAGAATGAAATGGCCCAACAAAAGGCTTTACAAGAAGCTTTACCTGCAGCCAGCCAATTTCGGGCGGAAACCTCCTTCCAAGCGGAAGAATCCACCGGGGTGGTTGGGGTTTATCGTGGTTACCAAGGCTCCCAACTGGAAGGATTGGTTTTTATCGTCGAGCAAAGGGGTTACGCCGACGTCATCCGGTTGGCGGTGGGTGTGACCAAGGACGGGAACCTGGCCGGGCTGACCGTGATCAGTCAAGCGGAGACTCCGGGCCTTGGCGCGAAAATAACGGGCGAAAAATTCCGAGCCCAGAAGGCGTTCCGGGATGCGACGAACCAAGACCAACTGGCCGTCACCAAAGATAAAGGCCAAGTAGAAGCCATAACTAGCGCTACAGTCTCTTCCCGGGCAGTTGTCCGCGGAGTTAATGCCGCATTGGCGATCAGCCGTTCCTTGTTGGCCGGAGAAGCTCAGATCGGGGGTGCAGCGAAGTGACCAAATGGCAAATTTTTAAGAATGGTGTTTTTAATGAAAACCCCATCTTCCGTCTAGTCTTGGGGATGTGCGCCACTTTGGCGGTGACAACGGCGGTGGTGAACGGACTGGGGATGGGAATAGCCACTACCTTCGTGCTGACCGGTTCGAATGTGATCATTGCTTTACTCCGGAATTTTATCCCCCAAGAAATCCGGATTCCCGCTTATATTGTGGTCATTGCGACCTTTACGACGATTGTGGATAAGACCATGGCGGCGATTCTGCCCGATCTGCACCAGGTTTTGGGGATCTTTATCCCGTTAATTGTGGTGAATTGTATTGTCTTGGCGCGGGCGGAAGCCTTTGCTTCTAAGCATAATGCCCTCGAAGCGACGATGGATGGTTTGGGCATGGGGCTCGGCTTTACACTGGCTTTAACGATGGTCTGTGTGATCCGGGAATTATTGGGGACCGGAACATTACTCGAAGCCCGGGATTTCGGCTTTGCCGGGTTTCACCTCTTCCCGGAGGATTTGGGGGCTAAACTTTTGATTTTGCCGCCAGGCGCCTTTATTACCCTAGGTTTGTTAATGGCCGGGATTAACTGGTTTGTTGGCAGGAGGGGGGAGAAGAAGGATGACTGATTATGTATTGATCGTACTTGGCTCCATCTTTATTAATAACTTTATCACTTCGCGTTTCTTGGGGATCTGTCCGTTTTTAGGCGTTTCCAAGCAGGTGGAAACGGCGACGGGGATGGGCTTGGCGGTGACCTTCGTCATGGCCTTAGCTTCCGGGATCACCTATTGGGTCCAGAAAACACTGGTCAAACACGATATTGCCTTTTTACAAACGATCACTTTTATTCTGGTGATCGCTGTTTTGGTGCAGTTTGTTGAGATGGTGATTAAAAAAAGCAGCCCTGTGCTTTACCGGGCGTTGGGAATTTATTTGCCCTTGATCACCACCAACTGTGCGGTCTTGGGGGTAACGATTATCAATGTCAACGAAAATTATAATTTTCTCCAATCGGTCGTGAGTGGAATCGGAGGAGCATTGGGTTTTTCCTTGTTGCTGATCCTCTTTGCCGGAATCCGGGAGCGGCTGGCCTTGGCGCCTTTGCCCAAAGCGATGGAGGGCTTCCCGATTGCGCTGATTACGGCTGGTTTAATCTCCATTGCCTTTTTAGGTTTTTCCGGATTTAATCTTGCCGCCTTATTAAATTTATAACCTGGACCGTTTATACTGATGGGTCCAAGTAACGACTAGCGCTTTTTCGTTGTGCGCTGCGCACTCGATCAATTAATAACAGAAAAGGCTAACTAAGCTTTTTGCGTTGTAACCAACAGAAGGGATTCCAATCCAATTTATAATGGTCAACCTAGACTAGGCGATCAATTATTGCACTGGGATTGTGCAATCCAAATACAACGCAAAAGGTCTGTAACTAAAGGAGGTAAAACATGGAAGCGGGAAGTTTGCGGATTATTCTAAATGCCATTGCCGTCCTGTTTGTGCTGGGCCTGGCGTTTGGGATCGGTCTGGCCGTGGCGGCACGGAAATTGACAGTTAAGGGCGACCCCCGCATCGATGAAATAGAAGGGCTTTTGCCCGGAGCCAACTGTGGTGGCTGCGGTTATCCCGGTTGCCGCGGAATGGCGGAGGCGATTGTGGCCGGGACAGGGCCGGTGACCGGTTGTCCGGTGCTAAAAGACTATTCACCCATTGCCAAGGTGATGGGGGTGGAAACCGGGGCGGTCGAACGCAAGATTGCCAAGGTAAGGTGTGCCGGTGGACTTCAGGAAGCCCGGCAGCGTTTCATCTACTTTGGGGTAGAAGACTGTCAGGCAGCCCAGAATTTGGGGGGTGGGCCAAAAGCCTGTACCTATGGTTGTCTTGGTTTGGGTAGTTGTGTGAAAGCCTGTCCTTTCGGCGCGATGACGCTCTCCGCCAATGGACTGCCGGTGGTGGATGAAACGAAGTGTACCGCTTGTGGGATGTGTGTTAAGGCCTGTCCCCGCCAACTGATTACCTTGTGGCCGGCGGCGAAAAAGGTGACGGTGCTTTGCATGAACCAGGAGAAGGGAGCCGCTGTGCGGCCGGTTTGCAAAGTCGGTTGTATCGGTTGCCGCCTTTGTGCCAAAAATTGTCCCAGCAATGCGATTACCGTTGAGCATAATTTAGCCCGCATTGATCCGCAGCTGTGCACCGAATGTGAAATCTGTGTTGAGAAATGCCCAATGAAAACGATTAAAAGTGAGAAAAAGCAGGAAAGAGCGGCCGGATAGGGAAATACTAATAATGCTTTTGCTATGAAAATCATAGCAAGCGCTTTTTCCACGGGGAGGTGGGTTTGATTAATCGGCTGATTCTCGCTTCCGCTTCTCCACGGCGCCAGGCCCTCCTTGCTATGCTCGGCCTCGATTTTCAGGTGATGGTTAGTAGTTTTGAGGAAAAGGGCCAAGCGGACCGGTCTGCTTCCCCAGCTGACCTGGTAATGGCGACCGCCCGGGGCAAAGCGGAGGAGGTTTTTCGGGTCACCTCTGGACAACCGGAGACAGCTGACGATTTAGTGATTGCCGCTGATACGATTGTGGTTCTGGATGGCAGTTTCCTTGAGAAACCGGCAAGCCAGGAGGAAGCCCGCCGGATGCTGCGGGCGTTATCCGGCCGCTGGCACCAAGTTTTTACCGGTTTGGCTCTATTTCATCACCGAAAAAGGATCACTGCTTGCGAGATGACGAGGGTTCATTTTCGCCCATTAACTGAAGCGGAGATTTCTGCTTACATCAGTACCGGTGAACCGATGGATAAAGCAGGAGCTTATGGGATTCAGGGGTTGGGCGCGATTTTAATTGACCGGATCGAAGGCTGTTTTTATAATGTAATGGGCCTCCCTGTATCCCGTTTAGCTCTTCTTTTAAAAGAATACGGGATTACCTTGCCGGAGGTGAATACCCTTGGTCGGACCGGTGATCAAGAACTTGCCCGCCGGGGAGCGCCCACGGGAACGGTTGGAGAAGTACGGAGCGGAAAATCTCTCCACCGTTGAATTGATGGCGATTATCCTCAGGAGCGGCACCGCCGAATTATCCGTGCTGGCCATGGCCCAATTGTTACTGGCCAAATTCCAAAGCTTGCAAAAATTGGCAGCGGCCAGTCTGTCCGAGTTATGCACGGTACGGGGAATGGGTAAAACTAAAGCCATTCAATTACTGGCGGCTTTTGAATTGGGAAAGCGGTTACAGACTTCCCGCTTTCTCCAAGATGGGCCCTTATCTTCACCCCAGGAAGTAGCCAGTTATCTGATGCCGCGTCTAAGCTTGTTAGCACAGGAACATTTTCTCACGTTACACCTTAATACAAAAAACCGGCTGCTGGGGACCGAAACGGTTACCATTGGCACTTTAGATGCTTCTTTGGTTCATCCCCGGGAAGTATTTAAAGCCGCCATTCGGCAAAGCAGTGCGGCCCTCATTTTAGCCCATAACCACCCGAGTGGGGATCCGCGTCCTAGTCAAGAAGATATTTCTTTAACACGGCGTCTTAGAGAGTCCGGAGAGCTCTTGGGCATCCCCATTCTTGACCATGTCATTATCGGCAATCAGAATTATTATAGTATGAGAGAAGAAGGTTTATTTTAATAACGAAGTAGCATCCACTTTATATTTTTTTACAACCGGAGGGAAATATTGATGCTCAAAAAGTTGCTCGGTCGTTTTTCGCGCGATATGGGAATCGATTTAGGTACTGCTAATACACTGGTTTTCGTAAAAAATCAAGGGATTGTCCTTCAGGAACCAACGGTGGTTTCGTTTGATCGGGAGACGGATAGTTTGATTGCCGTTGGCGTGGAAGCCAAACAGATGGTCGGGCGGACTCCCGGCAGTATTGTAGCGGTCCGGCCAATGAAAGACGGCGTGATTGCCGATTTTGAAGTAACCGAAAAAATGTTACATTATTACATTAAAAAAGCCGGACGGCGCAAGGCTTTTTTAGCCCCCCGGGTCATTGTGGGGGTTCCCTCCGGGGTAACGGAAGTGGAAAGACGGGCGGTAATGGATGCGGCCCGGGAAGCCGGAGCGCGCGAAGTCTTTTTAATCGAAGAGCCGATGGCCGCCGCGATCGGGGCCGGTTTACCCATTCAGGAGCCGACGGGTAACCTCATTGTCGATATTGGTGGTGGAACCACGGAAGTGGCTGTCATTTCCCTGGGCGGGATCGTGACTAGCCGTTCGATCCGGGTCGCCGGTGATGAATTGAACGAGGCGATTGCCCAGTACATTAAGCGAAGTTATAATTTGATGGTTGGCGAACAGACCGCTGAAGAGATAAAACGGACCGTTGGTTCCGCTTATCCGCAGAAAGAGGAGGAGTCCATCGAGGTACGGGGGCGGGATTTGGTCACCGGTTTACCAAAGGTGACCGTTCTTTCTTCACGGGAAGTGATGGAAGCCTTAGCTGAACCGGTCGGGACGATTGTGGAGGCGGTGAAGATGACTCTGGAGAAAACCCCGCCTGAATTAGCCGCTGATATCCTAGACCGGGGGATTGTGATGTCGGGGGGCGGCGCTCTCCTCCGTGGACTGGACCGTTTATTGGCGGAAGAGACCGAAATGCCGGTGCAAGTGGCTGAAGATCCCTTGACTTGTGTCGCCAGGGGGACCGGTTTAGCCCTTGATGCGCTCGATGATTTGCGGAAAGTCTTAATCTCGAAATAAGAAAACTGGGGAAAAGGGGCCGATTAAGGTGTTACAACCTTTATTCCAAAAGCGGGTCTTACTGGTGACGTTAGCGGTTTGCTTTCTGATTATCACCGGCTTAATGTTTTATTCTTCCCAGGAACGGGAGGAAGAGATCTGGCTGGAGAAGGCCTTTAAGTATGTTTTGTACCCCTTTCAAAAGGGCATCTACTACGTCACCACTTTTGTGACCGATTCCTGGCAGACGGTGAATACGCTGGGTGCTCTCCACCGGGAAAACGATGAAATGCGCAAGTACATTTCGGAGCTGGTTACCGAACTTTCCCAGCTTGAACAGTTAAAAGCCGAGAACGAACGCTTGCGGAAACTACTACAGTTTAAAGCTGCCGCTGAACTTGAATTGGTTCCGGTCGAAGTGATCGCCCGGAACCCGAATAATACCAGCGCCACTTTGACGATTGATAAGGGTAGTAAAGCCGGTTTAGCTCGTAATATGCCAGTGATAACTACCCAAGGACTGGCTGGTCGGCTCTTACGGGTGGAGCCCTTCTCCGCCGAAGTGATCCTCCTGACTGATCCTCGCCCCGGGAACAGTATGAGTGGAGTGATTGAACGCACCAGAGAACTGGTTTATATCTATGGCGGCGGCAAGAAGGGCGCTTGTCTGGTGAAACCATCGGATTTAAGTGTCCGGTTGCAGACGGGAGACCGGATCTTAACCGCCGAATCCAGTCTGTACTTTCCGAAGAATCTGTTGATCGGGACCATTATGGAAGTGCAGGAATCGGAGGATGGTTTTGAACAGCAGGCTTACTTGGAACCGGCCGCTGACTTTAGCCGGATGGAATATTTATATGTGGTTACGGAGAAGTGAAGAAGGGAGGAAGGCCTTTGAAGCTTAGGAAATATTTGCTTTTTATCTTATTCCCCCTTGTGTTGCAGACTGTATTCTTTCCCCATCTTCCTCTCTTTGGAGTAGTCCCGAATTTGGTATTGATGATCACGATTTGTTATGGTTTGTTAGAAGGGGCCCGCCCCGGATTATACCTGGGAATACTGGGCGGACTTTGTTTGGATTTAGCCAGTAGCGGTATTTTAGGGATTAACATAATTGTTCTGGGCGCACTCGGTTTTGGCGTCGGTTATCTGGAAAGGATGGTTTTTAAGGGCTACCTTTTGGTTCCCCTTTGTCTTGTCCAGATCGGTACCGTGCTGGCCGAACTCATCTCCTATTGTATTTTGCGGGCCTTTGGTTGGCGGATTAACTTTCTTTCCTTTCTTGGTTCAACCCTCTTACCGCTCTGCCTCTACCATCTACTCTTGACCGTACCGATTTATTACGGGTTAAAGAAAAGCCTAACCTACTTTGGAGAACAGTTAAAGGTTGGTGCTACACCTTGAAGAAACGCACAATTATCGGACTGGATCGAAGCGTTAAGGTTTTAAACATCTTAGTGCTCATTCTTTTTTCCCTGCTTTTATCCCGCCTTTGGTATTTACAGATTATCAAAGGCGAAGAAACCTTTGTTAAATCCAGTCAGAACCGGACCCGACCGATTTGGATCACCGCGCCCCGCGGTAATATGTTCGACCGGAACGGTGAGTTATTAGTGACCAGTCGGATTTCCCATGTCGTCTCGGTTGTTCCGGAAGATATCAAAGCTAACCCTGATGTCGTTCAGTTTTTAAGTCGGGTTTTAGACCTTTCCGAAGAAGAGCTCTTTCAGCGGATGGAAGAGAGCTCAAAATACCAAAAAGACCAGTATGTTCCCTTGAAAAGAGATGTGGATGCGGCCACGATCGGACAAATTCTCGAAGCGAAACTGGATCTTCCGGGGGTAGTCGTGGAGGACTATCCCGTCCGCTATTACCCGCAGGGAGAATGGGGGGCCCACCTCTTTGGTTATTTGGGGGAGATTAGCGAACAGGAGCTGGCTCAAAGGAGAGGATTAGGTTACCGTCTAGGGGATCAGATCGGGAAAATGGGTTTAGAACGAACCTTCGACTTCGAGCTCAAAGGGGAAGAGGCGGTCCGGATCTGGGAAGTTGACCGGGTCGGGCAGCCGATTAGAGTTTTAGAAGAGAAGAAATATATTCCCGGACATAATCTCCACCTGACGATTGATGCCCGTTTACAGGCTGTAGCCGAACTGGCCATTCGGGAACAGTTGGAGTGGGCGAAAACCCAGACCAATCCCCAATTGAATAAGGCGAATGCCGGGTCAGTGGTGGCGCTTGATCCGCGCACCGGCGCTATTCTAGCAATGGTCAGTTATCCGGAATTTGATCCCAACTTGTTTGTGGGGAATATTAGCAGCGCAGCCTTTAATGAGTTAATTAATAATCCGCTAAACCCCTTCTCCAACCGGATTACCCGGGGACAGTTTATGCCCGGTTCCACCTTTAAACCGATTACGGTTTTAGCCGCTTTAGAGGGGGGTTTTGCCCAACCGGACGAGACCTTTAAATGTACGGGTGTGGTTCGCGTGGGGAACCGGCAGCTTCGGTGTAGTCCGGCCCATGGCGAACAGAACGTGGTTGATGGCTTGAAGAACTCCTGTAATACGGTGATGGCGGAGTTGGCTTTTCGGGTTGGACCAGAGAAACTAGCCGCCTACGCTAGACTGCTCGGCCTGGGGTCCAGGACCGGGTTGAATTTAGAACCGGAAGAAATCCAAGGACTGATCGGCGATCCGGAGTGGAAAAGAAAAGCCCGGGGCGAACCCTGGTACCCGATGGAAACGGCGTTGATTGCGATTGGACAAAGTTTTATTAATGTTACACCGATCCAGTTGGCACAGGTCTATGCGGCGATTGCCAGCGGGGGTCAAGTCTTTCAACCGCAATTGGTCAAGAAAATTACAACCGCTTCCGGAGAAATTGTGACCGAATTTGCACCGCGCGCGGTCCGGAAAATAAACGTCAAACCGGAAAACCTGGCGGTGGTCAGGGAAGGCCTGACCGAAGTGGTGCAGGAGGGAACCGCCCGTTACGCTTTTGCCGGTTTTCCTTTGGACCAGATTCCGGTGGCCGGAAAAACCGGGACGGCGGAGAATGTGGGAAAAAACGACTATGCCTTTTTTGCCAGTTACGCTCCGTCCGATGAACCGGAGTTAGTGGTGGTGGTGGTGATCGAAGAAGGAGGCTTTGGCTCGCAAGCGGCCGCGCCCGTCGCCCGGAAGATTTATGAGGCCTATTTCGGGCTGAAAGAACCGGCGGTGGGGGACTCGGGCGCACCGACCAATGCCAATCTTCTTGGCGTAACCAATCAACTGGGCCTGGTGGAATAAGTCCTGGCGGATGGGAGGATTTTAAAAAGGTTATGTGGAATAGAAAGATAAAATTACCTAAGGTGTGAGCGAAGGATGTTACTACCGGCTACCAGCTCTCTGCGGGCTGAAGAATTGGTCTTTAAGGGACTAAAACAAGGCCTAACGTTGTTTATTCCGGAAAAGGAATCCTTTGGGCACTGGCTAACTCTTTTGGATCAGCGGTTAAATGCGGCGAAAGATTTTTTTCAAGGGGGCACGATCTTAGTTGAATTGGGTGAACGGAAACTAACCCCCGGTGAACTGGCCGGTTTGAGAAAAATATTAGGTAAGTACCGGATGCGGATCAAAGACTTTAATCCCATTGCGAAGAAACGATTTGTTCCCCGTTCTAAAGAGCAGTCACCGATTTCAACTGGGGTTTTACTGGTGAAAGGGACGGTGCGCAGCGGTCAACGGATGGAGAACGAGGGCGACATTGTGGTCAAAGGGGATTTGAATCCCGGCGGCGAAATAGTTGCGACGGGAGACATTATTGTCCTGGGCGCCTTAAGGGGAGTGGCCCATGCCGGGGCTGGAGGAAACATGCAAGCCGAGATTGTTGCCTTTTCTTTATCCCCGGTTCAACTGCGGATCGCTCATCTTATTTCCCGCGCTCCGGAGGGAAGAAAAGGAAGACAAGGACCGGAAGTAGCTTATATTAAAGGGGAAAAGATTGTTGTTGAGCGATTATAGGAGATAAAGGAGGATATCTTCATGGCGGGACGGGTAGTTGTCGTTACTTCCGGTAAGGGAGGAGTCGGGAAGACCACGACGGTGGCGAATATCGGAACCGGATTGGCTTTGCGCCATAAAAAAGTGGTGATGATCGATGCCGATATCGGCCTGCGTAATCTTGATGTGGTGATGGGGCTGGAGAACCGGATTGTTTATGATCTGGTGGATGTGGCCGAAAAAACTTGCCGTTCGATTAATAAAGCTTTAATTAAAGATAAAAGGTTAAGCAATCTATTTCTCCTCCCCGCGGCGCAGACCCGGAATAAGGATGCGATCACACCGGATCAGATGATTGAGATTGTCGAGGGGTTAAAAGAAGAGTTTGATTATATTTTGATTGATTGTCCGGCCGGGATTGAACGGGGGTTCAATAATGCGGTGGCGGCGGCTACGGAAGCGATCGTTGTCACCACCCCGGAAGTCTCGGCGGTGCGGGATGCCGACCGGATTATCGGGTTGTTGCAAGAGAAGGAGATTTACGAACCGTTACTGGTTTTAAACCGTCTCCGCCCCGAGATGGTGAGAAAAGGTGATATGATGGATGTGGATGACATAAATGATATTTTAGCCATAAAACTGCTGGGGATTGTTCCCGATGATGAAGAGATTATTATCTCCACCAATAAAGGAGAACCGGCCGTCTTAAATAGCCATTCCAAAGCAGGGGAGGCTTTTCGTAATATTGTGAAACGGTTGGAAGGGGAAGAGGTTCCTTTCATGCCGATCAATGGCGAGACAGGACTCTTCGGAAAGTTCTTAAAATTAATGCACGGGAAATAAGGGCAAGAACCGGGGAAGATGCTAGGGGAAAGGAGCAGGAAAGAATGAAGTTCTTTCGGGAGGAATCGCCCAGCAAAAAACAGGCAGTGGAAAGACTGCGTTTAATTCTCGTCCATGACCGGGCGAAGGTTTCCACTGGTCTTTTGGAGCTTTTACGGGGCGAGATTATAAATGCCATCTCCAAATATGTGGAGATCGATGAAAACGAGATCGAGATTGAACTAAATGCCAACGATTCCAAGGCAGAGCTAGTAGCGAATATTCCGGTGGTGAGAGTGCGTCGCGCTATAGAGTAAGCGCCGTCTTTGGCGTGGAGAAAAAGGTGACTTCAAGGTGTGGGATAAGAAACTGCTTAAAAATATCGATTATTACTTGCTGATCTCCGTTTTTTTGTTGATGGTGATTGGTCTGGTGATGATTTACAGCGCGACCAGAAACAATTACGCTCTTACCGGCGGGGATCCTTTTGCTTTGGTCAAAAAACAATTGATCGCCGCCGCCATCGGGGTGCTCGGGATGATTGTCATCATTTTCAGTGATTACCGGTTCCCCGATTTAATCTTTCAGATTCTTTATGGGATCAACCTGCTCCTGCTGGTCCTGGTGCTCTCGCCGTTAGGAATGGAAGTAAAAGGGGCTAAATCTTGGATTAATCTGGGTGGCGCTTTTTCTTTGCAGCCTTCCGAGTTTGCCAAATTACTGGTGATTCTGACTTTAGCCAAGCATTTAGCAGATAAGGAAGAGCTTGATTCCTTTTGGGACTTGTGGTCGCCCTTTCTTCATATTCTTCTGCCTCTGGTTTTAATCTTACTTCAGCCCGATTTAGGCACGACTTTAGTCTTTATCTTCTTCTTTTTTGTCATGTTGTATATCGCCGGTTATAACCGCCGTTTTCTACTGGGGATTATTCTCGCCGGCATTCTCGCTCTGGTCTTACTCTTTGTCAGCCATTATTATTTGGGGACCCCTTTGCCTTTCAAACAGCATCAGATTCAAAGAATCACGATCTTTCTTAACCCGGATCGGGACCCTACCGGGAGCGGTTGGAATGTGCGTCAAGCGATTATTGCGGTTGGTTCCGGCCGTTTTATGGGGAAAGGACTTTTCCAGGGGACCCAGGGACGGTTGGGTTTTTTACCGGAGAGCCATAATGACTTTATCTTTGCCATCCTCTGTGAGGAATTGGGCTTCTGCGGCGGGTTTATAGTGCTTTCATTATTTTTTATTCTGATCTGGCGTTGTCTTGTGATTATGCAGCAAGCCAAGGATAAGGAAGGGGTTCTCATCTCGGCCGGAATTACTGCGATGTTTCTTTTTCATATCTTGGAGAACATCGGAATGAACCTGGGAATTATGCCGATTACGGGGATTCCCTTGCCTTTTGTCAGTTATGGTGGAAGCTCGATCATTACAAACCTTCTGGCCATCGGTTTTGTGGAGAATATTTGGATTCGCCGCCAGAAGCTGCTGTTTTAGGGCCCGCGGTGCGTGTTCTCCCGGTCGCGCGACCCCCTTTCAACTCCGCTTTGCTTATCATTCTGCCTTGATCTTTTGAATTTTAATTTAGGACTCATGGGTCGATGGGTGCGAAATCTGCGCTGAAGAAAGCTCCGGGTAACTTATTACGTTACCCGGAGCTTTTATAGTTTGTGCTCAGTTCGCGCTCGAATTAGCCGGTCAATTCCGCCGACGGTTCCGTCCAGCGTGCAAGTTACAAGGGAGGGTTGGTTCTTCCCCCGGTGCAAAGGACTGGGTTTCCACCGCTTCGAAAGGACAGAAGGGGGTAGCCAGTAAACCGGATTCGGTGCAAATCTCGACGATAACCTCTTCAGCCTGGGCTTCTCCATGCAAGGGGCATTTTTCAGTTGGCATCGGTGTGCCGTCATTAGTTTCCGTACCGGTCACTGCCCAATAGGTTTTGGTAATTACCCGTTCCGCCGGGCAAAAATCGGTGGCAAGGGCCCCTGAATCCAGGCAGATCTGGAGACTAATCTTACTACCGAGGTCGGGAGCGGAGTGGGTGGGACAAAGATCCACCGGTTCCGTGCCAGCAATGAAGATTTCCCGGATCGTTTCCGGACAATAAGCGGAGGCAAGGTAACCGGTTTCCGCGCAAACTTCAATATTGGTGGAAACACCGGCTGGCACCGGAAAATCGGTAATCGGTCTGTTCTCCAAAACTTTGCGGGCAAATTTCCCCCAAATTTCGGCGGCATAACCACTGGTGATTTTGGTTCCGTTAACAACAAGCGGAACCGCTTGACTGTCATTGCCGATCCAAACCCCGGCAATTAATTCGGGGGTATAACCAACAAACCAGGCATTGGTATCTTGATCGGAAGTTCCGGTTTTTCCAGCCGCCGGTCGGCCGATGCGGGCGCGCAGTCCGGTCCCGTTTTCAATTACCCCTTTTAACATATCCGTAACGACGTAGGCAACGGACTCACGGATGGCCACCCGCCGTTCCGGATTATTCTCCAAAATGACCCGTCCTTGGCTATCGGTGACTTTTAAAATAGCGATCGGTTCGGAGTAAATACCCTTATTGGCCAAAGGAGTATAGGCGGCCGTTAATTCTAGCGGCGTAACCCCTTTAGTTAAGCCCCCTAAGGCCAAAGGTGAAAGGGCCATATCATTCAGTCCGCCCGTGGAGACCAGACTGTTTAGTCCCATGTTTTGGGCTGTTTTAAAAACGTTACTGACACCCAACTGGTCGGTAAGCCGAACAGAAATGGTATTTAAGGAAGCTTCTAACGCCCGACGGAGTCGGACCGGTCCTTGATAGGTTTTACTAAAATTCCGGGGAATCCAAGGCTCAGCGCTATCGCCATTAGGGTATTCGATCGCTTCATCAACGACGACGGAGGCCGGGGTAAACTGATGGCTGTTGATGGCAGCAGTATAAACAAAGGGTTTCATACAGGAACCCGGCTGGCGGTGGGCTTTGGTGGCCCGGTTCAGTTGGGTGTTTTGCCAATCACGGCCGCCAATCATTGCTTTAATATAACCGTTGGTCGGATCCAGTGCCACTAAGGCGATTTGTGGTTGGGTGACGTTGTTTTTATCTGGCTCACCAGTGGGCAGATTGGCAATGGCTTCTTCGGCATAAGCTTGCATGTTTAGGTCCAAGGTGGTATAAATCCGGTAACCTTGCGTATACAGGTCTTCCTCGCTCAATAGGTTTCTTTTGATCGCTAGTTCCTGAATAATATGGTCGACAAAGAAGGGCGCTTTCCGCCCGCGGGAACCTTGGCTCTCTACTCCAAGGGGCGCCGCTTTTGCCAGCGCGGCTTCCTCCGGGGTAATGTAATAATTCTCGACCATTTTATCTAAGACAAAAGCCCTCCGGTCTTGGGCGTTTTGCGGGTTTTTAAAAGGACAATAATAACCCGGACTCCGGATAATACCAGCCAGTAAAGCAAATTGAGGCAGTTCCAACTCCCAAACATGTTTATTGAAATAACGTTGGGCTGCTGCTTCCACCCCATGGGCGCCGTTACCAAAATAAATATAGTTCAAGTAACGTTCTAAAATTTCGTTCTTAGATAGATTCCGTTCCAAGTTAATCGCATAAAACCATTCTTTGACCTTACGAGAGATGGTTTTTTTATGGGTTAGGAGGGAGACCTTCGCATACTGCTGGGTAATGGTACTGCCCCCTTGTTTATAATCCCAAGCTAAAAGATTAACCCAAACCGCGCGCATAATCGCTTTGATTTGGATTCCCCGGTGGTGATAAAAATCGGGGTCCTCCACGGCGATAACGGCATTTTTCATTAATTCGGGAATCTGATCGAAATCAACGGGAATTCGGTTTTCCTGAAAAAGCCGTTGAATAATTTGGCCATTGATATCGTAGATGATTGTTGCTTCAACCGGGGGGGGAGGGTTGTCCGGAATTTTGGAACCAAAGATCAGTCCGGCAGCCACCCCGATTAAAAGGCCGGAAAGTAAGACAATTGTAATGACACGCCAAGATAAACCGAAAGGAGCATGTGAATGGGCCATAGTTTCCCCCTCCCAAATGGTAGGATTAGGCAGGTGATGATTGTTTACTAAAAGGTCTATCGGAACGGAGTTTTGATCGAATCGAAAGAACAGAAAAAGCTTGGGCAAGATTTTCTGTTGAAAACAATAAACGGAATTCCAATACAATATATAGGGTCTCACTTAAATCCGACAAACAACATATTGCATTGGGCCGTTTAAACAAAGAACAACATAATAAGCCCTAGGTAAGTATTTTAAAAAGATGACATAAAAATAGAAAGAAACAGGATTGACGGAAAGTCAGTTCTAACGTAAACGGTGGTGATGGGTAGATGCGCATGCGCTTAGGAAAAAGAAAACGAATAAGGGTTTTACCACCTCTTCCCCGAAAAAAAACCCCGTACCTTATTTTCTTATTTATTCTCTGTCTGGTCGGAGGATTCCTCTTTGCCGACCATCAATTGCGACCGACAATTAAGGCGCGGGCGGAAGCTCATGCCCGTGTATTGGCGACAACCTCAATCAATCAGGCGATCCGGGAAAATGTCGCCAAAAACATCCGTTACGAAGATTTAATCTCAGTCAAAGTCGATAACCGAGGACGGGTGGTGTTAATGCAACCGAATACCGGTGAAATCAACCGGTTGGCTTCCGACGCGACCATTACGGTTCAAGAATTGATGAAAAATACTAAGGATAAGATCTATATTCCGCTGGGCCAATTATTGGGAAGTCAACTCCTGGCCGGCCGCGGGCCCGATATTCCCATTGTGATTGTGCCCGTCGGTACGGTGGAAAGCCGGGTTTACGATGTTTTCGAACAGGCCGGCATCAACCAAACCCGTCATAAGATTTATTTGCAGATCAAAACCACGGTTCGGATTCTCATTCCGCTGCTCAGTTCTCAGGTGGAGATTAAGGCGGAAGTACCGTTAACGGAAGCGGTCATCATGGGTGAAGTGCCCCAAGTTTATTTCGGCGGGCAGCCCATTATTAGCCTCCCGGATCTTTTAAAAACGATTCCTGGCGAGCAGTAAAATACTTGCCAGGAACGGGATTGATTGATCGACTATTAACGTAGAAAAAGGGATTAATCAAAAAGAACACTGATTGAGTTGTTTTGATGAATCCGCCGGATGGCGTCGCCAAAAAGCTGGGCGACAGAGAGCACTTTTAATTTGGGATAGGCTGGGTCCGGCTTTAAGGGTAAAGTATTACAGACCACTAATTCTTTGATGTTGGGACGGTTCAGGCGCTCTAGGGCCGGTGGGGAAAAGACACCATGGGTGGCAAGAATATGAATCTCTTTGGCTTCCCTTTCCTCCAGGGCCTTAATGACTTGCTCTAAACTGCCGGCCGTATCGATCATGTCATCAATGATAATCGGCGTCTTCCCCTTGACATCACCGATAAAAAAGGACATTTCAGCCACATTTGGACCCGGTCTTCTTTTATACATGACCCCTAAGGGTAAATGTAAATAAGTGGCAAGTTTTTCCGCCTTTTTTACACTCCCCGCATCGGGGCCGATGACAACGCCATCTTCAATGTTCTTCTCTTTTATGTATTGAGAGAGCTTCGGGAGGGCGGTCAGGTTGTCCACCGGAATATTAAAGAAACCTTGAATCGCCGGGGAATGTAAATCCATCGTCAAGATGCGATCGGCTCCAGCGGTGGATAAAATATCAGCAACCATACGCGCGGTGATCGGTTCCCGGGGGGCGGTTTTCTTTTCTTGACGGGCGTAAGCATAAAAGGGAATTACGGCGGTAATCCGTCCGGCGGAAGCTCTTTTCAGCGCATCAATCATAATCAGAAGTTCCATGAGGGTTTCGTTGACGGGCTTAGAAAAGGGTTGAATAACGAAAACATCAACGCCGCGAATACTTTCGTCAAAGCGCACGTAGATTTCGCCGTTGGCAAAACGGGAAATCCGTACCCCGCCTAAGGAGACGCCAAGCGAGTCGGCGATCTCTTTGGCTAAATCCGGGTTGGCGGTACCGGTAAAAAGTTTCATCTGATGGTAATTGCTCACCATTAATCACCTCATTGCCTAATTCCATTTTCCTCTTCCACATCGGATCTTCTGCTAATAAAGTATCCGGTAAACAAACAAAAAAGACCCATCAAAAGGCCTTTTTTGGGGGGACACTTCAGCCTTAAATCGCTCTCTGCACTTTTCCTGAACGTAGGCAACGGGTACAAACTTTAACCGTTTTTGGTGTCCCATTAATGATAACTTGGATCCGTTTGAGATTAGGCTTCCAAACCCGCCTGGTTTTAATGTTTGAATGACTAACTTGATTACCGGATTGTTGTCCTTTGCGGCAAATATCACAACGGGCAGACACTTCGATTACACCTCCAAAGTACGCATAATACACACTATACAGATTTTATCACAACAGTTGGGCCACTGCAAGGGCAAAAAAGTCGGCGAAGAAGACATGTTAAGAAATTCAATTCTTACCAGTAATAAACCAAAGCGGGTGAAGAACTAAGGTTATTTCTGGTTAGTCGCCACTGGCTACCGCCCGGGCCCAGAAGTCCGAAAGCAGATCACAGCTTAACATTTTAGAAAATTATAAAAGATTGTAATAATGATTGGGAAAAGAGGAGATTTTTCTGCGAGAAAGAAGTTAAGTATGAGGGTTTAGTAATATAATAGGGAGGGAAAGGAAAGAGAGCTGGGGTTCGCCCGTACAGCCTCGGATTTTACGGGTTTTTTCCGAAATGAGCAGGAGATAGGGGCTGGAAAGCGAATATTATTTAAGATTTTATCCCCCAAAAGGAGGTCTGATCTGTGGAGAGAAATCTCTCCGTCAAGTCCCAAAAACCTTTGGGAACCATTGACGTTGCCCCCGAGGCCATTGCCATGGTAGCAGGGATTGCCGCTTTAGAATGCTTTGGCGTCGTTGGGATGTCATCCCGGAGTTTCCAGGATGGCATAGCAGAATTACTATTGGGTAAAGAAAATTTGACCAAAGGGATTGAAGTGCGGATTGATGATAACCGGGTAATCGTGGATTTGTACGTTATTGTGGAATATGGGACCAGGATTAATGAAG
Source organism: Bacillota bacterium (assembly GCA_012837715.1). GTDB lineage: Bacteria > Bacillota > UBA4882 > UBA10575 > UBA10575 > Capillibacterium. The sequence goes on along the minus strand of DUQR01000041.1, from coordinate 18,743 downwards.
TGGCCCATAATGTCATTGAAAACGTTAAATATGCGATTGAAAATCAACTCGAAGTGATGGCGACTAAAATTAATGTGATTGTCACCGGTGTCCGCACTGGAAGTAACGGCAATTTGTAGGGAGGGTCAAGGATTGAACCTTGATTTAATCGACGGACCAAAATTAAAAACGATTCTTGCTGCCGGCGTGGAAACCTTAGTGGGGCATAAAGAAGAAGTGGATGCCCTCAATGTGTTTCCGGTTCCAGACGGTGATACAGGAACCAATATGTCCCTGACTTTCCAGGCTGCTTTAAGGGAAGCAGAGAAAGCAACGGACGAAGTTCCGGCGATTTTGGAGCGCGCAGCGCAGGGTGCTTTGATGGGCGCCCGTGGGAATTCAGGGGTAATTGTTTCTCAGTTTTTCCGTGGCTTTGCCCGGGCTGTGGGTAAAGTGGAGAAACTGGGGATCCCCGATCTAGCCAAGGGGATCGTTGGCGCGGCCACTACCGCCTATCAAGCAGTCCGGAAACCAGTCGAGGGGACAATTCTTACGGTGGTAAGAGAAGCAGGCGAAAAAGCCCAAAAAATCCAGGGGAAAGAGGATAACCTCATCCGGTTTGTGGAACAAGTTTATAAACACGCGGAAAAAGTGTTAGCGAAAACCCCGGAGATGTTACCGGCTTTGAAACAAGCCGGAGTTGTAGATGCGGGCGGGAAAGGTCTGCTCTTCTTTTTTCAAGGTGTGATTGCGGGGCTAAAAGGCCAACCCATTACGATTAAGAAAGCCGTTCCGGTCGAGAAAAAAGAGCTCTTTGCTCCGGTGGAAGATGATTTTGACCCGGATAATATCACTTTCCAGTATTGCACCGAATTTATCCTGCGGGGAGAGGGTCTTGCTTTGGAGTCGATCAAAGAAGATTTGGCGCCCCATGGTGACAGTATGTTGGTAGTTGGGGATGAAAAGACGGTCAAGATTCATATTCACACGAATAATCCCGGCCTTATTCTGGATTATGCTGTCCATTTGGGTGAATTGTCGGAGATCGATATCAATAATATGGTGGAGCAGAGCCAACAACGGCTGGAAAAACTTCGTCGGGACCAAACACCCCAGACGGTTAAGGAGATTGGTCTGGTGGCCGTGGCTTCCGGAGAAGGCCTCCAGAATATCTTCCGCAGTTTAGGTGTGGATGAGGTGATTGAAGGCGGTCAGACGATGAACCCGAGCACGGAGGATTTATACCATGCGGTGATGAAAGTAGCGGCCAAACAGGTGATTATCCTCCCCAATAACGGGAACATCGTGATGACAGCCGGGCAAGTTAGTGAACTAACCGATATCCCGGTAGCGGTGGTCCCCTCCAAGTCGATTCCGCAGGGGGTGGCTGCTTTAATGGCGTTTACTCCCGAGGAGTCTCTAGTCAATAACCAAGAGGCAATGACGCGCGCTTTAGGTTCGGTGACCACCGGGGAGGTAACCTTTGCGGTCAGAAGCTCTTCCTATAACGGTCTGGAAATCCAGGAAGGAGATATCATTGGCCTAAAAGAAGGCGATATCACCTGTAAAGGGAAGGACGCTTCGGCAGTGCTGCTTGATCTGCTCTCCCATTGTGTGGAAGGGGAGGATTCATTTATAACTATTTATTATGGTCATGATATTAATGAAAAAGAAGCCGAGGGAATTCTGGAAAAGGTACAAGCTCTCTTCCCCGACGCGGAAGTGGAATTATACTATGGTGGACAACCCCTCTACTACTATTTGTTCTCTGTTGAAAGCTAATACGGGAGTGTTGTTGATCGATCATAAGGATTATAACGGGCGGTTTGCAGACGGGACAACACATTGAGCAGGTTGAGTAAAGCTTTCGGCTTCATAAGCATTGCTTGAAGCCGTGTAAAGTGGGTTTGCTATGCGCATCACAGGTGGAAAATACGGTGGAATTAAACTACTAGGTCCAACCCACCAAGGGCTACGACCGACCACCGACATGTTGAGAGAGGCGCTCTTTAATATTTTGGGCGACTCTTTCCTTGACGGACGGGTTTTGGATCTTTTTGCCGGAGCTGGGACCCTGGGCCTGGAAGCGATTAGTCGTGGCGCCCGGACGGTTTATTTCGTGGAAAAAGACCATAAAGGGTTGCGCCTCCTAAAACAGAATCTTCAACGTCTACCCGAAGTCACCACGGAAGTCAGGATCTTTCCCGGTGATGTGTTGCGGATTTTGCCCAAAATCAGCCGGGAAGAGGCCGTTTTCGACCTTGTTTTAATGGATCCCCCTTTTAAGGCCAAGCTTTGGTTGGGAGTTTTAGAGCTGATTTCCCGGTTGCCGATGTTGGCGACGGATGGTCAGATTGTAGTGGAAATTTCAAAATATGCTCTCCTTCCGGAACGGGTCGGTTGTTTACAGCGGGTGGATAAGAGGGTATATGGGGAAGTGTCTTTAGAATTTTGGAAGTATGCCACAGATGGAGCTGATACCGAATGACGATTGCCATCTGCCCGGGCAGTTTTGATCCGGTAACCAACGGCCATCTCGATATTATTCAAAGGGCGGCGGAGATTTTTGACGAGGTCATTGTGGCCGTCGGCCATAACCCGGGAAAAACGCCCTTTTTTACGGTTGAGGAACGGATTACCCTGATTAAACAGGTGATTAGGGAAGCCCGGTTAACCAATGTCCGGGTCGATCGGTTTCATGGTTTACAAGTTGAGTACGCCCGAGCCCAAAAGGCCCGGGTGATCGTGAAAGGATTACGCGCCCTCTCCGATTTTGAATATGAATTTCAAATGGCGTTAACAAATAAAAAACTAGCCCCAGACATCGAAACCATCTTCATGATGACCGCCAATGAATATTCCTTTCTTAGTTCCAGTATGGTTAAAGAAATTGTCTTCTTTGGCGGGAATCCGGACGGGTTAGTCCCCCCGGCGGTGGTAACTGCTTTGCAAAAAAAACTGGAAAAACGGGGGAAGATAAATGGGTAGTGGTCATCTGTTATTGCTCCTTGGTCGTTTGGAGGAACTGATTGCGAAAAGCCCCCGCTTCGCCGGTCGTGTTTTTCTCCCTTACGATGAAGCTCTCGAAATCCTGAAGAAGATTCAGGTGACTTTGCCGTCCGCGGTGAAGGCCGCGGAGGAAATTTTACAGAAAAAAGAGCGTATAATTGGAGAGGCAAAGGAAGAAGCCGAACGCCTTCTGAATCGTTCCAACGAAGAAGTCCAGCGGATTCTTTCCGAGCATCATTTAACCAAACTGGCGCAGGAAAAAAGCAATGAGCTAAAAGCCCAAGCCTTAAGTTATGCGCAACAGTTGGAGAAGGATGCCAACCTTTATGTTCAAGAGGTTTTAAGCCGGTTGGAAGAAAATCTGTTGGAGGCCATCAAGGTGGTGCACCGGGCGAAAGAGGATTATGAGCCCACCAAAGGAAGAGAAGAAGCTGATGAGGAGAATAGTGAAGAAGAATAATATCACCATTGCCATCGACGGCCCGGCCGGTTCCGGTAAAAGTACCGTTGCTAAACGGGTGGCGGAGGCTTTAGGGATTCTCTATTTGGATACCGGGGCGATGTACCGCGCAGTAACGTTAAAAGCTTTACGGGAAGGTATTCTTCCAACGGATGAAGAAAAGTTGGCGGTGCTGGCCGGTGAAACCGATTTGGCGTTTGTACAGGCCGCGGATGGAACATATCATCTTTTTATGGATGGGCAGGATGTAAGCGCCGAGATCCGTTCGGCGGTAGTGACCAGGAATGTTTCGGCGGTTTCTGCCGTACCCAGGGTCCGGGAAGTTTTAGTCAAGCAGCAGCAGATCATTGCTGGCCAGGGCGGCGTAGTGATGGACGGTCGTGATATTGGCACAGTGGTTCTTCCCCAAGCCGATTTGAAGATTTATTTGACGGCTTCCCTTGAAGAACGGGCGCGCCGACGGTGGCTGGAAATGAAAGCAAAAGGATTTACCGGAACAAAGGAAGAAATTGCCGAAGATTTAAAACGAAGGGATGCCTATGACGCAGGACGGGCGGTTTCTCCGCTCAAACCGGCGCCGGACAGTATAAATATTGATACGAGCGCGCTAAGGATCGAGGAAGTAGTCGAAAGGATTCTGGAGTTGTCTTCTTTTTCCTTTCCGGGCCAGGAGGAATGAGGTCTTTTGTTATATCGGATTTGTCGTGCGATTTTATACGGATGGTTGAGACTTTGTTACGGTTTTGAAGTCTCCGGAGCAGAACATCTGCCGGAGAAGGGGCCGGTTATTGTGGTGAGTAATCATACGAATTTGATTGATCCGATCGTTGTCGGTTGTAGCCTGCGTCAACGGCAGGTTTGTTTTATGGCTAAAGAGGAGTTATTCCGGATCCCGCTCCTGGGCGGTCTGGTCCGGCGTTTGGGCGCTTTTCCGGTCAAAAGAGGCAAAGGTGACCGGGGGGCTTTCCGGGCGGCGCTCGGAATCTTGTCCGCCGATCAAGTCTTGGGGATGTTCCCTGAGGGGACCAGACACAAGGATGGCAAAATCCATCCCTTACGGCCAGGCGCCGCTCTCCTTGCGGTCGAGAGCGGAGCGATGATTTTACCGATGGTAATTACCGGGACCGAACGGTTAAAAATTTTCCGGTTTCCGCGGATCAAAGCCTATGTGGGTCCGGCTTTTAAGTTGGCCGGGGATAATAGTAAAAAGGAGTTAATCCGTACCGGAACCGAAGAAATTTATCGGCACCTGATCGCGTTAGAAAAAAAAGCGGAGATCGCGACGGAAAAATGGGCAAAATCATTATAGGGAAAAAAGCCGGTTTTTGTTTTGGGGTGGAAAGGGCGCTCAAAATCGCGTTGGAATGTCAAACCCAAAACCAGCAGCCGGTTTACATATTAGGTCCGCTCATTCATAATCCGCGGGTGATTACGGATTTGGAAAAACGCGGAATCCAAACCGTTACGGACTTAGCAGAAACCAAACCTGGGGGTATTCTGCTCATTCGGTCCCATGGCGCCGGGCCAACGGTTTTGGCGGCAGCCGAAAAAAAGGGGTTAAAGGTAATTGATGCAACTTGCCCCTTTGTTAAACAGGAACAGCTATTAGCCCGGGGGTTACGGGAGGATGGTTACCAAGTGGTGGTGGTTGGTGATCCTAACCATCCGGAAGTGCAGGCAGTGGTCGATGGGGTAAACCAAGAGGCGATCATTGTCGATCCGGCGGTGCCGGAAAAGTGGCCGACCGGCCCATACAAGCCGAAACTGGGAATTGTTTGTCAGACCACCCTCCCCCAAGAGTCGCTGGCGAAAGTGGTTGCGGCCTTGCTTCCCGGGGCGAAGGAAGTAAAGATTTATAATACAATTTGCCATGCGACGCGGGAAAGGCAAGGAGAAACAGGGGAACTGGCCCGTCAGGTTGATCTGTTATTGGTGGTCGGGGGAAGAAATTCAGCTAATACCCGTAAACTTGTGGAGATTGGGTCTTCCCTTACCCCGACTTATCATATAGAATCAGAAAAAGAGATAAATCCCCAATGGTTGGCAGGGAAAAAAATAATTGGAGTAACAGCCGGAGCGTCGACCCCTCAAGGTCAGATCTCCGAGGTCGTGGACTGGCTGAAACAAAATTATACAGGAGGTAGAGGTATAACTATGGAAGAGAATCAAGTTACGAATGGACAGCTGACAGAGGAGGTAGATAAGGTGGATAATGACCAGCCGGCAATGGACAGTGAAGAAATGTTATTAAATCAAGAGATCCCCCGGTTGGAAGAGGGTAAAATCGTGGAAGGAACCGTCGTGGCGGTTAATGATGATGAAATCGCCGTCAATGTCGGTGGAAAATCCGATTTTACGATTCCTCTAGCCGAGTTAACCAGTGCGAAAGTGGATTCTGCCCGTGAAGTGGCAAAAGTGGGTGACAAGATTAAGGTCATGGTCCTGAAAGCCGAAGATGAGAAGACCCGGCTCTCAAAGCGGAAGGCCGATGAAGAATTGGCTTGGCAAGAACTAAAAGACGATTTTGAGCAACACCGGCGGGTGTCGGGGAAAATTATCCGTGCGATCAAGGGCGGTCTTCAAGTGAATATCAACGGCCTTATTGCCTTTCTTCCCGCGTCCCAGGCGGACTTGGGATATGTGGCTGATCTTACCAAGTTAGAAGGGGTTGAAGCCGAATTTTACCTGATCGATTTTGAACCCCAGCGACACCGGGCCGTTCTCTCCCGGAAAGAGGTCTTACAGGAGGAACGGGATGCGGTTGAAGCTAAAGTCTACGCTGAGTTAGAGGAAGGGCAGACCCGGGATGGGGTGGTCACCCGTTTAACTCCCTTTGGTGCTTTTGTTGATTTAGGCGATGGGGTGGAAGGGTTGCTTCATATTTCGGAGATTGCATGGGAACGAATCCCTCATCCGTCGGCCCGGCTGAAGGAAGGCCAGGAACTTCAGGTGCTGGTTATTAAGGTTGACCGGGAAGCGAAGCGGATCTCCCTCAGTTTGAAACAGTTGTCACCACACCCCTGGAGTAAGGTGGGGGAAAAATATAAGGTGGGCGATATGGTAGAAGGAAAAGTAGTTCGTCTTACTTCCTTCGGCGCTTTTGTCAATTTAGAGGAAGGGGTCGATGGTTTGATCCATATTTCCCAACTCAGTGGGGAGCGGGTCGAAAAACCAGAAGAGGTCGTTACAATCGGCGAGACCGTCCGGGCGCGAGTAGTGAAGGTTGATCCCGAACAAAAAAGGATCGGTTTAAGCCTTCGGGAACAGCAGGAACGAAAACCGGAACCGCCGCGTGAGCAAAAGCAAGCGCAGAGCATCCCCGGTCTTGAGGAGAAACCCCTTTCTTCTAATCTCGGGGATCTGTTGGCGGAAAAGATGGGTTTAAATAACGATCAAGAAGAGTAACAACTGCCCCTTTGGGCGCAGTGTTAGAAATGCAAAGCTATTTCCAGGCGACAATGATTTTCTAAGCAAATAACAAAAAGGTCTAAATTCTTCATATTAGTCATAAAAAGGGTCTCTGCTCCGTAGGTTTACCCCCACGGAGGGAGGCTTTTTTTTTTCTTCTTTCCTTACTGGTGGGCGACTTTTTGAATTGGAATCGGAGGGCGTGGGATAATAAATTTTAACACGACTGGACTTTAACTCACGTTGCTGGAGGAGGGAAACACATGAGTATTGGCTTGTTGCTTCTGATCGGGGTGGGAATCTTAATTCTGCTCGGCTTAGCCCAACAGGTTCTGGACCGTTTATATCTTAATGATAAACAAGCCTTGATCATCCTGGCTGCGATGGTGGTTGGCAGTTTTATTGATCTCCCCCTGTACCGCGGGGATCCGCCGGTCAGTATCAACATCGGCGGGGCCATCATTCCCCTGGCGCTCAGTATCTATGTTTTATACCGGGCGGGGACGGCCAAAGAAACCAAACGGGGGATCCTCGGCTCGGTGCTGGTCGGTGGGATCATCTACGGCGTTTCCAAGCTTTATCATTTCGACACGCACACCGGTTTTATTGAACCTCAGTATCTGTGGGGGATCTTAGCGGGACTTACCGCCTATCTGATTGGTCGTTCTCGCCGGTTGGCCTTTATCGGCGCTACCATGGGGGTTATTTTGGTGGATCTGGCCCATGCGGTGGAAGCCGGGCTCACCGGCCGTTTTTCGCCGACCCGGATCGGTGGGGCCGGAGTGTTGGATACAGTGGTGCTGGCCGGGTTGATCGGGGTGGTTTTAGCGGAAGTAATCGGGGAAACGCGGGAAAGTCTGCAGGGCGGGCCGGACCGTTCCTCCGAGCGTGCGGAGGAACTCCAAGCGCCAGAACAAAGGGAAGGAGGGGAAGAACATGATTAAAAGGGGAAAATTAGTCTTATCCTTGGTCATTCTGTTGCTGGTTACGCTAGCCCTCCCGGTGGGAGCAGAAAAGGAACGGGAAGACGGCTATTTTACTTTGGTGGATGAAAAGGGCGAAACTATTTGCCGGACTGCCCATGAGGTAAAAAAAGGTGATCAGTACTTGACAGCGGAGAATAGATTATACGAGGTGGAAGAGGTCCGGGAAGATACAGCCCACCTTCGGCTGGTGCGCCAGGTGGATTTGGAAGCGGCGATCGCGCCGTCGCTCTTCTCCCGGATTACCGGCGCCATCGCCAGTTTGTTTACCAGGGAAGAATATGTCCAGGGTAATAACCGGCCGGTGGCGATCTACCATACCCATTCGGATGAATCCTATGTCCCCACCGACGGGCGTTCCAGTATCCGTGGGAATGGGGGGATCTTTCAAGTCGGTGAGTCTTTGGCCCAGACTTTACAGGAACGGGGAATCAATATTCTTCACGATAAAACACCCCATGATCCCCACGACGCCATGGCCTATGACCGTTCCCGCCGCACGGCGGCAGAATTACTGAAGAAAAACCCAATTGCCTTGATCGATCTACACCGGGATGCGGTTCCCGCCGATGAGTATGCCGACCAGATTAATAATACGGCGGTCACTAAAGCCCAATTAGTGGTCGGACGGCAAAACCCGCATATGAAAGCCAACGAGGCCTTTGCCTACCAAGTGAAGGCCGTGGTGGATAAGAAGTATCCGGGATTTATTAAAGGAATTTTCTACGGGGATGGAAAATACAATCAGGATTTAGCTCCCCGGTTGCTCCTTGTGGAAATGGGCACCCATACCAATAGCCGGGAAGAAGCGGAAAGGGGTGCGGCCATCTTTGCCTCGGCTGCGCAGGAAGTCCTGGCGCGAGCTGGCGCCAGTAACCGGGCGGTTGGCAAAGGAGCTTCCCGATCCGTCCTTTGGATTATTGGCCTGGCCTTAGCCGGGATGGCCATTTACTTCATCATCAACGGTGGTTTGGGGAAAATGCACAGGAGTGTTGGGGGTGACGGCGGTAGCGCCGGAGCGGAGAATGAACCGAAGGAGGAATGAAGGTTTAAAGTAATATACCATTGGGGGGGGAAAGACGGGACGGCGCCATTGGCGGCGGCCATTCATCTGGGATACCTACCCCCTCGGGTTGGAACCGAAGAAGAACTCCGCATCTTGCGCCGACAATTTCTTCCCTTTGTACAAGGGCTCAAGTCCGCGGTGGCGGTGGGGATCTTACACCATATGGGAGAGGGAAAAAAAGGAGAAGATGTTTTTATACTGGCGACCGGAAAAAAAACGGATCTGCTCCTCAAAACCCTCACTAATATCTTACCGCTCTTGGGGGAAGACCCGTTGCACTACCATTTTATTAACTGTCAAACGTATATGATCCAGAAAGCCCAAACGGACCTTGATCCTTGCGGCTGGTATAATCAAATTGGCCAAATGGTAAGGCAAGTACAGAAGGGGTTATAGGTGAAGGTTATTTATCATTGCTATGGCAGAGCCCATTCGTCCGTTGTCGCCTCCTCCCTTCATTTGGGCAAGTTACCGATGGAGGGGAAGGTGCGGGCGGAGCTGATTATGGCACTACCCGAATTTGATCTGGCCCAAGCGGAGGATTGGGGAGAGCCTTATTTTATGGGAAGGGATGAGGCGGCCAATGAGGTTTATATTTTAGGTTTGAATAGCCTAGCTCCCGTCTGTGTCAAGGCGATTTTAAGCTTAGCCGGTCAGTTGGGACAAGCTGACCAAATTCTGCTGATTAATACTTTACCCGAGATTGGCCTGGTGACCCGGGTGGGAGGGTTCATCTCCAAAAAGTTAGGGTGGCCTCGGATAGGTAAACCTCTGGCTGCCCAGGGGATTATTCATGCTTTACCTCGTCTGCGGAAATTAGTGCGAACGGTAAAAAAGGAGATTATAAGGAAGGTGCAGGATGGGGAAGAAAAAGATTATCATCATTACCGATGGTGATCAGTGGGCGCGGCAGACCATTGAAACCGCAGGAGAAAGATTGGGTTTAACAACAGTTACCGCCACGGCGGGGAATCCAACACCTTTGCCTACCGCTGCGGTAAGGAAAGAAATTATGGCCGCCAAGGGGGAGCCGGTGTTGGTGATGGTTGATGATGGGGGTGAACCAAAGAAGGGCCACGGAGAACGGCTGCTGGAAAACCTCTTGCGTGATGAGCACTTTGCGGTCTTAGGGGTAATCGCCGTGGCGGCCGACACCAAACCCGTGCGCGGCGTGAGAGTGAGTTACTCGATTACCAGGGAAGGGAAGATCCACCGGGGATCAGTCGACAAAGATGGGCACCCGGAACCGGAAGGCCAGAAAAGGGTAGAGGGGGATACCGTTGATGTCCTTAACGGTTTCCGTCTTCCTTTAGTTGTGGGGATTGGCGACATTGGCAAGATGTCCCCGGCCGACCGGGCGGATGCGGGAGCACGTATTACCACGCAGGCCTTGGAAGAGATCCTTAAATACCACGGTCTGTTGGCGGGGATCAGGGCGTGAAGGAGGGATTCAGATAAAAATCGGAATTCCCCGGGCTTTACTTTACTACTGGTATGGCCCAGTTTGGCGGGTTTTCTTGGAAGAACTGGGTTTTACAGTGGTTGTCTCGGGCGCCACTGGTAAGGAGCTGATCAACGCCGGAGTGAAGGCGGCTGTTGATGAAGTTTGTTTACCCGTCAAGGTTTTCCTCGGTCACAGTCTGGCCTTAACCTCGCAATGTGATGCTTTGCTCATCCCCCGTCTGGTCAGTATTAACCGGAAAGATTATATTTGCCCGAAATTCATGGGTTTACCCGAAATGACCAAACAAGCAGTAGGCGCCCATCCGGTTTTGATCTGGAAGAGTGAGCAAAATTCGGACCTTGGCTCGCTGAAAGCTCTTCCTTTGGACATTCGCCGTAACTTTCCGCGACGGCAAATCAAAAAGGGCTTGCAAAAAGCGAAAACAACCTTCCGTATTTATCACGGTCTATTACAACAAGGGCTCTTTCCGGACGAGGCGGAAAGGATCCTTTTCGGTGCGGAAAAAAAACACCGGGCTGAAGACCGGCGCCGGATGGGGCTAATCGGCCATCCTTACTGTTTATACGATCCCTTTATTAATTTAGATCTAGTCCGTCTTTTACGCCGTTATGGCTTTAAAGTGTTAGCGCCGGAGTTCTTCACTCCCCGGCAGATCGCGGAAGAACAGCGCGTTCTGGCCAAGCCGCTGTTTTGGACCTTAAGCCAACGAATTTTTGGTGCCTTTCGCCTCTTATGCAAAGAAAAGGTGGAAGGGGTAATCTATCTAAGCGCTTTTGCCTGCGGACCGGAGGCCTTAATTGGCGAACTGGTCAAGAAGGAGGCCAAAGCCAACGGTTTACCCCTTCTCCAACTGGATTTGGATGAACATTCGGGTGAAGCCGGCTTTGTGACCCGGGTAGAAGCCTTTATCGACCTTTTAAACCGAAAGAGGAGATTGAATTGCGTCTGACCTTTCCCCATATGGGTCTTTTGTCAATACCGGTCGAAACCTTAATCAACGGCCTCGGTCATGAGGCCGTTCCCGCTCCGCCCACCAACAAACGGACTTTTGAGTTAGGGTCCAAATATGCGCCGGAAGGGGCTTGCCTCCCCTTTAAGATCAACCTGGGTAATTATATTGAGGCTTTGGAACGGGGGGCGGAAGGAATCTTAATGGCCGGCGGTCTCGGCCCCTGCCGTTTCGGGTACTATGCCCAAATTCAACGGCAGATTCTGGAAGACTTAGGTTATCAATTCACTCTGTTACTACTTGAACCCTTAGGCGGTGAACGCAGGGAATTATACCGCGCCCTCCGGGTCTTACTGGAGAAAGTGGCTTTTCCCCAGGCGGTGGCCGCTCTGAGATTGGCTTGGGAAAAAATTCGCTGGGTGGACCGGGGGAATGCGCTCTTCCGTTATTACTTACCGCGGTGTAAGGATAAGGCTGAAGCGAGCAAGAGTTACAACCAATTCCTGGAATCGATCCGGGAGGAAAAAAAGGTATGTCGTTTAAAAGCGCACCTTCAAAAGATGGAGGTCAGCCTCAAGCGTAATCTTGGGCGGGAAACCGGTCCACTGCTCCGGGTGAAGATTATTGGTGAGATTTACATGGTCTTGGAACCAAGGGTTAATTTTCAATTGGAAAAGCTTTTAGGCGAGATGGGCGTTGAGGTGGTACGGGAGATGTCAATCTCCCAGTGGGTGGAAGAGCATCTGCTTGGTTTCTTTTATCCCCATCATAAGCGGCGGACCATTCTCCTTTCTGAGCCTTTTCTCCCGTCCTTTGTCGGGGGGCATGGTCGGGAGACCATTGCGGAAATGGTGGATGCCGGGGTTAACCGGTTGGACGGGGTGATTCAAGTTCTCCCTTTCACCTGTATGCCGGAGATCGTAGCCCAGAGTATTACGCCGGAGGTCAGCGCCGTATATCAGCTACCCGTTTTATCCTTAGTCATCGACGAACACTCGGCGGAGGCGGGCATTATTACCCGGTTGGAGGCCTTTCTTGACCTCCTGCGACGCAAACGACTAAAAATGGGCGCTAACAGTGATGGCCCGTTCCGAAGAGAACAGAAGGGATGGTAAGTGAGAAGGATGGAAGAAGGATATTTTTTAGGGGTTGATGTCGGTTCGGTCAGTACTAATCTGGTGGTGATGGCGCCGGAGGGCCAGATTATACGCAAAATCTACCTCCGAACGGAGGGGAACCCGGTCGGTTCCGTCCAGAGGGCCTTCCGTCAGGTGGCGGCGGAGTTGAGTGGAGAAAAGGTTTTGGGAGTGGGGGTCACCGGTTCGGGACGGCAGTTAATTGGCGCAATTTTAGGGGCGGATGTGGTAAAAAATGAAATTACCGCCCACGGAGTGGCGGCTTTACGGGCCCATCCCGGGGTCCGGACGGTCCTTGAGATTGGGGGACAGGATTCGAAGATCATCCTGATCAACCAGGGTGTAGCTGTTGATTTTGGGATGAATACGGTCTGCGCTGCGGGGACCGGCTCCTTCCTCGACCAACAAGCCCACCGGCTTAACCTGTCCATCTCCGAATTTGGGGCGATTGCTTTACGGTCGAAACATCCGGTCCGGATCGCTGGACGCTGTTCGGTCTTTGCCGAATCGGATATGATTCATAAACAACAGATGGGGCACAGTTTGGAGGATATTGTGGCCGGACTCTGTGAGGCCCTGGTCCGGAACTACCTGAATAATGTGGGCAAAGGAAAAGAAATATGGCCACCGGTTTTATTCCAAGGAGGGGTGGCGGCCAACGCTGGAATAAAAAAGGCCTTTGAGAAGGAATTAGGGTGTGAGGTGATTGTTCCCGAATATTACGATACCATGGGGGCATGGGGGGTGGCTTTGCTGGCCCAGGAGGAGAAAGCAGAATACGGCAATTCACGTTTTCGCGGTTTCCAACTGGGAGAAGATGCGATTGGCGTCGAGAGTTTCGAGTGTCCTGACTGTCCGAACCGGTGTGAAGTGATTACAGTCAGGATTAACCAGCGACGGGTATCCGGTTGGGGTGACCGCTGTGGAAAATGGCAAAGGATAAACACCAAGGCCACCGGGTAAAATAATGCCAGAAGAAGCATTTAGGCTGGGTAAATTGGGTGATTTTTCATCTTAAGTGAACAAGTGACGAGGATAAGAGGGATTTTCTAAGTAGAAGAGGTTTAGGATGAAAAAACGTAGTTTTCGGCGGGCGCGACCGGTTGCTGAATTTCGCAAAGAGAAAGCAAAAAAAGAACGGGCAGGCAACGAAGGAGGACCACCGCAGGAAGGTCCGGCGCTGACCACCGACTTTACCGCCAATATCAATTATTTGAAAGAAAGAATTGGCGTCAGTAACGATGTGGTCTTCCGGGAATTCGTCTTCCCTTTACCCGAACCGGTCCAGGCGGTCCTTATCTTTGTCGATGGCTTAATCACTAAGGATACCATCAATGAATATATCTTGCTTTCTTTGACTACCTTTGAGGCCAAGGAAGCCGACTGGGCGAAAGACCGGCGGAATTTGGCGGAAAAGGTCAAAGATCATGTCCTCGCCATCAATGAAGTTAGTCTGGAGTCAAACCTTACACTGATGATCACCGCGATTCTTTCGGGTGAAACCGCCCTGCTCTTAGAGGGCGAAGATCGGGCTTTGATCTGTAACACCCGGGGTTGGGAGCACCGGGGGATTGAGGAACCTTCAACGGAAGCGGCGGTCCGGGGACCCCGGGTGGGGTTTAATGAGATTCTCCGCTCCAATACCGCCCAGGTCAGAAGATGGATCCGCGACCCGGACCTGCGGGTAAAAACCATGAAAATCGGGTTGCGTTCCCAGACCGATGTGGCCCTTGTTTATCTGGAAACGGTGGCCAATCCGGAATTGGTGGCCGCGGTGGAAGAACGTTTGAAAAAGATTGAAATCGACGGTGTGGTGGAAAGCGCTTATTTGCAGGAATACATCGAGGATCGTCCTTACAGCTTGTTTCCAACCTTGCAAACAACGGAACGGGTCGACCGGGTGGTCGGGGCTGTGCTCGAAGGGAAAGTGGCCGTTCTTGTTGACAATACACCCTTTGCCCTGATTATGCCGATTACCTTTTGGCAGCTTTACTATTCGGCCGAAGATTACTACCATCGCTGGCCGTTAACCTTCCTGATCCGGGTGATCCGGTTTATCGCTTTCTTTTTTTCGCTATACTTACCGGCGATCTTTATTGCCTTGGCGGTACATAACCCGGAGTTAATCCCGTTTAACCTGGCGATTAAAATTGCCGGAACCCGGGAAGGGACTCCTTTCCCCATCTTTTTGGAGACCTTATTCATGGAACTGGCCATTGAAATTCTCCGGGAAGCTTCGGTGCGACTCCCCGGTCCCTTTGGACAAACCATCGGGATTGTCGGTGGTTTTATCTTAGGGGATACGGCCGTCCGCGCCGGACTAATCTCGCCGATCATGACCATTATCGTAGCCTTAACGGCGATCTCTTCTTTCACCGCCCCCAGCTTTGGGGTGGCGATCACCATGCGCATTTTACGTTTTCCGTTAATGTTAGTCGCGGAAATCGGAGGTTTGTACGGACTATCCCTCGCCACCATTTTCCTTTTGATTAATATGACCGGGCTCCGTTCCTTCGGGGTACCTTTCCTTTCCCCGGTGGTGCCCTTAAATCTATCGGATCTAAAGGACTCCTTTTTTGTCGCTCCCCGTTGGGCGATGATTAAACGGCCTTTGGTGAATGAACCCCTTGATCTCCGGCGGGAGGCTTCCAAGGCCAACCACTGGTGGGAGGCTCTGTTGATGCCACCGAAGCACCGGAAGAGAAGGAGGGGAAAGGGGGAGTGAAAACCGGAGGACGTTCCTTATCCGCCCGGCAGGTTACTTTGATGATTTTAGGTTATGGGATCGGGGGCGGAATTCTGACTTTACCAAGCCTGGCGGCGGGGATTTTTGGCGCTTCCGGTTGGCTGGCGGTCCTTGTCATTGGCCTTTTATACGTCGGCGTTGCTTGGATTGCCGGCCGGTTGGCGGAAAAATTCCCGGAGGAGACGATCATTGAATACAGCCCCCGGCTGCTGGGAAAAGTGATCGGTTTGCTTTTCAACCTGGCTTTTATTGCCCTCCTTTATCTGGTTATTCCGGTTAATATCCGGATTCTCCAAGAGTTGGTCAATATTTCCCTGCTGCCCGGAGCGCCCACCTGGTTTGTCAGCGGTACCTATCTTTTGGCTCTCGCCTATGGCGCATCCCGGGAAGTTGACCAAATTGCGCAGGTCAATGAGCTTTTGATCGAAATAGCTATCTTCGTTGGTCTTTTTGTTGTTGTTGCTTCTTTTCAGCATTTTGACCCCATACATTTACTTCCCGTCTTTAGCAAAGACCAGATTAACCTGGACCAAATGGAGCAATTGTTAGGGCTGACCTTTGCTTTTGGCAGTCTTCCGGTGGTT
Organism: Bacillota bacterium; assembly: GCA_012837715.1. Lineage (GTDB taxonomy): Bacteria > Bacillota > UBA4882 > UBA10575 > UBA10575 > Capillibacterium. Next base: position 2,958 of record DUQR01000041.1, on the reverse strand, counting down.
AATATGGTGGTTCCTTACATCCGTAATCCCCGCCAGACGACGAAGGCGACGATGAAGGCGAGTTTCTTCATTGCCCTGATTTATACTTTTTTTACCGCTGTATCGCTGGGCGTCTTTGGGTATAAAGAAGCAATCGATCTTTCTTGGATCGGCCTTGAGTTGGCCAAATCAGTGAACTCCCGGGCGGTGATCCTCCAACGGTTGGATTTAGTCCTCATTGTCTCTTGGATTTCGGCCCTCTATACCACCGGGCTGATCTCCTCTTTCTTGGTGGGTTTGGCTTTAGGGCAGCTGGTCCGGGTCAGGAAAAAGGCATATATAATTTGGGCGCTGGTTCCCGTCACTTACTACCTGAGCGCCAGCCTGAAGAATTATTTTATCTGGACCCGGTGGAGCATTTATGTGGCCCTTTTGTCGCTGGTTATTGCCTTTTTTTTCTATCCTTTACTCTACTTTTTGAGTTTGCGGAAGGAAAAACGCCATGAATAGACCGGTGAAATCCACTTCTTTCCGGAAGAAAGGGTTTTTCTTCAGTATGCTTCTGGTTATCGTCTTGACCGCGTCAGGGTGCTGGCAAGGGTTGGAACTGAACGCCCGGGCTTTTGTCACCGCCGTCGCCTTTGACCGCCCAGCTACGGAAGAGGCGGATCCGTCCGAGTTCCTGCTGAGTGTCCAAATTCCTGTCCCGGCGAAAATGGGGGGCGAGGGTGGCGACGGCGGCGGCGGGGGTGGGGGCGATCAGCCCTTTGTGGTCTTTGGCACCACCGCCAAGCTGGTACAGATCGGTATTCGCCAACTTCAACGTCAAATCGACCGGGAACTTTTTTTCGGTCATACCCAATTAATCTTAATCAATGTCGAAGTAGCGAAGACGATCGGGGTTGATCGCCTCCTGGATTATTTTAAACGGGATTTTCGGGTGCAAAGGATGACTAAAATTGCGATTATCGACGGGGTAGCGAGAGAGATTTTAAATTTGCAGCCGCCCATCAGCCAAACACCTTCCGCCTACATCGAGAACCTCCTTTCCGCGCAGAGTGGAAGCGCCATCAATTACATCTCCGATTTTGGCCGTTTCCTCGTAGAGCAGTCGGAGGAAGGAACCGAACCGGTGTTGCCACGGCTCAGTATGGGTAAGGAGACGGTCCAGACCGGTGGGGCAGCGGTCATTCACAAAGGAAAGTTTGCCGGATGGCTGAGTAATTTGGAAACCCGGGGTTTGAACATCTTGTTGAACCAAAATATCACCTCCAACTATGAGGTGGCTTGTCCTTTGCATCCCAGAGAGACCATTGTGGTCGGGGCGGAAAATTTTCGCGCCCACCACCGGTTACGGGAGATCGATGGGCAAACAACTTACCTAATTAAAGTGAGGGGTAAATTCGAAACCGTCGAGTTTTCAGAGAAGCACGGTCCGTTGGCGGTGCTCCAGGATGATTTAGAGAAGGTAGTGAGTGCGACCGTCCAAGCCGAGCTGGAACAGACTATACGGCGGGCCCAGGAGTTGGGGGCGGATATTCTGGGAGTTGGCCGCCACCTGCAAGCATTTAAACCGGATCTGTGGCGCCGCATGAAGAGCAATTGGGGAAGGGAGTTTTCCGCCTTCCCCATCAAAGTTGAAGTCAAGATGGAGTGGGCGATGACCGTCAGGAGGTTAGGCGGATGAACCAGTTTAGGCTCTGGACTCAGGCGCTTAGAGTCCATTATTTTTCGGCTTCGCTCGTTCCCGTTCTGCTTGGCGCAGTCATGGCCCGTAACACGGGTCCGGTTTCCCTCTTCCGTCTTTGCCTGGTTCTGGGCGGGGTTTTTTGCTACCATGGCGGGGCTAATCTGGTTAATGATCTTTATGATGGGGAGACGGATCGCCTCAACCGGTGGGCGACCCTGTTTAACGGGGGAAGCCAAGTGCTAACGAAGGGACTTTGTACAGTCCCCCAGATGAGAAAGGCGGCCTTTCTATGTTACGCTTTGGGAACGGTCTCTGCTTTGGTTTTAGCCTTTTCCGGTGGGGGGTGGGGCGTCCTCCTTTGCAGCCTGGCCGGGTGGGGCTGTGGTTACTTTTATTCAGTGCCGCCCTTACGGTTGGCTGCTACCGGCCTGGGGGAAATAGTTGTTGGTTTGGCCTTTGGCCCTTTTTTGGTGCTCGGTACCGTGACCGCTTTGGCCGGCACCTTTATCCCCGACGCCTTGTTCGTTTCGTTGCCGGTAGGCCTCTTCATCGCCGCCGTAATCTTAATTAATGAGGTTCCTGATTACGAAAGTGATCAGCGGACGGGCAAACGGACATTGGTGGTCCGCCTGGGGCCGGAGAAAAGTTTCCTCCTTTTGGCCGGGCTTTTAACCGGCGCGGTCCTTTTATTGGGTATTGTCATCATCCGGTTGCGGGTCTATCCATTGCTGGCCGTTTTTCTTTTGATTCTTCCCCTCGCGGGTTGGGTGTGGCAGTGGGGACGGCGTAAGCTAAAGCAAAGGGAGAAATTGGTTCCAGCTTGTGCCGGGATGATTCTCCTTCATTTAGTGAATGGAGTAGTCCTGATTCTTGCCGTATGGTATGGGGGGTTATAATGAGCGGAAAAAATCTCTTTGGCGTCGAAAATACGCTGCTCCCTGATGAAAACGATGAGCTGTTTACGCCGCTTCGGGCGATCTTAAAGGAACTTTTCGCAACACCGGGAAAAGGGCTGCGGGGGGAATTATTAATCCTCAGCGCCGGCGGATCCCAACGGGTGGCCGCCCAGCCCCAACTGCACGCTCTGGCGTTAGGGCTCGAACTCTTACACCTGGCCACTTTAGTCCATGATGATTTACTCGACCAAAGTGAACGCCGGCGGGGGCGCCCGGCGGTCTGGAAAAGGTGGGGGGTAAAAACTGCGGTTTTAGTTGGCGATTATCTTTTTGCCACCGCCTACCGGATGATCAACACCGTTTGCGGGCCGGACAGCATGGAGCGGGTTGATT
>DUQR01000003.1 GCA_012837715.1 Bacillota bacterium | reverse complement strand
GATTAACACTCTCCCTCTTTATTCTCTCCTTATTCTTATAACCGAGCAATGGCCGAGAAAGAACAAAAAAAGCCTTATTTTGACTATGCGGGGGCTGTTTTTTTTATAACCCTCCTTTCTTTGACATTTGTTTGGAGCTAGCTTGCTTTTCTAGCCTTGACTTCTAGGCCTAATTATGTTACTATTATATTTGTTCTTAAGCGCCCGTAGCTCAGTTGGATAGAGTGTTTGACTACGAATCAAAAGGTCGCAGGTTCGAATCCTGCCGGGCGCACCATGATCATCTAAACAGAAAACCGGTTTGACCGGTTTTTTTATTCGTGTTTTTTACGGTAAGGTAAACGCCGTAACCATTGGGTTGTGCCGTCAAATAACTCTTTATTCTCTTCATAAAAGGTGTCAGCCAAACTTTTTAGACGATAAGTTATTTTTTTTAACACCTCCAAGGGGAGGCCTTTTCTCTCCGGCAACCATCCCCGCTTTACTTCCCCTTTGATCCGTTGCCAACAACCAGTAATCGGATTTTGGTAATAAAAGTATTGATCATTTTCATTGTAAATGCCCGTTACTTTGATTTTAAGTAACGGATCCCGCTTCACTACGGAAATCGAGTATTTTATCGCCCCCATCCCATCTCCCCCTTTAATATATTATATGTTACGTTAGATAAATTGTTCCATTTGCACGGTGGGCCTTCACAATTTATTCTAAAGTTTCTTCCCCTTTTATACGATTATATAAAAGACAGGGAAGTCTCCCCCAAAAAAGACAAGGATGTCCAGCCTCACCCTTGGTGAGGCTTTTATTTTTTGGCGTTGAGGCTGGTCGACTCCCCTGGCTTCAATTTTTCTTACTGCAATCAAGCTGGATGGTAGCCAACGTCAGCGACCACCTTGCATCTTTCGATCAATTTTGCTATAATAATAGAGCTAAGATTAACGGCCCCGTAGCTCAGAGGATAGAGCAGCGGTTTCCTAAACCGCGTGTCGGACGTTCGACTCGTCTCGGGGCTGCCATTTTACCTTTATGATCGACCAAATTTTCCTAAATTATCCCTAATTGAGCCTGTTTTAAACTACCCCGTGGTATAGCCAAACCACGGGGTTTTCTTCTCTCATTCCGGGCAGAGACAAAAAAGCCATTCCAAAAGTAGACAGACGGAAAGAAGGAAGCAAAAGCTTCCTTCTTTGACCTTGTTATTGATTTGGTTGGGGGGGAACTTATTTACGCCTCGATAAGCTTTCTTAGGCCTGATACAACCGGTTAAAGGCTTTATGGGCTTCCACCACAGCGTTTCTCATAATATCTTCTGCCTTACCTGTTGCCCGTTCTGCTAAAGCAGTCATGAGGGCTTTAGTATCGATCTCCGCTGCAGCCATCGCACAAGCTTCCCAGCTTAAGATGCTCCGGACCACCCGGTCGATCCCTTGTTCTTCATTATCATAGGCCCGCACCAGCATATCATGGCCATACCACCGATGGTATCCGGCCTCCCGTATCAGTCCGGCAATGGCGATATTGAAACCGGTAATCTTGGTGCCATGGTCAATATCATAACGCCCCGGTCCACCTAGGGTAATACCATCATTGTAACCCTGACTATTTAGATGCATATGTACCATTGCGTTGTTATCCAGTTCTTCCACCGTATCATAGACATGGTCAAGACCGATCATTTCGGTATGCCCAAACTCTTTGTTAACTCCTTTCTTCTCCCGGGAAATACCGAATTCTTCCTCTAGCCTGCGGAAGAACAAGAGAGCAGAGGCAACCGTGGGCAGCAACATTGCCGGATGTCCTTCATTCGGTTTCGGTTCAATTCCAATATAGAGGGCGCCCCCTTGTTTCGCTTCGTATTTACAAAGTTCGGCTACGCTCTCTTTTAAGTTCTGATACATCTGTTTTACCCCGATGGTCGCCAGATCATAGCCATAGGAACCATTCCATAAAATGAAAGAAGGGGCCATTTTGGGATCAGGATGCCAATTCTTTTTTAACGGTCCATAGGCCAAATCCACGGTCCGTACCCCAAGTTCTTCCGCCTGCCGCCGTTCGTTCGGATCTAAGGAAGCAACTCCGCCATAGGCAAAATGGCTATGGGCACCGGGAGTGATCATGGCCAGGTAAACGCCAGCATCGGTTAGGGCATCGGAGACCTCAGCCACATTTTGCTCATTAATCTCCGTATCATAATGAACCTCATAACCTAATTGGATCCATTCGGGTAGACGGGGCGCGATTTTCTCTTTAATAATCTTCACGACCCCAGCCGTAGATAAATGCTGCCCATCCCATTGCGGGCGCATATCAGCCGGAACAAATCCACCTTTCCCCGGACTAAATGTCCACCGACAAATCGAATGGAATGAAGTTTTTTTACTCATCAATAAACCTCCTTTATTTTTTCAATTGGGTTTGTAGAACCGCCGCCCATTCTTGATAAAGATCTTGGTAAACCGATACCAACTTAGGATTGGGTTCGATCGTCTTTTCAGCTTTCAGACCGGCAAAAGCTTCCGATGGGTTCGCATAAACCCCGGCCCCTAAGCCCGCACCCCGGGCTGCACCCTGGGCCCCGTCAGTATTGTACAGTTCTACCCGTGCTCCGGTCACAGTGGCAAACACTTCGCTAAATAACGGACTTAAAAACATATTGGCTTGGCCGGCCCGCACTAAGTTGATATCTACTCCCATCTTCTTCATGATCCCCAAACCATAATTAAGGGCAAAGACGATCCCTTCCTGCCCGGCCCGGAGGAGATGACCACGATGGTGGAGATTGAAATTCAGTCCCCGGATTGAGGCATTGATCTCCTTATTCTCCAAGGTCCGTTCCGCCCCATTCCCGTAAGGGAAGATCATTATTCCGTCCGCGCCGGGCGGAACCTTGCTCGCGAGGGCGTTCATCTCGTCATAAGTGACCGCCTCATCCATCAAGTTTTGTTTAAGCCACCGGTTTAAAATTCCTGTCCCGTTCAGACAGAGCAGAATCCCATAACGGGGGTCTTCTGGCTGATGATTCACATGTAAAAAGGTGTTAACCCTCGATTTAGGATCATATTCGGGCTTCGCCCCAACACCGTAAACCACACCACTGGTTCCAGCCGTCGCCGCTACTTCGCCCGGGTTGAGCACATTAAGGGAAAAGGCGTTATTGGGTTGGTCCCCTGCCCGGTAGGCGACCACGGTCCCCGGTTTCAATCCCAGTTCGTTCGCAGCCTGAACCGTCAATTGTCCTTGTGGAGAGAAAGTCGGCGCCACTTCCGGTATTAAATCCTGGTCAATTCCGTAGTATTGTAAAAGGGTTGCCGCCAACTTTTGTTCCTGGAAATCCCAAAGAATCCCTTCGGACAAACCAGAGGGGGTTGTTTTTATCTCTCCGGTTAACATCATTCCGATATAATCACCGGGAAGCATCGCCTTATGTATTTTTCCATAAATCTCCGGTTCGTTCTCTTGAACCCATTTCAGCTTAGAAGCGGTAAAATTACCCGGGGAATTTAAAAAGCGGGACAAACATTGCTCTTCACCTAAATCGGCAAAGGCCCGATCCCCGATCCCAGCAGCTCGGCTATCACACCAGATGATGGCGGGACGTAGAACTCGTTTTTCCTTGTCAACCAGAACCAAGCCATGCATCTGGTAGGAGATGCCAATTGCTTTAATCTGCCCGGGTTGAACTTGGCTCTTGGCCAACAATTCGGCAGTGGCCAACTTAACATGTTCCCACCAGGTACTTGGTTCTTGTTCCGCCCACCCCGGTTGTTTGGCTATGATGGCCAACTCGGTCTGGGGTGAAGTTGCCGAAGCAACCAGTTGACCTTCGGTCGCCAGCAATGAAGCCTTAATCGAAGAACTACCGATGTCATACCCTAGTAAATATTCCATTTTCACCACCCTTTACTCCCTTTACTTCTTTTTCCACACTAAACCCTTCCCGCCAATGATCACCTCTCTTTCGTCCCATCATCAAGGCTCGGTCTTCAGCATTTGGTCAAGGACAATATTGCCCATCCCCAGAGCTACTGCTTTGTTACCCAATTGCGAAAACTCTAAGCGTACACTAGCAAAGGATTTTTCTAGGGTCCGTTCTTTAATCGTTTTGACTAAAGAATTATAGATTAACTCCTTAACCTCGATCAGCTCTCCTCCGATCACGACCATTTCTGGATTTAAACCATTGATAATGTTGGCGATTCCGATTCCCAAATATTGAGCAACGGTCTCCAATACTTTTATCGCTTCGCTTTCCCCAGCTCTACATTTTTGGAGAAACCCTTGAAAGAGAACCGGATTCTCCTGATTGCTTCCCTTATACATCCGCAAAGCAGCCGAATTGGAGGCATAAACTTCCCAACAGCCGCGGTTTCCACAACGGCAGCGTAAACCCATTGGTTCCACTACCATGTGTCCAAACTCCCCTGCCTGCTGGCAATTACCCGAAAACAATTTGTTTTCGATCAGCAACCCACAACCTATTCCCATCCCCACGGAAATATAAACCAAATGAGAAACATTTTTCGCGCTCCCGAAAACCCTTTCCCCCAGCGCTCCAGCATTAGCCTCATTTTCCAGATAAACCGGTTTATTAAGAGCCAACATCGCCGGCAAATCCACATTTCTCCACCCTAAATTCGGCGCAAATTCAATAACCCTGGACTCACTATTCAGGACACCCGGCACCCCGATTCCAATCCCGCCCAATTGTCTGATGGAAAGTTTGTTTTCGGTCAAAATCTCCTGAATAAAGTTGTTAATTAATGGAATGACCTTCCACTCATCCTGGTCTGAAAGATCCGTCGCTTTTGAACCGCAAATTTCTCCCTTAAAGTCCAATAAAACGCCGATTAAACGATCTACTTTAAGATCGATTCCTAAAGTATACACGTATTCTGGGTTGAGTTGGTAAAGGACAGATCTTCGCCCCCCGGTGGACTGACCAATTCCGCTGGGCCGAATCATCCGTTCATGCCCCAATTCTTTAATAAAAGTCGATATGGTGGTAGTGCTTAACCCCAGTTCTTCGGCGATTTCCCGCTTTGAAACCGGCTGCTTCTCCTTGATACATTTAAGAATCTGAGTTTTATTGGTATTTCGCATTAATTCCTGGTTAATTACTTTTTTCATATTTCCAACCTTTACTCTTATTACCTCAGTAAGAAATCGGGCTTACTGGTATCCTTCTGTGTCATTAATGTTTCTAAAGTTCTTTTTAAAAGTTATTTATAATATTCTCCATCCCATTTTTATTTCCTTCTTATACTTTTTAGAATCCTTCATCCATCCACCCGCCAATAACAGCAAAAACAGAAGTGTAGTTTCCCACACTATTTGCCCATCCTCTTCCCGGATGGATCTACACCTTCTTCCTCATGTTCCTAATTGAACTGTGGGGTAATAGACAGCAGTCGTTCAGAATATTTAACAGAATTCTTTTGGCTAAAACTAACTATCGAAATAAAATATTCTCTATAAAAACAAAATACCCGGACCTACTTCCATAGATCCAGGCTTACAAAAGATCTGATCCTAGCATAGTAAAACCCGGATCTGTATTAGATCCGGGTTTAAAATTAATTCCTGGCAACGACCTACTCTCCCAGCCGGTCG